>NZ_VFWB01000009.1:0-262873 GCF_006442375.1 Mesorhizobium sp. B2-2-4 | reverse complement strand
CGCGTCGCCGGCACCCGCCGGGTGGAACTCGAGATCGGCGGCGAACGCCAGCGCGTCGAGATCGAGCTGCCCGTCGATCATCCCGCGGCCCAGAAGAGCCGGGTAGCGTTCCGCCCGGGCCGCTGGAAGCTGTTTTTTTCCGACCAGGCAGGCAGCTCATTCGCGCCGGCGGAACAGAACCCTCGCCAAAACGAGAAGACGCTTCCCCCAGATATCAGGAAGCGGCGTATGGCTGACGCAGGCCCGCTGATTTGAATTGTCCGTATGGAGGTGAGGCGGTTGCGAGCCGCCAGCCCAATGCTGGTTTGCCCAAGCAACCTCGGTTCGATCTAGCGACATGCAAAACAAGACCTAAGCGGCTCGCATGAATCCGTTTCGGCGTGCCGCGCTTCAAACAAAACGAGTGAGCTTGTCGCCAGATTGTTCGGCCCGCCACGCATTTGCTCCTGCGCTGGTCAAGGATCGCGCAGCTTCAGCACAGAGGCAAACAGCGCTCGCAGGCACACGGCAAACGCCGGCGGCTTCAGCTTCGGTGACCAGCCTTTCGCTGTGCGCCCGGCAGACATGCGGGACCGATCGGTTCGAAAGTCTTGTAGGTCAGGATGAATTCGCGGTGCCCGAGTTGTTCGGATTTCGTCGCATGGCCATTGGCGACAGCAAGAACCAGATTGAAGATTTCGTCGCCGACATCCGACAAGGTGGCGGCCCCTTCGAGGATACGTCCGGCATCGACGTCCATGTCGCCCGACAGGCGACGGTATGTTTCGGGATTGGCGCAGATCTTTATGACCGGTGCGACCGCCGACCCCGAGACCGAACCGCGGCCGGTGACGAAGAGCGTGAGGTGACAACCGGAAGCGATGAGCTCCACGATCTCGGCATTGTCCGAGATGTTGGGGAAGCCAAAACGCACGTCCCCGTCCGGCACGACATCCATCAGGTAGAGTCCGCCGCCAGGGGGAATGTCGCCCGGCTTGATGAGGCCCGAAATCGGCGACGAGCCCGATTTGGCATAGGCACCCATCGATTTCTCCTCGATGGTGGATAGGCCGCCATCGGCATTGCCCGGAGCGAAACTGCCATAGCCTAGCGTCGCGTAGTATTGCGCTGCCTTTGCCACGGAGGCGCGCAGCTCGACGCCGAGTCCAGGCGTCACGGCACGGCTCGCCATGATCTCTTCGCAGCCGATCAGCTCGCCGGTCTCCTCGAAAATACAGGCTGCTCCCGCACGGACCAGCCGATCGAAGGCAAGGCCGGCGGCGGGGTTGCCGGTCATGCCGCTGGTGCCGTCCGACCCGCCGCAGATCGTGCCGACGATAAGTTCACTCGCATCCATTGGCACTCTCGCGACCGCGCCCAGCTCTTGCAGGCGTTGCCCGACCCATTCGATGCCGTCGGAAATCGTCGACAAGGTACCGCCGTTTTCCTGGATCGTCAGCGTGGCCACCGGCCGTCCGCTTGCCTCGACGGTGCGGGCGAGCGAGAATTTGTTGAAGCTTTCGCATCCCAGTGACAGCAGCAGTACCGCGGCGACATTGGGATGCGTACACAGACGCTCCATCATCCGCTGCGCATAGGGATTGGGAAAGCAGCCTGGAAAGCCGATCAGATGCACGTCCCTGCCGCGGAAATGGGAGACAATTTCGCGACCGACATGATGCGCGCACTCTACCAGATAGGCCACGATCACAATGTTGCGGATGCCCTTGCGACCGTCCGGCCTGAGATAGCCGAGGATGGTGGACTGTTCGCCGGTCATGATCCGGTCTCCGCTATTACGTGCGTTTTGGTGTAGTCGCTCTTCAGATTGTGAATATGGACGTGCTCGCCGGGTCCGATCGACCGCGTCGCCGAGCCGATCGGGACGCCGTATTTGATGACCTTCATCCCCGGGGCGATCGGCAGCCGCGCCAGCTTGTGGCCGAGCTCCACGGCCTTGATCAGAATGCGCGACTCGCCGCCGACGATGATGGTCTCACCGGCTTCGATGCGCCGGCAGGCGACCAGCACATTGTCGTGATCGCAGAGCAGGAGCAGACGAGGATCGTCCATCGTCGGCTCACATGACGCCGAAGGTACGGAAGGCTTCGCAGGCGCTCATGCCGTCGCGGATCGCGGTTGCGACCTTGTTCTCTGTGCTGACCTTCTCGATCGCGCGCTCGATCGCTTCCTTTTCCGCCTCGCGCGGGATCACAAGCACGCCCTCGCGGTCGCCGAAGATCAGGTCGCCGGGCGTTACCAGGATGCCTTCGATCTCGATTGGGCAGCCATAGTCGATCACCTTGCCTCGCGGGCCCTGGTCCTGGGCATAGATGCCGCGCGAGAAGACCGAAAAGCCGAGCTTTTCGATTTCCCAGGAGTCGCGGATATAGCCGTTGAGGACGGCGCCGGCAGCCTTCAGCTTCTGGGCCCTGGTGGACATCAGCCCGCCCCACAGCGCGTAGCGGAAGGAGGAGCCGCTGGCGATGTAGACATCGTTCTCCGTCAGGCTGTCCAGCGCTTCCATCATGAGGCCGAACGGTTTGTTCGCGAGCGGACCGTGCGCATCCGGCGAACCGCCGGAAAACACGTCCGCCTCCAGCACCGGCATCGCGCGGCCGATGACTTTCATCTCCGGCTGCAACGGCACGATCCCGGCCGGCAGGAACTGCCGGCGGTGGCCCATTACATCGAGCACGTCGCCGACGACGGCCGTGAAGAGTTCCTTGCGGATGACTTCGAAGATCGCCTTGTCAGTATCGGTCGTCATCTGTTTTCTCCCTCGAAAAACTATGGTGTCAGAAGCCGTGCAGCGCGCCGCCGTCGACCACCAGTATATGGCCGGTCACATAGGCTGAGGCGCGTGAGGCGAGATAGGTCATGGCCCAGCCGATATCGGCGCCCTCGCCGAAACGACCCATGGGAATGCGGCTGTTGATCTTGCGCGCCCTTTCCGGATCGGCTGCGGTGGCCTGGCGTAGAAGCGCGGTGTCGATCCAGCCTGGTGCCACACCGTTGACGCGTATCCCGCTGGGCGCAAGTTCGGTCGCGAGCGCCCTCACCATGCCGACATAGGCGGCTTTCGCCGCCGAATAGCCGATCACGTTGGGAATGCCGAGGAAAGAGCTCATCGAGGCGGTGAAAAGAATGCTGCCCCTTGCTTCCGTCACCTGCGGCAGGAAGGCGCGCGAGAGGGCGAAGGCGCCGCCGACATGGACGTTCAGCACCGAATTGAAAGCCTCGACGCTCATCTCGCCGAGCGGCTTCTTGACCGTGTTGCCGGCATTGTTGACGAGGATCGAGACGCGTCCGGATTTTTTTGCCACCTCGCTGGCGAAACCCGTGGCACCGGCAGTGTCGGTCACGTCGAAGACATGGCTCGTGGCGGAAGGCCCCAGCGTCTCGCAGGCGGCAGCGAGCTTCGCGGCGTTGGTGCCGACGATCGTCACCTTGGCGCCGGCTTCGACGAAACAGGTGGCGATCGCAAGGCCGAGACCGCTTCCGCCGCCGGTCACCAGCGCATGCTGCCCCTCCAGCCCGAAGATATCCTTGATGCTCATGCGTCTTCCTTCGCTTCGATCCGGACGACGATCTTGGTGAAGCCTCCGGGGTTCTTGTCCCAGGCTTGCATGGCCGCACCGGCTTCCTCGATTGGCACGACGCGTGAGACGATGCGGTCGCCGGCGTCCCGATGTTGCTTCAGATAGCCGATAACATCGTGGAAATCGGCGATCTCGGAGCCGCGCGACCCGCGGATATCCATCTCCTTGAGCAGGAAGAACTTGGTGTCGTAAGCGATCTTGTTCTTGGCGTAGCCGACATAGACGACCCGGCCGCAGGACGCCACGAGATCGATCGCCTGCCGAAAGGTCGCATCCGCGCCGACCGCCTCGATGACGACCTGCGGACCGTCCCCACTGGTCAGTTCCAGGACATGCGCCAGGACATCTTCGCGCGACGCATCGATGGTGTCAGTGGCGCCGAGCACCTTGGCAACGGCGAGTTTGTCGGCGCTAAGGTCCACTGCGATCACGCGTGAGCCCCGCCTGACAGCGCCGAGCAAGGCGCCGAGCCCAATGACGCCGCAGCCAAGGATGACGACGGTTTCTCCAGCCGAAAGCTCGGAGCGGCGGACGGCATGGAAGCCGACGGCAAGCGGCTCGATCAGCGCGAGGTCCCGCTGGCGCATGCCCTCGACCGGAATGACCTTGCCCGCGGGAACGACGACGATCGAGGCCATCGCGCCCTCGCGCTGGACGCCCATCGTCCGGTTGTCCTTGCAGGCGTTCGGCCTGCCAAGGCGGCACGCATGGCACCTGCCGCAATTGAAATAGGGAAGAATAGTCACGGACTGGCCGACCGCAAGCGCGCTGACGCCGTCGCCGAGCGCCGAGATGGTGCCGGAGATTTCATGGCCCAGGACGCGCGGGTAGGAGATCAGCGGATTGAGGCCGCGAAACGACGTCAGGTCGGAACCGCAATACCCCACATACTCCATCCGCACCGCGACTTCGCCCGGGCCCGGTTTTGGTTCGGGCAATTCGACCAGCGAGATCTTGCCGGGTTCCTCGAGGCAGACAGCTTTCATCATGGCGCTCAGGCCTCACAGATCGTGCTGTTGTCGATGGCATCCCAGTCGATCTCGACCCCGAGGCCGGGGGCTGACGGCGGCGCGGCGTAGCCGTCCTTGATCGGCAGCGGCTGCTTGAGGCCGAAGGCGAAGTTCTCCATTGGATAGAGCACTTCGAAGAAGTCGCAGTTCTTGATCGCCGCGGCGCAATGCAGGTTGACGATCTCCATCGGGTGGAAGATGGCGGTATGGATCTCGCAATTGACGCCGAAGGCTTCGGCGAGGCGGGCCGTCTTCATGACGCCCGTGACGCCGCCCGTCCAGGAAACGTCTGCCCGGACGCGATCGACGACACGCGTCGAGATGCATTCGGCGATGCTGTAAGGGTGCTTCGCAAGGACTTCCGTCCCGACGAGCGGGATTTCGAGGGTGCGGGCGAGCTCCCGCAGCGAATGCACGTCCTCGTCGTATAAAGGCTCTTCCAGCCAGTAGAAGTCGAGCCTTTCCAGCTCGCGGCCGAAGCGGATCGACTGCTCGAGATTGAACATCGAGACCGGATCCGACATCAGCGTGAAATCCGGCCCGACGGCGGCGCGGACCTGGCGATGGACGTCGATATCGTAGTCGAGATCGAGACCGGGTGTATGGAGCTTGTAGGCCCGCAACCCTTCGGCCCTGGCGCGCAGCGCCTCTTTCACATAGTCCTGCGGCCCCGACAGGATCATCGAGCTGCCATAGACCGGCACGCGTTCGCGGAAGGCGCCGAGATATTTGTAGAGAGGCTGCCCGGCGGCGGTGGCCGACAGCAGCCAGAGGCAGGTGTCGAATGGTCCGTAGGCATAGATCGGCAAGTGGCCCCACCAGCGGTCGGCCACCCGGAAATCGTGCCATGCCTTTTCCCGGTCGAGCGGGTCACGGCCGATGAAGAACGGACGCAGCGTGTCGGCAATCAGCCTGCCGGCGCCCGCCGCCGAACGACCGGCGAACCCGAAGGCGGTTGCCTCGAGCCCGGTATCCGTCATCATGGTGACGGTGAGAAATTCGAACTTCGCGAAATCCCCGGTTCGAAACGCGCTGGCGGCAAAATCGCCTGGTTTGCGCTGGCAGCAGCGCACCTTCACATCCGTGATTTTCATGGAAAAACCTTCGATAAACCGATCGCAGCGGCATGTGTGGATCCGGGGGAGTCCCGGATCCAGTCATTCTCAGAAGCGGGGCAGGTCGACTTCGACACCCATCCATTTTTTCTGCAGGGCCTGCAGCTCACCTGTCGACTGAAGCATGAAGAGCTCCGTGTTCAGCCAGTGCAGGAAGTCCGGGTCGTTGCGGCGCAGGCCTATGCCCATCGGCGCCTGCGCCACAACGAACTGCTTCTTGAGGTTAGGATCGTGCTCCTCGACGGCGCGGGCAAGCGCGCCGCTGGTCACGATGCCTTCGACCTGGCCTGCGAACAGCGCCTGGGATGTCGACGCGTCATCGTCATAGCGCTGGATCTGTGCGCCTTCGACGGCCTTTTTGGTCATGACGATGTCGTTCGTGCTGGCCCGCGTCACGCCGATCTTCCTGCCCGCCAGATCCTCGATCTTGGTGATCGGCTGGTCGGCGGGACCGACATAGACCTGCTGGTCGACATAGTACGTGTTGGTGAACGCGATGGCCTTGGCGCGCTCGGCGGTGATCGAGAACGAATAGATCACGATGTCGAGCTTGCCCGAAGTCAGGTTCGGGATGCGGTTGGCTGCCGTCGTGTCGACGATGTTGACCTTGACGCCGAGATCGCGGGCGATTGCCTTTGCCACGGACACGTCATAGCCGTCGGGCTGCATGCTGCTGTCCATCAGGCCATAAGGCGGCGTTCCAAGGCCGACGCCGACATTGATAGTGCCGCGCTGCACGATGGCGTCCAGCGTGCTCTCGGCCTTTGCGGGCAATATCATCGCCAGCATCGCGGCGACCCCGACAGCAAGTCTCTTCAATAGCATGATACTTTCCTCCCTGGTGTGATGAACCGGATCTTCAGTTGGCTGCCTGCTGCAGGCGGCGCTCCAGGCGGCGGCTGGCATGGGACAGTATGGAGCAGATGCCGAAGTAGATGGCCGCGACCGTCAGATAGACGGGCAGCGGCTGGAACGTGGCGCTGGAGACGATCTGTCCTGCTCTCGTCAGTTCGATAAAGCCGACGACCGAAGCAAGCGCGGTGTTCTTGACGACCTGAACGGAGAAGCCGACCGTCGGAGGAATGGCGACGCGAAGCGCCTGCGGGATGATGACGTCGGTCATCGTGTGCCGCCAGCCAAGCGCCAGCACGAACGACGCTTCCCATTGCCCCTTGTTGATCGACTGGATCGACCCGCGCCAGATCTCGCCGAGGAACGCGCTGCTGTAGAGCGTAAATCCAAGGCCGGCCGCGTAGATCGCCGGAAGGTCATAGCCGAGATTGGCGACGCCGAAATAGGCGATGAAGAGAATGACGAGCAGGGGCGTTCCCTGGATGACATAGATATAGGCCTGTGCGATCCAGCGCATCCAGGCGAAGCGGGAGAGGCGCATGAGGGCGACAATCGATCCGCCGATGGCGCCGCCTGCAAGCGCAATTCCCGAGAGGACGACCGTCCACGTCGCACATTGCAGCAGAAACCCGACATGATGGAGATTGAATGTCTGGAACATCGTCATCGCCCTGCAAAGCGGAAGGAGAAGAGGGCACGGTCAATCAGTGCGAAGACGCCTTTGAATGCAGCCGTCAGGACAAGGTAGATGGCCGCGACCACGAGATAGGCTTCCAGGCTTCGGAAGGTCAGGCCCTGCACATCATTGGCGACGCCGGTCAGTTCCGGGACGGAGATGACCGAAACGACGCTGGAGGCCAGCATGATCAGGATGAACTGGCTGGTCAGTGCCGGAAAGATCGCTGAAATCGCCGGCAGCAGAACGACATAGCGGAAGGTGAGATACGGTGACATGCCAAGCGTGTGCGCCGCCTCCCGCTGTCCCTTGCCGATCGTCTGGATGCCGGCACGGACGATCTCGGTGATATAGGCGCCCGCGTAGAGCGTCAGGGAGAGGATGGCCGCCGTCACTTCGGAAATGCGAATGCCGACCGAGGGCAGGCCGAAATAGACGATGTAGATCTGCACCAGAAACGGCGTGTTTCGGATGATTTCCACATAGGCGGCCGCGATTGAGGAGAGGACTTTCGAGCTCGAAAGTCTCATCAGGGCGCCGACGATGCCGACGCACATGCCCAGAACCAGCGCGGCGGCCGACAGGCCGACAGTCAGCATGGCGGCGTGCACGAACAGGTCGCCGCGCGCGAATGTCCCGGAAAAATCTAGGTACCCCACACTCGTCCCCGGTCTTCAAACAAGGTTCGGTTCGATCGCTCGCGCAAGGACTTTTACCTGGCGCAAGGTGTTCTGCCGGCTTCTCTCGAGATGTCGCTGAAGCGCCGCGAGGATCTGGCTCTTCTTGCCGGCGACGATGGCATCGAGAATATCCTGGTGCTCCTCGACCGAGCGGCTGTAATCGCCTGGAATCGAGACGAAGACCGTATGCGTCTGGCCGACAATGCGGGAGTGGACCTCGGAGATCATCGGTATCCCCGCGGCGCCGACGAGCGAACTGTGGAAGGCCCGGTCATGGGAGAGCGCCTTCGCCAGATCGTCGAGCGACGACCCTTTGGCGAAGCGCCTGTGGTTTTCGAGGCTGTCCTGGAGCTTCGCCCGCAGCGCCTCATCGAGCCGTCCTGCGTCGAAGGCTGCTTCCACGGCCCCTTTCTCGAGCAGTGTCCTGGCCGCGTATAATTCCTCGACGGCTTCCTCGTTGAAGCTGCGGACCACCATGCCGCGCCGCGAGGAATTGACGAGAAGCCCGTCCGCCTCCAGCCGCAGGCAGGCTTCCTTGACAGGCGTGGGACTGATGCCCAGTTCCGCCGCCAATTCGTTTGGCAACAGGCGCTGCCCGCCTGCCAGCCTGCCGCCGACGATCCGGGACCGCAGCTCCTGGTAGGCCTGCTCGGCCAATGTTGTCTTGATCATGCTCATGGCCCAAGCATCGGTCAGGTTCCGGTTCGGCGCAACAGAAAAATTAAAAATAGAAAATTTTTTATTTTCCGATTTCGATCTTTCGGGTTACAAGCCAACTTCGCAACAAGGAGGAGTTCATGGACGCCAACGGCAGCGCCTTTGTGAAACTGCGCGATGCGGTGAAGATGTTCGGCGGGTTTCAGGCGCTCGATCACGTCAGCCTTGAGGTGGCGAAGGGCGAAAAGATTGTCGTCTGCGGGCCGTCGGGCTCAGGCAAGTCGACCTTGATCCGCTGCATCAACGGCTTGGAAGACCTGCAGCAAGGCTCGGTGGAAATCGACGGCAAACCGCTGGTCGAGAAGTCCCACGGACGTATGGTTCCGCGCCGGGACATCGGCATGGTGTTCCAGCAGTTCAACCTCTTCCCGCATCTCAAGGTGATCGAGAACTGTACGCTGGCGCCGATCCGCGTGCTCGGAAAATCGCGCAGGGACGCTTCGGAGAGAGCGCTGGAGATGTTGCACAAGGTTCGGATCGCCGATCAGGCGGACAAGTATCCGTCCCAGCTTTCCGGCGGCCAGCAGCAGCGCGTCGCGATCGCCCGCGCGCTCTGCATGCAGCCCAAGATCATGCTCTTCGATGAACCGACCTCGGCTCTCGATCCGGAAATGGTCAAGGAAGTGCTCGACACCATGGTCTCGCTGGCCTCCGAAGGCATGACGATGATCTGCGTGACGCACGAAATGGGCTTCGCCAGCCAGGTGGCCGACCGGGTCGTCTTCATGGACAAGGGCCGGATACTCGAGGAGGCCACGCCGAAGGAGTTCTTCGCAGCCCCGAAGCATCAGCGTGCACGCGAATTCCTCTCGCAGCTCCTTCATTGACAAATTCATATCCCCCAAGGGTCATAGATGAAAATCGCCTCCGTCCGCCCGTTCATTCTCCATCTTCCACTCACGTCGGACTCCATTTCGGACTCGACCCACAGCATCACCCATTGGGGTGTCGTGGGTACGAAGATCGTCACCACGGATGGGCTGGAAGGTTATGGCTTCACCGGCACGCATGCCCATCTGGCCGCCGACCGGCTGATAACGTCCTGCATCGGTGAGTGTTACGCGCCGCTTCTGGTAGGCGAAGACGCCTCGGATCATCAGCGTCTATGGACCAGGCTTGCGCGCCATCCTTCACTTCAATGGGTCGGTCGGGCCGGCATCACGCATCTGGCGCTGGCCGCAATCGATATCGCGCTGTGGGATCTGAAGGCGAAACGGGCGGGCCTGCCGCTGTGGAGTTATCTCGGCGGCGCGCGCACCGATGCCCTGGAGGCCTACAATACCGATATCGGCTGGATTTCGTTCGACCTGGACACGTTGCTGCGCGGCTCCGCGAAAGCCGTCGAGGAGGATGGATTCACACGCATCAAGATCAAGGTCGGCCATGACGACCCAAATATCGACGTCGAGCGCCTGGCGGCTGTGCGCAAACGTGTCGGATCAAGGATCCGGATCGCAATCGACGGCAACGGCAAGTGGGATCTTCCGACCTGCCAGCGGTTCTGCGCGCTGGCGCGCGACCTAGATATCTACTGGTTCGAGGAGCCGCTCTGGTATGACGATGTCGCCAGCCACGCGACGCTCGCGCGCAATACATCGATCCCGATCGCGCTCGGCGAGCAGCTCTACACGATCGACGCGTTCCGCTCCTTCGTCGATGCAGGAGCCGTCGCCTACGTCCAGCCGGACGTCACGCGGCTCGGAGGAATAACCGAATACATCCAGGTCGCGGACCTGGCACTGGCGCATCGGCTTCCCGTCGTTCCGCATGCAGGGGAGATGAGCCAGGTGCATGTGCATCTGAGCTACTGGCATCCTGCATCGACGATCCTCGAATACATCCCCTGGATCAAGGATCACTTCGAGGAGCCGATCCGCGTCGAAGGCGGCATCTACAAACGGCCCGAACGGGCCGGTGCGAGCACGACTGTCCTGGCCGAAAGCTTTGCCCGCTACGGCAAAAGCCTGGGCTAGGGCATTCCAGGAAAATCGCCCGCGGCATCGGGGCGGCGCTATTCCTTCACCGCGCCGGTCATCGAGGAGACATAGTGCTCGACGAAGAACGAATAAAGCACGACGACCGGCAGGGATCCGATCAGCGCGCCCGCCATCAGGGCACCCCACTCATAGACGTCGGAGCGGACGAGTTCGGTGAGCACCCCGACCGGCACGGTCTTGTTTTCGGACGACTGGATGAACGTCAAGGCATAGATGAACTCGTTCCATGACAGGGTGAATGCGAATATGCCCGCCGAGATCAGGCCTGGCACCGACAGGGGCAGCACGATCTTGCTCAGGATCTGCCAGCGGCTTGCCCCGTCTATGAGCGCACATTCTTCCAGTTCGAACGGGATGGAGCGGAAGTAACCCATCAGCAGCCAGGTGCAGAAGGGGATCAGGAAGGTCGGGTAGGTGAGGATGAGCGCGAAGGGTGTGTCGTAAAGCCCGAGGTTGAACACCATCACCGACAAGGGGATGAACAGTATCGAGGGCGGCACGAGATAGGCGAGGAACACCGCGAGGCCGACCTGCCGTGCCCCGGAGAACCGCAGCCGCTCGATCGCATAGGCCGCGAAAACCGACGCCACCAGCGACAGGAAAGTGGCGGCGGTCGAAATGATGATCGTGTTGAGCAGCCAGCCCGGATAGGACGTCTCGAAGAGAAGATAGCGGATGTGCTCCAATGTCGGATGCACGACCCAGAGCGGGTTGAAATTGGCATAGTCGGTCATTTCGACATTGGGCTTAACCGCTGTGATCGTCATCCAGTAGAACGGGAACAAGAGCACGATGACGAACACGAGCAGGGGGAGATAGACCGTCACCACACGGCGCGGCACGCTCTGCAAATAGCCCATGCCGCCTTCGTCGAGCTGCGGCTGTTTTGTCTTCCTGGTGGCAGCCATGTCAGTCTCCGCCCCCCTGCTGCCATTTGCGGCGCTGCAAGCCGAAATAACTGAACAGGATCGCGGCAAGGAGGAATGGGATCATGGCGACCGCGATCGCGGCGCCCTCGCCGAGCTGGCCGCCCGAAATGCCGCGCTGGAACGACAGCGTCGCCATCAGATGGGTGGCATTTACCGGTCCGCCGCGGGTCAGCACATAGATCAGCTGGAAATCCGTGAAGGTGAACAGCACCGAGAACGTCATCGTGATCGCGATGATGGGGGTGAGCAGCGGCAGCGTCACATGGCGAAACAATTGCCAGCGGCTGGCGCCGTCGAGCGTGGCGGCCTCGTAAAGCGATTGGGGGATTGTCTGCAAGCCGGCAAGCAGCGTGATGGCTACGAAAGGGATGCCGCGCCAGACATTGGCCGCGATCACCGAAGCACGCGCGTTCTCCGGATCGCCGAGGAAATTGATGCGATGGTCGATCAGGCCCATCTGCTGGAGTGCCCAGGACAGGATCGAGAACTGCGAATCGTAAATCCACCAGAAGGCGATGGCCGACAGCACCGTCGGCACCACCCACGGCAACAGGACAATCGCGCGGAAGAACGATTTGAAGGGAAGGTTCTGGTTGAGGATGAGCGCCAGCCAGAGGCCGAGCGCGAATTTCAGGATCGAGGCGCTGACGGTGTAGAGCAGGGTGTTGAAGACGGAGAGCCAGAAGACGGCGTCGCTCCACAGATATTCATAGTTCTCGATGCCGATGAAGATGCCGGGACGGCCGATGCGGGCATCGGTGAAGCCGAGCCAGACGCCGAGCCCAAGCGGATAGGTCAGGAAGACAAGCAGCAATGCCGCCGCCGGCAGCATGAAGCCGAAGCCAAGCGCGTTCCTGCTCTCGGCCAGGCGCGACAGCATCGAGGAACGCGGCTGAGCGGCGACGGACGGCACGGCCATGGGGCGGGCTCCCTGCAAGGGTCTCGTTGATCGGCCTGGCGGCCGCCCTGCGCTTCCGGAGGGTCGGATAGCGCGGGGCAGAGCCGCCAGGCTCAGCTGGCATGGATCAAACGCGATAATACCGGTTTGCGCGCTTCTCCGCCTCTTCCATTGCCTCCTGGGGCGTGGCCTGCCCCGTGACGGCCTTGGCGAACATGTCGACCAGGACATAGTCGGCCATGGTCGCCGCCGAGGCATAGCCGAGCGGCCCGGCATAGCCGTTGGGCCGCAGCGTCGCCGAAGCCTTGGCGTAAGCGGCATTGTTCGGATCGGCTGTCCACACCGGATTGTTGTCGAACGCCTTGAGCGTCTGGCAGCAGTAGCCCGCCGAGGAGGTGATCCAATCTGGCATTTGCGGGTCCTCGAACATGAATTGCAGATAGGCTTTGGCCGCGTTGGGGTAGGGCGTGTAGTCGAAGATGACGGCTGTGGTCACCTGGAACAGTTCGACGGATTTGCCGACAGGACCGATCGGCAGGTTGGTGGTGCGTATGTCCTTGGCCATTTCCGCCAGCTTCGGATCATTGTCCTTGTTGATCTTGGCCGTGTTGTAGGCGGAAATGCCATTGGCGATCACACTGAGTTCGCCGGCCAGGAAGGCGCGATTGTTGTTGACGTCGAGCCAGCTTTCGGTGCCTGGAATAAAAGTCTTGTAGAGTTCCTGCGCGTATTCGATCGCCTTGAGGGTCTCGGGGCTGTTGATCGTCACCTTGCCGCTCTCGTCGACCATCTGGCCGCCATGGCTCCACAGCAGCCAGTGCGCGTAGTTGTTGCCGTCGCCGACACCATGGCCGTGCGTGAAGCCGGCCGGATGCCCCTTCGCCTGCAGGGCCTTGCAAAGTTCGAGGAAGCCTTTCGTATCCTTGGGGAACTCCGAAAAGCCGGCCTCTTTCACCCAGCTTTCCCGATAGACGATGGCATTTCCGATGGTGGCGAGCGGCAGGCCGATGAATTTGCCTTCCCGGGTCGCATATTGCTTTGGTCCGTCGTGCCAGCCGCCATATTTCGACCCCAGATACTCGCCCAGTTCCGTCACGTCGTGCAGCTTGTCGGGATACTGATGCGGGTCGTCGAACCAGACGAACATCAGATCCGGACCTGAACCGACATTGGCGGCGACCGCTGCCTTGGGGCGAATGTCTTCCCAGCTTTCCTTGTCGACACGTACCTCCACGCCCGTCGCTTCGGTGAACCGCTTGGTGTTTTTCAGCCACTGGTCCTCGTCACCCTGCACGAAAGGCGACCAGCGCAGCAGCCTGAGCTTCGCACCGTCCTCCGGCTTGTACTTCAGCCCCTCCTGGGCGAATGCCGGAGAGCCGGCGAAGCGGCTTCCCAAAACGCCGGCAGCAGCGCCGGCCGTCGTGCGGATCACGTCACGTCTGGTGAATTTCATGCTCGTTCCTCCTGTTTGTTTCTCTTGCCCTTTGGTCTCTACAGCTTGCTGCGCGTTTGAAGCCGCTGCCCGGTTTCGCCGTGGAAGAGATGAATGAGGCCGGGTTCGGCGGTGAGCCGGATGGTTTCGCCCGGCGTGAAGGAATGACGTTCCCGGAAGTTGGCCACGATCTCTTCACCGCCGGCTGTCCGGCCGATGAGCTGTACCTCCGACCCGGTCGGCTCGATCACCGCGATGGTGACCGCAATGCCCTGGTCGGACAGCCGCAAATGCTCGGGCCGTATGCCCAGCACCACCGGCTCGCCGCCTTTGACGGACGATGCTGCGTCCAACGGCACGGAAATTCCGCCCGCGCCCCGAAAGGACGGCGACCCGTTCGTCGCGATTTCGCCCCGCAGCAAATTCATGGCGGGCGAGCCGATGAAACTGGCGACGAAGAGATTGTCCGGCCTGTCGTAGAGTTCCAGCGGCGGCCCGATCTGCTCGACGATGCCGTCATGCATGACCACGATCTTGTCTGCCATGGTCATGGCTTCGATCTGGTCATGGGTAACATAGACCGTCGTGGTTTTCAGGCGCTGGTGCAGTTCCTTGATCTCGGCGCGCATCTGCACCCTGAGCTTGGCGTCAAGATTGGACAGCGGCTCGTCGAACAGGAAAACCGCCGGATCGCGCACGATCGCCCGCCCCATGGCAACTCGCTGGCGCTGTCCGCCGGAAAGCTGGCGGGGATAGCGCGCCAACAGCGGCACGAGCCCCAGAATCTCCGCAGCGCGCTGGACGCCGGCGCCGCTCTCAGCCTTCGAAACGCCCTTCAGCATGAGCGAAAACGCCATGTTCTCGGCGACGGTCATATGCGGGTACAGCGCATAGTTCTGGAAGACCATGGCGACGTCGCGTTCCTTCGGCGCAACGTTGTTGACGACACGCTCGCCAATCGCGATCTGGCCCCGCGAAATCTTTTCCAGGCCCGCGATCATCCTGAGCAGGGTTGATTTTCCGCAACCCGACGGCCCGACCAGCGTGACGAATTCGCCGTCGTCGATGTTCACGCTGACGCCGTGCAGAACCTCGACGGTCCCGAATGATTTGTGAACCTCGCTAATCGCGACAGACGCCATCGATCCTCCTCCCGAACGATTCCCGCGACGTCTCTTCGAAGGAACCGCTGACCTCTCCCGGCGACGGCCCTCCAACCTTCATGTGGTCACGCGATACGGAGACGGTAGCGCTACCAAACCTGCCTGTAAAGCAGGCGCTTCGATAAACATCCAGGCTGCATTCCCGGTTGCTCACTGGACTGCCCACCACATGGCTGGAGACAGCAGGGAGATCGGCCACGGGATGAATATCAACCACTTCCACCGTCCGCCGGCCTGGGCAGCCGCGCATGGAATTCGCCGACGATGCCGCGCCGGAAGACGAGCACGCAGATCATGAATATCAGGCCGGTGGCGATGGTCACCGGAAAGCCGGAGGTGGCGAGTGTGTTTTCAAGGCCGACGACGAAGCCGGCGCCGACGACCGGCCCGACCATGGTACCGATGCCGCCAAGCAGCGACATCAGGATCACCTCGCCCGACATCTGCCATGTCACGTCGGTGAGCGTCGCGAACTGGAACACGATTGCCTTGACCGCGCCGGCAAGCCCGGCTAGCGCGGCCGACATCACGAAAGCGGCGAGTTTATACCTGGCGACGGAATAGCCGAGCGAGATGGCGCGGTTCTCGTTCTCGCGGATCGAGCGCAGGATCATGCCGAACGGCGAGTTGATGATCCGCCAAATGGCGAAGACGCCGATCAGGAAGATGGCCAGCACGACATAGTACATGTTGACCGTGGCGTTCAAATCGATGATGCCGAAGAGGTTGCCGCGCGGAACGCCCTGGATGCCGTCCTCGCCTTGCGTGAACGGTGCCTGCACGCAGAAGAAGAAGAACATCTGCGCCAGCGCCAGCGTGATCATGGCGAAATAGATGCCTTGCCGGCGGATGGCGAAGAAGCCCATGACCAGCCCGAGCAGGGCCGCGCCGGCGGTACCCAGCAGAATGCCTGCCTCTGGCGGCCAGCCCCATACCTTGACGGCATGCGCGCAGAAATAGGCGGCGCCACCGAAGAAGGTCGCGTGGCCGAAGGACAACAGGCCGGTGTAGCCGAGCAACAGGTTGAAGGCGCAGGCAAACAGCGCAAAGCACAGCATCTTCATAAGGAAGAACGGGTAGACGAAGAACGGCGCGGCGATGAGCGCCAATACCGCCAGCGCCACCAGCGCGCGTTCCAGCCGCACGGAGGCCGCGGCGCGCTTTTCGTGAAGCGTCAGCTCGCTCATCTCAGGCGTCCCTTCCGAACAGGCCGGCCGGCCGCAGTAGAAGCACGATCGCCATGATGACGAAGACGACAAGGTTCGACGCCTCGGGATAGAATACCTTGGTTAGGCCCTCGGCGAGGCCGAGCATGTAGCCGGTGACGATGGCGCCCAGGATCGAGCCCATGCCGCCGACCACGACGACGGCGAAGACGACGATGATCAGATCCGACCCCATCAGCGGACTGACCTGGTAGACGGGAGCCGCCAGGATCCCGGCAAGACCGGCAAGTGCCGCACCCAGTCCATAGGTGAGTGTCAAAAGCAGTGGCACGTTGACGCCGAAAGCCTGGACCAGTTCTGGATTTTCGGTCGCGGCGCGCAGATAAGAGCCAAGCCTGGTCTTCTCGATCAAAAGCCATGTGCCCAGGCAGACGAGAAGCGATGCCAGCACCACCCAGCCGCGATAGTTGGGCAGGAACATGAAGCCGAGATTGGTGCCGCCCGCAAGTAGCGCCGGCACCGCATAGGGATTTCCCGAGACGCCGTAATAATAACGGAAGACGCCCTCGATGACCAAGGCCAGGCCGAAAGTGAAGAGCAGGCCGTAGAGAGGGTCGAGCTGGTAGAGCCGCGAGAGCGCTGCACGCTCGACCGCAATGCCGAACAGCCCGACGGCGAGCGGCACCAGGATCAGCGCCGGCCAATAGCCGATGCCGAGATGGACAAGCAGCAGATAACCGATGAAGGCGCCCAGCATGTAGAGCGCGCCGTGGGCGAAATTGATGATGCGCAGCAGGCCGAAGATGACGGCGAGGCCAAGGCTCAGCATCGCATAGAAGGAACCGTTGATCAGCCCGACCAGCAACTGCCCGAGAAAGGCCTGGATGGGGATGCCGAAGATCATCGTCATGGCGCGATCATACTCCGAGCACCTCGTGAAGTTGAGCGTCGTGGGCGGCCAGTTCGCCGACCGGAAACCCGCTCAGCACCTTGCCGTGCTCCATCAGGTAGAAGCGGTCGGCAATGCGGGCGGCGAAACGGAAATTCTGCTCCACGAGCAGGATCGTCATGCCGCGCTTTTTCAACGTCGCAAGCAATTCGCCGATGCGCTGGACGATGACCGGCGCCAGGCCTTCGGTCGGCTCGTCGAGGAGCAGCATCCGGACACCCGTCCTCAGGATGCGGGCGATCGCCAGCATCTGCTGCTCGCCGCCGGATAGCCTGGTGCCCGGGCTGTTGCGGCGCTCCTTCAGGTTGGGAAAGAGCTCGAAGATCTCCTCGACGCTCATGCCGCCCTTGGCCACCACCGGCGGCAGGATCAGGTTCTCGTCGACTGTCAGCGTGGCGAAAATGCCGCGCTCCTCGGGAACGAAACCGATGCCTTGGTGGGCGACACGGTGCAAGGGCAGGCCGATCAAGTCGTTGCTGTTGAAGACGACACTGCCGGTGCGCTTGCGGATCAGCCCCATGATGGCGCGCAGCGTCGTGGTCTTGCCGACGCCGTTGCGGCCAAGCAGCGTCACAGTTTCGCCGCGGAACACATCGAGGTCGACGCCGTGCAGCGCGTGGCCCTCGCCGTACCAGGCATGGAGATCGCGCACGGCAAGCAGCGGCTCACTCATGCTCGGTTCCCATATAGGCTATCCGGACGCGTTCATCCTGGCTGACCGTCGGATAGTCGCCCGCGGCGAGCACCTTGCCGCGCTGCATCACGGTGATCCAGTCGCAAAGATCGGCAACGACGGTCAGATTGTGCTCCACCATGAGCACGGCCCGATCGCGGGCCAAGGCGCGGATGATCCCGGAGATCATGCTGACATCCTCGTGCCCCATGCCGGCCATCGGCTCGTCGAGCAGCAGCACCTTTGGATCGAGCGCCAGCGTGGTGGCGATCTCGAGCACGCGCTTGCGGCCATAGGAGAGATCGCCGGCGAGCCGGTGCGCCGCGTCGTCGAGGCCGACCGTGCCGAGAAGCTCGCGCGCCCGCGGCGTCAGTTGGTCGAGCGCCGAAAGCGGGCGCCAGAACTGGAAGCCCAGCCCCCCTGGCCGCTGCAGCGCGACGCGCACATTGTCGAGCACGCTCAGATGCGGAAAGATCGCCGAGATCTGGAACGAGCGCACGAGGCCCATCCGCGCCACCTTGGCCGGCGGTGTCCGGGTTATGTCGGTGCCGAGCAGTTCAATCGTGCCGCTGGTCGGCTGCAGGAACTTGGTCAAAAGGTTGAAGATCGTGGTCTTGCCGGCGCCGTTGGGTCCGATCAAGGCGTGAATCCTGCCGTGATGAACGTCGAGATCGACATCCTTCACCGCAACGAACCCGGCGAAATCGCGCCTGAGGCCGCGGGCGGAAAGCACCACCCGCAGCACGGCTCCATCGCCGTCAGGCCTGACGGCCGCGGCGGTTGCCGTCGTCACTTGCTGACGAGCGGGCAGCCGCTATCCGTGGCCTTCATGAAGGCCTGGTCGCCCGGAATGGTTGCAAGATAGGTGTAGTAGTCCCAATCCTTCTTGCTCTCCTCGGGCTTCTTGACCTGATAGAGGTACATGTCGTGCACCATGGAGCCGTCGGCCTGCACCTTGCCGTTGGCGGTAAAGACGTCATTGACCGGCATCGAATGCAATTCCTTGGCCACCGCTTCGGTTTCGTCGGTGCCGGCCTTGTCGATGGCCTTGAGATACTGCGACACCGCCGAATAGGTCCCGGCCTGGACCATGTTCGGCATCCTGCCGGTGCGTTTGAAGAAGCGGTTGGCGAACTCGCGGCTCTTGTCGTCGCGATCCCAGTAATAGCCTTCGGTCAGCACGACGCCCTGGGCCGCCTGCAAGCCAAGGCCATGCACTTCGGCCAGCGTGAACAGAAGTGCCGCGAGCCGCTGGCCGCCGGCGACGATGCCGAATTCGGCGGCCTGCTTGATCGAATTGGAAGTGTCGAGACCGGCATTGGCAAGGCCGACGATCTTGGCGCCGGAGGATTGCGCCTGCAGCAGGAAGGATGAGTAGTCGGTCGAGCCGAGCGGATAGCGCACTTCACCAAGCACCTTGCCGCCGCGATCCTTGACGAGCTTGGCGGTCTGCTCCTCGAGCGAATAGCCAAAGGCGTAGTCGACGGTGATGAAATACCAGCTGTCACCGCCTTGCTGCACCAGGGCACCGCCTGTGCCGACGGCCTGGGAATGGGTGTCGTAGGCCCAATGGAAACCATAGGGCGAGCACTGCTTGCCGGTCAGGTCGGTCGCAGCCGCGCCGGTGACGATGTCGATCTTCTTCTTTTCCTTGGAAAGTCCCTGAACGGCTAGCGCCACCGAGGAGGTGGTCAGTTCCATTATGGCATCGACCTGCTCGGTGTCGTACCACTGGCGCGCGATGTTGGAGGCGATGTCCGGCTTGTTCTGGTGGTCGGCGCTGATGACCTCGATAGGCGCGTTCTGGACCTTGCCGCCGAAATCCTCGACAGCCATCTTGGCCGCCTCGACGGACCATTTGCCGCCGAAATCGGCATAGACACCCGACTGGTCGTTGAGGATGCCGATCTTGACCTTGCCGTCGGAAATTTCGGCTGCTGCCGCTGGCATCGCGGTCCCCACAAGCAGCGCGGCTGAGATGAGATAGGATGCTTTCACTGGTATTTCCTCCCTTGTGGCCACTGTCGAAAACGCCCATTGCGGCCCTGTGACGGCTTCGAGTGCACCGTCTGGTCCCGCGTGAAGAATACGTCCTGTGCTCGCCACAGTTCCAAAGTGCCCGGACACATGGTCACAAGCGCACATTCGGAATGCACAGGGATTCGTAACATCGACATGGAACGTCGAGAACCACTATTTTCGTATCAGGCGCACCGGTAGCGGTGTGCGCTGCTGGCTAGGACTTGTCGCGCGCTATCAGCACGATCTTTGCCGGATCGAAATCGACCGCGACGACGCTGCCTTCCGGCAGGGCAGGTGTGACGATCGGCGACGTCGCAAACAGCTCGACCGCCGGATCGTTTATCGCGACGCGGTATTCCATGTGGTCGCCGAGATAAGAACTCTTGACCACGCGCCCTCTCATCCCGCCGGCTGCCGGCTGGCCGGCGACGAGGCGCACGGCATTCGGCCGGACGGCCAGCACCGCCGGCCCCGCCGCGATGCCGCGATGCGGCATGTCGAGCCGCAGCGGCCCGATCTTTACCTCGGCATTCGTCCCATTGCTGGCGAGAACCTCGACATCGAGCAGGTTGGCGTCGCCCATGAAATCGGCGATGAAAGAGTTCCTGGGTTCGTTGTAGAGGTCGCGCGGGGTCCCGTCCTGAGCGACGCGGGCAGCGTTCATAACGATGATGCGATCGGACACGGCCAGCGCCTCCTCCTGGTCATGCGTCACATAGACAACGGTCAGCGCGAGGTCCTGCTGAAGACCGCGGATTTCATCGCGCACTCGCCGGCGCAACTTGGCATCGAGATTGGACAGCGGCTCGTCGAACAGAAGCACCTTCGGCTCCAGCACGATGGCGCGCGCCACGGCCACGCGCTGCTGCTGGCCGCCCGAAAGTTCGCTCGGCTGGCGCTTCTCGTAGCCGGACAGGCCGACCTGTGCCAGCTTCTCGGCGGCGCGCCCCGCGGCCTCAACCTTGCCGAGCCCGGTCGCCCGCAGGCCGTAGCTGACATTTTCTATGACGTTCATGTGCGGGAACAGCGCGTAGGACTGGAAGACCATGCTGACGTCCCGTTCGGCGGCTGACAGCAAGGTGACGTCCTTGCCGTCGATGACGACGCGCCCGTGGCTTGCGTGCTCCAGCCCGGCAATCAGCCTAAGCGTCGTCGTCTTGCCGCAGCCGGAAGGTCCGAGCAGCGTCACCAGGCTGGCCGGTGCGATGTCGAAGCTGACATTGTCGACGGCAGTGACGGCGCCGTATTTCTTGGTGACGCCCTCGAAACGCACTGCCGGTCTGTCCACCACGCCGGGGGCAGCGTTCTTCGCCGTTTGATCCATACGCTTCTCCCGATCAGATTGGTGCCACGACGGCTTGCGCCTCGGCCCGGCGCCGGCCAAGCCGGCGTTCCCCGACCAGCAGCTGGATGCCGATCAGAATGATCATCATGACGACGATCAGCACCGCCGAATAGACGATGGCGATGCCGTATTCGCCGACATCGGCTCGCCCGACAATATAGACGGTGGCGAGATTGAAGCGGCCGGTCGCCAGGAAGATGACGGCGCTGACCGCTGTGACCGCACGCACGAAACTGTAGATCATCGCGGTCACGATAGCCGGCTTCAGGATCGGCAGGATCACCCGCCGCAAGGTGGCGAAGGAACGCGCCCCCAGTGTCAGCGATGCCTCGTCCAGGCTCTTGTCGATCTGCCCAAGATTGGCGAGGCCCGCACGGATCGCAACCGGCATGTTGCGGAAGATGAACGAGATGACGATGATCAGTCCGGTGCCGGTCAGTTGCACCGGCGGCACGTTGAAGGCGAGGATATAGCTGACGCCGACGACCGTGCCGGGAATGGCAAAGCTCATCATGGCGAGGAATTCGAACATCGTGCGCCCGGCGAAATGCTGCCGGTCGAGCAGATAGGCGGTCAGGATGCCGAGCGCGGCGGTGAACGGCATCGCCACCAGCGCAAGGCCGATGGTCATCAGCAGCGACGGCCAGGCTGACCCGCTCAGGAACCAGCCATTGACGCCTTTCTCGACGGAGAAAGCGGTGAGGAAATATTCGAGCGTCGGCGTGTTGTCGCGGCCGATCGATTGCACGAAGCCGCCGCCCAGGATGATGCCATAGACCACGACGGTCAGAAGCAACCAGGGAACGACGGCGGCGTAGCAGCCGATGCGCAAGCCCTTGGGCAGCGTGGCCGGCACACCGCCATCGCCCTTGCCCGCGACGGTGACGTAGCTGCGGCTGCCGATCCAGCGGCGCTGGATGACGAAAGCGGCGAGCGTGAATCCCAGAAGCACGATCGCCAGCACCGCCGCACGGCCTTGATCATGCGCAGCGCCCACCACCGCAAAGAAGATGTCCGTCGACAGCACGTTGAAGTTGCCGCCCAGCACCAGCGGGTTGGCAAAGTCGGCCATGCTCTCGATGAACGAGATCAGGAAGGCGCTGGCCAGCCCCGGGCGGATCAGCGGCCAGGTGATTGTGCTGAAAGTGCGCCAACGGCTGGCGCGCAAGGTCTGCGAGGCCTCCTCCATGCTCGGGCTGACGCCCTGCAGCACGCCGGCCAGGACCAGGAAAGCGATCGGCGTGAAGGCCAGCACTTGCGCGATGGTGATGCCGGCCATGCCGTAGATCCAGCGGCTGCGCGGAATACCGAGATGTTCGGACAAAAGATTGGTGACGATGCCGGCCCGGCCGAACAACAGGATCAGCGCCAGGCCGATGACGAAAGGGGGCGTGATGATCGGCAGGATGGAGAGGCCGCGCAGCAGCCATTTGGCAGGCAGCCTGGTGCGCAACGCAATCAGCGCCAGCGCCAGGCCTAGCGCCGTGCAGAAGAAACCCACCAGCACCGCGATCGCCACCGTATTCCACGCCACGCCGCAGGAACCGTCGTCGTAGAGGCAGCGCAGGCTCCAGATGTTGGCACTGAACAGCTTTTCGGCAAACAGAGCCGGCACGATATTGCCGTCATTGTCCTCGATGGCGGAAGCGAGGATCGACAACAGCGGATAGGCCACGAACAGGATCAGCGAAGCGATCACGATCAGCAGCGAGCCGACGACAAAACGATCGCCTTTGCACCAGCCACGCGCGGCCAGCGCCTCGGCGATGAACATCAGCATCGCCAGCGCGTACAGCACGGCACCCCAGCCGAGCCCCGGCTGCACCGGTCCCGGCGTACTGGCGAGATGCCCGAGCCAGGCAAATCCCCAACCCGAATGGATGATGGAAAAACCCTCGATCACCAGCCAGGCGAGGCCGGCTGCGCCCGCCACCGCCAGGCCGGGGAGGTTCCGGCGCGCGACGAGCCAGCTTGCCAGGAGAAGTGGCAGGATCAAGGGAAGCAGCCACAGCTGACCGTTCAGCGACAGCAGGATGGCTGGTGCCGCCTCCGCCGGACGCGCCAGCCAGTCAAAGGAAAGCAAGCCGCCTTCGACTTTGTACCATGGCAGCACAATGAAGCTCGCCCATGCCAGCGCCAGCCATCCGGCGGCACTGCGCCCCGGGAGGTCATTGGCCATGGGATAGGGCGAAGCCCGTGCCATTCGACATCTTCCTTCGGTATGGTCGGGGTTGCGCCGGCTGCCCCGCAGGCAGCCGGCGGATCGGCCGTACGGACCAGATCAGCCGCCGTTGCGGATCTCATCGGTGAACTTCTTCAACAGCCGCTTGCGCTCCGCTGATGATCCATATTTGGCGAAGTCGTAGTCGATCAGCTTGATCTTGCTGAGGTCCGGCGCCTCGGGCGGCACCGGGGTGCCGGTGTTCGACGGGATCTGGTAGCTGCCGTTCGGAGCCGCCAGTTTCTGCGCGTCTGGCGTCAGCGCCCAGTCGTAGAATTTCCGCGCCTCGTCGATGTGCTTGGCCCCGGCAACAATGCTCATCGACCCGATCTCGAAACCGGTGCCTTCACAGGGCGAGACCACCTTGACGGCCGGGTTCTGCTTGGCGGCGTTGATGACGTCGTGCTGGAAGGAAATGCCGACCAGCGTCTCGCCCTTGCCCACGGCGAGCGCGGGTGCGGCGCCCGCCTTGGTGTATTCGGCGATGTTCTTGTTGAGCTGCTTGAGATAGTCGAAAGCCTTGTCCTCGCCCATCAGTTGCACGATTGTCGCCAGCATCGTCCAGGCGGTACCCGAGGAATTGGGGTCGGCCATCTCGATCTCGCCCTGGAAATCGGGCTTGACCAGATCCGCCCAGCAGGCCGGCGCCGTCAGGCCGCGCTGTTTCAGGTCTTCCTCGTTGTAGCCGTAGCCAAGCGCGCCGAGATAGATGCCGACGGTGCGGTTCTTGGCGCGTTCAGCCTGCCTCAAAGCCCAGTCGCGCAGGTTCGCCAGCTGCGGCGACTTGTATTCCTGGGTGAGACCTTCTTCCGCCGCCTGAAGATGCGGGTCGCCGGTGCCGCCCCACCAGATGTCGGCTTGCGGATTGTCCTTCTCGGCCCGCAGGCGCGCATAGATCTCGCCGGCGCTCATGCGGGTCATGTCGACGCTGACGCCGGTTTCCTTCTGGTAGGTCGTGGCCATGGCCCGGCACCAGGCTTCGTCGACGCCGCAATACATCACGAGGTTGCGATCCGCCGCATGGGCGCCGCCGGCCAGACCGAAAATGGCCAGCACCGCAAGGCCAAGCCACGTCCTGCCTTGTCTGCGATCAAATGGACCTTTCATCGATAATTCCTCCCTTTCATGCTCTCTGGAATTGGTTATTCGTCGTCGAGCGGCACTCCGATCACCTGGGACAATCTCGCCGCCACACCCGGCGCCGCAGCAAGCACCGGATTGCCCTTCGCCATGCCGTCGCCGTCGAGAAAGCGGTTGACGCGCCCGCCGGCTTCCTCGACCAGCAGCAATCCGGCCAGGCAGTCCCATGCATTGATATGAAGCTCGGCATAGGCATCCGAGCGGCCGTCGGCCACATAGGCAAGGCCGAGCGCCCCCGAACCGGAGCGGCGCACATTGGCGCCCAGCGACCAGACCAGGGCCACCTTGTCCAGATAGTCGCGGTTGGGAATCCGCGGCGACCAGCCGAACTCCACGGAGGCGCGGTCGAAGGCCTGGGTGCGCGAAACATGGATCGCCGCGCCGTTGCGCGTCGCACCGTGCCCGCGGCGGGCAAAATAGACCTCCCCGATGGCCGGATTGGCGATGCCGCCGATCTCGCTGCGGCCGTCCTGGACGAAGGCGATCGAAACGCAGAAATGCGGAATGCCGCGCATGAAATTCGCCGTACCGTCGATCGGGTCGACGACCCACATGCGATCAGAGCCGCCGCTGCCACCGGTTTCCTCGCCCAAAAACCCGTCCTCGGGAAAGGCCGCGGCCAACGTCGTGCGGATGTGATGCTCGACCTTGCCGTCGGTCTCGGTCAGGAAATCCTGCGGCCCCTTCATCTCCACAGGCTGCGCGCCGTCGATTTGGCTGTAGCCCTGCATCGCCATGTTTCCCGACGACAAGAGCAGTTGCCGGCAAACATCGGCACGCCTGTCGAGTTCGGCTTCGGACATCCGGCTCGCGTTAGGCTGCACCGCCACGCTGTTCATGCTGTCCGTCCAGACAATGGCAGTTCCGATGCGGTCCGCGAAGAAATGGGCAAGGTAGCCTCCGGCGCCGGCTTCATGCACGGCTGTGCAAAGCTGTTTCATTTACGCATGTGTGTCAAGGGCAGCGGTTACACCTGTGACTGGCTTGCGCTATGCTGCACGTGCGTGCAAAGAATCGAGAAACGCAGCGAGAGTGTGCATGACGACGCCAAGAGGCCGTATTGGCTTTTCCAGTGCCCAGCAGGTCGCGGAGCTTGCCGGCGTTTCGCGCTCGGCGGTATCACGCACGTTCACGCCCGGCGCCAGCGTTTCGGAAGAAACCCGCGAGCGGGTGCTGCTGGCGGCCGAGCAGCTCGGCTATCACGTCAACCACCTGGCGCGCGGCCTGATGCGGGCATCGACGGGCATCGTCTGCCTTGTCGTCGCCGATGGCGACACGCCCTATCAGGCTCGTATCCTGCGGGCGCTGACACAGCATTTGAGGGATGCCGGCAAAGTGGCCATGGTATTCAACACGTCGGGCCCCAGCCACCATGTCGACCAGGCGCTGCGCAACACGCTGAACTACCGTGCCGATGCGACGATCGTGCTGTCCGGCACGCCGCCGCAGGAGCTGATCCGAACCTGCCTCGAGAACGGGCAGCGCCTGATCCTGATCAATCGCGACGACCGGTTCGACGGACCGCATAACATCGGCGTGGACAACGCCGCCGCCGCCGAGGCGGCACTTCACGCCTTTATTCGTGCCGGTTGCACCAGGCCTGCCCTGGTGACGTCGGCAGCCGGCACGCCCAGTCTGGTGGCGCGCGAGACGGCCTTTCTTGCCGCAGCGCGCAAGGAAGGACTGGAGGTGATCCAGTGGCGCGAGGGCCGCACGGGTTATGCGACCGGGGCAGAAGGCGCAAGGCGCCTGCTTTCGGGCCGGCAGCGACCGGATGCGGCATTCTGCGTGACCGACCTGATCGCCTGCGGTTTTCTGGACGCGGCGCGCCACGAGTTCGGCGTCGACGTCCCGCGCGATCTCTGCGTCGCCGGCTTCGACGACATCGAGCAGGCTGACTGGGCTTCCTACCGGCTGACGACCTTTGCGCCGCCGATTGAGGAGATCGCCACGCACGCCGTGCGACTGGCCGCCGGTTCGCGCGAGGAAGCAGGCGCCGGCAGTCGCCTGACCTGCCACGCGCCGATGGTCTGGCGCGGCACTGTGAGGCCAGGTCGGGGCTGATGCCGATTGGACCAGAGTCCGGTCGGTGAGCGTCTCATGCGCTAGATCGCAATGCTGCCGATCGCGGCATCGACGGCGTCGCCCAAACGGTCGACGATAATATCGACCGTGCCGTCGTCGACGATGAATGGCGGTGCAAGCAGGACGTGATCGCCGGCCCGCCCATCGACGGTGCCGCCCATCGGATAAACCATCAACCCCCGCTGCATCGCTTCCGATTTTATCCGGGCATGGACCTTCAGGCGCGGATCGAACGGGGCCTTGGCCGAGCGATCCGCGACAAGTTCGATGCCCTGGAAAAGGCCGCGCCCGCGAATGTCCCCGACATGGTGATGGTTGCCGAAGCGCTCACGCAGCCGTCGTTCGAGCGTGGCGCCTCGCGCCGCGACATTGGCAAGCAGACCATCACGCTCGATGACCCGCTGCACGGCGAGGCCGGCCGCACAGGCGAGCGGATGACCGATGTAGGTGTGACCGTGCTGGAAGTCGCTGCCTTGCGAAAAAGCATCGAATATCCGGTCGGATGCCAGCACCGCCCCGAGCGGGGCATAGCCGCCGCCGAGCCCTTTGGCGATCACCATGATGTCGGGTGCGACGCCTTCCTGGTCGCAGGCATGCAGTGTTCCGGTACGACCCATGCCGCACATGACTTCGTCGAGGATGAGCAGCACGCCGTGGAGATCGCAAATCTCGCGGATGCGCCTGAAATAACCGGGTGCGGGTGGCACGGCGCCGAGAGTCGCTCCAACCACTGTCTCTGCGACAAAAGCAATGACCGTTTCCGGCCCGAGTTCCTGCAGCTTCGTCTCAAGCGCATCGGCGGCGCGCAGCCCGTAGGCCTCGCTGCCTTCATCCGGCCGCTGATGCCGATAGGCATAGCATGGTTCGATATGATGGTTTTCGATCAGCATGGGCTCGAACGGCGCCTTGCGCCAGGCGTTGCCTCCCACCGAAAGCGCGCCCAGCGTATTGCCATGATAGCTCTGCTGACGGGCCACGAAGCGGCGGCGCTGCGGCTCGCCGCGCTCGACGAAATATTGCCGCGCCATCTTCAGGGCGGTCTCGATGCCTTCCGATCCGCCGGAGACGAAATAGACGTGATGAAGATCGCCCGGCGCGTGAGCGGCAAGTTCGTCCGCCAGTTCCTCCGCCGGCCGGGTGGTGAAGAAGCTGCTATGCGCATAGGCGAGCCGGTCGAGTTCGGCATGCATCGCGGCAAGAACAGCCGGATGCTGATGGCCAAGACATGAGACGGCCGCACCGCCGGAGGCGTCGATATAGCGGCGTCCCTTGCTGTCGATGACGGTGACGCCATCGCCGCCGACGGCAACGGGATAGTCGTGGTGGATCTGGCGATGGAGGATATGCGTCATGACCGTTGCCTGGTTTCGTAGATATGGGTGGAAAGGGTATCGAACTGACGTTCGACGTCGCGCATGGCGGCCAGCGCGCGATCGCCGGCGGCGGCCGCCAGGATCGCGGCCAGCGTTTCGGCGATGGCAAAGGCCGGCGCCATGGTGTGGAAAAAGGACGGGCTCTCGGTTGGCACGATGATGACGGCGCCCGCCCGGTTGACGAGAGGCGAGACGACGCTGTCGGTAATCGCCACGATTTCGAGCCCACGGCTGCGTGCATAATCGACGAGTTCGACGGCGGCGCGCGTATAGGGCTTGACGCTGATCGCCAAAAGCACGTCGCCCGCTCCCGATTCCCACAAAGGATCAGGTCCGGTTCCGCCGACGCCGTCAAGCAGACGCACCGCGCCGCCGGCGAGGCCATAGACGTAGGCGAAATGGCAGGCGACGGGGTAGCTCGACCGATAGCCCAGCGCATAGATGCGCTTGGCGCCTGCCAGCACCGAGGCTGCCCGGGTCACCGCCTCCAGCGTCGCCGGATCGCAAAGCTTCGCCATATGGCGCTCGAGCGTTTCGGCCAGCTCGAAGGCCAGCGCGCCGTCTCCTCCGCGCTTGCGCCGCGCCATCAATGCTTCGGCCTTGCCCAAGAACTCCTTCTCGCCGCGGCGAAGTTGCTCGGCGTAGAGGTCGCGCAGGCTATCGTAGCCGTCGAAGCCCATGCGCTGGGCAAGCCGCGTCATCGATGCCGGGGTCACCCCGGCGCGCTGCGCCTGGACGCGCATCGACAGGAGGGCAACGTCACGCGGATTGTCGAGCACCCATTGCGCCGCCGCGCGAAGCTGGCGCGGCATCGTCTCGAAACTCTCGAGCAGGCGCGAGCGGAAGGCGGGTTCCAACATGGCGCGAATTTACGCCGGCCGTTGACGAGCTGCAATGAATATTTCAATCTGCCAGAAATGAGCGTAGTGTTTCATTCAATCAGAAAACAAGAACAGGGGAAATTCGCATGAAACAGACCATATCCAGTCATTTGGGAGCGCTGGCGGCACTCGCGCTGGCTTCCTTGCCGTTCGCAGCCGCACCGGCTCTGGCCGAGGATCCAATCGCGCTAGGCTGGGTGGGGCCGCTGTCGCCGCCCGGCAACTATTCCGGCGGCCAGGAAATGCAATGGGCGGTGCAGCTCGGAGTTGACGAGGTCAACAAAGCCGGCGGCGTGCTCGGCCGTCAGCTGAAGGTGAGCTACGAGGACACCAAAGGGCAGCCGGCCGACGGCAGCGCGGCGGCGGTTCGGCTCATCACCAAGGACAACGTCGCCGCAATCTTCGGCGAATTCCATTCCTCGGTCGCCCTCGCCGAAATCGAGGAGGCGCACAAATACGGCGTCGCCTGGGTCGGTACAGACGTATGGGCGGATGCCATCACGGCCAAGCAGTATCCGGAAGTCTATCGTCTCGCTCCGGCCAACTCCCTCGTTTACGTCAAGGCGGCCGACTGGACGGTCGAGCAAGGTTTCAAGAACATTGCCATTATCGCCGAAAACACGGATTTCGGCCAGGGCGGGGCCAAGGTCATCGCCGATGAGCTGAAGGCCAAGAACCTCCCCTATACGCTGGCGACGATCGACCTCAACCAGCAGGATTTCACGCCCGCGCTGCTGCGGCTGATGAATCAGAGCCCGAGGCCCGATGCGATCCAGATGGTGATCGCCGGACAGGCGCAGTATCAACTCGTCAAGCAGGCCTGCCAGCTCGGCCTCGCACCGACTGCCGAAACGGCCCTCATCGGCTCCTCGGGTCTGCTGCAGAAGGAAGTGTGGGAAGTCGACGGCGAATGCGCCAACAATCTTCTCATCGTCAACGTCGCGCAGCCCAAGTCGCAATGGAACGACAAGGCCAAAGCATTCGTGAAGGCGTTCACCGAACGCTACAATAGGGCACCGACCGGCGTGGCCATGGAGGCCTATGACACGTTCGGTGTCGTCGTCGAAGCGATCAAGAAGGCAGGCTCGGCTGACCGCGCGGCGATCGTGAAGGCACTGGAAGAGATCAAATATGAAGGGGTGAACGCCACCTACACCTTCCCGACCACCAAATCTCCCGACTGGGCTTTCCATCAGTTCGTCGACGTGCCGTTCACGATCATCCAATACACGGCCGTGAACCAGGCGCCGGAGGATGCTGCGATCGTCTATCCGAAGAAGTGGGCCACCACCGACAAGGTCATGCCCGGCAAATGAACGGCACGCCGGCGGCTCCATGGCCGCCGGCGGCCGCTTCACTGGACAGGCGGCCGACAACGAGGTGATGTGAACCCATGAGCTATTTCCTCCTCCTGGCCGTCAACGGCCTGGTCATCGGCCTCATTTTCGCGCTGACGGCGGCGGGGCTCACTTTGGTCTTCTCGGTGTTGAAGGTCGTCAATTTCGGCCATGGATCGCTCTATATGCTGGGCGGCTATGCGTCCTACTACATCATCGCCTGGTTCCATGCGCCGCCGCTTCTCGGTGTCGCCGGCGCGATGGTGGCCCTGTTCATCTTCGGCGTGCTCTTCGAGAGGCTCGTCATAGCGCCGATGTATACCGACAAGGTCGAGCGCAAGGACGAATACGCCATTATCGTCACCTTCGGCCTCACCATTCTGATCACCAATCTCGGCCTTGTCGTCTTCGGTCCCTTCGCCAAGGCGCCGCCGTCCTTCATGACAGGAGCGCTGATCCTCGGTCCGTTGATCCTGCCTTACGACCGGCTGATCGCTGCGGTCGCTGCCGTCGTCCTGCTTGTCGGTCTGACGCTTTTCCTGAAGCGCACCTCGCTTGGCCAGGCACTCGATGCGGTGAGCCAGAGCCGCGAGTCCGCCGCGGTCATCGGTATCGATCCACGCCGCATGTACACCATCGCTTTCGGCATCGGCTCGGCGCTTGCCGGCGGGGCAGGGGCGTTGATCGCGCCGATCTTCGCCCTGTCGCCGTCGATGGGTGAGTTGCCGGCCGTGCAGGCCTTCATCATCATCGTGCTCGGCGGCATGGGTTCCGTCGGCGGAAGCATTACCGGCGGCATCCTGCTCGGCCTGGTGCAAGGGCTGGGTGTCGGCTATCTGCCGGATCCCAATCGCGCGCTTGCCTATACGCAGGCGTTCGGAGCGCTGCTGCTCGTCATTGCATTGCTCTTCAGGCCGACCGGCCTGTTCGGCCGCTCGCATCTGCGGCTGGAATAGGATCACGGCAATGGTCCGTCCAACATTCTCGCAATCGGCCCAGGCGATTCTGCTCGTGGTGGCGTTGCTGGTGCCGCTCGGCGTCGGACCATACTGGACCCACGTCGGCGCCATCGCCTGGTACTATGCACTGCTTGCCGCGGGTTGGGCGCTGCTTGCCGGTTTCGCGGGTCAGTTCTCCTTCGCCCATGTGGCTTTTGCCGCGCTGGGCGGATATGCCTCGGCCTTGTTCGTTGGCCAGATCGGCATGCCCCTGCCGCTTGCCATTCTTGCCGCCATCGCTCTTGCCATTGTGGCGGGCGCCCTGATCGGCGCGCTCGTCCTGAGGCTTTCCGGGCCTTATCTGGCCCTCTTCACGCTTGCCATTTCGGAAATCTTCCGCCTCGTGCTGGTCGCGGAGGAAGACATCACACGCGGCATGCTGGGCTTGCCGGTGCCCGGCCTCTTTTCCGGTCGATCGGACCTGCCTTATTACTATCTCGGCCTTGCGCTCGTCGTACTGGCGGTATTGGGAATGAACGCCTTGTTGGCGACCCGCGTCGGTCTTTTTCTGCGTGCCATCCGGGAAGACGAGGGCGCCGCGCGCGCCAGCGGCGTGGATACCACGCGCTACAAGATCCTCGTCTTCGTGGTAACCAGCGTGATCGCGGCGATAGCCGGCATTTATTACGGCCATTTCATCGGCATCCTGACGCCCAACATGGCTATCCTGCCGGAGATGGGTCTGGTTATCGCGATGGCGGTGATCGGCGGCATCGAAAGCCTGCCCGGCGCCGTGGTCGGTGCAGTCGTCGTCTTCCTGCTTTCCGAGACGCTGCGGTCCTACGGCGAATGGCGTTTCGTGCTGATGGGTCTGGCGCTTATCCTGGTGCAACGCTTCGCGCAGAACGGCCTGTATCCGATGGTCGAAAACTGGGCGCGCTTCCGCGCGCGGCCACGGGAACAAGCGCCTGTTCCAACTGCTACCACCGAGGAACCCCATGCCGGTTGAGAAGGACACCGCTTTTTTCTCGGTCAGTGGTCTTGCCAAGCATTTCGGCGGCATCCATGCCGTCGAGGGCTTATCCTTTGCCCTGGCCCGCGGCGAAATTGTCGGGTTGATCGGTCCCAACGGCTCGGGAAAGACGACCACCATCAACATGGTGACGGGCGCGCTCAAACCCGACGGCGGTGCCATCCTCGTCGAGGGCACCGACATGGCCCGCTCGCCGGCTAATCTTTTCGCGCGCCGCGGCGTCGCCCGTACTTTTCAGGTTCCCCGCCTGTTCCGCCGCATGACCGTGCTGGAAAACCTGATCGTGCCGGCACTTTCCGACCCGGCTGAACGGCGCGCCGCGGCAGAGGAGCGCGCCCGTGGGGTTCTTGCTTTCCTGAGGCTCGACCATCTCGCCGACAGTTATGCAAGAGCGCTTTCCGGGGGCCAGCAGAAGCTGCTGGAACTCGGCCGGGCGCTGATGCTCAAACCGAGATTGCTGCTTCTGGACGAGCCCTTCGCCGGCGTCCACCCGCGCCTGCTGGAGGAGATCATCGAGCACATAAGGAGCCTCAATCGCGACGGTCACACCATCGTCGTCGTCGATCACAACCTCGAGGCCATCCAGTCGGTCGTAACGCGCGTCATGGTGATGGCGCGGGGGCGCAAGATCGCCGACGGCGCGGTCGCCGAGGTGCTGCGCAATCCTGAGGTCGTGCACGCCTATACGGGATCCCGCGCAACGCATCGGGAAGCACGATGATGGAATCCGCTTCCCTGCCGTCGACCCCGCCGCTGATCGCCTGCGAGAACCTTGTCGCCGGCTATACGCGCGACATCGACATATTGCGCGACGTTTCGGTCAGAGCCTGGTCTGGCAGCATTTCCTGTGTGGTCGGGCCGAACGGCACGGGCAAGTCGACGCTTCTCAAGGCGTTGTTCGGCTTTCTGAAACCGAGTGCTGGCCGGGTGCTTCTGCGAGACGTGGACATCACCGGAAACCCGCCCTTCCGGATGCTGGGCCTTGGCCTGGCCTACCTGCCGCAGCGGCCGAGCCTCTTTCCTCATCTCTCGGTCGAATCGAACCTGAAACTCGGTCTCTGGCATGCCAGGCCGAAGAAGACGGTGCTGACCGAGAAACTGGAACATGTCTATGAGCGGTTTCCCGTCGTTCGGGAGAAACGCACGCAGCCTGCCGGCCAGCTCTCGGGAGGCCAGCAGCGACAGGTCGAGATCGCACGCAGCCTGATGGCCGATCCGTCGGTCTACCTGATCGACGAACCGACCGCCGGCGTCGATCCGCAGACCAGCGAGACGATCTACGACATCGTCCGCGATCTTGCCCGCGAACTCGGCAAGGCCGTGCTGCTGGTCGACCAGGATATTCGCGCCGCGCTTGCCATCACCGACTACGTCTATGTGGTCAAGAACGGCACGGTTTTTTCCGAAGGCGCGCGCGCGGATTTCGGTGCCGATACCGACGCTCTTGTCGCACGTTGGCTGTATGCGAGCGGAGAATGAACATCCAGCTTACGGCGTGGCGTAGCCCGGCGGCTGTTCGAACAGCCCGCCGCGCCGAATCTCGAGCGCCCGCCCGATCCTCAGCGCCAGCGGATCCTGGAAGCGGCGAACCGCGATCTGCAATCCTGCGGGCAGACCATTGACGAGACCGATGGGGACGCTGAGCGCTGCCATATCGAGGAGGTTCACCATGCGGGTAAACGTCCCAAGCGGCGTCGTTGTCTCATCGATGTCGGCCAATGGCGGCGCGGTAATCGGCGCCGTTGGCGTCAGGAACGCATCGGCGCCTTCGAGATCGCGATGAAACTCGATCTGCGCGGCTCGGCGCCTTGCAATCAACTCGTGATAAGCGGCGAGGCCGATTTCCCTGCCCTTGAGAACCCGCATGCGGATCGCCGTGCCGACGCCGCTGTCCGCGGGTTCCACGTAACGGCCGAGATGATGCCAGGCTTCGACGGCCATGATGTCGCCGGCCAGGGCCTTGTAGGTGTCGTAAGATTGCGGCATCGGCATCCGATCGACATTGGCACCGAGCGCCTCCAGTTCAGCGACGGTGGAGTCGAAGCGGTCCAGGATGCCGGGGTCTACGCCGGCAAGGTCCACGGCCGAGGGGATGCGCAGGCGAAGGCCCGATATGCTCCGCTCGAGCCCGTCGAGCGGCGAGGTCGGCGCCACGCCAAAGGTGGCCGGATCGCCGGGATCGGGACCCTCGAGCGCGGCCAGCAGAAGGGCTGCATCCTCCACCGACCGGGTCATGGGACCGATGCTGTCGAAGGACATGGCAAGCGGCAGCAAGCCGCCGCGCCCGACAAGACCGAAGGACGTCTTCAGGCCCACGATTCCGCACATGGCGGACGGATTGCGGATGGAGCCCGTAGTGTCGGTGCCGAGCGCGACCGGCACCAGTCCGGCGGCGACGGCCACGCCCGAACCGCTCGACGATCCGCCCGGCGCGCGCGGGATGGCGCTGTCACGCGGGTTCAGGGGCGTGCCGGCGACCGGGTTGGTCCCCCAACTGCCAAAAGCAAATTCCACGGTGTGCACCTTGCCCAGCAGGATCATCCCGGCCGCGACAAGGCGTTCGATTGCCGTTGCCGTGGCGGTTGCGAGTTCGCCCGCAAGCGCTTTCGAGCCTGCCAGGGTCGGATAGCCTTCGACGTCAAGCAGGTCCTTGGCCGCGAAAGGGATACCGTCCAGCGGCCCTTTCGAGACGCCGCGACTGCGACGCTCGTCGGCTTCGCCGGCGGCCTGGAGCGCAGCCTCAGGAAACAGCCGGACGAACGCATGCAGCGAGTTGTCATGAACGTCGACACGATCCAGCGCGCGCCGGACGATCTCGGTCGAGGATGTGTTGCCATCGGCGAGCGCGCGGCTGAGTTCGGCGGCGGTGGCGAAGGCGGAAATCCCTTGGGCGGTGGCGTTCATGCTGTCCTACCTGTGCGAGTCGGTGAAATGAAGCATGGAAAACCACGTTGCGGGAGAGCCAATTGGGCCCGGAGATGAAATTGAAGCCGTTGCTGATCATGGTTGCGCCGAACGGAGCGCGCAGAACGAAGGCCGATCATCCGGCTCTGCCGATGACCGCCGACGAACTTGCCGAAACGGCGAGGCAGTGTCTCGCTGCCGGCGCCGCCGCCATCCATGTGCATGTCCGCGATGCTTCAGGCCGGCACACGCTTGACGCCGCGCTTTACCGGGATGCCATCGCGGCGATCCGGGAGCGGACGCAGGGCGTCATGGCGATCCAGATCACGACTGAAGCGATCGGGCTCTATTCGCCACGCGAACAGATGGACCTTGTTCGGGCGCTTCATCCGGTTTTCGTCTCGATCGGCTTGCGTGAGATAATCAGCGATGGCGAGGCGGAGCCGGCCCGCTTCTTCGCGTGGGCCGGTCGGGAAGGCATCGCGGTCCAGCACATTCTCTATGATCGGGCCGATCTCGACCGTTTCATCGATCTGCGGCGGCGAGGCATTCTGGCGGAGCCCACAAGCCCCCGGCTGCTGTTCGTCCTTGGACGCTATGCCGCCGATCAGGAAAGCCGGCCCGAAGACCTCGATGTCTTCCTTGAAGGGCTCGATGCGCATGGTCTTGAAGGCGCCGTATGGTCGGTCTGCGCCTTCGGACGGGGCGAGACCTTGGCGCTGACGGCGGCGATCGCGGCGGGAGGGCACGTGCGGGTCGGCTTCGAGAACTCTCTCTGGCACGCCGATGGCAGCCTCGCCCGCGACAATGCCGAACGGGTCGCGGCAATCGTCGAAGCCGCTGGCCGCACGGGGCGCCCGATTGCCTCTGCCGCGCAGGCGCTTGATATTCTCGGAATTGCCCGCCAGCAGTGAGGGCCCGCGCGCCTTGTTAGGGGATCGGCCGCGCGCCTGCAAATTCGCCAGGGGAGGACGGGCACGGTCTCGAACGGACCCGTCATATCCTTGCATCCAAATCGGGCGGCTTGCCTTGCGAGCCGTCTTCCTTGTGCGTTTTATCGCGGATGGCCCGGAACAATGGCCCCGATGAGGGGTTTGGTCGCGACATAGCGAGCGACGGAGCCAGCGATGTCCGAGCATGTTCCCCCAAACTCCTCCAGTCTCAGCAGACGAAGCTTTATGACCGCGACCGTCTCCGCGGCTGCGGTGACTCCGCTTCTGGCCTCGACAGCCAGGTCCGAGGAGCCTCCGGCTGCTGCCGCCAAGCCAAACGAGCCTGTCATGACAACACTGACCATCAACAAGCAGCCATACAATCTGGCGCTCGACAGCCGAACCAGCCTGCTCGACGCCTTGCGCGACCATGTCGGCCTGACGGGCACGAAGAAAGGTTGCGATCATGGCCAATGCGGTGCCTGTACGGTGCTGGTCGATGGCCATCGCGTGCTCTCCTGCCTCAGCTTCGCGGTGATGAACGAGGGCAAGGCGGTAACCACCGTCGAAGGGTTGGCGTCGACGGATGGCGGCCTGCATCCGATGCAGCAGGCCTTCATCGATCACGATGCGTTCCAGTGCGGCTATTGCACGCCCGGCCAGATCATGTCCGCGATCGGCTGCGTCGACGAAGGACATGCCGGTTCAGAGGACGACATTCGCGAATATATGAGCGGCAACCTTTGCCGATGCGCGGCATACCCGAACATCGTCGCGGCAATCCTCCAGGCCCGCGACCAGATCAGGAGGGCCTGAGATGCATCCTTTCGTCTATGAGAGGCCCGCCAGCCTCTCCGCGGCGGTCGCCGTCGCCTCGCGCTCGGCCACCAGGCATCCGCCGACGCAAGCCCCCGCGCAGTTCATTGCCGGTGGCACCAATCTCGCCGACTATATGAAACTCGGCGTCGCCCGGCCGGAACGCTTGCTCGATTTGAACGGTCTCTCCGAACCGGCATTGCGGCGGATCGAGACCGGTGGTGAGGGTCTGCGCCTTGGCGCTCTTGTGCGGATGGGCGACGCGGCCGAGAATGCCGAGATCAAGCGTCGGTATCCGGTGATCGCGGAGAGCCTGCAACTGGCGGCAAGCGGCCAGCTGCGCAACATGGCAAGCCTTGCCGGCAACATCCTGCAGCGGACCCGCTGCGAATATTTCCGCGAAACCTCATGGCCATGCAACAAGCGCGAGCCAGGCTCGGGCTGCGCCGCGATGGACGGGTTCAACCGCCAGCATGCCGTGCTGGGGACCAGTGAGAACTGCATCGCGACCTATCACGGTGACTTTGCCCAGGCCCTGATCGCGCTTGACGCCACGGTTCATGTCCAAGGCCACAACGGGCGGCGAAAGATTCCGTTTGCCAGCCTGCATCGCCTGCCCGAGGACAGCCCTCACATCGAGACCGACCTGGCACCCGACGAGATCGTCACCGCCATAGAGGTGCCCGCCGGCGCATGGACCAGGCGTTCGCGCTATCTCAAGATCCGCGATCGGCAATCCTATGCGTTTGCCCTTGCATCGGCCGCGGTCGCCCTCGACCTCGACGGCGAGACCGTGAACGAGGCGCGCATCGCGCTTGGCGGCGTGGCGACCGTACCCTGGCGGGCAAGAGCGGCGGAGGAGATCCTGCGCGGCAAGGTGCTCGACGAGGCAGCGGCGGCCGAGGCCGCCGAAGCCGCGTTCGCCGAGGCCCAGCCGCGTCGGCACAACGCATTCAAGATAGAACTCGGCAAGCGAACCTTGATCAGGGGGCTGCTCGAAACCCGTGACATGAAGGTGTGATCATGAACGTCGCCGCTCCACAGCCGAAGGAAAACATGGGACAGCCGCTGCCGCGTATCGATGCGCGGCTGAAAGTGACCGGCCAGGCCGAATACGCGGCGGATCTCCCGGCCGCCAACATTGCGCACGCCGTGCTCGCGACGAGCAGCATCGCCAAGGGCAAGGTCGCCAGGCTTTACCTGGATGACGCGCGCTCGGTGCCCGGCGTGCTCGACATCGTCACCTATGGCGACCTCGACAAGGTCGAGACGCCGAAATTCGGAAATACCGGCGCGAGTTCTATCGGGCCGCTGCATGACAAGGCGATCTTCCATGACGGTCAGATCATTGCGCTGGCGGTCGCCGAGACCTTCGAAGCGGCCGAGGAGGCGGCGCAAAGGATCCGCGCGGACTATGCCGAGGAAAAACCGACCGCCAGTTTCGACATGCCGGGGACAAAGACCATCGACGCCGCCGGCAAAAGCCCGTTGTTCAAGGAGGACGTCAAGGCCGGCGATTTCGATGCCGCCTATGAATCGGCCCCGATGAAGATCGATGCGCGGTATTCGACGCCGACCCAGCATCACAACCCGATAGAGCTGTTCTCGACCACCGCTGTTTGGCAAGGCGACCAACTCACCGTTTACGAGCCCTCTCAGAACGTGACCGGCTGGAAAGTCGAGTTGGCGCGGCAATTGAGGCTCGACCCAGCGAATGTGCGCATCGTCTGCCCTAACGTAGGCGGTGCATTCGGCTCGAAGGGGCCGATGACGGCGCGAACGGCCATCGTGGCTGTGGCCGCCAGGCGGCTTGGCCGGCCGGTGCGCTGTGTGGTCAGCCGCATGCAGGCGTTCGGCACCCAGACCTATCGGGCCGAAACCCGGCACCGCATCCGCATCGGCGCCGGCAAGGACGGCCGCATCACTGCTTTCGGCCATGAAGGCTGGGAGGTGACCTCGAGACCCGATTCCTATGTCGTCGGCGGGACTTCGGCCACCGGTCGCATGTATGCTTATGGCTCGGTGCTGACGCATGTCTCGCTGGTGCAGGCGGATCGCAACACGCCCGGTTATATGCGCTCGCCGCCCGAGACGCCCTACGTCTATGCCCTCGAGAGCGCCATGGACGAAATGGCCGTCGCACTCGGCATGGACCCGATCGAATTTCGCCGGATCAACGAGCCCCAGAAGGAGCCGATCGGCGGCAAGCCGTTCTCCAGCCGGTCGCTGATGAAATGCTACGATCAGGCCGCTGACGCCTTCGGCTGGACAAGACGGGATGCGAAAGTCGGCTCGATGCGTGACGGAGACTGGCTCGTTGGCATGGGATGCGCGACGGCAGTCTACCCGACCGCGGCCGCGCCATGCGCGGCCCGCGTGCGCCTGACGGCCGAAGGAGACGTGCGCGTGCAGTGCGGCTCGCATGAAATCGGCACCGGTGTGCGAACCGTTGCCGGCCAGATGGCGGCGGAACGTCTCGGTGTCGACATCGGCAAGGTCGCCGTCGAGATGGGCGACAGTGCCTTGCCGCCGGCGCCGGTATCGGGAGGTTCGATTTCCACTGCCAGCGTCTGTTCGGCCGTGCTCAAGGCGTGTGATGCTGTGCGCACGAAATTGTTCGCGGCAGCGGTCGCGGAGGGTGGCCCTCTTGCAGGCTCGCACAATGAGGAACTGGACCTCCACGAGGGACGGATCCTCACCAAGGGCGGGGCGTCGGCAAGCACCGCCGATATATTCAAGGCCATGCAGGTAGGCGCCATCGAGGAATATGCCGAATTCGCGCCGAAGGGCTCGACCCCCGAAGCGCTCAAAAAACTCTATGCCGGCCAGTCGGAATTCCATGGCGGCGAGTCCGAAGCGGATTCGGTGAAATATGCGTTCGGGGCCGAATTCGTGGAGGTGCACATCAACAGCTACACGCGCGAAATCCGTGTGCCGCGCATTGTCGGTGCGTTCGCCGCCGGGCGCATCATGAACACGCGCACCGCGCGCAGCCAGCTGATGGGAGGCATGATCTGGGGCATTGGCCAGGCCCTGCATGAGGCGACCGAGATCGATACCCGCTATGCCCGCTATGTGAACCGCGACCTGCAGGATTATCTGGTCCCGGTGAATGCCGATGTCAGGGACCTTGACGTCATACTGGTTCCGGAGATTGACCATGAGGTCAATCCGGCTGGTGTGAAGGGCCTGGGCGAACTCGGCAATGTCGGCACCGCCGCTGCCGTCGCCAGCGCTGTCTACCACGCGACCGGCAAGCGGGTCCGCGACTTGCCGATCAGAATTGACGATCTGATCGTTTGAGGACCGAGACAAAGAGGATTGCTCCGCCGCAACAAGCGTGGGTTTGTCCTCGCCCAGTTTCACTGCCTTGCGGATCGGGATGCTGATGCGTCAGGAACCGACTGTTTCATGCCAGGGTGATCCGGAACAGCCGGAACCCTTCCCGCCCCATCGAACGGAACTGACCGTAGGAGCGCTCAGCCTTGGCCGCGCAGGATGCTGACGACGAGCAGCGTCAGCGCCGTATTCCACAGCGCCTGCTCGGCCCGGTATTTGCACCGGCAGCCACCACGCCCTGCGCCTGGTCGATGGCGTGTCCCAGCAGGCGCGGAATGAAAAGCTGCAGCGTCGCGGCAGCGTCGCGGCGATGAAGGTCGAGACGATGGTGATGGCGACCTGCCAAGGGTGGCGCACCGTCATGCGCATGATACGCAGCAAGGTGCCGAGGCCCTTGCCCCAGGAGGCTTGCGCCACATGGGCAAACGATTTGCCGCGCCCCGTCGCGCTGCCGATTGTTTGCGTGTTCAAGGAAATTATCCAAACCGATCCGGACTTTAGGCCGGACGAATGAAACAGACTCAAATTCAAGTGACGTGATGTTACGCGCCTCCCGCGCGGCCGTTCAAGGGCCAATGAGAGCTTCGCGCTGTGCCTGAAATGACACGCCGGTGTTTCGCGCAATGATCGCGCTCATCATCAGGCTGCCCGCCCAAATAGAAAAATTGTTCGTCCCGGCGGCCCCGAAAAGCCGATCGTTCCTTCCCCGGCGCACTGAACTCCGTGAGATTTGGGCATCGATGGCGGCTTCGTCCGCTAAAAAGGAGCAGCACATCCACGGGCCCGGTTTTCCGGGCGAAGTTTTCAAGCAGCATCCGGAAAGAACCCGGAAAGGAGCTGACATGCCCAGAATAGTGCCCGTGCTCGATCTGAGCCGTCTCGAACAAGGCCCGTCGGAGCGCCGGACGTTTCTGGCGGATCTGCGCTCCGCCTCGCGCGACATCGGTTTTTTCTATTTGGCTGGCCACGGCATCCCATGGGCCGACATCAGCGAGACGCTCGCCGCTTCGCGGGGTTTCTTTGCCTTGCCGGAAGCCGACAAGCTGTCGATAGAGATGGTCAATTCCTCGCAGTTCCGCGGTTATACCCGCGCTGGCGGCGAACTGACCAAGGGCAAGGCCGACTGGCGCGAGCAGCTCGACATCGGCGTCGAGCGCCCGCCCATCGCGCAAGGCCCGGGAATTCCTGCCTGGACGCGGCTGCAGGGGCCGAACCAGTGGCCGTCGGCGTTGCCGGCGCTGAAGCCGGCGCTGCTGGCCTGGCAGGCCAAGGCGACGGCCGTGGCCATTCGTCTGCTCAAGGCCTTCGCGCTGTCGCTCGACCAGGCCGAGGACGCTTTCGATCCGATCTATGGCGGCGAACCCAATCATCGCATGAAGATCGTGCGCTATCCCGGCCGCGAAGCGACCGGCGGCGACCAGGGCGTCGGCGCGCATAAGGATGGCGGTTTCCTGACGCTGCTGCTTCAGGACGACAACAAGGGCCTCCAGGTCGACTATGACGGAAGCTGGGTGGACGTGGATCCGATTCCCGGAACGCTCGTCGTCAACATCGGCGAGCTGCTGGAGCTCGCCTCGAACGGCTATTTGAGAGCCACCGTGCATCGCGTCGTGACGCCGCCCGCCGGCGTCGAACGCATCTCGGTGCCGTTCTTCTTCAGCGCCAAGCTCGATGCCACGATACCGCTGCTCGAGCTTCCCGAGGAACTGGCGGAGCAGGCGCGCGGGCCGGCCAGCGATCCCGACAATCCGCTGTTTCGCGATGTCGGAACCAATGTGCTGAAGAGCAGGTTGCGCTCCCATCCGGACGTTGCGCGGCGTCACTATGCCGATCTGCTTGAGCCCGAGACCCGGGCAGGCTGAGCCATTCGGCAGGTAGAAATTTTTGTAGGACAGCACGATTTTAGGATCCTATTCGTCGCCAGCGCGCGAAAATGGGCTCAACATAAAAACATCGTTCGAGGTTTCCTCCCATTCCTCCGAACGGTGTTCCCCTCTGAAGGTTATGACCTTCTTTCTGGCCGGGCCGTCTTCGCGCCCGGCCATTTTTCTTTGCCGAAAGCAGTCTTTTTGCAGCCCGGGAAGCGCGACGCCAACGGAACCGCGCCGCGACGACATGCGATTTTCTTGGAAATGCTTTCTCTTGCGTTCCACTTGGGAAGGCGCAACCCTGTCCAATCCAGTCACCACCGCGAAAGAGAGATGCTCATGACATCCAATGTCGCCGTCATTGCCGGAGCGGGATCCGGATTGAGCGCCTCGCTTGCGCGCCTTCTCGCAAGGGAAGGTTTTCGTGTCGTGCTGGCCGCCCGCAACGTCGAGAAGCTCGACCCGTTGCTGGCGCAGACCGGTGCCCAAGCCGTGGCAACTGATGTCTCCGATGCTGCGTCGGTGCAGCGCCTGTTCGAGGTCGCTGACAAGGCCGGCCCGCTGTCGCTCGTGGTCTTCAATGCCAGCGGACGCGCCCGTGGCCCGATCGCCGAACTCGATCCAGAGGCTGTCAGGCAGGCCTTGCTGGTGGGGGCCTATGGCGGCTTCCTGGTTGGCCAGCAAGCGGCCAACCGGCTGCTTTCGCAAGGCTCGGGCTCGATCTTCTTCACCGGCGCGACGGCAAGCGTCAAGGGATTCGCCGGCTCGGCCGGTTTCGCGATGCCCAAATTCGGCTTGCGTGGACTGGCGCAATCCATGGCTCGCGAACTGGCTCCCAAGAACATCCATGTCGCGCATTTCGTCATCGACGGCGCCATTGCCTCGACCGCGCCGGGAGGGGCCCCCGATCCGCAGGATCGACGGCTATCGCCGGACGCGATCGCCGAGGCCTATCTCGGCATCCATCGCCAGAACCGCAGCGCCTGGACCTGGGAACTCGAGCTCAGGCCCTGGGTCGAGACCTTCTGATCGGCACGGCGACCTATGCGGCTTTCGCGGGGCTTCCATGCAAGGCCGCGGGGAGAGTCGACATTGCATGGGGATGTCACTATATAGCGGCGGCTTCGATGGCTTGTGCCTGGAAACGGCAACGTCATCGGGCAGCTGTTGTGACAGCCATTGAGATGCAAACGGACCTGAAAACCGTAAGAAGCAAGTAGAAGCAGCCTCTCGAGGCGGGACAGGATTCCCGCCAAACGATACTCGCCCCCCAGAAACAGAAAATGTTCTTCAATCCTCTATTTCCTTTGGCTCTGTGGACCTTGGACGACATCGGCTTGCCGTCCGGTGGCGACTCGGCTGGAATGGGGACATGCATCCTTCACCGGATGCCGACGTTTATGATTACCAACCGGCTTCGCCGCCAGGGAAAAGCAATATGAGTGAGCACGCCATCGAATTCTTGCAGGGATGGATTGGCGAAAAAGTCCATTGCCAGTCCCACGCCAGGATCGAGAAGCAGGCCGAGACGCTGGCCAGGGAATGCGCTGCCAAGGCGGCCGAGGTCGGCATACCGCTGGAGGATATCCAGGAAGAAGTCGGCGATATCCAGGAACTCATTGCGTCCCGGCTCGAGGAAGCGGCCGAAGCCGACGAGCACCAGCAGGCCGCGAGCAAGGCCGCGGAATAATTCAGGAGCAATCCTGTATGAATACGCGGACCATTCGGTCCGCGTATTTGTCTCAGCCGAATTTCTCCTTCAGCCACGCCTTCGGCAGCGCCGGCACGAAATTGCCGTCGCGGCCGGTCATGTCCTCGTTGGCGACCATCGCATTGAGGACGGCTTCCTCGACGCCCTGGACCACGGCGTCGAAGAACGGATCGATGTCGCTGTCAGGAATGAACTCGGCGCGAGCGATTCGGCCCGGCGGCGCCAGGGCCGCGTCGGGATTGGCGGTAGAGAAGGCGAGGAAGATGTCGCCGGAACTGTGATAGCCGAAGCCGCCGGTCATGGCGACGCCGAGCGGCACGCGGCGGGCCAGCCGCTTCACCTGATGCGGCAGGAACGGTGCGTCGGTGGCAATAACGGCGATGATCGAGCCTTTTTCGGCACGTGGGGTGCCTTCGCGGATCGCCGGTTCGACGAGGTCCGGCCCGGCGCGCAGGCCTCGAAGCGTGAAATTGCGCCGCTTGCCGAAATTCGCCTGCACGAAGGCGCCGACGGTGTAGGCACGCCCTTGCCATTCGGTGATGCGCGACGCGGTGCCCGAACCGGCCTTGAAGCCGAAGGCGATCATGCCGGTGCCGCCGCCGACGCTGCCTTCCTCGATCGGTCCGCTGGCGGCACCGTCGAGCGCCTCGGCAACATGCCCTGATGTCACATGGTGGCCGTTGATGTCGTTGAGGAAGCCGTCATAGGTTTCCGCTGCCACCGGCAGTCCCCAGCCGCTGTCGAGTGCGGCTGGCAGCACCTTGCTCATCCAGCGCAGCGTGCCGTCGCGCGAAATGCCGCAGGAATGCGTGTTGGTGACGGTGATGGGGAAGTTGAAGGCGCCGGTCTCCTCGACGATATGCGAGCCGGTCAGTTCGCCATTGCCGTTCTGACTGAAGATGCCGGCGAAGACCGGTGTGGCAAGGTCGGCCCGCGGCCTGGGCAGGATCGCGGTCACGCCGGTGCGCACCGGTCCCTGGCCCACGACGAGCGGGCCGTCGCCTGAAATCAGCGTGGAATAACCGACCGACACTCCAGCCACGTCGGTGATCGCGTTGAACGGGCCGGGCGTGCCGTCGAAGCCGATGCCGAAGCTTCGCGCGCGCGGCTTGCCGGAGGGCGTTTTGTGATGATGCGGATTGTCTGTCATGTCACGGTTCAGAATAGGGAGCCCTGGCTGCCGGGCTCCTTGGCCTTGGTCGCGGTTTTGGCGGCCGGTCGTGGCCGCGCCGAGCCGCTGGTCGCGACAGCATCCGCCGTGCCGTCGGCGAACTCCAGGGACAGCGCCATCCCGGCCGACAATTCCGCCGCACGCTTGACGACGGCGCCGTCGGCATCCTTCACCAGGGCGAAGCCGCGTGCCAGCACGGCCTTGTGCGACAGCGTCGCCAGCAAGCGGTCGGCCTGGGCGACGCGACTGCGCAGCCGCTCCAGCCTCAGCGATGCCGCATGCGTGCTGCGCCGCGTCAGCGCGGTCAGGAAATCCCTTTGGGTCCGCTGCCGCCGCGCCGTGGGCTCGATGGTGATGCGACCCTGCAGCGCCGCCAATTGCTGCCGGTGCCGCTGCAGCGACGCCCGGGCGCATTTCGGCAACTGATCGGCGGCGCGATTGAGCTCCGCGCGCCGGGCCCTCGTCAGCGTGCGCAACGCGCCCTGTGCCCGCAGGAGATTGCGCTCGTTGGTCCGCCGCGCCTCGGCAATTCGCTGCGACAGCATTGCCGGCGTCAGTTTCAGGGCGAGGAAGCGTCCGCGCTTTCGTTCGGTCGAAACCATGAGGCCGCGCCCGAGCCGGCTCGCCGCCTCGTCGAGGCGACGACGTGGCAGCGCCAGCAACTGATCGGGCGAGGGCAGCGCACGCGCCGCCGCGCGCACGGACTGGCGCTTGCGCTCGAAATTGCGCGAAACCGCAGCCTTGAGCCGTGCGCCGAGACTGGCGAGCGTCGCTTCGAGGTCGGCCTTCACCGGGACGGCGATTTCGGCCGCCCCTGTTGGCGTCGGCGCTCTCACATCCGCGACGAGGTCGATCAGCGTCCAGTCGGTTTCGTGGCCGACGGCCGAAATCACCGGAATGGCGGAGGCGGCGACGGCGCGGGCCAGCGCCTCGTCGTTGAAGCCCCACAAGTCCTCGAGGCTGCCGCCGCCGCGCGCCACGATCAGCAGGTCCGGGCGCTCGATGGTGCCATCCCTTGCCAGCGCGTTGAAACCGGCGACGGCGGCGGTCACCTCGGCGCCCGCGGTTTCGCCTTGCACCCGCACCGGCCAGACGAGCACATGCAGCGGAAAACGATCCTTGATCCGGTGGATGATGTCGCGGATGACGGCACCCGTCGGCGAGGTGACGACGCCGATGACGCGCGGCATGAAGGGCAGCAACCGCTTGCGGCCCCCCTCGAACAGTCCTTCGGCCTGCAGCCGGCGCTTGCGCTCCTCCAGCAGCGCCATCAAGGCTCCGGCGCCCGCCGGTTCCAGATTGTCGATGACGATCTGGTAGTTGGATTTGCCGGGATAGGTGGTGAGCCTGCCGGTGGCGATCACCTCCATTCCTTCTTCGGGGCGGAATTTCAGCCGGCCCATCGTGCCCTTCCACACCACGGCGTCGAGCCGCGCGCGGTCGTCCTTCAGCGTGAAATAGGCATGGCCGGAGGAGTGCGGCCCGCGATAACCCGAGATTTCACCGCGCACCCGCACATTGCCGAAGGCATCCTCGACCGTGCGCTTCAGGGCGCCTGATATTTCGCTCACCGTATATTCGGTGGCGTTGCTGCGTGATTCGGATGCTGCTTCGCTCATCGGCCGATTGGGGGGTGGTTGCGCGCCGGCGTCAAGCTGGCTGTTTTCAGGTCGGCGTTCAGGTGCGTCTGATCGCTTACCAGCCCGGCAGGATCTGGTTCGGCTTGGTTCGCCGCATCTTGCTGAAGGCGAGTGCCGCGAAATCGAACGTTCCCGCCTCTTCGCCAAGCGGCACCGAGATGTTGTCCAGGCTTTCGGAAATGTGCCGGGCCAGTGCATCGACGATCTCCGGCCGCGAGGTTTGGCCGCGCATGATGCCGATACGGCAGTCGGGCAGGGCGCCGAAGCCGTCGGCCTCGCCCAGCACCCGCATGCCGGGCCTGAGCGCGCATTCCGGCAGCACCGAGATCGCCAGGCCCGACAACACCGCGGCGGTGATGACCGTTGCGGAAAAGCTGGTGAACAGGATACGATAGTCGCGGTTCTGCTGGTCAAGCACGTCGACGGCGGCGCGTCGCCAGATACAGTTTGGCCGGCCAAAGGCCATAGGCAGCGTCTCCTGCTCGTGCGTGGCGTGGTTGGCCGAGGTGACCCACAGCAGCGGTTCGCGCCGCACCACCTCGGACTGGCCCCGCACGTCGTTATGCGTCACCAACGCCAGGTCGAGATTGCCGCGCTTGATGTGTTCGACCAGCCCCGGCGTCGGTTCGCAGACGACGGTCAGTTCGACGCGTGGATTGGAACGCGTGAAGCGCGCCATGATCTCGGGCAGGAAACGGTCGGCGTAGTCGTCCGGCGTACCGATCCGGATCGTGCCTTCGAGCCGCCGGTCGTCGAAGGCGGCCAGCGTTTCGCGGTTGAGATAGAGCAGCCGTCTTGCGTAGGAAAGCAGCTTGTCGCCTTCCTCCGTCAGTCTGTTGCTGCGCCCTTCCTTTTCGAACAGCGGCTTGCCGATCCGCTCCTCTAGCCGGCGCATCTGCATCGACACCGCCGACTGGGTGCGGTGCACCTCTTCGGCCGCCCGGGTGAAACTGCCAGTGTCGGCGATCGAGATGAAGGTCTGCAACTGATCTAGATCGAGCGGCGCTTTCATCGGCATGATCCATCACTAGTGTTGATGCTTAAGATTAGAAACATTCGTTGGATTAATCAATCGAGCAATGGCAAATTACTGATGTCCACATGAAGGCATGTGAATCGAAGCCGGAACGGCCGCTGTCGCCAGCGCCGATCGCCTGGTTTTGCCCGTTCGAGTCTGAAGGAGACCGACATGGTTACGTTTGATTTCGCCACCGAGACCTCGCGCATCACCACGCGTCCGGCCGTTGCGACGCGCGCGATCAATGCGGTCTCCAATGTCTACCAGGCCTGGAAAAACCGCCGTGCCTTCTATCGCCTCGGCGAGATGTCGGACGCCGAGCTTGCCGATATCGGCCTGACGCGCGCCGACCTGCACGTCGCCATCGACGTGCCGTTTGGCCGCGATCCGACGGCGATGCTGCGCGAAATCGCCAGCGATCGCGTCGAAACCATCGAGGACATCGCCCGCAGGGTGGCCTGATCGGTTGAATTTCGGTCCCGCTGAACCTTTTCATCAGTCAGCGCGACCAAGGTTCATGCAGGCTTCCCACTCCCTGCCGGTCCCCCGCCGGCCTGCCTGCACGCTGCCCGGTCCTCCCAAGGACCGGGCTTTCTTTTTGCGCGAGGCAAAAGCCAAAACCTGGGCGACGGCTACCGCCGATCCATGCCGCGCTTGAACTGGTCGAAAATCGACTCCATGCCTTTCTGGTAGTCGTCGCGCTGCTGCGCTCCGGTCTCGAACATCTTGCCAAACAGATCGTCGAACGGGTTCGTCGGCCTGCCGCTCGGATTGGCCTGCGGCTGCGGCGCCTGGGGCTGCCGCCGAGCTTGGGGCTGCGGCGCCGGCTGCTCGCCGCCTGATACACCGCCATCTTGCCGCAGCATCTCCTCGAAGATCTTGCCCAGCGGACTGTCGCCATAGGGGCTCTGGGTCTGCTGCGGCTGAGGCTGGTCTTGCGGCGGCTGCGCGCCACCACCGAACATGTCCTGCAGCACCTTGCCGAGCGGATTGTCGCCAAAGGGGTTCTGTGTCTGCTGCGGTTGCGGCTGGGATCGGCTTTGCGGCTGTGGCACGCCGCCGCCGAACATGTCCTGCAGCACCTTGCCAAGCGGGTTGTCCATCGGGTCTTGCGATGGCGGGCTCGGCTGCGGCGCCGGCGCCTGGGCGCCGCCCAGGCCGCCTCCCTGGCGCATCATCTGCTCGATGATCTCGCCCAGCGGATTGCTGCCGGCGGCGCCGAAGCCGCTGGCCGCCTGCATCTGCCCCCCGGCCAACTGATTGGTGGTCTGCTTGAACAGCCCGCCCATCATCATCGAGGCCAGGGCCGGCAACATCTGTTGCAGCACCTGCTGGCTGATACCGGTCGCTTGCGCCGCCTGGCCGGCAACCGCGCGCGACAGATCCTTCGAGCCGAACAGATGCCCCAGAATGCCGTTGCCCTCATTGATGCCTTGCGGCGAGAAGGCCCGGGTCGCGTCCTCGAAATACTTGGCGTGCTGGCCGCTCGCCATCGCCGTCATGAAGGCGCCGAGCCCATAGGGATCGGCGGTGTTGCGCCTCAGTCCTTGCGAAAAGGCAGGCAGCAACGCCTCCACCGCAGATTGTGTCTGCTGCATCGAGAGCCCGTATTGTTGGGCAAGCGCCTGCATGCCGCTGCCGTTCTGGGCTTGTGCCAGCATGTCGAACAAGGAAGGCATTGGTCTCTCCTCCGGAAATCCCCGCCGGAGAAGCCTAATTCGTTTCCACCGCCGATTGAAGCGGCTTTTGCAGGAGCTCGGCCGCCTCGAAGCCGAGGGTCAATAGGCGTATTCCATGAACACCGGCTCGATCGAGCCGCCCCAGCGTGTGTGGTAGGCCGACAGCATCTCCTCGGCGCTGGTGGTGCCGCGCGCCACGACCTCGTCGAGCGTGTTGAGGAACGAGGTCTCGTCATAGCCGTCGCGGTTCTTCTTGCCGCGGTTCTTCAGCCCCATGCGCGAGATGGTAAGCACGTCGCGAGCGATGTCGCGCAACGTGGCGTTGCGGAACGGCGCCGAAATGCCTTGTTCGGGCACGGCGTTGCGCATCGCCAGCACTTCCCCGTAGGTCCAGCTCGAGGTCAGCGCCTCCGCCGCATCGAGCGCTGCCTCGTCGTAGAGCAGCCCGACCCAGAAGGCCGGAAGGGCGCAGATGCGCCGCCACGGCCCGCCATCGGCGCCGCGCATCTCGAGAAAGCGCTTCAGCCGCACGTCGGGGAAGAGCGTCGACAGATGGTTAGCCCAGTCGCCCATCGTCGGCAATCCGTCCGGGATTTCATTGCGGACGGCCCCGGCCATGAACTGACGGAAGGTGACGTGCGTCATGTCGTGGTACTGGCCGTCGCGGATGACGAAATACATCGGCACGTCGAGTGCCCATTCGACATAGTCGGCAAAACCGAAATCGGGCGAGAAGCAGAATTCGAGCAGGCCCGAGCGTTGGTTGTCGGTGTCCCGCCAGATGTCGCCGCGCCAGCTCTGCAAGCCGTTCGGCCGGCTTTCCGTGAAGGGCGAATTGGCGAACAGCGCCGTCGACAGCGGCTGCAGCTTCAGCGACACCTGCATCTTGCGCCGCATGTCCACCTCGCTCTCGAAGTCGAGATTAACCTGGATCGTGCAGGTGCGGTACATCATGTCGAGGCCCTTGGTGCCGACCTTGGGCATGTAGCGCGTCATGATCTCGTAGCGCGACTTCGGCATTTTCGGCGTCTCGGCCAGCGACCATTTCGGGCTGCCGCCAAGGCCAAGGAAGCGGATGCCCATCGGCTCGGCGATCTCGCGCACCTGCGCCAGGTGGGCATTGCCCTCGCGGCAGGTCTGGTGGATCGTCTCCAGCGGCGCGCCGGAGAGTTCGAACTGGCCGCCGGGCTCCAGCGAAATCGCGCCCTGGCCGGTCGGCTCGACCAGGCCGATGATGCGGCCGTCATCGATGATGGGGTCCCAGCCGAGCTTTGACTGCATGCCTTCGAGGATGGCGCGTATGCCGCGCTCGCCGCCATAGGGCACGGGCCCGTTGCCGTCGACGTAGAACGGGAATTTCTCGTGCTCGGTGCCGATGCGCCACTTGTCCCGCGGCTTGTTGCCCTCGGCCAGATGCGCGACGAGTTCGTCCATGCCTTCGATCGGCCGGAAATCGGTTGTGTCGCGCGCCATCATCAAGCCCCTGCGGCGCTATGATCCCGAAATCGACCTCGATTTTCGGGATATGCGCCAAAATCAAAGTACTACAGCGGCCTTTGCGCGTCGACGCGCGGCACTGCAGGGCGGCCGGAAGACCGCCGGCGCTAGATGGACGAAATGTCAGTAGCCGATCAAGCGAAAAATCCTGAGCCAGAGGTCAACAGGAATTGAACGATGCGGCTCTTCCCATCTCCACAAGAGGGGAGGAAGAAACCCTCACCAATCGCCGATTGTGGCCTGCATCACCGCCAGTGCGGCCACGGCGGCCGTATCGGCGCGCAGGATGCGCGGGCCGAGCGGAATGGCAGTGACGAAAGGCAGAGCGCGCAACAGCTTGCGCTCCTCATCGGAAAATCCGCCTTCCGGCCCGACCAGCAGGCCGAGCTTCCTTTCGCTTACCGCTTGCAGCGCGGGCAGGGGATTGTTGGTCGAAGCGTCCTCGTCGCAGAAGACCAGCCGCCGATCCGTGTCCCAGCCGGTCAGCAGGCGTTCGAACTTTTCCGCTTCCCGCACCTGCGGCACCGCAAGTATGCCGCACTGCTCGGCCGCCTCGACGACGTTGGCGCGCAAGCGGTCGATGGAGGGTTTCGCCACTTGCGTGTGCTGGGTGATGACCGGCTGCAGCACGCCGGCGCCCATTTCGACCGCCTTCTGCACCAGATAGTCGAGCCGGCCCTGCTTCAGCGGTGCGAAGCAGTAGACGAGATCGGGCAGCGGCGGCTGCGGCCGTTGCCGCGCCAGCACCCTCAACTTCACCGCCTTCTTGGATTTGGCCGCGATGGCCGCCAACCATTCGCCGTCGCGGCCGTTGAACAACAGGATCTCGGCGCCCTCGCCAAGCCGCAGCACGTGCAGGAGATAATGGCTCTGCTGGTGGCCGGCGTCGAACTCGATCTCCGGCCCGAGATCGTCGGGCACGAACAGGCGTTGCATCTTGTAATTGGCGCGCATGGCCGAGGAATGGGCGAGCCGGCGGTTGGCGTCAAGCCTTGGCGGAAGGATGCCAGACGGGTTCGTAGCCTCGCCTCAACACCCCGATCGTGGTCGGCGGCGTCAGCAGCCGTAGCGGCCGATGAGCGAGGTCGTTGAAATCCTGCGCTCCGCAATATCCTGCGAACGACCAGCGCAGCGCCTTGCCGCGACGCAAGGCGTAGGCATTGCCTCCATCCTCGACCATCGTGCCGTCGGGCAGGCCTGCAAGCTCGTCAGCCGCCACCACCGGCGGCTTGCCGCCCGCGGCCAGCCGCTCCTTGTGCAGCCGCTTGTCGACCTGCGGCGCGCGCGGCTCCGTTATGCCGAAGGCTTCGCCGAAGCGACCCACAAAATCCCTGGCCCGTTCGCGCCGGCAGAAGAAGCAGGGCCGATGGCCCGCCGCCAGCGCCGTCACCTCGTCGAGGAAGAACAGTTCCGTCCAGCCCGCCTTGGGTCCCGATAGATCATCACGTCGCCGGTTGCGGCCCATCGGCTCGCGCCGCACGTCGCCGAAGTCGCAGACGCAGATGATCCAGGCGTGAAGCGCCCAGCGTTTTTTCAACAGCGTCCTGGTCTCGGGATCGTGGATGATGCCGCGATTGCCCATGAACAGGCCGCGCTCGGGCACGGCGTGGATGGCGCCGAACGGATCGACCCGGTTTTGCAGTGGCATAGTTTTCTCCGCGCGCCCGCATCTTGGCTGAAATGCCGGCGCCATGATATCGCTCGTCGCATCGTTTTCACGTCAGCAGGGTTTTGCGATGCGGGTGCTGGTGATCCAGAACTACGACAACACCGGCCTCGGCCAGGTCGGCGCGGCACTTGCGGAAGCCGGTGCCGATCTCGACATCCGCCTTCTTTACAAGGGCGATCCGCTGCCGGATGATGCGAACGGCCACGACGCCATGGTGGTGCTCGGCGGCGGCCAGAACGCGCTGGCCGATGAGGAATATCCCTATTTTCCGGCGCTGCTCGAGCTGACCCGCGATTTCGCCGGCAAGAACCGCGCGGTGCTCGGCATCTGCCTCGGCAGCCAGCTGGTTGCCCGCGCCTTCGGCGGCGAGAACCGCATCGGCGGCGCCAACGAATTCGGCTGGCGCGGCGTTTCGCTGACGCCGGACGCCAAGGCCGATCCGGTGCTGGCCGAGCTTCCGGAAAAGTTCCCGATCTTCCAATGGCACGACGACACCTTCGTGCTGCCTGAAGACGCCGTGCGGCTCGCCGGCAATGATGTCGCCGAGAACCAGGCGTTCCGCGTCGGCCGCGCCGTCTACGGCTTCCAGTTCCACTTCGAGGCCGATCGGCCGCTGGTGAAGGACTGGAGCACCTCTTTCGCGCCGATCATTGCAGCGCGCCACCCCGACTGGGCCGGCAAGCTCGATGGCGAAATGGCCCGTAACGGACCGGATGCCGATGCTGCCGGCCTTGCCATCGCCCGCGCATGGGTGGCGACGATCTGAGCATCATCTCTGCGGACCAGGGCGTGGCATAATTGGCACGCGGCGGTGAATCCGCCTGGGGAAAACCGGTTTCGTCCTTGGCTTGTGTACGCCCGCCATCCTAGAAGGCGCGCGCTCTGCATCACCGGTGCAACCGCGATGGACCTTTGTGTGGCCCGTGCGACACACCGCCGATACAGAACGTGCCTAGAAGCGCGAAATCGTCGAAACTTTGAGACGTATTTTCGGTTTCAACGCATTGGTAACCGCCTCGTGCACAGATGCAGGAAGCTCAACAAGAGATGACGTCCGTGAAAGCAGCGCTTCTGTCCTTTGCCATGATGTCCGCCATCGTGATTTGCGGTCTCGGCATCTATGCGGCCGATGCCGCCAACAACCACAACGCCGTCGACGGCTACGGCGTCACCGCTTCGCTGCGCTGAATAGCCGGACCGTTCGCGTCGTTTCCGCGACGCGCGCCACTCAAGCTTCCCTTATTGTCATTGTCAGAATGCGTTTGTCGGCGTCCTCGACAACGAGCGCGCTCAGCATGCCTGATTGCCAGGCGAGCGTATCGACATTGACGCGGTTGGCCATGACCTCCGCCTCGGGAACGGGCGTGTGGCCGTGCACCACGATCTTCGGGAAAAGGCCTGCGTGATCGTGGAAAACGTCGCGGATCCAGATCAGATCCTGCGGATTCTGGTTCTCCAGGGCAACGCCTGGCCGGATGCCGGCATGGCAGAAGAAGAAGTCGCCGAAGCTGATTGAGAAGGGTAGCGAACGCAGGAAATCGATATGGTGTTGCGGTACTGCTTCGAGCAGAGCCTGATGCCCCCGTCTCATCGTCTCCATCCTGCCGAACCAGCCGGCGTCGGCCGCGAGGGGCACACCGTAGGATAGCGCCGTCTGGACCCCGCCATAGCGCATGAAAAGCCCGTCCGGGTCAGGGGTATCGAGAAAATCGAGAAAGCCGAGATCGTGATTGCCGGCAAGCATCAGGTTTCGCGGATCGCGTTTGCGCGCCTCGATCAGGAAATCGACGACGTCCTTGGAGTCCGGCCCACGGTCGACATAGTCGCCGAGGTGGATGACGCGCCAGTCGCGAGCCGGCTTCCATTCGAGCTCGCTCTCGATCCGCTGATGCATGGCGGCCAGCAAATCGAGCCGGCCATGGACATCGCCGATTGCGTAGAGACGCATGCCGTCCGGTCCGCGCGCGTCCAGGAAATGAATGTCGGGTTCTGCCAACGTATCGCTGTCTCCGTGATCAGGCCGTCGCCGACCTGGCTAGCGCCGGATCTGGTCCTTGCCCATGTCGGTCACCAGACGTTTTCCGCACAGGGCCAGTGTGATGTCCATCTCCTTACGGATGATTTCCAGCGCCTTGGTAACGCCTTCCTTGCCGAGCGCGCCCAGGCCGTAGAGAAACGGCCGGCCGATATAGGTGCCCCTGGCGCCGAGGCACAGTGCCTTCAGCACGTCCTGGCCGGAGCGGATGCCGCCATCCATGTGCACCTCGATCCTGTCGCCGACCGCGTCCGCGATTTCCTCCAGCGCCATGATCGACGAGGATGCGCCGTCCAACTGACGCCCGCCATGGTTGGAAACGACGATCGCGTCGGCGCCCGTTTCAGCGGCCATCAATGCGTCTTCCTTATCGAGAATGCCTTTCAGGATCAGCTTGCCGCCCCAGCGTTCCTTGATCCAGGCGACATCCTTCCACGACAGATGCGGGTCGAACTGCTCCGTCGTCCATGACGCCAGCGAAGCCACGTCGCCGACGCCCTTGGCGTGGCCGACGATGTTGCGGAACGTGCGGCGCTTCGTGCCGGCCATGCCCATCCACCAGCGCGGACGGACCGCGATGTTGGCGATGTTGGCCAGCGTCATCTTGGGCGGCGCCGAAAGTCCGTTGCGGACATCCTTGTGCCGTTGGCCGAGGATCTGCAGGTCGAGCGTCAGCACCAACGCCGAGCATTTCGCCGCTTTTGCCCGGTCGATCAGGTCGAGCACGAAGTCCTTATCGCGCAGCACGTAAAGCTGGAACCAGAACGGCTTCTTCGTCACCGACGCGACATCCTCGATCGAGCAGATGCTCATCGTCGATAGCGTGAACGGCACGCCGAATTCCTCTGCCGCCTGCGCCGCCAGCATCTCGCCGTCGGCATGCTGCATGCCGGTCAGGCCGGTTGGGGCCAACGCCACCGGCATGGCCACCTTCTCGCCGATCATGGTCGATTCCAGTGAGCGGTTGCTCATGTCGACCAGCACGCGCTGGCGGAACTTGATCTTCTGGAAGTCCTCCTCGTTGGCCCGGTAGGTGCTCTCGGTCCATGCGCCGGAATCGGCATACTCGAAGAACATCCTGGGCACGCGCCGTCGCGCCAGGTCCTTGAGGTCGGCAATGGTGAGAATGTCGCTCATCGTGTCCCCGCTTGATCGATATCGTTCAGGAGCGTTTGCGCGCCGGTTCGGCATCGCCGGCTTCAGAGCGTTGCCTGAGCCTGAGCCGCGATACGCGTTGCCAGTCGCCGCTGCGCTCGGCTTGCGCCATCGACCGCTCGACATAGATCATGTGGTCCATCGCCGCCTGCCGCGCGCCGGCCGGGTCGCCGGCCTTGACCGCGATGTGGATCGCCCGGTGCTGGGCCAGCAGCGCATCGCGCGCGCCGGGCACGGTGAACACCAGCAACCGGTTCTGGAACACGCCTTCCGACAGCAGCCTGTAGCAGGAGCGCAGCGTATGCAGGAGCAGGATGTTGTGCGCGCATTCGCAGATCGCATGATGGAACTCGACGTCGATCTCGGCTTCGTCGTCGAAATCCCCGGTGCGGTGCGCTTCGTCCATGCGTGCCATGATGCGGTCGAGCAGGGCTAGGTCCTCCGGCGTGGCGCGCCGCGCCGCATATTCGGCGGCGATCCCCTCCACCTCGCGGCGATATTCCAGGTAATCGGCCACCGCCTTGCGATGCGTCGAGATCAGGTCCGCCACCGGCTTGGTGAACAGCTGGCCGATGATGTCGGCGACATATGTGCCGCCGCCCGGCCGCGTCGTCAAAAGGCCGCGTCCCTCGAGCGCCTTCAGCGCGTCGCGCAGGATCGGCCGGGACACATCGAACTGGCGCGCCAGCTCGCGCTCGCCAGGCAGCCGGTCGCCGGTGCGCAGCACGCCTTCGAGGACGAGGCTTTCGATCTGCTGCACCACCTCGTCGGCGGTTCGCGAGTGCTCGATCCTGGAAAAAATGTCGCTCAACGGCATGCCTGGGAGTGTTGAACCGGTGTCGCGCAAGATAAAGCCAGCGTCGCCAACTGGTCAAATTATTTATCCAATTGGTTGAAGCGTGCCGGTTCCCCGCTCGCGCCCCTATCCTCTTCGGCTAAACTTTGCTGTTTGCGTCAGGAGCCTATTGGCTCTAGAGGACGCAACTGCAAGAGGGTTCAAAGAAACCCGGGGAACAAGCCGTGTCGCACGATCCTTCCAATCTCGAATTTCAGCCGCGCGCCAAGGGCAGCGTGCTCGGCTTTCCGGCGCATGAGGGACGGCCCGGCGCGCTGGGCGAGGTCCATGCCCGTCCGCACCCGCTGGTCGAGAAGCCGCGTGTGCTGATCCAGCTCGCCTTCATGACCGAGGGTGGCGCCGGCGTCGATCATTCGGTGCTTTCCGAGCTGTCGCGTCGCCTCGGCATCGCCGCGCCCGACCGTCAGGCACGCCATCACGCCATGAGATGGGGCCAGGGCTCGCTGCGCTGGGAGCGGCATACCGAATTCTCCACCTATCTGTGGGAAGGGCCGCTTGCCGAAGGCGGCAAGGGCCAGGAGGATTCGCCGTTCGGCAACGGATTTTCTCCACCCGGAACCGTTATTTCAGGCATCCGGCTCGAGATCCGCAAATGGACGCAGGCGGGCGAGCGGTCGATCGCCGGCTTCGATCCGACCAGCCTCTGCTATTCGCTGGTCGAACGCGGCAATGCAGCAATCGTCACCGATTTCCGCCAGGATGGCGACGGCCTGACCCGTATGCTGATCCTTGACCGCGCCCTGACGCCGGCCAGCACCGGCGCCTTGTCGCAGCGGCTGATCGACATCGAGACCTACCGCACGCTGGCCATGCTCGGCCTGCCGTTGGCGCTGGCCTTGTCCGGTCGCGCCCGCCGTATTGAGGACAGGCTGGCCCAGATCACGCTGGAGATGAAACTCGCCGAGACCCGCGACAGCCAGAAATTGCTTGCCGACCTGACCGAACTCGCGGCTGAGTTGGAGGCCGACGCGGCGTCGAGCCTCTACCGCTTCGGCGCCAGCCGTGCCTATGACGGCATCGTCGGCGAAAGGCTGGAAGCGCTCGAGGAAGAAGCCGTACAGGGATATGACACCTGGGCGGGGTTCTTGCGGCGGCGCATGGCGCCTGCCATGCGCACCTGCCGTTCGGTCGAGGAGCGTCAGGCCAACCTGTCGCGCAAGCTGACGCGCGCCACCACGCTGCTGCGCACCTGGGTCGATGTCGAGGTCGAGAAGCAGAACCGCGACCTGCTCGCCTCGATGAACAATCGCGCCCGGTTGCAACTGCGCCTGCAGCAGACCGTCGAAGGCCTGTCGGTCGCGGCCGTTTCCTACTATGTCGTCGGCCTCGTCGGCTATGTCGCCAAGGGCGCCTCGATCTTCGGCCATGCCTTCGCGCCCGAAGTGGTCACGGCGGCGTGCGTGCCGCTCGCCATCCTGCTGGTCTGGTGGGGCGTGCGGCGGGTGCGGCGCATGCATTCCGAGCCGACGAAACATCCGGGCGAGTAGGCGCGCCTTTACTTCCCACAGGGTAAAGCGCGCCAGCGGCAGATTGCCGCTACGGAAGGCGTCCGTTGCGTCCGTGTCCGCTCTCGGTCAAAGCGGGGTTTGCAACCGACGCCCTTCACTGGTAAAAGATTTTGACCAGTCACGCGAGATGAGGCTGCCGATGTCCGGCCTTGCCATGCCCAAGCCAGACGACGCCACGATGCGCCGGCGCGGCGAGATCGTCGCCGACATGCGCATTATCGTGCCGGGCGAGGGTGTGGTCGACGCGGCCAACGAAATGCGCGCCTTCGAGAGCGATGGCCTGACCGCCTACCGGCAATTGCCATTGGTCGTGGTGCTTCCCGAAACGGTGGCACAGGTTTCGCGCGTGCTGAAATACTGCAATGACCGCAACATCCGCGTCGTGCCGCGCGGCTCCGGCACCTCGCTGTCGGGCGGTGCGCTGCCGCTGGAGGACGCGGTGCTCCTGGTCATGAGCCGCTTCAACCGCATTATCGAGATCGATTTCCCCAATCGCATCGTCGTCGCCCAGCCGGGCGTCACCAATCTCGGCATCACCACCGCCGTCGAGCAGGAGGGTTTTTACTACGCCCCCGACCCATCTTCCCAGATCGCCTGTTCGATCGGCGGCAATGTCGCCGAAAATTCCGGCGGCGTGCACTGCCTCAAATACGGCCTGACCGCCAACAATGTGCTCGGCATCGAGATGGTGCTGATGAGCGGCGAGGTGGTGCGGCTCGGCGGCAGGCATCTGGACGCGGAGGGCTACGACCTGCTCGGCGTCATGACCGGCTCCGAAGGCCTGCTGGGCGTCGTCACCGAAGTCACCGTGCGCATTTTGAAGAAGCCGGAGACGGCACGTGCGCTGCTGATCGGCTTCCCGACCAGCGAGCAGGGTGGCCAATGCGTCGCCGACATCATCGGCGCCGGCATCATTCCCGGCGGCATGGAGATGATGGACCGCCCGGCGATCCACGCGGCGGAGGATTTCGTCCATGCCGGATATCCCCTGGATGTCGAGGCGCTGCTGATCGTCGAGCTCGACGGGCCGGGCGTCGAGGTCGATCATCTCATCACCGCGGTCGAGGCGATCGCCATCCGCAACGGTTCGACCACCTGCCGCATTTCGCAGTCGGAGCAGGAGCGGCTGAGCTTCTGGGCAGGGCGCAAGGCAGCCTTCCCCGCGGTCGGCCGCATCTCGCCCGACTATTACTGCATGGACGGCACCATCCCGCGCAAGGAACTGCCGCGCGTGCTGGCCGGCATGCGCGAGCTCTCCGAAAAATACGGGCTCGGCGTCGCCAATGTCTTCCATGCCGGCGACGGCAATTTGCATCCGCTGATCCTCTATGACGCCAACGTGCCGGGCGAACTCGACAAGGCCGAGAGTTTCGGCGCCGACATATTGCGGCTGTGCGTCAAGGTCGGCGGCGTCTTGACCGGCGAGCATGGGGTGGGCGTCGAGAAACGCGACCTGATGCCGGAAATGTTCAACGGGATCGACCTCGACCAGCAGATGCGCGTCAAATGCGCCTTCGATCCCAATCATCTGCTCAACCCGGGCAAGGTGTTCCCGCAGCTGCGCCGCTGCGCGGAGCTGGGGCGCATGCATGTGCATCGCGGAGAGTTAGCGTTTCCGGACATTCCGAGGTTTTGAGGGTTATGTCAGCGCCTGAACGCCCCCCTCTGTCCTGCCGGACATCTCCCCCTCACGGGGGGAGATTGGCAGCTTCGTCGCTTCGCCCTTCCGCCAACGCTGGAGATTGGCGAAACCCGGCGCGGCATCCAATCTCCCCCCTTGAGGGGGAGTTGTCCGGCAGGACAGAGGGGGGCGCGAAGGAACGCGGCATTCCCGCATATTGCGCATCGGCGCCATGACCACCTTCACTCCCATCACCCCTTCCGAAGTTCTCTCCACCGTCGCCTGGGCGGCGGCGGAAGGCTCGCCGCTCGAAATCCTCGGTCACGGCTCCAAGCGCGGCATCGGCCGTCCGCTGCAGACCGAGCACACGCTCGACCTGTCGAGGCTCGCCGGGGTCACGCTCTATGAACCAGCCGAACTGGTGCTGTCCGCAAAGGCCGGCACGCCGCTGGCCGAAATCGAGACGCTGCTGGCGCAAAACGGCCAGCAACTCGCTTTCGAGCCGATGGATTACGGCCCGCTGCTCGGCGGCGAGCCGGGCAAGGGCACGCTTGGTGGTGCGCTTGCAGCGAACCTCTCCGGCCCGCGCCGGCTGAAGGCGGGGGCGGCGCGCGACCATATCCTGGGCATCAACGTGGTGTCCGGCCGCGGCGAGGCATTCAAATCCGGCGGCCGCGTGGTCAAGAATGTCACCGGGTACGATTTGTCCAAGCTGATGGCCAACAGCTGGGGCACGCTGGCGGTGTTCACCGACGTCACCTTCAAGGTGCTGCCATCGGCCGAGACCGAGGTCACGCTCGCTGTCCGCGGCCTGCTCGACGATGCGGCCGCCGCGGCGATGGCGCTGGCGCTCGGCTCCAGCGCGGAAGTATCGAGCGCCGCGCACCTGCCGGAGCGGATTGCCGCACGGGTTGCCGCAGGCGTGCTCGGCAACGATGCGGCCACGCTGCTGCGGGTGGAAGGTTTTGGCCCCTCCGTCGTCTATCGCATCGCCGCGCTGAAGACGTTGCTCGGAAATGCCGGACCACTCGAAGAGATTTCCAGCGAAGCGTCGGCTGCCCTGTGGCGTGACGTGCGCGATTGCAGGCCTTTCGCGGACAACAGCGACAAACCGGTCTGGCGCGTATCGATGGCGCCTGCCCAGGCGCACCAGATGGTTTTCACGCTGCGCATGCAGGCTGCCGTCAGCGCCTTCTATGACTGGCAGGGCGGACTGGTGTGGCTGCGCATGGAGGAGGGTGACCCGGAAGCGACGCTGCTGCGCGGACTTCTGAGAAAACATGGCGGCGGCCATGCGACATTGGTGCGCGCGGCTCCTTCGCACCGTGCCGCCCTGCCGGTGTTCGAGCCGCAGGCTCCCTCACTGGCAGCGCTCAGCCAGCGGCTGAAGCACGAATTCGACCCCAAGAACATCCTCAATCCCGGCCGCATGGCCTAGGACATCAAGAGATGCAGACCAATTTCTCGCCCGCACAGCTTGCCGACCCGCATGTTGCCGAGTCGGAAAAGATTCTGCGCAAATGCGTGCATTGCGGTTTCTGCACCGCTACCTGCCCGACCTATGTGACGCTGGGCAACGAACTCGATTCACCGCGCGGGCGCATCTACCTGATCAAGGATATGCTGGAAAACGGTCGCCCCGCCGACAAGGAGATCGTCACCCATATCGATCGCTGCCTGTCCTGCCTCGCCTGCATGACCACCTGCCCGTCTGGCGTCAACTACATGCATCTGGTCGACCATGCCCGCGCCCATATCCAGCAGACCTATAGGCGGCCGCTGCTCGATCGCCTGACCCGCGCCATGCTGGCCCTCGTCCTGCCCTATCCCCAGCGTTTTCGCGCCGCGCTCAAATTGGCGAAACTGGGCAAGCCGTTCATCGGCCTGTTCGAGAAGATCCCGGCATTGAAGCCGCTTGGCGCAATGCTCAAGCTCGCGCCGGAATCGATCCCGGGAGCATCGCCGATGGCTTCGCCGGGCACCCATACCGGGCAGGGGGCGAAGAGGGGCCGCGTCGCCATCCTCACCGGTTGCGCGCAATCGGTGCTCGATCCCGCCATCAACGACACGACCATTTCACTGCTGACGCGGCTTGGCGTCGAGGTCCTGGTGCCGCCGGGCGAGGGCTGTTGCGGCGCGCTCGTCCATCACATGGGCCGCGAGCAAGCCGCCCTTGCTTCTGCAAGGCAAAATGTCGATGCCTGGACCCGCGCGATTGAACAAGGCGGGATCGATGCCATCATCATCACCGCGTCGGGCTGCGGCACGACCATCAAGGATTACGGTTTCATGCTGCGGCTTGATCCGGCCTACGCCGAAAAGGCTGCACGTGTCTCCGCGCTGGCCAAGGACATTACCGAATACCTGACCGCCATCGACCTGCCCGAACCGGTGCGCAAGCCGGGCACGGTCGTCGCCTATCATTCGGCCTGTTCGATGCAGCACGGCCAGAAGATCACCCGCCAGCCTAGGGAATTGTTGGCCAAAGCCGGTTTCATCGTTCGCGAGCCGCGCGAAGGGCATTTGTGCTGCGGTTCGGCCGGCACATACAACATTCTGCAGCCGGATATTTCGGCCAGGCTGCGCGACCGCAAGGTGAAAAACATCGAGGCTACCGGCGCTTCGGTCGTCGCGACCGGCAATATCGGCTGCATAACGCAGATCGCGTCTGCCGCGAAGCTGCCGGTGGTGCATACGATCAAGCTGCTCGACTGGGCCTATGGCGGGCCGAGGCCGGAAGGTGTCGCGGAACCCGGCCTGATCGCCGCTGAGTAGGGGCCGCCCCGGCGTTATTCGGCCGCCAGCCTGTCGATCGTGCCGTAGGTCGCCTCGTAGAGCGCGCGCTGGCGGCTGAGCGCCACCATCGTGTTGCGCAGCAGGATCGCAACGGTGATCGGGCCGACGCCGCCCGGCACCGGCGTGATCCAGGAGGCCACGTCCTTCACGCTGTCGGTGTCGACGTCGCCGACGATACGGGTGGAACCGTCCGGCAGCGTCTCGGAATTGATGCCGATATCGATGACGGCCGCACCCGGCTTTACCATGTCGGCCTTGATCAGGCGCGGCTTGCCGACGGCGACGAACAGCGCATCGGCGCGGCGCGCGTGCGCGGCGACCGAGCGCGTCATGTGGTGACAGACCGTGACCGTCGCGCCTTCGCTCATCAACAGGAAGGCGATCGGCTTGCCGACGATCTCGGAGTGGCCGACCATCACCACTTCCAGGCCCTTGAGGTCGAGGCCGGTTTCCTTGAGCAACTCGACCGAGGCGGCCGCCGTGCAGGGCGCCAGATCGAGCTGGTTGTAGACGATGTTGCCGATCGAGGCCGGATGCATGCCTTCGACGTCCTTCAGCGGATGCACCGCCGCCTGCAACGTCCTGATCGGGATATGTGCCGGCACCGGCCGCTGGATGATGATGCCGGTAACGCGCGGATCGGCGTTCAGGCCGTGGATCGCCGCTTCCAGTTCGCCCGCGGTGATGGTGGCGGGAAAGCGCCGTTCGTCGAAATCGATGTCCGCCAGCTCTGCCTTGGCGCGCTGGTTTCGTACATAGACATCCACCGCCGCCGTATCGCCGACGGTGATCGACACCAGTTTGGGCGGGAACCCTTCGGCCCTTGCGATCGCCGCATCCTCGCGCACGGCGGCGATGATGCGCCGGGCAACCGGGCCGCCCTTGAGATAGCGGCTGTCGTCGGACAGTGACATGATCGGACTCTTCTGACCTGAGCGTTGCCTTGCCATAGCAAAAGAACAGCGGCAATGGCAGCACGAATGCGAACCGTCATGCCTTTTGCGCGACGTGCGGGCGCGGCAGTGCTTCGTCCGAAACGGAAAGGGCAGCACGGTTTCCCGTGCCGCCCTTTCTGACCGGCCGCATCCCCATACGGCCCGTCCCCCGTTATTCCTTCCGATCCCGGGAAGCGCTGCGCTTCCGGATCGGGTGATTCGCAGCAACTATTATATCACCTCGACAGTGGTTCCGACATCGACCCGTTCATAAAGGTCGACGACATCCTCGTTGCGCATGCGGATGCAGCCCGACGACACGGCGCCGCCGATCGTCCAGGGCTGGTTGGTGCCGTGGATGCGATATTCCGTACTACCGAGATAGAGCGCGCGCGCGCCGAGCGGGTTCTCCATGCCGCCGGCCAGGTAGGTTGGCAGGTAGCGCCCCTTGGCGGCCTCGCGCTTGATCATCGCGGCCGGCGGGCGCCAGTCCGGCCAGACCCGCTTGTTGGTGATCTTGTGCGTGCCCGACCATTCGAAGCCCGGCTTGCCGGTGCCGACGCCATAGCGCCGCGCCTTGCCGTCCTTCTCGACCAGATAGAGGAAGTTCTGGGTCGTATCGATGACGATGGTGCCCGGCTTCTGGGAGCCGTCATAGGCGACTTCCTGCGGCAGGTAGATCGGATTGATCTGCGGGCGAGCGACCATGCGCTTGGCCGGGGCCTGCACGGCCGCCGTTTGCACGCGGTCGGGCTGCGCATAACGCGGGCGCGGCTGCTGCGCGACCTGCCGGTTCTGCCGCACGATGCCCGGCGCATGGCCAAGCTGCAGCACCCAGGGCGCGGAAAGGTCGGGGCTCACCATCACCGGCGGTCTGTCGGCATAGCGGTCTCCGGCCGTGGAAGGTGTGACGCCGGCAGCAACCGCAGCCACGGCGCCGAGCACGGGAAACAAAACTCTCTTCATCGGGAAAGCACCTTGATCGTCTGACAAACCGGGTGGAAACGACCTCCCGGTTCAGCGATCATTGGCGCGGGAACAGCAACCGAAACATGAATCGGAATGTGTAAAATGCGGAACTGTCGGTAAACCTTTCGGTGTGGTTACCGCCGCGTTCAGGAATCTGGTAAAGCCAAGGTAAAGCAGCGCAACCAGCGCGTTAACGAATGGAATTCTCGCCATGGACAAGGAACAAACCGGCCTTCTCGCCGGACCCGACGGTGTCGCGCGCTGCTTCTGGCACGGCAATCTGCCCGACTACCTGCATTACCATGACCATGAATGGGGCCGCCCGGTGGCGGACGACCGCCGGCTGTTCGAGAAGATCTGTCTCGAAGGTTTCCAGTCGGGCCTGTCCTGGCTGACCATCCTGCGCAAGCGGGAGAATTTTCGCGCCGCTTTCGCCGGCTTCGATTTCGACAAGGTCGCCGCCTTCACCGACAAGGACGTCGAGCGCCTGCTCGGCGATGCCGGCATCATCCGCCATCGCGGCAAGATCGTCTCAACCATCAACAACGCCAGGCGTGCCCGCGAGATGGCCGATGAATTCGGCTCGCTCGCTGCCTGGTTCTGGAAGTTCGAACCCGGCAGGGAGGAACGGCCGCAGGTCGTCGACCTCGCCCATCTGCGCGCCAATCCCACCACGGCGGTCTCGATCCGCATTTCCAAGGACCTGAAGAAGCGCGGCTGGACCTTCGTCGGCCCGACCACGGTCTACGCCTTCATGCAGGCGATGGGCCTGGTCAACGATCATCTCGAGGGGTGTGTGTGCCGCAAAGAGGTCGAGAAAGAACGGAAGGCTTTCAAACGGCCGAAATAGCCTCAGGCGCCGTTTGCACTTCCCAGGAACAGGCCGGCGACGATCGCGACCACGGTGGCGACGGTTGGATAGATCACCAGCAGGCCGGTCACCAATGCGTCGCGCAGGGAAGGTCCGGTATCGGCGTGTACCTCGAACGGTCCGGCCGGCTGGCCGATCATGCTGGGAGCTTGGACATCTGCGGCGCGCAGGCGTGCCGGCATGTCGCCCGCATCCCTGTTGTCGTGAAATTCCACCGCGCTCATCATGTCCCGAACCCCTCCATTGCGGTGCGCTGTATCGGCCTCGATTATGTCGGCACGATGCCGCGCCGATGGCGGGATTGTTTCATTTTCGGTGCGTTTTTGTTTCGGCGAACGCCCGCGTGCCTTCTCGCATGCATGGAGACAGCGCCTGCCGCCGGCCTTGCCCGGTAGGACCTGTTCGGTTAGGACACGCCCGTTGCGAAAATCGCAACGCTGTTGAGTTTTCAGCAACACGAAACACCGGGCGAATCCATGGCCGACAAATCGGAAAAGACGAAAGCGCGGCTGCCGCGCGGTTTTGCCGACCGCAGCGCCGAAGATATCCGCGCCGTCGAGAAGATGATGGCGACCATCCGCTCGGTCTACGAACTCTACGGTTTCGAACCCGCCGACCAGCCGCTGATCGAATACACCGATGCGCTCGGAAAATTCCTGCCCGACCAGGACCGGCCGAACGAAGGCGTGTTCTCCTTCCAGGACGATGACGACCAGTGGCTGTCGCTGCGCTACGACCTGACCGCGCCGACGGCGCGTTTCGTCGCCGAGAATTTCGAGCGCCTGCCAAAACCCTATCGCAGCTACCGTTCCGGCTGGGTGTTCCGCAACGAGAAGCCCGGTCCCGGCCGCTTCCGCCAGTTCATGCAGTTCGACGCCGACACGATCGGCACGCCGGGCGTCGCCGCCGACGCCGAGATGGCGATGATGATGGCCGATGTGATGGAAGCGCTCGGCATCAAGCGCGGCGACTACGTCATCCGCGTCAACAACCGCAAGGTGCTGGACGGCGTGCTCGAGGCGATCGGCCTCGCAGGTGAAGGGAATACGAGTCGTCGGCTGACCGTGCTGCGGGCGATCGACAAGCTGGACAAGCTCGGGCCGGAAGGCGTGCGGCTTCTCTTGGGACCAGGGCGCTGGGACGGCGGCAAGGAAGGCGAGGGCGACTTCGCCAAAGGCGCCGGGCTGAATGATACGCAAGCCGAGGCGGTTCTTCTGGCGACGGCGCGAAACGCGCAGGCCGGCCAGGATGCCAGCGTCGGTGCGAACGCCGTCTACCAGGAGGGCGTTGGCGAGCTCGCGACCATCGAGGCCCTGGTCAGGGCGGCGGGATACGGCGAAGATCGCGTCGCCATGGACCGCTCCGTGGTGCGCGGCCTCGAATACTACACCGGCCCGGTCTTCGAAGCCGAGCTCCTGGCCGAGATCCCCAACGAGGATGGCCAGATCGTGCGCTTCGGTTCAGTCGGGGGCGGCGGCCGCTATGACGGGCTGGTGTCGCGCTTCCGCGGCGAGCCGGTGCCGGCGACCGGTTTTTCCATCGGCGTTTCCAGGCTGATGACGGCGCTGAAGAACCTCGGCAAGCTCGACAACGCCGACGTGATCGCGCCGGTCGTCGTGCTGGTGATGGACAGGGACACCGACAGCCTCGGCCGCTACCAGAAGATGGTGGGCGAGCTGCGTGCCGCAGGCATTCGCTCCGAAATGTATCTCGGCGGCGCCGGCATGAAGGCGCAGCTCAAATATGCCGACCGTCGCGGCTGCCCGGTCGCGATCATCCAGGGCGGCGACGAGCGCGCCAAGGGCGAATTGCAGATCAAGGACCTGATCGAAGGCGCGCGCCTGTCGGCCGAGATCACGGATAATGCCGAATGGCGCGCCGCCCGCCCGGCACAGGTCACGGTGGCGGAAAGCGAGCTGGTGGCGCAGGTGAGAAAGATCCTGGCGGAGCAGGCTGAGGAGAGGGCGCGTGGCAAATAGAGGCCGCGTTCTACGGCGCCCCCCTCTGTCCTGCCGGACATCTCCCCCTCAAGGGGGGAGATCGGCTGTCACCATGGCTTTCGCCAATTTTCAGGATTCCAAGAAGGGCACCAGCTGCGAAGCAGCCAATCTCCCCCCTAGAGGGGGAGATGCCCGGCAGGGCAGAGGGGGGCGCCGTAGAGCACCAGCCTTGACCTGGATCATTGGCGTCTCCGGTTTGGGACCAGAGGGTCGTACAGCGCTGAGGTTTGCAAATTGACCTCCCGCTATCCCGCCATCGCGGCCGACATCGCCGGCCTGTTCGCGACCCGCGACACGCATGCGGTGGAGGTCGCCGTGCTGCAGCCGGCCGATCCGTTTCTCGATATGGCCGGCGAGGATTTGCGCCGCCGCATTTTCCTGACCGAAAGCGAGACCGGGCAGACGCTCTGCCTGCGGCCGGAATTCACCATTCCCGTCTGCCTCGATCATATCGCCAGCCAGGCCGGTACGCCGCGTCGCTACTCCTATCTGGGCGAAGTGTTCCGCCAGCGCCGCGAAGGCGGCAACGAGTTCTTCCAGGCCGGCATCGAGGATCTCGGCGACCGCGACACGGCCGCTGCCGATGCCCGTTCGGTGGCCGACGCGCATGCACTGCTGTCGCTGGCGCTGCCGGGCCAGCAGCTCTCGATCACGCTCGGCGACCAGGCCATCTTCGAGGCGGTGCTGGCGGCTCTCGGCCTGCCGCGCGGCTGGCGCATGCGGCTCGCCCGCGCCTTCGGCTCGGCGACGATGCTGGAGGCAGCCCTTGCCGATCTCGCCAATCCGCCGCGCAACAGCCAGCTCTCCGGCCCGGTCGCGGCACTTGTGCTCGACGGTGACCTGGACGGTCTCTCCGCGCATATAGCCGGCGGCATGGAACAGGCCGGCCTGTCGGCTTCGGCCGGACGCGCGCCGGCCGATATCGCGCGGCGGCTGATCGAAAAGGCCGAGCTGCGCAGCGTGCGGCTGTCCAACGAAGCCTTCGCGGCGCTGAAGACCTTTCTGGCGATCGACGTGCCGCTCGACGGCGCGGCCCAGGCGCTCGAGAGTTTTGCCGGTGCCGCCGGGCTATCGCTCGGGGCCGCGCTGGAAAAATTCGCGGCGCGCGCCAAGGCCGTCGAGGCGAACGGCCTGCCGGCGCAAAAGATCCGCTATGACGCCGCCTTCGGCCGCCCGCTCGATTATTACACCGGCCTCGTCTTCGAGATCGCGGCGCAAGATGGTGAAAGGCCGCTGGCCGGCGGCGGCCGCTACGACCGGCTGCTGACGCTGCTCGGCGCCAAGACGCCGATCCCCGGCGTCGGCTTCTCGGTCTGGCTCGACCGCATCGAGGCATTGCGGGAGCACGCGCCATGATCACGCTGGCGATCCCGTCCAAGGGCCGGTTGAAGGAGCAGGCGCTGGAGGTGCTGGCGAAAGCCGGCCTCGCCATCAGCCTGCCCGGTGACGAGCGCAAATATCACGCCCGCGTCGAAGGCATGGACAATGTCGAGGTCGTTTTCCTGTCCGCCTCCGAAATATCGGGCGAGATCGGGCAAGGTGCCGTCGATCTCGGCATCACCGGCGAGGACCTCGTGCGCGAGAACCTCGCCGACTGGGAGGCGCGCGCCGAAATCGTCGCCCGTCTCGGCTTCGGCCATGCCGATGTCGTGGTGGCCGTGCCCGACATCTGGCTCGACGTCGAGACCATGGCCGACCTCGATGATGTCGCCGCCGATTTCCGCCAGCGTCACGGAAGGCGGCTCAGGATCGCCACCAAATACTGGCGGCTGACCCAGCAATTCTTCTCGCAGAAGCACGGTATCCAGGTCTATCGCATCGTCGAGAGCCTGGGCGCCACCGAGGGCGCGCCGGCGGCCGGCCTTGCCGATGTCATCGTCGACATCACCACCACCGGCTCGACGCTGCGCGCCAACCATCTCAAGGTGCTGATCGACGGCGTCGTGCTGCGGTCGCAGGCGTGTCTTGTCGCATCGCGAAAGACGCGTTCCACGGCCGACGAGACGATGCTGCGCGACATAGCGGCCAGCATGGCCTCGGTGAAGGGATAGCTGGCGGCGGACAAATTTTGTTCTTGCTTTGTGCCGGCCACTATGCTACAAATACCGCTATGGTGATGATTTGCGCCCCCCGCCCTTCGAGGCGGGGTTTTTCGTTCTGCGCCATTCTCACGACCCTGCCATTCTTATGACCGTGGAAGGCGGCGCGGTCCGCCTTCGAAGCTTGGCCCTACCTTCGGCGGGATTTCCACCGTCCCGGCAGGCTGATAGGCTCGGATGTTCTGGGAGGAGAGAGCGATGCCGGTCAATCTCGACGAGCTGAAGAACGCCACCAGTTTGCGCGGACGCGGGGCGCGCGCCGGCAGCGTCTTTGTCGCGCCCGTCGACGGCAAGGCGCACGTCTCGGGCGAGCGTGGCGTGCCGCTGCTCAACAAGACCATTCCCGCACTGTTCTCCGACACGGCCGGCAAATACGGCACGCTCGATGCCGCCGTCTTCGTCGGCCAGGACAAGCGCTTCACCTGGAGCGAGCTGTCCGACACGGTGGATGCGCTGGCCGCCGGTTTCCTGGCGCTGGGCCTCGAAAAGGGAGATCGCGTCGGCATCTGGTCGCCCAACCGCTGGGAATGGCTGGTGACGCAATTCGCCACCGCCCGCATCGGCCTGATCCTGGTCAACATCAACCCGGCCTACCGGCTCACCGAGCTGGACTATGCGCTGAACAAGGTCGGCTGCAAGGCTCTGGTCACCGCGGCCAGCTTCAAGACCTCGGATTATCTCGGCATGATCGAGACGCTGGCGCCGGAGATCGCAACGGCCACGCCCGGCAAGCTCAGGGCACAGAAACTGCCCGCGCTCCGGATCGTCATCCGCATGGGCGAGGAGAACTCGCCCGGCATGTTCAATTTCGCCGATGTGCTGGCGATGGCGGGGCGCGACGAGCATGACAGCCTCGACCGCATCTCCGAGGGGCTGAAGCCGGACGACGCCATCAACATCCAGTTCACCAGCGGCACCACGGGCGCACCCAAGGGCGCGACGCTGACCCACAACAACATCCTCAACAACGGCAATTTCGTCACCTCGGCCATCAGGTTGACGGTCGACGACCGGCTTTGCATTCCCGTGCCGCTCTACCATTGCTTCGGCATGTCGATGGGTACGATGGGCTGCGTCACCAAGGGCGCGACCATGGTGTTCCCTGGCGAGGGCTTCGATGCCGGCGCCACGCTGAACGCCGTGGCGCAGGAACGCTGCACCGGCCTCTACGGCGTGCCGACCATGTTCGTCGGCCTGCTCGACCATCCCGATTTCGCCGCCTTCGACCTGTCCAGCCTGCGCACCGGCATCATGGCCGGCTCGCCATGCCCGATCGAGGTGATGAAGAAGGTGGTGTCGCTGATGCATATGTCCGAAGTGACCATCGCCTACGGCATGACCGAGACCAGCCCGGTCTCCTTCCAGAGCAGCGTCGACGACCCCTTGGAAAAACGCGTCTCGACCGTCGGGCGCGTTCATCCCCATGTCGAGGTCAAGGCCATCGATGCCGATGGCGCGACCGTTGCCGTCGGTGCGCCGGGCGAACTCTGCACACGCGGCTATTCCGTGATGAAGGGCTATTGGGACGACGAGGACAAGACCCGCGAGGCGATCGATGCCGACGGCTGGATGCATACGGGCGACCTCGCCACCATCGACGCCGAGGGCTATTGCAACATCGTCGGCCGGGTTAAGGACATGGTCATCCGCGGCGGCGAGAACGTCTATCCGCGCGAGGTCGAGGAGTTCCTCTATCGACACCCTAAGGTGAGGGAGGTACAGGTGTTCGGCGTTCCCGACGCCAAATATGGCGAGGAGCTCTGCGCCTGGATTGTGCTCAAGCCCGGCCAGATCGCCACCGAGCAGGAGATCAAGGCCTTCTGCGCCGGCCAGATCGCGCATTACAAGATCCCGCGTCACATCCGCTTCCGCACGGAATTGCCGATGACGGTGACCGGCAAGCCGCAGAAATTCCTGATGCGCCAGGCGATGGTCGAGGAGCTGGGGTTGGTGGCGCAGAAGACTGCGTGAGGCGAGCGCGGGGCAGGAAGGTGCGGTTGCCGAGACGAGTGTGAATGTCGCATTTCGGGGCCGAAAGCGGACTGGCAGGTTATAGGCAATGCGCCTGCCAAATTGGACAATCGCTGGGGTGGTTGAATGGCCGATTGCTGCTGCGCCGCGCCGATTTGATCGACCCATATAGCGTGCGAACGGCCGTCCCTCAGCCGGCTTGCAGTCGCCTAGCCATCTTCCGCGAAGTGGGTGCGAATTTCCGAGCGCGCGAGCCGCTCTGGAAGTTTGCGATCGGTGGTGGAACCAATTTCTCGGACTTACGTTGCAAATAGCTATTTGCGGCTCTGCCGCGATATCGGGAACTGAGCAGTGGGACTGTCTTGGCAACAAGGTCCTCTCTCGACGGGAGCCATCGGTCGGTTTCTCGTCCCCGAAGCGTTGCCCAAGAGAATGTTATATGTGGAACGGCTGCGCCGGCGCATGCGCGTATTGTTTGGCGGGGTTTGGGTTGCCGAAAGCAACGACGTTCTCCTACTGTTTGAACCCGCCCGCTACCCGGTAGCTTATTTTCCGGAGTCCGACATTTCAGCACATGTGTTGGAGCGGACAGAGCAGATCACCCAACATCCTGATCTTGGGTCTACTTCATGGTACACTGTCCGGGTAGGCGAGCAACACGTGGCCGTCAGAGGAGCGTGGCAACACACGAACCTCCCTGCCCATGCAACAGAACTCCAGGGACGATTGGCGTTCGCATGGCGCGCCATGGATGCCTTCTATGAAGAAGACGAACGAATCCTGGGTCATGCTGCCGACCCATACCATCGCATAGATATTCGACACAGTTCTCGTCACCTCGTGGTCCGCTACAACGACCGCGTCGTTGCGGATACCAGGCATCCATTGGGCCTTTACGAATCCGGGTTCGCTCCACGCTGGTATGTCCCTCGTGATGACATCCACGAGTCCTCCCTCACAGCGGTAAAGCTTCAGACGTTCTGTCCCTACAAAGGGCTCTGCAGCTATTATTCTATTGGCGACGCTCGTCAGGCGGCATGGTCCTACACCGACGCCTATCCCGAAGTCCGCCGCATTTCCAACCTTGTGTCGTTTGAGCCGGACATAGTTTCGGTCTTCCTCGACGACGTTCAGCTTCATCTCGAGCCTGGCCAGACGGTCGTCCCTCACGGTCCTGATCGAAATCTCGATGTGGCCGAGTTGGAGCGGGCACCTGGTGGAGGCCCCGAAATGATTGCCGGCGGCTAGCTACCGGTCGCGATTAAACGGAGCGGAGCATGGCGCGACTATTGTCCGTGAACGTGGGGCTTCCGCGCAACATCTCTTGGAATGACCGCACCGTATACACCGGCATTTTCAAAAACCCGGTAGCCGGGCGTTGTCGCGTTGGCCGATTGAATTTGGACGGCGACGGTCAGGGCGACCTCGCCGGGCACGGGGGCGAGCAGCGGGCCGTCTTCGTCTATCAAATCGCATCATATCGCTACTGGCAGAAGCACCTGAACAGGACCGACTTCGTCTATGGTCAGTTCGGCGAAAACTTCACGGTCGAGGGCTTGCCAGACGATGCAGTTTGCATCGGAGATCGATTTCGTATTGGAGGCGCTTTTCGAGGTCACTCAACCTCGCGTCACATGCTACCGGGTTGGCATCCGCATGGACGAGCCCCGAATGTCGGCATTGCTGACTTCCAGCGGCCGGCCAGGATTCTACTTCCGAGTTCTGCAAGAAGGCGAGGTAGGAGCGGGCGACGAAATCCTCAAGGTGGGCGAAGCGAATGAACGGGTAACCGTCGCTGCGCTGAATGCACTGCTCTATTCGCCGAATCATCCCCGCGTCGAATTGGAACGCGCTGTGCGGATCCAAGCGCTTTCACCGGGATGGAGAGAGTCTTTTGAGGCCCTGCTGCGCAGCCAGTCGGCTGGCGAAGAGAGCGGCAATGCCGGGCTCGCTCCGCCAGCCGCGTTGCATCCTGCTGCGCCCGGCTTTCAGCCGCTCGCGGTGGCCGATCTAGAGCAGGAGTCCGTGGACGTCGTCTCTCTGTCGATGCGGCATCCCGATGGAAAGCCGCTCCCGCCCGCTCTACCTGGTCAATATATCGTGCTGCGCCTTCGCCCGACCCGTTCCAGTGCTGCGCTATTTCGCAGCTACTCGCTCTCGGGCCCACTCTCGGAAGAGCGCTACAGAATCAGCGTCAAGATCGAACCGCACGGGACGGCCGGCCTTTTTCTGCGGGATCATGTGCGGATAGGCGATCTTGTCGACGTAAGCTCGCCGCGCGGAAGCTTTACATTGCAGCCTGGGCAGAGCCCCGTGGTACTGCTCAGCGCAGGCATCGGCGCGACACCTCTTCTGGCAATACTATACGCGCTGGCGGCAGCCCGGGACACGCGGCAGGTCCTCTGGCTATACGCGGCTCGCGACAGACGGCACCATCCTTTTGCAGCCGAAGTCCGCCGTCTGATGGCCAGTCTCCCCCATGGTCGCAGTTATGTCTGCTATAGCAGGCCAGACCCGGTCGACAGACTCGGCGTCGATTTTGATGCAACCGGCCACCTATCACCATTGGTCTTCAATAGTGTCAGTATCCCGCAGGACGCGGACGTCTATCTCTGCGGACCTGTCGACTTCATGGCAGACATGAAAGAGGCGCTAGCCGCATCGGGCGTCGCCCCGGATCGCGTTCGTATCGAGATCTTCAACGGGAGCGAGCCGCTGAACCCCGGTGTTGTTGCCAGCGAGCGGCGCGCGCCACATCTGCCGGAAGGCGACACCGATGCCGGTCCGCTGGTCTCCTTCGCTCGAAGTGGTGTAGCCGCCCATTGGAACCCTTCAGTGTACCGGAGCATTCTGGAGCTGGCAGAGGCCTGTGACGTTCCCTCCCGGTGGTCATGCCGAACCGGTGTTTGTCACAACTGCGAAAGTGGGTTGATATCAGGCGCGATCGCCTATGAGCCTAAACCGCTTGAAAGGCCGGCCGACGGCAACCTTCTCATTTGCTGCTCGCAACCGACCCGTGATCTAGTCATCGATTTGTAAGCTAATCGAAGGGGACGGACTATGAAGTCTGGCACAGCCGCGTTCGGAATATTATCGCTTGAGGTTGTCACACTGCCGATAAGCGATATCGATCGTGCGCTCCGGTTTTATGTGGACCGGGTCGGCTTTGCGCTCGATGTCGACTATGCGCCGAACACCACCTTCCGTGTGGTCCAGCTCACGCCGCCTGGCTCCCACTGCTCAATACAATTCGGCAAAGGCGTTACGGACGCGCCCGCAGGGTCGCTTCGCAACATCTATCTTGTCGTTACGGATATTGAGACTGCGCGAAGCCGGTTGCTCGAACGCGGAGTCGAAGTCAGCGAACTCAAGCACAAGGCTCCGATCGACGGCTGGGGTGGGGCGTTCGCCCCAGGTTTCGACCCCAACCACCGAGACTATGCCAGCTTCGCGGGCTTCTCGGATCCAGATGGCAACACTTGGGTGCTGCAGGAACGGGGACACCCTGATGTGTGATGCGCGAGCAGCGCTGTGAAATCGCAAAAATGCTGCGGAGTTAGGCCTACTTTTGTCAGTTTCGCCGCGTTTCAGCCATTGGCGGTTCGGGATTCAAATAGCCGAGCAGACAGCAGATGCAGAGACCCAAGCCCGCAAGGGGGTACTTCAGCGCAATCATTGCAGCCACGCCGAAGAGGGCCAAGGTCGTAAAGGATCGGACGCGCATGAGCCTGCGTACTTTGGGCGAAATCTTGACGCTGCTTCGCCGATCGAGCAGCTCCCAGATCAGCCCGATGTAGGCTGCATTCACCAGAGAGAAGGCGGCTGCGTAAAAGGCTACGGGCTGCGGCTCGAGTTCGCTCACCGCCATCCAAGCAGTGGATAGCGGGAGCAGTGAGATCGAAAACAAATGCGCGAAATTGAACCACATGAGGTGCGGTGTCGTCTCGCGAGCGTAGCGCATGAGGTAGTGGTGATTGGCCCAGACGATGGCGATGAAGATGTAACTCACAGCGTAACTCAGCCACGTCGGCCACAGGGATAGCAACGCAACGAAAGTCGGCTGACCGGGTGGTCTCAACTCCAGCACCAGCACGGTGATGAGAACGGCGAATACGCCATCAGAGAACATGCTCAGTCGTTTCTAGAGTCGCAGGGCAAGATATTTGCGTCAATTGGCTGTCGACTTACCTATCTCGGCTCGGAGTTCCGGCATTCAGGGTTCTTGCGAGATAGCGTCTTCCCGTGCCACTCAAACCAAGCGCCAATCGGGAAGGCAATGAAGATCGATGATCCGCTCGGATCCGGCTCACATCTCTGCCGCCATGAACGCAGACGAAAACGACCACTTTCGGGAACGTTTGAAGTTTGCTGAATGGCGGGAAAGAGGCGCATAGCAGCCGTCCAACAAACGCGCATTCGCCTTGCGCCGACCTCAAGCCTGAAGGGCACCGCCTCAGCCCCCCACTCCTTCACCGCCCCCTCATAGAGGGGGCTCGACGAAGAATGATAGAGCACCGGCAGCGGATCGATCAGCGCGCCTGCCATTCATAGACGTTCGGGCGCTCGGTAAGCGCGCCAACCGGCACGTCTTGTTTTCGCCTGCCACATCCGCTTCCGAGGCGCTCGCTCCGCGTGAACGGCTGAGCACTTCCCGCGCCGCGTCTAACGCGGGAAGTCTCCGTCTCTCCCGGCCTTACGCCTTGGCGGCGTTGTGTGCAGCCTCGAACACATCGCGTGCGGACGTCGTACCGGCTACGTGCTCCGTACTCGCGACGCCAAGGTCCATCCATCCCGCGTTCACGGCTTCGAACATTTCTTCGGCAGGTCCGGAGTGGCCTTTCGGGATGCCGAATTGCTCGAAGGCTTTCGCCCACCCTGCACGCGGGATTGCAAAGGCTTTCACGTCGCGATTGAGGACTTCACCCAGCTGTCCCGCGACGTCATCGGCGGTGACCATCGAACCAAGCTCGATGACGCGCTGGCCCGACCACGCCGGCCCGGTCAAAAGGGTTGCGACCTCCGCGCCGATGTCGTTCGTCGCGACCATGGTCGATTTGCGGTTTGTCGGATTGTAGTAGACCGGTAGCGTTCCGCCCTGCGCGACCTGCAAGCCGTAGAGGAAGTTTTCGAAGAACCCGCCGGCGCGCACAAATGCGATTGGCGATTTCAGGTCGCGAAAACCTCGCTCCAGAAGCGACAAGGCCGTGATCACTCCGTGTCCGCCGGTTCTGTTCGCGCCCATCGACGAAAGCGCAACCACGCGCGGCGGCGCTGCCTTGGTGAGCGCCTCGACATAATTTGTAATCACGCCCTTTGCTTCCTTGTAATCGGGCGAGGGCGCCCAGACAGGGGGCAACATGACGAACGCGCCTTCGACGCCTCCGAGCGCTTCCTCGATGGCTGCCGAATTATTCCAATCGCCCTCTACCAGCTCCACGCCCTTGCTCGCCCAGTTGGCTGCCTTCTCGCGATTGCGGACAAGCGCGCGTACTTCCTTGCCGTGCGCCAGCAGATGTTCTGCCGTTGCGCCGCCAACTTTTCCCGTGATTCCCATGACTAGAAACATGTGTTTTCTCCTGATGTTGAGGGACAGGGCACTGCCCCGGTTGGTTCAATGGATGAGTGGTAGAATGGCCCGGACTCGGGGATCGCGCAGATAGAGGCCGCCCCATGCCAGCGCGCCCAGAAGCAGGGAAATGATCTCCGGCGGCGACCCCAACTCACCAATGCGGACGTGGGCGCAGATGGCACCGCCCAAAAAGCCCGTCACCAGGATCGCGCCGAGGACGGCGGTGGCCGGAATGGCGTAGAGGATGGCGCAGGCGAGTATGATGGGACCCACGACACGGGTCAGGTCCAGCGCGAACCCGGTTTCCTGCAACATGCTCGCGATCTGTGCCGGCGCAAAAAGCTGGATGGTGCCGTCTGCCACCAGAACGATAACGACAAGCGCGCTCATGATCCGGCCGGTCCACAGGGCGCGATGCAAGGTCACGGTTTCGGCTGTCTGACGCGGGTTCATGGTTTCGGACACTTGTCGTTCTCCGATGGGGAGATCCCATATCCGAAACTTACTGTGCCTCCTGAGTGTGATAAACACCGAGGAAATGAACCAACTGTTCTCTTTCTGGAAAACAATACGAGGCACGAATGCAGAATCTCGAGCACGTCCTCATTTTCATAACGGTCGCGGAAATGGGCAGCTTCACCCGCGCGGCCGATAGCCTGGGCATCCAGAAGGGGAGGGCCTCGACGGCGGTCCGGAAGCTGGAAGAAGATGTCGGTGCCAGGCTCCTGCACCGGACGACGCGCAGCGTGCGGTTGACGGAGGACGGGCGCGCATTTCATGCCCGTGCCCGCGATCTGCTGGCTGAAGTCGATGATCTGCACTCGATGTTCGCGGGCGATCGCGTGGCGCTTCGCGGGCGTTTACGGGTCGATCTCCCGACCGAAGTGGCCCGCACGACGATCGTTCCGGCCTTGCCGGATTTCATGGCGGCTCACCCAGAATTAGAGCTGGAGATGTCGAGTACCGACCGGCAAGTCGATCTGGTTCAGGAGGGGTTTGACTGCGTCTTGCGACTTGGTCCCATCGGGGACGAGACGCTGATTGCCCGCCCGCTGGGCCTGTTGCGCATGGTCAACGCCGCCAGTCCCGCTTATCTGGCGCGCTATGGCGTCCCTCGGTCGCTGGACGACCTCCAGCGCCAGGAACATCGGACAATTCATTTTTCGACGATGCTGGGCGCGAGACCGCATGGATGGGAATATCCGGACGGCGACGGCTACGCGACGCTTCAGTTGCCAGGCGCGCTACACGTCAACAGCGCGCAGACCTACGACGCTGCCGCCGTCGCCGGCCTTGGCCTGATTCAAGCGCCGCTCCTGGGGATTGGCCAATACTTGAAGAGTGGAGCGCTGGTGGAGATCATGCCCGATTTGCGTCGCCGGGCGATCCCCGTGTCCTTCGTCGTAGCACATCGCAGCAATCTGTCGCGCCGCGTCCGCGCATTCATGAAATGGATCGAAGATGTACTGGCGCCGTATCTCGAATAGCGGGACGAACATCTTCGTCCCGCCCGAAATTGCCATCCTGAGTATGTCTGCCGGTCGGCGGTCGCGGGCCAACAGAATGCGACACTGAAAACAACCGGGTTCGACATGAGATCTCGCTGCTCGCAGCCTATCCGGAGCCGCCCGTCTGGACGAAATCGAGGAGAGGGGAACCGTCCTCTCTCCCCCAAGTCCTCACGGGCGAACACGGATGACCGTTTTCCCCGCGCGTCGTTCGGTCGAGTTGAAGGCCGCGATCGCCTCGTCGAGGGTCGCGACTTTGCCGATGTTTGTCCGCAGGCGTCCGTCCCGCACCCGCTGGACGATTTCGCTCAGCTGGGCACGATCGGACTCGACGACGAAGTCGACCGCCAGGCCATCCACGGGCCGCGTCTCGGCCGGGCCGACGACGGTCACGAGCGTGCCTCCGGCTCGGATCAGGCCCGCGGACCGCTTCTGGATGTCGCCGCCGATGACATCGAACACCAGATCGACGCCGCGCACGTCTTCCAGGGTGTCGTTCTCGAGGTCGACGAATTCATTCGCGCCGAAGTCGAGCGCCTTCTGGCGGTCGGCAGAGCGTCCGGTGCCAATGACGTAGGCGCCGGCCTCTCGTGCGAGCTGCGTCACCATCGACCCAACGGCGCCGGCCGCACCATGCGCAAGGACGCTCTGCCCCGCCTGAAGACGGCCGTGCTGAAACAGTCCCTGCCACGCGGTCAGGCCCGAGATCGGCAGGCTAGCGCCCACCGTGAAGTCGACATCGCCCGGCAGTGGCGCGAGGTTGCGGGCCTCGATGGCGATATACTCCGTCAGGGTGCCGTCGCGATACCAATCGGCGAGGCCGAACACCCGCTGGCCTACCGAGAGCCCGGTCGTGCCATAGCCGAGGGCGGTGACCACTCCGGCCAGTTCGTGCCCGGGGATCGATGGCGTCCGGTCGCGATCGACGCGATCGGTCCAGGTCGAGGGCCACGTCAGCTCGGTCGGGACGAACCCCGACGCATGAATTTCGACGACGACATCGTTTATCGCCGCCTGCGGCTCGGGCCGCTGCACCAATTTCATCCCGGCCGTTCCTGCAGCCTGGTCCGTCACTACGATCGCTTTCATGGGAATTGTCTCCTCAGACATTTGTTGGTTCGGGGTAATTTACGGGCGTGGAAGGACTTTTCGATCTCTCATGCAATCAGCCATTGGCGCGGCGCCTTCCACGAGAGCGGCAGTTCTTGCCATCCTCGTCTCCGTAAGATCTGGAGTTGCCGGGGATTATGCAAACTCCAGGACATCGGCCACCGGCATGCGCGGCTTCTGCGGCCAGTTGCCGGCTCGCTCCGGCCCGACGGTCAGCAGCATGACCGGCACTTCGTCTTCGGCCAGGCCGAACTCGCGGTGCACCGCCTCGGCGTCGAAACCGATCATCGGTGTCGAACCCATGCCCAGCGACCGGGCCGTGTAGATGATCGCCGCGGTGCCGAAGGTCGCGGAGCGTACCGCCTCGTCGCGCTGGCGCTGCGGCTGATCGTCATACAAACCGCGAGCGGGGATCTCCCATTCCGGCACCAGGTGCGCCGGCATGATGCCGGCCTCCACCACGGGCGCCAGGCGGGCTGGGACGGTGCTGGCATCGGCCAGCCTGCCGATGATGATGAAGGTCACGGCCGCATCGGTGATCGCCGGCTGATTCCAGGCGATCGGGCGCAGCCGTGCCTTGGCTTCCGGCGAGCGTACGGCGATGAAGCGCCAGTTCTGCAGGTGGAAGGAGGTTGGCGCGGACGTGCCGATACGCACCAGGTCGCGGATTTGGTCGTCGCTCAGGGTGGCAGCGGGATCGTAGTACTTGGCGGCGCTGCGGCTCAGGATCGTTTCGATGACGGCATTCGTCGCGAAAGCGTTTTCGCTCTTCCCGGTTTGCGCGAAGATCTGGGCGGCTACGCGGGTTGCGGGTCCGGTGGTGGCGAGGCAGTTCATTGGATGGCTCCCTTATCAAGTGATTGCCTAGCCTAATTTACGGGGAGGAGTGATTATCTCGAGACTGAATAAGCTCAATATGATGCGTGAAAGGATCAAATTGCCTTCCAGATACCAGACTGCGCGTCTTACTCGCCCTTGTGCGCCAGTCGCCGCCACTCCCCCGGCGTCATCCCCATCCTTTCGGCGAAGACACGCCGGAACGCCGAAACGGATTGATACCCGACGGTCTCGGCCACGGCCTCGGTGCTGATCGCCGGCTTCTTCAACTCGTTGGCGGCCAGACTCATGCGAAGATCGGTCAACAAATCGAGGGCGGAGCGACCCAGCTTGTCCTGGAACTGGCGCATGAACGTAGCGCGCGACATCCCGCACAAATCGGCCAGATCGGGCAGTTTCCAGGGCCGTGCCGCATCGGCGAACATCGCGGAAATGGCTGGAGCAAGCCGTGGATTGCCGGCCAGGGCCAACAAACCTTCGGGGGCTTTCCCGGATCGGCTGGCCGCGCGCAGTACCAATGTGAACAGGGCCGAAGAAAGCGCGTTGAGAATGGCCCGTCCTCCGGCTCTGTCTCCGGCGGCCTCCATTCGCATCAGCGTCACCAGGCCGGCCAGTTGGCTGGAGGCGGAGCCGATGCCGTTTTCTTCATCGCCATCCTTGGACCGCGCCACCAGATCCGCAGGCAGGTAGTTGCGGACAAGCCGATCATGGGGCGGCGCGATAAAAAATCGCCCACACAGCAGATCCAGTTGCTCGCCCTGGCCATCATTCTCGCTCAGCATCCATCCGGCAGCCCCCCGCCGTTGCTGGGTAGGGATTGGTATTTGCCCGCTGCCGTCGTGCAGCACATGCGCCGCGCCGTGAGGCAGCAGCACAATATCTCCACTCACCAGCTCCCTTGCTGCTCTCGTGTCCGGATCCTCCAAAATGGCCCGGCCCCTGACGATGACATGGTAGGGAATTTCGTTTGCGGCAGCCTTGCTCCAGGCAATGCGCCACGGCGCACCGTAGGCGCAGCGGACCTCGAGCTGGCCGGTAACGGTGATGATTTGCAAGAGATGGCTGAGCCAGTCCACTTCAGACATTGGACCTCGAAAACCGGAAATGGTGAAACATCTTATCGCAATTGTGCACTGGTTCTATCTGTCGCTCACATTTCCAAACCCGGCTACGCTCGCGCCTGGATCGCGAGCGAGCCACCGAGCGCCGCACGATCGGAACAGGGGGCCTGTATCAGGCGCCGCGGCCAAGTGCAGTTTCTTTCGCCTTTCAAAACGGATGCACGACCCAACTGCGCAGGCTATATTGTCCCATCGGGCCGACGTCATCGAAGGGGAGGGCATGACATGCAGGCAATGCCGATAGCGCACCACGTCGCGCAACCCGAGGTCGTGCCCTCCGTGACCGGCTATCCGGCCGCCGTCCTGTGCTGGCTGCTTTCGGCTGGCGTCTATATCGCGGCCAAATGGGTGGCGCCTGAAATGCCGCCCTGGGGCCTCTGCTTCTGGCGGCTGACGCTTGCCTGCGCCATCCTGCTGCCGATCGTGCACCGTCATCACGACGCGATGATCGGACTGTTGCGAACGCGCGTCGTGGAGGTCGTTGCGGTGGGGGCGATCGGCCTCACCCTATGTCAGGGTATGATCTATCATGGCCTCAACGACACCGACGCCACCACGGCCGGCATCATCATGGCGCTGTCGCCTGTCATGACGATGGTGCTCGCCCGTTTCGTGCTTGGCGAGCCGCTCGGGCTGTGGAAGTCGCTAGGCGCGCTGGTTGCGCTCGCCGGGATGATTTTCATCGTTGCCCACGGGAACCTGACGGCGCTGCTGCAACTCAAGTTCAACGCCGGCGAGCTCTGGATCGTCGGCAGCGCGTTCTGCTGGGGCCTGTACACCGTGCTTTTGCGCCGTGCCAAATTCGGCATCGAACTCCTGCCGATGGTCGTGCTGCTGCTCGGCGCCGGTGCGCTGGTCGCCTTGCCGTTCCACGTCTGGGAATTGTTCAACGACGAACGCTCCGCCATGGACGTCCACAGCATTCTCGCGCTCGCCTATCTGGCAGGTCCGGGCGGCGCCTTGATGTACTATCTCTACAACAAAAGCGTGGAAACGCTCGGCGCGAGCCGAGCGAGCATGCTGCTCTACCTGCAGACGATGTTCGTCGCCATGCTTGCCTATCTGCTGCTCGGCGAGGGCTTGCACGATTACGATCTGGTCGGCGCGGCCTTCATCGTCACAGGCATCGTACTCGCCACCGTGGTCAAACCCAGGCCAGCTCAACCACGCGTGGCGTAGATAAATCGAAGGTCAGGGCGGTTCACTGTCGAAACAGGCGCGCAGCAAATGCAACCCTTCTTCGATGCGGGGCGTCGGAATGGCGCCATACCCCAGCATGATGCCGGCTCGCGGTATGGCGTTCACGGCGAACCGTGACAGGATCTGGACGGCGACGCTGCGATCGGCTGCGCGGCGCGCGACCTCGGCGATCTGGTCCGCCGACATTTTCCGGGCAAGAGCGGTGAGATGGAGCCCCGTTGTCGATGGGATGAGCTCGAGATGATCGGCAAAATCATTGGCGATGGCGTTCGCGATGATCTGGTGCCGTTCCCGGTAGATTGCGTTCACCCGACGGATGTGACGCGCAAAGGCGCCCTCATCGATGAAACGCGCGAGCGCTGCTTGCGCCGGGGTCGATGAATGCCAGTCGCTGACGAATTTCGCTTTGTGCACGGCCGCTCGCAGCGATGGCGGCGTCAATATGAAGCCCAGCCGAAGCATCGGCAGCATTGTCTTCGAGAAGGAGCCGACGTAGATGACCCGGCCGTTTGCGTCGAGCGTCTGCAACGGCTCGAGGGGACGGCCCCCGAAACGGAACTCGCTGTCGTAGTCGTCTTCGATGATGGCCGCGTTATTTCGCTCGGCCCAGGCCAGCAGCGCCTGCCGGCGCGGCAGCGTCATCGTCACCGAAAGCGGAAATTGATGAGACGGCGTGACATACACCGCTCGGACTCCGCGCGGTAGCGCATCAACGACCGGGCCCTGGCGATCCACCGGTACACCGACCACACGAATACCCAAGGCCTTGAACAAATGCCTCGGAGGACCGTAGCCCGGATCTTCAATGGCAATTGCATCGCCCGGTGCCAGCAGGACGCGGGCCAGGACATCCAGTGCCTGCTGCGTACCGTTTGTGACAATGATGTCGTCCGCAGCCGCCCCGATCCCTCGGGAGATGCCTATGTGCCTGGCGATTGCGACCCTGAGATCGTGATGTCCGGCGGGATGCTCGTAAGTGCCGGCGGTCGCTTCGCCCGAACGCAGCGCCCAAACCACCGACCGCCGCCACGCCCCGTGCGGAAACAGCGAAGCATCGCAAAACCCGGCGTGAAAGTCGAACCGAACCGGCTCGAATGCGGGTGGTGGGGCTATCGCCTCCCAGATCTGGCGTGGCTGGAGCACGCCGGTAGATCGGCGTCCGGTCTTTTCTCGCCCGGCCGGCACGACCAATTCGCTGATGAACGTCCCAGACCCCTGCCGGGATGTCACGAACCCTTCCGCGGCGAGCCGTTCATAAACCACGGTCACGGTGGCACGCGACACGGCAAGCGTCCGCGCCAGTTCGCGGCCAGGCGGCAGAGGGTCGCCGGGCCGCAGCCGTCGATCCAGAACGGCGCGCCGTATCTGACGATAAATCTCGCCGCTGAGATTCTTGCGCCCGACCAGGCTTATGTGAAAGGCGGTCATTGTTCAGCAACTGGAATTGGTCTGACGCAGGCACTGGAATTCAGCCTGCCACCAGTCCTCCTGCGTCCTGCGCTGGCTTAGCGGTAGCGCCTTGCAAGTGTCGTCATGCCAATTGGAATTGGACTGGCCAAGAATCCATGAATTGGCACTTCTATCGGTCCTCTAGCCTCCTTACCATTGCTTCGGCGGCAAGGGAAGAAGCGGATGGCCGGCTATGGGAGGCTGAAATGCCTCGAGCGGAGACTCGAATCCATCACCCGTCGAGCGTGCGACTACCTTGGTCTGTGCCGAAAACCACAGTCGCGGCCCTCAAGACTTGGCAATTATCCGTCTCAAGAGGTCGGGCAATCGCGGATTTGTCCCCCGAGCTGTTGAGGGACATTCGGACCACGGGGCCGATCCTACGCCGGTCGCCACGGCTGACCCTATTCGCGCCATCGGCGCGGCCTTGCGAGCACAAGGCCGCCGCCGCTTGCTGGTGGACCATTCGATCGGCGGCATTTTCGAAACCCGCGCCGTCGAGACCACCGCGCGGCTCGAAGCTGCGAACCAACCGTCAACATTTTGGGGAGAGTGCCATGCCCAACCATCAGCGCTCTGCTACGCGCACGACAACGCTTGCCCACCAGCCCGGTTCGATCCCGGGCGAGACAGGGCTGCGCGCGGCCGACCGACCAATCGTCACCAAGCAAGAGCTTCCTTCCGCTGTCCCACTGATGGCGCTTTCGACCGGTTTCTGGGCCTTCAAGACTCTGGCCGCCGCGCACGAGTTGGACCTCTTCAGCCGCCTTGCGAGCGGCGCCGCCATCACGGTTGCCGGTTTGGCGGAAGCGCTCGGCCTGCATCAACGACCGGCCGAGATGCTGTTGACCGGCTGCGCTGCACTTGGGCTCCTGGAGAAAACGGACGGCCGCTATCGCAACACGCCCTTAAGCGAAACTTATCTCGTGAAGGGTAAGCCGTATTACTTCGGCGGCTTCGTGCAGATGGCCGACAAGCGACTCTATGCGGGCTGGGGAAGGCTTGCAGAGGCGCTGCGCACGAACCGGCCAACCACATGGGATCCGGCAGTGCAATCCTCGATGTTCGAGGGCGAGGATCCTACGATGCTGGCGCTTTTCTGGGAGGCGATGCATTCGCTTTCCACGATGACCGCGCGCAAGCTCGGCGAAGCCGTGGATCTCAGTCATTTCCGCCGCCTCCTGGACATCGGCGGCGGATCGGGCGCGTACGACATCGAGCTTTGCAAACAATATGGGGCGCTGCGTGCGACCGTGTTCGACTTGCCGCATGTCGCCGCGATCGCCGCGGGAAAGATCGCCGAGGCCGGCTTGACCGACCGCATCGAGACCGCGGACGGCAATTTCTTCGAACAGCTTCCCGGGGATCACGACGTGCATCTCCTGTCGATGATCATGCACGATTGGGACGAAGCGAAGAACCGCGCCCTGCTGCGCCGATCCTTCGAGGCTTTGCCAAGCGGCGGCGCGGTCGTCATCAGCGAGCTTCTCGTCAATGATGAAAAGACCGGCCCGGCGCCGGCCGCGCTGATGAGCCTCAACATGCTGATCGAGACGGAAGGACGAAACTACACCCCGGCCGAGTATTCGGCGTGGCTCGAGGAAGCCGGATTCAGGCACGTCGAGACGGTCTGGTTCGATGCTCCCGCCGCGAACGGCGCCGTGATCGGCCGCAAACCGTAAGGCGCAACGTAGAGCGGATCAGGTGCGCCGCAATCGGCTGGCCGGGCTGCGTAACGGCAGCCCCCGACGGGAGCACGACAAAGGTCATAGGAGAAGCCAAGAACAAACCAAGGGAGAAAACCATGTTTCCAGCGTCAGTTCGTCTCGCATTGCTCACGGCCTCGGTCGTCGCCCTTCCATCATACGCCGCCATGGCCGACGACGCGCAGGTCGCGCGTGGCGAGTACCTGGTCACGATCGCCGGCTGCAACGACTGCCACACGCCCGGCTACTTCTTCGGCAAACCCGATATGTCGCGTTTTCTTGGCGGCTCGGATGTGGGCTTTGAGATACCTGGCGTCGGTGTCTTTCCCGGTCGAAACATCACACCCGACAAGGAGACCGGCATCGGCAGCTGGACCCCGGAGCAGATCGTCGCTGCGATCCAGACGGGCCAGCGGCCGGACGGCCGCACCCTGGCGCCGATTATGCCCTGGCCTGCTTTTGCGCATCTCACAGCGGACGATGCCATGGCGATCGCGGCGTTCCTGCAAAGCGTGAAGCCGGTAAGCAACAAGGTCCCGGTCCCGTTCAAGCCTGGCGACACGGTGTCGAGATCCATGATGCGGATCATACCGCCGGGCGGAACCGCTGCCGCTGCACCGAAATAGGCCGAAAACCGGCCTTCCACCGGACGTCGTGCTCGACGCCGCCCGGCGTCGTCCCGGAGCATGGCCAAAATGGCATCCGCGCCGGCCTCGCCATTCGCGGTCAGTCCCACAGCCATTTCCACACGCGGAACTGACGGCGGCTGACGCCGCAATCGCGCATCAGCTGCTTCGTGCAAGCGCGCTGATGCTGTCGAGCAGCGGCTGTTGGTCGCCGACCCAAAACCAGTGGTCGTCACCGGCGACCTCGATGAACCGCGCGCCCGGGATCCCGGCGGCCAGGAGCCGCCCCGCCTCGACGCGCACGGCGCGGTCGCCGGACCGGTGCAGGACAACCGTCGGGACGGAGACCTTTGCGAGCAGGGAACGGACATCGGTATCACGCAGGGCTTCGAGCAGGCCCGCGACCGCGCCGGGGCTGGAGGCTGCCCTGAGCAATCCCGCCCACCAGGTCTCCGCCTGGCGGTCTCCGGTGAGGCCCGGGGCGAACGTCTCGATTTCCGCCGGGCCGCCCCAGCCGGCGATCAGCCGCTGCTTCCACAGATCGTATTGCGCGGCGGTCAAGGCGAAGGGATAGTCCGACGCGCGGCTGCCTTTCGCGAGCGAGCCCCACAGGACAAGGCCGATGAGCCGATCCGGATGATCGATGGCGAAACGGACACAACCCGGCCCGCCTTCCGAGGCGCCGATGAGCAAGGCCCGGCTGCTGCCGGCCGCGTTCATGACTGCCAGAATATCCTGCGCTGTCGTTTCGACTGTGGCACGGACACCGACACGGTCGGAAAGTCCCATGCCGCGCCGGTCGAACAGGATCAGGCGGCCCAAGCGCGAAACCGCTGATATCCAGGCGCGGCAGCGTCTGTCTTCCCAGATACGCTCGACATGCGAAATGAAGCCGGGAACAAGCACGATGTCCGTCGGTCCGCTGCCGACGATCTGATAGGCGAGATGGATGCCGTCTACTTCGACGTAGCGCGTCCTGGGCACGTCCAAAGTGACATCTTGAGTTGGCTCCCGCACCAGGGCAAGCGTGGCCGGGTCCGGCGCTACGCCGAGTTCGTCTCGTAACAGCCGGACACAGCTTTCGGCCTGGCGCTCGGCTGCCGCCCTGTCCCCGGCCGCCAGGTGGGCGCGGATCAGGTGACGGTGCGCACTTTCGCTCAAGGGGTCGAGTGCCGCCAGGCGCGTCGCATGCACCACCCCGCTGCGTGGTTCGCCGCCGGCGATCTTCGCTTCGATGGTACGCTCCAGCGTCTGCACCAGTCGGCTACGCAAGGCCTCGCGCCTGAAAAAGACCCATTCGTCGAATTCCGGACAATCCGGGAGTGAGAAGCCGCCGAGATAGTCGCCCTTATAGATGTCGGCCGCCTCGTCGAGCGGGCCGACATTGCAGGCATGCTCGAAAATCTTGGAGTCGAGCTCGACGAAAAGCGCCGGGTGTAGGCTGAGGGATGCCCCCGTGGCGGCGATGACCTCCGTGCCGAACGCGATGCGAATTTTATGCAGTGTGCGCCGAAGGCGTGCTCGTGCGGCTTCTTCGTCGGTTTCGGGCCACAGAAGCGTGGCGGCGACCTCGCGCGCCACGGGCCCGCCGGCCTCGGCGACATAGATGAGGAGCGCGGCCGCCTTGCGCAAGGCGAGCTCCACCGGCTGCCCGTTCAGACGGAACTCCGGAAACCCCAGAAGTCGGAACTCCAATCTTTCCATCGACCCGTACGCGGCCGAGCGGGGACGTTCAGGGGACGCCGGCCTTCTATCCATCCCACGACGTCGGGCCGATCGGGCCCGATCAGGAGACTCCTTGGAGCGAGAAATGTCACCGGTCAATACTCTCAGCCAGCATTGCACGTCCGAGGCCATTGCCGGGGGTGGCGTTCCCATCGGCGTCAAGAACGCAGGGAAAGGAGGCTGAGACATGTGCCAATCCTGTCTCTCCTGGTACGCACGCTGCATTGCTCCCTACCTCGTCCACGCCGGCTGTTCGGCAAACGTGTTCGCGCGCATGCGAAGGCGCCTGATCCCGCGGGCGCAGGGCATTGTCGTCGAAGTCGGCTTCGGGTCCGGCCTGAACCTTCCCTATTACGACGCCGCCAGGGTGGAGCGGCTGGTCGGCATCGATCCCGACGGCACAATGCTTGGCCTGGCCGAACCGAAGATCCGTTCCCTGCCGTTCGACGTCGACTGCATCCGGGCCAGCGGCGAAAGGCTGCCCTTGATCGATGACCTCGCCGACACGGTCGTCGTCACCTATGCCTTCTGCACCATTCCCGACCCTGACGCGGCGCTGACCGAGATCCGCCGCATATTGAAACCTATGGGCCGGCTGATCTTCATCGAGCACGGCCAGGCCGAGGGGCCGCGCGGCCGCAGATGGCAGGAGCGGCTGAACAAGCCGTGGGGACAGATCGCCGGCGGCTGTCATCTCAACCGCCAACCGCTGCACTTGATCCGAGAGGCGGGCTTCCGCATCGTTGAAGAGGAGCGCGGGCGGTTCCCGCTGCCCTTCTGGCAATTGGGAAGCCACTACGCCGGCGTCGCGGTGCTCCGACAGGGTGACGGGCCATCACCCCAGGCCAGATCGTGCATTACGAGGTCCCACGCACATCCGCTTCCGCGCGGAATTGCCGATGACGGTCGTCGGCATCCCGTTCCTGATGCGCGAGGTCACAGAAGATGGCGTGAGGGACAGCTTCTCGCACCGGAGTTAGCCGACATTCAAACCGCGTGCATCCACGTCTCAGATGGGGCTTTGCAACCCTTCTGTTATCAGCGTTCCGATCATTGAATCATAAACCGCGAGCTGAACGGCAGGCTGGCTGCGCCGACGGCTTTCGGGCTGATGGTCACCCGCGCTGGCAACGCTTGGACAGCGGCAAATTCCCGGCCGATATCGGCGCACAAGGCCTTGGCGATTTTCTGCGGCGCATAGCTGGACAGGAGGACCGTCCTGAACTCGACAAACTGGGTCAGCGCCGAGATCGATGCTTTCAGGCGGTTTGAGCATTCCCCCAGCCATTCGGTGTAGGCCTCTCCAAGATCAGGCCACTCAGGGCTGCTGCTCCAGATGATTTCGGACGAGCGTCCGCGCATGGCCAGTTCGCTTTCCAGGCGCATGAGGCCATGATCGAAGCTGGCACTGGAGTTTCCCTTATAGATCTGGTGGTTGAGGATGAGCCTGCTCTGCAGCCTAGCTCCGAGATAGAAGAACAAATAGTCGTTCAGCGGCTTTGCGACGCCGAACATGCTCTCGCCGCCGGCCGCCGCGGTGATGTCGTTCTGGACGAAGACCGGCAGCTTGATCTGCTCTTCGATCTCGCTTTGCAAAGCCTTCAGGGACGTGCTCGATCCGTTGCCGGTTGCAGCCATGGCGTCGACCTCATCGGGAACGGCCAGCCCGATACCCGCGACCCGGCTGCGCGCCTCGACCGGCAGGCTCGTCATGGCTTGCCTGATCGTCGCAAGCAAATCGTTGTTTTGCGGAAACGGATTGGCTTCATCCGCGGGCAACTGCGTGTGGAAGCGCACGGTGCCGATGAAGTCGATTAGCGCGATGTCGATCCTGCGCCGGCTGAAGCCGACGCCGACCGCGTAGGCGCCTTCCGGGTTGAGTGAAAGCGGGATGGTGGGGGGCCCGACACGGCCGCGCTGCGCCTCGCCCTGCGAGACCAGCCCTTCCTGTTCGAGGGAGCGGACGATGACCGAGGCCGTCTGCGCCGACAGACCGGTCTTCTCGCCGATTTCCATCCGCGATATGCCCTCGTTCTGAAGCAGCAGCGACAGCACCAGACGCTCGTTGTAGCTGCGCACGCTCAACGCGTTCAGCCCGCTCGCACGATCGGCGATGCGCAAGGGATTGGGTGGTGCAAACCTCATGTCAGGCAAGGGTCGCCCCATCGGTAAGAGCGCATTGCCGGGCGGCGGTATGGTTGCTCATGTCGAGCGGCTCCAGCCGATCGCATCGACCGCGCGGGCGAGTGCGGTGCCAAGCAGTCTGTGCGCTTCGGCATCGATGTGAAATCCGTCCGCTTCGCTGCAGGACACCACCGAGCCGGCATCGAAAAAGTGCAGTTCGAGCGAATCCGCCAGCACCTCGAACTCGAGCGCCAGCAGCCGCGATTTCTCCGGTGCGCCGGCGAAGATGGACTTCCACTCCTTGACGTCGTCCTGCATCGGCGGCGGTGCGACGATCATGATTTCGGGTGTGGTGCCGCCCGGACCGGGCGCCAGTTCCTTGATGTCGTAGACAAGGCAGCCGATGCCCATAGCCACTTCCGACGGCGGTTTGTTGAAGCGGATCTTGAGGTCATTGGTGCCGAGCATGATGATGACGAGGTCGAGCGTCGCATGGCTCTGCAGACAGGGGCGGAGATAGGTTCTACCGTTCTTGTGTGCCCCCTCGATCGGATCGTCGTGGACGGTGGTTCGACCGCTCAATCCTTCCTCGATGACATACCAGTCGGGGCCTAGATGAGCGCGCAGTATCCCCGGCCAGCGCTCAGCCGGGCCATAGCGCTCGAGCGGCCCCTTGCCGGGGATCTGGCCGTGTGTGTTGGAGTCGCCGTAGCACAAGACTGATCGCATGATTTTCCCGCCGGGACTGACCGCGCGCCGGTGCAGGACGAGCGCTCTTCATGATGAATAGCGGAGTGGCGAAAGGCAAGCAACGGAATAGTCATTCAACATGACTAACTATTGACAGGTCAAACCCACTATGCTTCTAAAGTGCCCGGAGGAGTTCTCGACCGTCATCATTGTCCAGCCGAAATTGGGCCTCGACACACATGTGTTCGGGGGCGGGAGAATTGCGTGCATAGGTCGGTTCGCGACGACAAGCATGCATCGGGAGAGCGTCTCGCGGCCCGTGCGCGTCCGTACGGCTGGAGCAACCACAAGGAGGAGTTCAATGTTAGGATTGCTGAAAACCGTCGGGCTGGGGATGCTCGTTGTATCAGCGCTTGCCGTAACGCCCCTGGCGCACGCGGAAGATATCAAGCTGATGGACGGCGTCGCGCCGCGCCACGACGACACGCGCATGACCGCGGCCGGCGCATTCAAGAAGGATCCCCCCTGGGTGATCGGAATGAGCGACTTCGGCGTCAACGCCAACACCTGGACCGTGCAGGTCGCGCATGAGGCGGAAAATGCCGCGGCAAAGGACAAGCGCATCTCGAAGTTCATCCTGCTCGATGCCGGCTTCGATCAGAAGAAGCAGGTAGCCGATATCGAGGATCTGATCGCCCAGCATGTCGACGCGATCATCGTTCAGCCGGTGACCAGCACGTCCGCCAACGCCAGCATCGCCAAGGCGGTCGCCGCCGGCATCCCCGTCATCCTTCACACCGGCCGCATCGATTCCGATGCCTACACCACCGAGATCCAAGGGGGAGCCGAGCACTTCGGCAAGGTAATGGGCGACTGGCTGGTGAAGACCGTTGGCGACAACGGCAAGATCTGGGTCTTGCGCGGCCTTGCCGGCCACCCGGAAGACACCAACCGCTACAACGGGCTGCTGGAATCACTCAAGGGCACGCATGTGCAGATCATCGCCGAGGAGCATGGCGACTGGCAGTATGACAAGGCCAAGAAGCTGTGCGAGACGCTCTATCTGAACAATCCGCAGGTCGACGGCATCTGGTCGTCCGGCGCCGACATGACGCGCGCCTGCGTCGATGTCTTCAAGCAGTTCGGCACGCCGATCCCGCCGATTTCGGGCGAGGGCAACAATGGCTATTTCGGCCAGTGGATCACGGATGGATTCAAGTCGATCTCTCCGGAATACAGCCCGGCCCAGGGTGCTGCCGGCGTGCGCGCCGCTGTAGCCCTGCTCGAGGGCAAGCAACTCTACAAGCGCTATGTCTACAACCCTGATGGCTGGGACAAGGACAAGGCCGCGAAATACTATCGCGACGACCTGACGGCCAATGTCTGGTGGCCGAGCGAACTCCCCGAAGACAAGCTCAAGGAATATTACGGCAAGAAGTGACACGCCGTGGCCGGCGGGGAGTGGACAAGCGTCCCCGCGGGCCCTTCCAGTGGTGAAGCGAGGGTTTAGTGGCCAATCTTATCGAGATGTCGCACATTTCGAAGGCATTCGGGGGAAGCAAGGCGCTCCACTCCGTTTCCCTCGATCTGAAGGCCGGCAGCGTTCACGCCCTGATGGGCGAGAACGGTGCCGGAAAATCGACCTTGATGAAGATCCTGGCGGGCGTGTATCAGCCCGATTCCGGCGAGATCTTCATGAATGGGGAAAAGCTCGATCTGAAGTCACCGCGCGCCGCGCTCGATGCCGGCATCTCGACCGTTTTCCAGGAACACTCGCTGCTGCCTAATCTGTCGATCGCCGAGAACATGTTTCTCGGCCGGGAGCCGACGAACCGGTTCGGCTCGATCGACTATTCCGCGATGAACAGCCGAACCGCCAAGGCACTCGGCGAACTCGGTCTCACGCTAGACTCCTCGCAACTCGTTTCCAACCTGACCATTGCCGAGCGGCAATTCGTCGAGATCGCGCATTGCATCCAGGCCGACGCCGGCGTGCTTATTCTCGACGAGCCGACAGCGGCGCTCAACGCGGCCGATGTCGATGTGCTCAACCGCAATATCCGCCGCCTGCGCGATAGGGGAAAGGCAATCGTCTACATTTCGCATCGCATGGAGGAAATCTTCGAGCTGTGCGACACTGTGACGGTGCTGAAGGACGGCGCACTGGTCGGCACCAGAACGGTGTCCGAGATCACCGCAGACGAACTCATCGCCATGATGGTCGGGCGCGAACTCCAGGACCTGTTCCCAGATCGCACAGGCGACAGGGGCGGCGAAATCCTGCGCGTCGAGAATCTCAGGATCACCGAGACATCGCAGCCTCTGTCGCTGACGTTGCACAAGGGCGAGATCGTCGCCCTCGCCGGGCTTGAGGGACAGGGCCAGCAGCGCTTCTTGCGCTCCCTCATCGGCCGCTACCATCCTTTTGCCGGGACGATTTCCATCAACGGCAAAACGCTCGACATGCCGCTCTCGACATCATCAGGCGTTCGCCATTTGCAGCAGCTGAAGGTCGGTTTCGTCCCCGAGGACCGCAAGGAGGAGGGGCTCTTTCTCGCTTTGCCGATCGCCCACAACATCGCCATCGGATTGCATTCGAGGCGACGCGAACTTGCGCCGGCGCGGCCCTATCGAAGCGTCATCGCCCGCATGATGGATGTCATGAACATAAAGGCGACAGGGCCGTCCGCTCCGGTCGGTTCGCTGTCGGGCGGCAATCAGCAAAAAGTGCTGCTCGGCCGCTACCTCGCCGCGGATCTCGATCTTCTCCTGGTGGAAGAGCCGACCCGTGGCGTCGACATCGGCGCCAAGTCCGAGATCTACCATCTGCTGCGCGACTTCACCCGCAAGGGTGGCGCGGTGCTGGTGCTGTCGCGCGAGACGATCGAGCTGATCGGGCTGTGCGACCGCATCTATGTCGTCCACCACGACACAGTCGTGGCCGAAATGCCGGCAGCACAGGCGACGGAGCACAAGATCCTCGACGCGGCCCTGACGGGCGGCTCGGCGCGCCGGCACTAGGGGCCTTCCATGTATCGTAGCCTGTCCAACATCGTGAGTGGCCGGAACACACGGCAGGGCCAATGGGGTCTGCCATTGTTGGTTGCCTTGCTCATTTCGCTGTGGCTGTCGGTTCAGACGACGCAGTTCGCAACGGCCGAAAACCTTTTCAACCTGGTTGCGCAGGCGATGCCGCTGGTCATCGCGGCGGCCGGACAACTCGTTGTCGTGCTCGTCGGCGGGCTCGATCTATCGGTCGGCTCGGTCATCAGTTTCACGACGGCGGTGCTGGCGCTCGACCAGCCGGCGATCGTGCTGATCCCGGCGGTCTTCGTGCTGGCCGCATTCATCGGGCTGATCAACGGCCTGGCGATCACCCGTTTCAACGTCCATCCAATCATCGCCACGCTATCGACGCAGTACATTGTCCTTGGCATCACGCGCATCTTGCGTCCCGTCTCCGGCGGCACCGTTCCGGAGATCGTCATTGCTGCCGTCTCAGGCAGTTTCCTCGGTATTCCTTATACGGTCTTTTGGGGAATCGTCGTGATGCTGTTGGCCTGGAAGCTGCTCTACGGATCGCGATACGGCCTGCATCTGTTTGCGATCGGCGGCGGCATCGCGTCGGGGGCCGAAAGCGCTGCCCGCAATTTCGGCGTCTCCGATCGCCGCAACATCATCCTCGCCTATGTGGTCTGCTCCTGTTTCGCGGCCGTTGCCGGTGTCTTCCTGGCCGGGCGCATCGTGTCGGGTGATCCAAATGTCGGGTTGCTTTTCGAACTCGACACGGTCACCGCCGTGGCACTTGGAGGCACCCAGCTTTCAGGCGGAATCGGCAGCCTGCACGGCACGGTGATCGGCGCGCTTGTGATGGCACTGCTGGCCAATGGCATGAACCTCGCCAACGTCTCGCCCTTTGTCCAGACGGCGATCAAGGGCGGCATTCTCTTGGCCGTGGTCGGGCTGCAATCCCGCAAGAAGATGGGGCTCTGAGCGATGACTGCCGTTCTCGCAAACCCGATCGCCCGGCGTCTGCTTCGCATACCGCCGTCCTACTTTGTCTTCCTCGTGCTTCTGGCCACGCTGTGGGTCGCACGGCCGAACATGCTCAACCTCAACATCATGGGCATCTTCATCAGGCAGATCGTTCCGCTCGGCATTCTCGTGCTGGGGCAGCTCGTCGTCATGCGCGTGAAGTCGATCGACCTCTCCGGCGGCGGCATCATCCTGCTGATCAACTATTTCATCTCGTCGGGCAGTTTCCCGGGCGCGTCGCTGCCCTTCTTCGTCGTACTGGCGCTCGCCACGGGCCTCGTCATTGGCCTGTTCAACGGCTTCATGATCGGCATCCGGCGGGTGTCGGCCGTCATAGTCACGCTGGCCGTCAGCATCATCCTGGTCGGACTGGTGCAGTTCCTGTCGAGCGGCAATCCACCCGGCGATGTGCCGAAACTGTTCAACGACCTCTACAACACGAAGTTCCTGTCGGTTCCGACGCCGGTGCTGTTCTGGATCATGCTGACCGCCGCGGTGTGGCTGCTTCTGTCGCAGACAGTGTTTGGTCGTTACGTGGCCTCTGTCGGCGAGAATGCCGAAGCCGCCCATTTTTCCGGCGTGCCGGTCCAGCGCACGGTCATCCTGGCGCATACGCTCGCCGGCCTGATCGCGGCGATCGCGGCCCTGGTACAGACAGGTTCAATCGCCGTCGGCAGCGTGCGCGTCGGTCTCGACCTGCCGATCCTGGCAGTCGCGGCGACAATCCTTGGCGGCGTCGCCTTCGGTCGCGGCGACGGCGGCGTCTGGGGACCTTTCTTCGGCTCGCTGTGCTTCGCGCTTTTGTTCGTCGTGATGACGGTGCTCGGCATCGACGAACCCGGCAAGCTCATCGCCCAGGGCGTCATCATCCTCGGTGCGGCGATCTTCTACGGAGTGCGCGTGCGAACCTCCTGAATCGAAACAAGGCAAGCCGGCACCGGCGTTAGGGCTGGATCGATAGATCTGCACGTTCAGACAACTGCAAACAGATGGAGAAACATGGATGTCACCGCCAAAAAATATCATGTGCTACGGCGACTCGCTGACCTGGGGCTGGGTTCCGGTCAAGGAAGGGTCGCCGACCTACCGCTACCCCTATGATCAGCGCTGGACGGGTGTTATGGCGGCGGCGCTGGGAGCGGGCTACCACATCATCGAAGAAGGTTTGAGTGCGCGCACGACCTGTCTCGACGATCCCAACGACCCGCGCCTCAACGGCGCCAATTACCTGCCCTCTGCCATCGCCAGCCATCTGCCGCTGGATCTGGTCATCGTCATGCTGGGCACCAATGACACGAAATCCTATTTTCGCCGGACACCCTACGAGATCGCTAACGGAATGGCGAAACTGGTCGGGCAGATCCTGACGAGCGCCGGCGGTATCGGCACGCCTTATCCGGCTCCGAAGGCGCTGGTCATCGCGCCGCCGCCGCTGACCCCGATGCCCGATCCCTGGTTCGAGGGCATGTTCGGCGGCGGCCACGAAAAATCCAGGGAGCTGGCCAGGCAGTACAAGGCGATGGCGGATTTCATGAAGATCGACTTTCTGAATGCCGGCGATTTCGTCACCACGGACGGTATCGACGGCATCCATTTCACCGCTGGCAACAACGCCGATCTCGGCCGCGCGGTCGCCGACAAGGTCAAGTCTATTCTTGAGCCAAGCCGCGCCAGCACCGCCGCCTGAAGTCGCAACGCCCGCCGGCTTGCGACATACAGACCGGATCGCAGACATATCGCATTTGTGACACACATTCATTTGTGACACACATTATGGACCCAACGATGAGCCCGGTTCCGTAATTCTGCCCAACACGTTCCGTGGCACTTGACCCACTTGCTTTTATGAAGACGAGCTATCCACTCAAGCCGTTCAACAGGCGCACATTCGAGGTTTGCCTGGGCCGATAGTAAGCTTGGGCTCCTCGTCCTTCACACCGCCTGCACCGCCGCCGCCAATCCTCGTATGATCTTCGCCAGCTCCCTGCACTCATTGTGCAAGGTGCTGTTGCGCCGCCAGGCAAAGCAGATCGTGCGCTGCGGCATGGGTTCCTGGAACGGCACGATCTTGAGATCGGGGATAGTGCCGGCAGGTCCCGTGGCCATTTCCGGGATCAGCGTCACGCCGAGCCCGTGCGCCACCATCTGCAAGAGCGTGGTCAGGCTGGTGGCGCCGTAGCTTGCCATCGCCACCGGCCGCACATTGCCGCAGACAGCCAGTGCCTGTTCGCGCAGGCAATGGCCCTCCTCCAGCAGCATCAGCCTTTCCAGCGCCGGGCTTTCAGGCGGCACCGGCGGCGAGGCGAAAGCCGGATCGCCTGACGGCACGGCCAGGAAAAACCGGTCGGGGAACAAAGCCTCGGTCACCAGGCCGGGATGGTCGAGCGGAAGCGCGGCGATGAAAGCATCGAGCTTTTGCGACGCGATGTCCTCGACGAGCGAGGCGGTCACCGCCTCGCGCAGTTCGAGCATCAAGTCCGGGAAATGCATTTTCAGCTCGGGCAGCGCACGCGGCAAAAGATAGGGCGCGACGGTCGGAATGATGCCCAGCCGGAAGCGCCCTCCCATGGCAGGGCGGCCACGCCGGGCGATGGTCTCGACCTCGCGTATGTCGGAAAGGATGCGTTCGATGCGCGGCAAAAGGGCTGCCGCCTCGTCGGTCATGCGCACCGATTTGCCGCCGCGTTCGAACAGCCGGCAGTTCAGCCGCTGCTCCATTTCCGCGATCTGCGAGGACAGCGCCGGCTGGCTCACGCCTGCAAGTTTCGCCGCACGCCCGAAATGCAGCGTCTGCGCAAGTGCGTCGAAATAATGCATCTGGCGGACGGTTAGGCCTATCATAAGAAAATCCTATTGAAAGGAACAGGAAAGGCAATTTGTTTTTATCGGCAGGCTGGCCTAGTCTGGAATCATTCCAGGATGGCGGCGCTGGCTGCCCGGAACCCTCGGCAAAATTGGAGTGCAAGATGGACGCGAAAACCGACGACAACAGCGCGGGCAAATGCCCTGTCGCGCATGGACCCGGTGCCAGGACCAACCGTGACTGGTGGCCCAACCAGCTGGACCTCGGTGTTCTCCACCAGCAGTCGAACCTCTCCGACCCGATGGGCGAGGACTTCGACTATGCCAAGGAGTTCGCGAGCCTCGATCTCGACGCGGTGATCAAGGACCTGCACCATGTCATGACGGATTCGCAGGATTGGTGGCCGGCCGACTTCGGCCATTACGGGCCGCTGTTCATCCGCATGGCCTGGCACAGCGCCGGCACCTACCGCATCGGTGACGGCCGCGGCGGCGCCGGCGCCGGCCAGCAGCGTTTCGCACCGCTCAACAGCTGGCCTGACAACGCCAATCTCGACAAGGCGCGCCGCCTGCTGTGGCCGGTCAAGCAGAAATATGGCCGCAAGATTTCCTGGGCCGACCTGCTGATCCTCACCGGCAATGTCGCCCTGGAATCGATGGGCTTCAAGACCTTCGGCTTCGCCGGCGGCCGCGCCGACGTCTGGGAACCCGAGCAGGACGTCGATTGGGGATCGGAAACCAAATGGCTCGACGACGAGCGCTACTCCGGCGACCGCGAGCTTCGCGGCCATCTCGGGGCCGTGCAGATGGGCCTGATCTACGTCAATCCGGAAGGCCCGAACGGCAAGCCTGATCCGCTTGCCTCGGCACGCGACATCAGGGAAACCTTCGGCCGCATGGCGATGAATGACGAGGAGACGGTGGCGCTGATCGCCGGCGGCCACACCTTCGGCAAAACCCACGGCGCCGGCGATGCCTCGCTGGTTGGCGCCGAGCCGGAAGGCGCCGGCATCGAGGCGCAGGGCCTCGGCTGGTCGAGCAAGCACGCGTCGGGCATTGCCGGCGATGCCATCACTTCGGGGCTCGAGGTCACCTGGACCACGACGCCGACCAAATGGAGCAACAACTTCTTCGACAACCTGTTCAACTACGAATGGGAATTGACGAAAAGCCCGGCCGGCGCCCATCAGTGGACGCCTAAGGGCGGCGCCGGTGCCGGCACGGTGCCGGACGCGCATAATCCCTCCAAGCGCCGCGCGCCGGCCATGCTGACCACCGACCTCGCGCTGCGGGTTGACCCGGCTTACGAGAAGATCTCGCGGCGGTTCCACCAGAATCCGGATCAGTTCGCCGACGCCTTCGCCCGCGCCTGGTTCAAGCTCACCCATCGCGATATGGGCCCGGTCGTTCGCTACCTTGGCCCGTTCGTGCCGAAGGAAGAGCTGATCTGGCAGGATCCCATCCCGGCCGTCGACCATGAACTGGTCAGCGAACAGGATATCGCATCGCTGAAGGCCAAGATCCTGGCCTCGGGCCTGTCTGTTTCCGAACTGGTCTCGACCGCCTGGGCTTCGGCCTCGACGTTCAGGGGTTCCGACAAGCGCGGCGGCGCCAATGGCGCCCGCATTCGGCTGGCGCCGCAGAAGGACTGGGACGTCAATCAGCCTGCTGAATTGGCCAAGGTGCTTGCCACGCTCGAAGCCATCCAGAAGACCTTCAACTCCGCACAGACCGGCGGGAAAAAGATCTCGCTGGCCGATCTGATCGTGCTCGGCGGCGTCGCCGCGGTCGAGAAGGCGGCAAAGGATGGCGGAAACGAGGTGAAGGTGCCGTTCACGCCGGGCCGCATGGATGCCTCGCAGGAACAGACCGATGTGGCCTCCTTTGCCGCACTCGAGCCGAAGGTCGACGGCTTCCGCAACTATGTCCGGGGGCCGCAGCCGATGTCGGTCGAGGCGATGTTGGTCGACCGGGCACAGTTGCTGACGCTGACCGCGCCGGAGATGACGGTGCTGGTCGGCGGCCTGCGGGTGCTCGGCGCCAATACCGGCAAGTCCAGGCACGGCGTGTTCACCGACAGGCCGGGCACGCTGACGAACGACTTCTTCGTCAACCTGCTCAGCATGAACACGGTCTGGGATCCGGCCGCCGGGTTGGATGAGATCTACGAAGCGCGCGACCGCAAGACCAAGGCGGTCAGGTGGACCGGCACCCGCGCCGACCTGATCTTCGGCTCGCATGCGCAACTGCGTGCGCTGTCTGAGGTGTACGGGTCCGCGGATGCCGGGCAGAAATTCGCCAGGGATTTCGTTGCGGCGTGGACCAAGGTGATGAACGCCGACCGGTTCGATATCACCGCCTGATTCAGGCGGAATTTTTCCACCCCATAAAAAAGGCGCGAGGCTCGGCCCCGCGCCTTTTCTTGTCCAGGCTTTCGAAATCAGTCCTTTTCGAAGACGCGCGCCTTGGCGACGACGCCGGCAATGGCGCCGCCGATCAGCGGCGCGACGATGAACAGCCAGAGCTGGCTGATCGCGGCGCCGCCCGAGAACAGCGCCGGGCCAATGGAACGGGCCGGATTGACCGATGTGCCGGTCACCGGGATCATGGCGAAGTGGATGCCCGCCAGCGTCAGGCCAATGACCAGTCCGGCGAAGGCCGTCGCATGCCTTTCCGCGGTAACGCCGAGGATCACGGTGACGAAGGTGAAGGTGCCGATCAGCTCCCACAGGAACGCGGAAGAGACGCCCCATTTCGTCTCGTCCCAGCCATTGGCGCCGAAGCCGCCAGTGTGTCCCCCGGCCTGGCCGGAGACGATGATCCACAGCGCCAGCGATGCCAGGATGGCGCCGATGATCTGCGCGATCCAGTAGGGGATGACGTCCTTGGCCGGCAACCGGCCGGCAAGGAACACGCCGAGTGTCACAGCCGGGTTGAGATGCGCGCCCGAAATGGGGCCGATCGCGTAAGCGGCCGCGATAAGGCCGATGCCGAAGGCCAGCCCGATGCCTTCTTGTCCCAGCGGCAGCGCGCCGCCGAAGCCGCCCGTCACCACCGACGCGGTGCCGATGAACACCAACAGGAATGTGCCTAGAACTTCCGCCAGATAAGTCTTCATTGCCCTCTCCTCGTGACGATCCGCCGGTCAAACGCTTTCCGCGCCGCGAATCATGGTGGTAAGAGTATTCCCAACCAAAAAACTTGGAAAGCTGAGCTGTCGTATCCCTACCGTGCTTGCAGCCCCCAGTTAAGAACATTAGAGAGCTTGCATCTATTGACGAACTGCTGTTGACCGCACCGGAAGATTTACTGCTCGAGCGGTTTTCGCCGATCCCAACAGGCGGCCTGCCGTCGCGAGAGGGGGCGGGGTTCAATCTCACCGTGAAAGGCTCTAAGAGCAGACCGAAATGATGCGCTCGATTTGGTGGACTGAAGAATGCGACTAGGCGGACGGCTGGCTGCGGCCATCGAAGTGCTGGAAGACATTGGCCGGCGTCACCGGCCGGTGGCCGATGCGCTGAAGGACTGGGGCCTGTCGCACCGTTTCGCCGGCGGCGGCGATCGTGCGGCGATCGGCAACATCGTCTACGATGCGCTACGCCGCAAGCGCTCGGCAGGCTGGCTGCTGGGCGAGGACACGCCGCGCGCCATCGGCTTCGGCGCCCTGCTGCTCGAATGGGGCCAGACCGCGCGCTCGCTCAACGAAGCGCTCGACGGCGACAAGTTCGCGCCGCCGCTGCTGACGCCCGCGGAACTCCAGGCAACCGACGAGCGGCGGGTTGCCGACGCGCCGCCCGCGGTGCGCGCCGACATACCGGATTGGTGCGAGCCGCTTTTGCAACGCGCGTTCGGTGAGGCCTGGGTCGAGGAGGGCGCGGCGCTCGCCACCCGCCCGCCGCTCGACATCCGCGTCAACACTTTGCAGGCCTATCGGGCCAAAGTGCTGGCGGAACTTGCCGAAACCGGCGCCAAGCCAGCCCAAATCGCGCCCCAAGGCATTCGCATACCGCCGATCCACGGCGACGGCCGGCATCCCAACGTGCAGGCCGAGCCGGCTTTCCAGAAGGGCTGGTTCGAAGTCCAGGACGAGGGATCGCAAATCGCCGCCGCTCTTGCCGGCGCCGAGCCTGGAATGCAGGTGCTCGATTTCTGCGCCGGCGCCGGCGGCAAGACGCTGGCGCTGTCGGCGGCGATGGGCAATACGGGTCAGGTCTTCGCCCATGATGCCGAGAAGGCGCGGCTGGCGCCGATCTTCGACCGCATCCGCCGCTCGGAAAACCGCAACGTGCAGATCGTCACCAAGCCGGCGGAATTGTCGCCGCTCACTGGCCATGTGGACCTCGTCCTGGTCGACGCGCCTTGCACCGGCAGCGGCACCTGGCGGCGGCGCCCGGACGCCAAATGGCGGCTGACGCAAAGGCAGCTCGACGCCCGCAAGGGCGAGCAGATGGCGATCCTCGATACCGCAAGCAGCTTCGTCAAGCCGGGTGGCCTGCTGGTTTACGTCACCTGTTCGGTGTTCGACGAGGAGAATGGCGACCAGGTCGCAGCGTTTTGCCAGCGCAATGGCGGTTTTGCCCCGGTCGACCATCGCCGGCTCTGGGACAGCCGTTTTCCCGGCCATGAAACGGCGATGCGGCTCGGCGCGCTGGGCGGTATCTGCCTGTCGCCGGCGCTGAGCGGCACCGACGGTTTCTACATCTGCGCGCTGCGTAGGGCTTCCTGAATGGAGCGGAAGCGAAACTTGCGCTTCCGCTCTCGAGATCAAATTGCTGCAGTGCAGCATTGGATGATTGCTTGCCGCTCACGCCTCTGCAATAAGCTTTTCCGGCAAAGGTGAAAGCAGCGACGGCCATGGCAGCAAAGATCGTACCCGCTCCGGACTATGAGGACCGCGTCAGGGCGTCCTTCGCGCGCCAGCAGGCGATGGCGACCATCGGCGCCGAATTGACGCTGGTGACGCCCGGCATCATCGAAATCGAAATGCCCTATTCGGCCGCACTCACCCAGCAGCATGGTTTCCTGCATGCCGGCGTCATCTCGACCGCGCTGGACTCGGCTTGCGGCTATGCGGCCTTCTCGCTGATGCCGGAGAATTCCGGCGTGCTGACCATCGAGTTCAAGGTCAATCTGCTGGCGCCGGGCAGGGGCGAGCGCTTCCTGTTCCGCGGCTCGGTGACCAAGCCTGGCCGCACCATCATCGTCGCCGACGGCCAGGCCTATGCCTTCGCCGCCGACGGCGAAGCCAAGTTGATCGCCACCATGACCGGCACCATGATGACGATGGTGGGCCGCGACGGGATTGCTGGGTGAATGGCCGGTTCGCCGCAGGCGAATTCATCGTGCCAGTGGCACGATGAAAGGCCACGAACGCCGGGAGCTGCCGGAGGCAGCGGGTCCCGGCGAGCAGGTGGTGGAGACAGCAGGACAGGGAGGAGTAAATCATCATGACCGATAAAGTGTCGCGCCTGTCCGGCAAGAACGTCCTCTTCGTCATGGCGGTGCAGGCCGAATACGGGCCGCATCTACAGCGGCTGTTTACCCCGCTGATGACCGGTGTCGGCCCGGTCGAGGCAGCCGTCCGGCTTGGCGCCGAATTGTCTTGGCTGAAGTCGCAAGATGCGCTGCCGGACCTCGTCGTGTCGCTCGGCTCCGCCGGCAGCCGGACCTTGGAGCAGACGGAGATTTACCAGGCCATCTCGGTCAGCTATCGTGACATCGACGCCTCGCCGCTTGGCTTTGAGAAAGGCGCGACGCCGTTCCTCGACCTGCCGATGACGGTGTCGCTGCCGTTGCGGATTCCGGGGATAAAGCAAGCCACGCTGTCGACCGGCGGCGCGATCATCACCGGCGCGGCCTTTGATGCAATTGCGGCAGACATGGTGGACATGGAGACCTTCGCCTGCCTGCGCGCCTGCCAGCTGTTCGAGGTGCCCCTGATTGGGCTGCGCGGCATTTCCGACGGCGCGGCTGATCTCAGGCATGTCGGCGACTGGACCGAATATCTGCACGTCATCGACGAAAAGCTGGCGGATGCCGTCATGCGCCTCGAACAGGCGATCGGCTCGGGCTTGCTTTGGACGGGTTCTCCTGGTGACGTGGCGGGACCGTTCTGAAAGTCGGGCTCGCAACCCATTGCGCCGACTCGTTTCTTTCTCTAAACGCTCGCCATGAAAACAGCCAATCAACCCGACACCGTCCTGATTGTCGATTTCGGCAGCCAGTTCACCCAGCTCATTGCCCGCCGCATCCGCGAAGCCGGCGTGTTTTCCGAGATCGTGCCGTTCCAGTCGGCCGAGGCGGCATTCAAGCGCATCAATCCAAAAGCCGTGATCCTGTCCGGCGGTCCGGCCTCGACCACGGATATCGGCAGCCCGCGGGCGCCGCAGATCGTCTTCGAGGCCGGCGTGCCGGTGCTCGGCATCTGCTATGGCCAGATGGCCATGTGCGTGCAGATGGGCGGCGTTGCCGAAAGCTCCAATCATCGCGAATTCGGCCGCGCCTTCGTCGAGATCGAGAAGGAAAGTCCGCTGTTCGAGGGCCTCTGGGCAATCGGCCAGCGTCACCAGGTGTGGATGAGCCATGGCGACCGCGTCATCTCCTTGCCCAAGGGGTTCGAGGTGTTCGGCAAGTCGGAAGGCTCGCCCTTCGCCATCTTCGGCAATGTCGAGCGCAAGATGTATGGCATCATGTTCCATCCGGAAGTGGTGCATACGCCCGACGGCGCCCGGCTGCTCAGGAATTTCGTCCACAACATCGCCGGCATCGAGGGCGACTGGACGATGCGCGCCTACCGCGAGCACGCGGTCGAGGCGATCCGCAAGCAGGTCGGCAAGGGCAAGGTCATCTGCGCGCTCTCGGGCGGGGTCGACTCCTCGGTCGCCGCGCTGCTCATCCACGAGGCCGTCGGTGACCAGCTCACTTGCATCCTCGTCGACCATGGCCTGATGCGTAAAGACGAGGCCGCCGGCGTCGTTTCGATGTTCCGTGAACATTACAATTTGCCGCTCATTCTGGTGAACGCGTCGGATCGCTTCATCGGTGCGCTCGAAGGCGAGGCGGATCCCGAGAAGAAACGCAAGACCATTGGCCGGCTCTTCATCGAGGTGTTCGAGGAAGAGGCCAAGAAACTCGGTGGCGCCGATTTCCTGGCGCAAGGCACGCTCTATCCCGACGTCATCGAAAGCGTCTCCTTCACCGGTGGCCCGTCGGTGACGATCAAGTCGCACCACAATGTCGGCGGCCTGCCCGAGCGCATGAACATGAAGCTGGTCGAGCCGCTGCGCGAACTGTTCAAGGACGAGGTCCGCGCACTCGGCAAGGAACTCGGCCTGCCCGAGAGTTTCATCGGCCGCCACCCGTTCCCGGGCCCGGGTCTTGCCATACGCTGCCCCGGCGGCATCACGCGCGAGAAGCTGGAGATCCTGCGCGAAGCCGACGCCATCTATCTCGACGAGATCCGCAAGGCCGGCCTCTATGACGCCATCTGGCAGGCCTTCGCCGTGCTCTTGCCGGTGCAGACGGTCGGCGTCATGGGCGACGGCCGCACCTACGAATTCGTCTGCGCGCTGCGCGCCGTCACCTCGGTCGACGGCATGACGGCAGATTTCTATCACTACGACATGGCCTTCCTGGGCGCCGCCGCCACCCGCATCATCAACGAGGTCCGCGGCATCAACCGCGTGGTCTATGATGTGACGTCGAAGCCGCCGGGAACAATTGAGTGGGAATGATTCAGGCCCACTCAAACGCCGCCGAAAATACGCCAATCCGCGACTTAAGTACGTCGGAGCAATGAGGCTCGTGACGGTGTTTTTTGCCTAAGGCATAGAGGAAAAAGGAATTTCCTGCCACGAGCCTCCAAATTGTACCGACGGTACTTTTCAGGACGCAGTAGGGTTGTTGACGGATGCCGCCCTTAAGGCGCTGGAACCACAGAATATCTACAAGATTGCTGGCCGAGATGGCCTATATGTCCGGGTCATGCCCGGTGGGGCGATCTCATTTCGGCTTGATTACAGGCGCCGCCTGAACGACGCCAAGAGTTTTGGCGAGTAGCCTAGGTCATCCCGAACGCGGCAGATCCGCTATCGACCGGGTGTTCTCGCGCCTCCTGTCTGGCGTGGATATCGGCTCCGCCGGGGCCGAAAGCGTGCCGCGCCAAGCACGCGCACTCAGGCCTCTAGTGGTCGAAACGCTTCATCCATCCGAACGAATCGGTGACGGGGCGATATTCGGCGCCGAATGCACCATCATAGCCGGCGTCCGCGATTGCGCGCAGGAGCCAGCCATAGTCCACCTCGCCGTGATCGGGCTCGCTACGATCCGGTACGGCGGCGAATTGGATATGGCCGATCTTGTCGGAAAATTGCCTTACCGAGTTAAGCAAATCGCCTTGAATGATCTGCATGTGATAGCAGTCGAACATTACCTTTACCGCACCGTCTGTCGCATCGATCACACGCAATGCGGTGGAAAGGTCGGAGAGGAAATAGCCCGGCGCATCGCGCGGGTTCAGGGGCTCGATCAATATGCCGATGTTGTGCCGTGCCGCCGCCTTCGAAGCGTACCGCAAATTGCCGGTGAACGTCGCGAAGGCTTCGTCGCCGATTGCCTTTCCTGCCATCACATGGATGTTGCGACAGCCTGTTACGGCTGCCCATTGAACCGCCTGGTCGATCGCCGCGCGCGCTTCCGTTTCACGGCCCGGCAGCGCGGAGAGGCCGAAATCACCCGCCCCAACATCCCCCCGGGCCGTGTTGATGCCAAGCAGCGGAAGACCGGTTTCGGCGAGCAGCGCCGCGACCACCGATGCGTCGGTATCGTACGGCCAATGCATCTCGACCGCCGCGAAACCGCGCCGCTTGGCCGAGCGGATCGCATCCGGAAGCGCTAGGTCACGAAAGAGAAATCCCAGATTGGCCGAAAGTTGCATCAGTCGTCCCACTCCACGTCAAAGTGTTCCACCAACTCGCGAATTTGCGGAGCCGCGAGGATCCTGGGCCGCAAGCCCTGGGTGAGAAGCGTGAGCTTGGCCGTTTCCTCAAGTTCCTCCATCGCGTAGGCGGCGGCTTCGAGATCCTTGCCGGCGACGACGGGTCCGTGGTGGGCCAGCAATACGGCCGACCGTTTCCCAGCGAGTCCGCGCACGGCGTCTCCCATCGCCGGATCGCCGGGCCGGATGTAGGGCAGCAGTTTCACCTTTCCCAGCCGCATGATCGAATAGGCCGTCAGCGGCTTGAAGACGCTGTCGGGATCGATGTCGGGCAGAAGCGAAACCGCGACAGAATGGGTCGAATGAAGATGGACGACCGCTCCGGTGCGCGCGCCGCGTGTCTCGTAGAACGCCTGATGCAGCGGCATCTCCTTCGTCGGCTTGTCGCCGTCCAGGAACCGTCCCTCAGCGTCGAAGAGCGACAGGCGGGCGGGGTCGAGCGCGCCAAAGGACGATCCTGTCGGCGTGACGAGCAGCCGACCATCGCCGAGGCGGGCGGAGATGTTCCCCGAGCTTCCCGCAGTGAGGCCGCGCGCGAACATGGACGCAGCGATGCTGCAGATCTGATCCCTGAGTCTTGTTTCATCGCTCATCGTAGAACGCCTCCCGTAAGGACGTCGGCTGCCTTTTCGAAGAACCCGGCCGAACCGAAATTGCCCGATTTAAGGGCGAGCACCATATCCGGGTCACGGGCCTTCAACGCCGGAACACCGGGGTCGATCTCCGGTCCGATCTCGAATGACGAAATGTTGAGCGCTGATACGACGGCCCCCGATGTCTCGCCGCCCGCCGTAACCAGCCGGCGTACGCCACGCGCCGAAAGCTGACGCGCCAGTTCGCCGAAAAAACCTTCAACCGCCGTCGCGACGCGCTCCTTCCCGTAGCGGTTCTGTGCGGCGGCGACGGCTTCGGGATCGGCCGACGAGAACACCAGTGGCAAGCCGTGGTGCTGATGGCCGATCGCCCACTCGGCATATTCAACAGGATTGGCCGTGCCGTCCACGACCGCATCCACCTCCACAATGCGCGTCGGATGGTTTTTCCGGTGCTCGGCAATCTGGCGCCGGCTCATGGTCGAGCACGAACCGCAAAGCGCGGCCCCTGGCCCCTGTATTCCCTTCCAATGCGTGGCCGCCGTGCCGATCAACCCGGCCCGACGAAAGTTGGCCGGAAGTCCCAGCGCTATTCCCGAACCGCCGCTGAGCAGAACATCGGCTTCGGCAGCCTCGCCAATGGCGATAAGGTCCTTGTCCTGGATGGCGTCGACCACGACGTAACGAGAGCCCCTGGCGGATGCTGCCTCCAGCGCATCCCTGATCGGGCCGCTTCCTTCCGCCACGACGCTGTAGGGGATATGACCGATCCCACGCCTGGTCTGTCGCGCGAGCCAACGCCGCAGATCGGGATCCGTCATCGGCGTAAGCGGATGCTTCTCCATGCCGGATTCGCTCAACAGCTGATCGTTGACGAAAAGATGCCCCTGGTAGATCGACCGGCCGGTTGCGGGAAACGCCGGACAGACGATCGCGCGTGCCGCTCCCAACGCGTCGCCAAGAGCGTCCAGCACGGGACCGATATTGCCTTCGGGCGTCGAGTCGAATGTCGAGCAGTACTTGAACAGATATTGGCGGCAGCCTTGGCGTCGAAGCCACTCCAACGCCGCGAGCGACTGCTTCACCGCCTCCGAGGCGGATATCGTTCTGGTCTTCAGGGCAACGACGCCCGCGTCAACCGAGCGGTCGGAGGCGGTGTTGGGAACGCCGTTGTACTGGACCGTGCGCATGCCCCCCTTTGCAAGCGTGTTGGCCAGGTCGGAAGACCCGGTGAAATCATCGCCTATGCAGCCCAGAAGCATCGGAATTCCCCAGTTTCAACTTTCACGGAACTTTGGTGACCATGCCCTAACGGTTAAGGGATGGTCTTCGGGGCGTCGTCCGCCAGGTAAACCGCGATCAGTTCGTCGACCGTGCTTTCGGCCACAAAGCCCAGACTGTTGGCCAGCCTGGGCGTGAAGGATTTCGGCCACCCGGCAATAATGGCCTCGATCGCCTCGTCCGGCGTGCGGTCTATCAACGCCTCGGCTTCGGCCCCTGCCACGCGGCGGAGCGCGGCAATCTGGTCGGAGACCGTGGCCGCGACACCCGGCATGTTCAGCGTGCGCCGGGCGCCCAGCGCGGATGTATCGAGCATCGCGGCATGGATGAGGAAGGCTACCGCCGAGCGCGGGCTCGCCAGCCAATGCTTGACGGTCTCCTTCACCGGCAGCACGGAGCGCTGCCCGGCGAGTGGCTCGCGCAGGATGCCGGAGAAGAAGCCCGAGGCTGCCGCGTTGGGAGCGCCGGGCCGAATGACGATCGTCGGCAGGCGTATCCCGACGCCGTCGAGGAAGCCGCGGCGCGAATAGTCGGCCAGCAACAGCTCGGATATCGCCTTCTGGGTGCCGTAGCTGGTCAGCGGGGCAAGGATGTAGTCGTCGGGAATAGGGTCGGGCAGAGGCGCGCCATAGACAGCAACCGAGGAGGTGAACACCAGCCTGGGGATATATTTCCGCCGGGTTCCTTCCAGCCGGATCGCCTCGAAAAGAGCGCGCGTGCCGTCCATATTGATGCGATAGCCCTTCTCGAAATCGCGTTCCGCTTCGCCGGACACGATGGCCGCGAGATGGAAGATCACATCCGCGCGGCGCGCGGCCAGATCCTGCGCTGCGCCGGGAGCGGAAATATCGGCGGCAATGGCTTCGACAAAACCTATGTCACCGGTTGGCACCGGCGGCTTCGTCACGTCCGCCAGCGTCATCCGGTCGATCTTTCGATCTCCAAGCGATGCTGTCCGCGAAAGCTCGGCCGCGAGTTTGCGGCCGATCATTCCACCAGCGCCAATGATGAGTATATGCATGGATGCTCCGTTCTCTTCCGGGACTGGTTTGTGATGCCGCTTCAGACCTGCCTGAGCGCGCGCACGACTGCGTAGGCTTCGAGCGACAGGGTTTGCGTTCCGTCATGCGTCAGCCGATCGAGCAGATCCGGTTGGCGCGATGCCGCGACGAAAGATGAGGCGTCAAGAATTGCAGCGCGCGCGAAGCCTTCGGGGAGGCGCACCTCCAGCGCGTTGGGCGAGGGGTTGCATAACCACAGCTCGGTGCCTTTTTCGGTAACCGCCGCGATCCCTCGCACTGCGCCAGGGACCGACGATCGCAGCGGACGGAGCGGGCAGCCTTTGAGCTTCGCCAGGCCTCGCACGATGTGCCAGACAGGATAGAGCTCGCCCTTGCCTTCGAACCAGGGCTGCGGAAACGACGTCGGCACGGAGAGGACGCCGAACGGGCCGACCGCGGCGCCGAGCGCGATGGCCGCCGCGCCGCCTTCCGCGAAGGCGGCGAAGTAGCCGAGGTTCCAGGCCGCTCCCATGACGCCCCGCTGGCGCGGATCATTGAAATTGACCGCCTGCCGGATGTTGGCGGGATTGGCGACCGGCGCTTCGCCATAGGGATTGTCGCGCAACCCGATTGCGGACGGCCCAACGGAATATGGGCGGCCCTTGGCGATCGCCGGCACGGTCCTGACAATATGCGGCAGGCATTCGAGCGTCTCCATCAAGGAGCGGTCGTCACCAGCATGAAAGATCGCCGCCGTCGTGAATGTCACGAGGTCTATCGCCTCGGCCGGGGGACGTTTGCGGTTGAGCTCGGTGAAGAAGCTGAACATGCCTCCGCCGATGCGAGATGCGGGGAAGGCCGCGCGCGCGGCCGCATAGAGCTTCGCCGCATCCGGCGCTGGCGGCCAGATGCTGCCGGGCAGCGTGCATTTAAGATCGGGTGCGGGCGACACCAGAACCGTCGTGAAGCGATGATCGAGCCTCGCGGCCACCTTGCCCAGGGAGTCGATTTCCGCCGCGGCGCCAGCATCGTCGGCATGCTCGACCACTGCTTCGAGCCAGGGTTGGGCGCCCATTGCGATGGCGATCTCGACCTGCCTCGCCAGCGTTTCGGCATCATGGCCGAGCCGCGGATCGTAATGGCAGATGACATGGGCGACGCCGAGCTGGGCAAGCGTCTCGACATGCCGCAATGCGGCCGAAGCGTCATCGGGATGCAATCCGACGCCGAGAGGTGGAATCGCGTCCGCCGCCTCGCCGAGCGTCAGGGCGGCGATGCCTCCCGCCTGACGCGACGGACCCTTGGGAGAGCCCTTGACGGTCAGGGTGATCTTCTGTTCGACGACCTCGCCGGGCTCGATCCTGTATGGCCAGGGCAGAGCGAGGGGACGAACATAGGTCTTGTAGGAGGCGTCGGTCCAGTTCCGCTGGTCCTCCATCTCGAACGCGTCGCCCTCCATAAGGCAGCTGACCTCCAGCCCGCCGGGAGTACGGTGCGAGATTTCACGCAGATCCATCATCGGCTGCACCGGATCGATCTCCACAGGAAACCGTGTCTCGACCCTCTCGCCGCTTGTGTGCGTGATCGTGGCGGCCGCGCCGCTTATGCCCTCTATGGGATGCAGGACGACAAAGCCGGTCCGGTTCGTGAGAAGCCCGGTCGGCGTGGTTCCGCGAGCCGAATAGGTCAGAACGCCTGCCGCGGTACCAGCGATGCCCACGTCATAGCCGAAGGTCTCGCCTTTGCTGGCAACGCTTGCGCGATAGGCCACACGAAAGCGATCGTCGTCCTTTTCGACGACCAGGTCGGTGATCTTCGGAATGAGCGTCGCCCAGTCCTTGTCGCGGACCACGAACGAGATTGCGCGGATCACCTCTTCGCCATGCATGCGGCAGTCGCGCAGGTTCGCGCCGTCGAAAAGCACGCTGAGGGGCCCGGCGCTCAGTAGCCGCTCCTCTGCCGGTAGTTCTTCGGTGCCGTAGAGGCGGACGGCGCGGGAAGGATCGGACTGTGTCATAGGATTCTCCTGGTCTCAAACGCGGCGCGATTTCCAGGTGATGAGGCGCTCGGCCAGCAAGGCGAGGATGATGATGGCGCCGATGGCGGTCCCCTGCCAGAACGGCGAGACGCCGAGCAGGTTGAGGCCATTGCGGATCATCACCATGATCAGAACCCCCATCAGCGTGCCGAATATCGTGCCTCGTCCGCCGTAGAGGCTCGCGCCACCGATGACCACGGCCGCGATGGCGTCGAGTTCAAGCTGGTTCCCCCCGATCGGGTCAGCCGACATGATCTGCGCCAGCGAAAAGGTCATCGCCGTCGCCGAAAGGGCACCGGACGCCACGTAGGGAAAGATCGAGTAGAAGAGGGTGTTGAGGCCGGCCGCCCGGGCGGCTTCAATGTTCGAGCCGACCGCGTAGATGGTTCGCCCGCCCTTGGAATATGTCAGCCACGCCCAGGTGGCGAGGTAGAGCGCGATGAGGAAGATGACGTTGGCGGGGATGCCCAGCAGGTTCGTGTAGACGATATTCTGCAGCCCCATGGGCAGTCCCGAAATCGAGCGCTGTCCCGACACGATGTAGGCGAGACTGCGCCCCATCGCCATGACCCCGAGCGTCACCACGAAGGGGGCCAGGCCGAACACTGCGATGAGAACGCCGGAGAAAAGCCCGATCAGGGCGCCGCAACCTATGGCGAGCGCGATCGCCACCGGAATGGGGAATTCCTTCAGGAGTAGGGCGAGGATGATGCCGGTCACGCCCGCGACCGACCCGACGGAAAGGTCGATGCCGCCAGTCAGGATCACCAGGGTCATGCCGACGGCAACTATGCCAAGCACCACCGATTGGTCGAGTATGTTGAACATGTTCCGCTCGGTGAAGAAGTGCGGCGAGATGAACGACAGGATCACCGCAAGCACCATGGCGAGGCAGAGCATCCGGAACTCAAGCGTGCTGGCGAATCTGGGCATCGCAAAGGATCGTGTGGGCGCGTTCATGCGTCGATCTTTTCGTCTTGAGGTGTATCGAACAGGCCGGCGATCCGGGCCGACAGGGCCCCGGCGTCCGGCAGCCTGGAGCCGGCCGGCAGGCTGAGCCCGATCCATCCCAGATCGTGCCCTCGGCGATTGGACAGTGGTGCAAGCAAGGTAGAGCGGCCGTCATTCTCGGTCACGATGCCGGGTTGACGCCTTCCAAGCGCGAGGGGGATTGCCGTCTCCTGCGCAAGATAGACATGCCCGGCCGCGAGTCCCATCGTTGCACCCGGCGTACCCTCGGCGAGGGCGAGGCAGACGAACCGGTCGTCGTCGATCAATCCCCAAAATGCCGTGCCGCCATGGCTGGCGACAAGATCGCGCAGGAATGCCGTGTTGCGCTCGGCTGAGCTTCGGGGCGCGGCGAGCAGCGTCAGGCTCTCTTCGCTCAGTCGCGAGGCGGGCAGGTCGGCGATGGTATAGCCGTCACTCACCACGACGACCCGCTCGCAGATCCCCAGTAATTCCTGGAAATCCGAGGAGATCACGACTACGGCTATCCCCCTTTCGGCCACCTCGCGCAGCAGCTCGTAGATTGCCTGGCGTGTCCCTATGTCGACGCCTTTCGTAGGCTCGTCGAGGATGAGCACTTCGGGCTCGATCAGCAGCCAGCGCGCGATAATGATCTTCTGCTGCATGCCGCCGGAGAAGTGCAGAAGGTTTGCATCCATGCGGTCGGTCGGAAGGTCGAGACGCGAAATCAGCTCGCTGGCCTGCTTGCGGCGCGCCGAATGGCCTCGCCCGAAACCCCTGTGCTTGCCCATCTGGGCGAGGAAGAGATTTTCGCCGACCGTCATGTCGGGCACGATGTTCTGGGCCCGCCGGTCCTCGGCGACCATTCCGAGACCGGCGCGGATTGCCGCGATAGGGCTGTTGGGGGCAATCTCCTTGCCGCCGACAAAGACGCGCCCGCGGCTGCGGTGGCGCAGTCCGAATATCGCTTCGGCGCTCTCCGAGCGTCCAGCTCCGACAAGCCCGCCGAGGCCGAGAATTTCACCCCTGCGCACCGTGAACGAGACGTCACGCACGAAAGGCGGGGCTTTGAGCCCAATTACCTCCAGAGCCACCGGCTGCTCGTTAGTGGTCACTCGCGAGACGGCCTTTCGATACACATTTCCGATGTCGCGTCCCACCATGTGGCGGATGACGTCGGCCTGCGTGAGCCCCGCCGTGGGCACGCTTTCGGCCACGGTCTTGCCCTCGCGCAGGATTGTGACGCGATCGGTGACTGCGAAGACCTCCTCGAGCCGATGCGACACGAAGGCGAGTGCCTTCCCGCTGTTTTTCAGCCGCCCCATGATCTCGAACAGCCGGTCAACCTCGATCGGCGAGAGGGAGGCCGTCGGCTCGTCGAAGATGACAAGATCGGCGTTGAGGGCCAGCGCCTTGGCTATTTCGACGAGTTGGCGTTGCGCTGCCGAGAGCCGGCGCACCTCGATGTCGAGTGGCAGTACGTGGTCGTGGCCAAGTTCCGACAGGATGGTCTGCGCCCTGTGTCGCAACTGGCTGAAAGACAGACGGCCCGGCATCGCGTAGCTGGGCAGGAAGATATTCTCCAGCACGCTCATGTCGGGCGCCAGGCTGGTTTCCTGTGCCACGAGGGCAATGCCGGAACGCAGCGCGTCGCGCGCGGATCCGACGGTCAAGGGAGCACCCTTGAAGAGTATCTCGCCCGACGAAGGCGGCAGGTGTCCGCAAACGATCCGTGACAGCGTCGATTTTCCCGCGCCGTTCGCGCCCAGCAATCCGCAGATCTCGTACCGGCAGAGCGCTATCGACGCGTTGCTGAGCGCGTAGGCGTTCCCAAACAGGCGGGTGACGCCACGAGCCACGAGAAGCGGCTCGGGAATCTTGCTGCTGTCTACCATCCGAGGACACACTCCAAGTGGTACGAATAAAGCGTCCGGGGGAGGTTGCCCCCGGACGGCCTATGTCGGCCAGGCCCCGATTACATCTCGTTGGCGAAGACCGTTTCCTTGATGGTTGGAAGCTCCTGCTCGATGTTCTTGCTGGTCACGATCTTGATCGGCACGAGGATTTTCTTTTCGGGAGTCTTGCCGCCGAGATGGTCGACCATCGCGCGTCCCGATTCCTGGCCCATCAGATACGGCTGCTGCATGCCCGAAACGACCAGTTCGCCCGACTGCAGCAACGGCACGAATTCCGGCACGCCGTCGAATCCGGCAACCAGCACGTCGCCGGTGAGGCGGGCCGCCTTGATTGCCTGCAACGCGCCCAGCGTCGGGCCGTCGGTCTGGACGAAGAGGCCCTTCATGTCCGGATTCGCGGTCGTCATATCCTGCGTGAACTTGAAGGTTTCGTCCGCGGTGTAGGTCTGCATCTGCTGCAGCCCGGCTTCCTTGGTGATGCCAGCCTCTGTCATCGCGTCCTTGAAGCCCTTGGTGCGGGCCTGGCCGTTGAGGCGGGCCTGGCTGATGCCGACAATGCCCACGCTGCCGTCCTGCTTGCCGGCGGCCTTCATTGCCTCGGCCAGCGCTTTGCCGACGCCGTTCGCGCCCTGATAATTGTCAGAGATGATGAAGGACACATAGTCGCCGCTGTCCGTGCCGATGTCGGCGATGACCACGGGAATGTTTGCCTGCTTGGCGAGATCGAGCACGGCCGGCGCGGTTGAACTGTCTGTCGGAGAGATGATGATCCCGGCGACGCCGCGGGCGATCGCGTCCTTGGCATTTTTAAGCTGGGTCTGGGCATTGTTGCCCGAATCCAGCGCCTGATAGGTGTAGCCTCCCTTGGTTGCGACATTCTCGATGCCCTTGGAGAGGTATCGCCAGAAGGCAAGATCAAGGCCTGGAGTCAGATAGACCAACTCCTTGGATTCGGCGAGAGCGGCGGTCGCCGTCCCGGCAATGCCGGTCAGCGCGACAACGCCCGCGAGGGCTGCGGTGGCAAAAAGGCGTCTTGTCAGCATGGGAACTCCTCCTGTTGTGCTGCATGGTTGCCCGGCAATCCGCCCCTATTCTTATCCCTTTCGAGCGGATTGCGTTAAAAGCTGCTTGGTCGTGGTGTAGATGCGTGTTTCGTGGACCGCGAAGGCCCTTGCGGCCGCCTCGGAATCGCGCGCCTCAAGTCCCGCAAGAATGGCACGGTGATCGGCGATGCTCGTTGCGATGCTTGAAGGCTGGGCGACTGCTCGCCGCCGATGGTCGAGAAGGTAGGAATAGAGATCGGCGGCGATATCCGCCAGCGCGGCATTGCCGCCCGCCCGATAGATGGCCGTGTGAAATTCGCGATCGCAAATGAGGAAGCGAACGGGATCGTCGATCGCCGCTTCCTGCGCCTCGATCGATTTTTGCAGGGTCTCGAGCGTCGCGGCTTCAACCCGGACGGCCGCGGCCCGCGCCACCTGATCTTCGATCAGCAACCGCGCCTCATGCACGTCGTCAAGACTGTACCTGGAAATGTCGCGATAGCGGGCCGATTGGACCGCGAGTTCCCCGACTTCCGTCGAGGCCACCACTGTCCGCGTGCCTTGGGCGACGGAAAGGATGCCCTTTGTGGAAAGGATTAGGATCGCACCGCGCACCGTCTCGCGGCTTACCGACAAAGCGCCCGCAAGTTCACGCTCGCTTGGCAACGGGTCCCCCACGTCAAGAATGCCGGTCGCAATGAATGTCGCGATCTTCTGGACGACGAAGTCCTTCATCGAATGCTTCGGCACGCCGCCAAGCGCACTCCCGTCGTCGGTCAGAATCGCTCGTAGGTCCATCCGTCCTTACATCCGAAGAGGTCTAGTGGTCCGGTATATGTACCAGTAGGCCTGCTTCAGCTGTGCGTCAATAGCGAGACGCGGCCGTCAAATCTCGGCTGACAAGAGATATTGCTTTGGGAGCGGTGAGAACGTTCTCAGCCCGCATACTCTCCGGCACAGCTTCGCCACTCACCTGCTTGAGCAGGATGTCGACATCAGCGTCATCCAGGTGCTGCTCGGGCACAGCAAGCTCGAACGACAGCGCTCACCGGCGGAGCGGGAGTCTTCCTTCCATCGATTTCGGGCTGCTCTTGTTCTAACCCTAATACGGCCAATTTCCGGATAAATCGATATGAACGCCCGATACTCGTGATGGATAGGAGTGGCGGGACCATGCTAGCCACGAGGCAGACAGACCGCAGGCCTGTCGTGCTTCACTCCAGCTTAAGCGCTTCGGCTCATATCGAAGGTCGCTGCCGGATGGCGTGAGGGTTATCCGAAAGGGAGAGTCTCGATGTCTGGACACGGGTATGAGGGTGGGCGGCTCGATCTCCCCTTCGTTGGGCTTAGCACCTTCGGTAAACGGCCGATCTGCCTTGATTGGGACAAGATCGACGCGGATGTCGCCGTGCTGGGTGTGCCCTTCGACATGGGGACCCAGTACCGCTCCGGTGCACGTTTCGGCCCCCGCGCCATCCGCGAGGCCTCGACGCTGTTTTCCTTCGGTCATGCCGGCGCTTACGACCATGAGGACGACCAGATCTATCTGCCGCTCGACAAGGTGCGGATCGTCGATATAGGCGACGCAGATATCGTGCATACCGATACCGTGGCCAGCCACGCGAATACGGAAATGGCGGTCCGCAAGATTCTTGAACGCGGAGCGCTGCCCGTCGTTCTGGGCGGCGACCATGCCATCAACATTCCCTGCGTCAGGGCGTTCAGCGAACATGGCCCCATTCACATCGTGCAGATCGATGCGCATCTCGACTTTGTCGACGTGCGTCATGGCGTGCGCGAAGGACACGGCAATCCGATGCGCCGCGCGGCCGAACAGTCGCATGTTAGCGGCCTCAGCCAGATCGGCATCCGCAACGTCTCCTCGACCGCCCGCGACGGTTACGAGGATGCGCGCCAACGCGGCTCGACGATCCTTTCCGTCCGCCAGGCGCGCAAGCTCGGGGTCGAAGGTGTTCTGGCGACCATTCCGGAAGGCGTACGCTACTATGTGACGATCGACATCGACGGTTTCGATCCGTCGATTGCGCCGGGCACTGGCACGCCTAGCCATGGCGGCTTCCTGTATTATGAAGTAATGGAAATGCTCCGGGGGCTTGTGAAGCGCGGCGACGTCGTCGGCATCGACCTCGTCGAGGTGGCCCCGGCCTACGACCCTTCGGGCATCACCGGCTTTCTCGCAGCACAGGTACTCCTGAACTTTCTCGGCTATATCTTCGTCGAACACGAAGCGCGCGGACGCTGAACGAAAGGAATTCAACGATGCCAACAAACGCAAGTAACGGTCAGGTTCACGTCATTCCTGCCCGCCAGGGCGTGGCGACGCGCGTTGCCCAAGGCCAGGTGATCACCGTCATCAACACCCACGGCACCCAGGTGGTGGACACCTGGGCCTTCTGCGCCGACGATATCGCGGAATTCATGTCGATGGAGCACAGTCGTGGAGCCATGCTCAAGGTGAACCCGAAGAACGGCGACACGCTGTGCAGCAACAGGCGGCGTCCGATGCTGACCCTGATACAGGACACGTCGGGTGGCGTGCACGATACGCTGATCGCCGCCTGCGACCGCTATCGCTACCAGCAGTTGGGCCATGTCGGGCACCATGACAACTGCACCGACAATCTGGCGACGGCCCTCGGCGCGGTCGGGCTGACGCCACCCGAAACCCCTTCGCCGCTCAACCTGTTCATGAACATTCCCGTCGGCGAAGACGGTTCGGTCACCTTCGAGGCACCGGTGGCGGGACCGGGCTCCTATGTGTCGATGTGCGCGGAAATGGATTTGATCGTCGCGTTCTCAGCCTGCCCCCAGGACCTCATTCCGGTAAACGGTCAAGGCTGCGTTCCAACCGAAGCGCATTATCGGATCGACGCCAAGGCGCCGCGCCTTTAAAGCGCAGCCCAGCATCCAGACCATTGATCCCGAAAAGCGGCTCCCGCTTTTCGGGATCAATGCATAAAGGAGTTTTTACATGCCGCGTACCTTGGGCATCTTGTTTTTTGCGTCGGCGGCTTGCCCTTTTCCGGCCGATTTTTCGGCACTCCCCACCCTTTTGCGCAGTTCCTGAAAAAAAATCCTCTGCGACAGCGACGCTTTCTTGTGCTTTGGCGCGATGATGACGAAGGGCGAGCGGATCTGCGCCTCGGGAATAAGCAGCGCCTTAAGCCGGTTGTTCTGTCTAAACGTGACGGTCATGTGATCCGGCAGATAGCCGACGAAGTGGCCGCTCAGGATATACATTGCCTGCGCCTCGATATTCGAAGCATAGGCGCCGACATGCGCGTTGGGGAAATGCTGCAATTCCGACTTGTTGGCATAAGGGCGCACCACCATCTGCGATGCTTCCACATCAGCCTTTGTCACCAGCTTGCGGGAAAACAGCGGGTGGCGCTCGCTGCAGTAGAGCGAGTTGATTTCATAATGGAACTCGGTCTGCGAATAGCCGGGCAGCAATTTGATGCGGGGGGAGATCGCGAAGTCGATCCCGCCCTTGGCGGTTTCCGCGATAAGCTGTTCAGGCGAGCCGATGGTGATGCGCAGATCGACTTCGCTGGCTTTCTTGATGAACTGATGAATGACGTCATCGAGGCCCAGGGCTGAATCGGTAACGGTGGCATCGACGATCCCGACGCGCAGCACACCCGTCGCCTTGGAGCGCAGTTCGCCCAGTTGCATCTCGAACGCCGACAGCGCTGAAGTCAGCGAATGGGAATATTCATAGACCGCGGTGCCCCTATCGGTTAGTTCGAAGCCGCGCCTGCCGCGTTGGCATAGCGAAAACCCCAGCCGTTCCTCCAACGCGTTGATTTGGAAACTGATCGTCGATTGGCTCATCGCCAAAGCAAGCTGTGCTCCGGTAAATCCGCCATGCTCGACCACCGAGCGGAAAACCCTGAGCGCACGAATGTCGGCAACCGACAGACGCATTCTGACACTCCTCCCTGAGCCTCTCAGACGGTGTCGGGTATCAGCCTTACATCGCCAACTTCGATGTATAGTCTATTCCTTCCATGTTTATCAAAGATTCAATCCTGCCATGCTGCCCTACCAGATGGTGCCGTGCCGTCATGCCACTGGGGAAGCAAACAATCGGGCCGGCATTGCAGCCGGCTGACGACCTGGAGGTTTAAGGCTCGTCACGCATGCGAGATTCCTGAGCGCGTACAGAAGCCTCGGACTCCAAATAATCCATAATAAACGGGAACATACGAAACTGGAGGAAGTTATGCGATCCGCTTTGAAACTGTGCACTTCGACGCTGTTGGCCGCGTCGCTCTCGCTCGCCGTGGCGAGCTTTGCCACCGCCTCCGATCTTCTGGATCGGATCAAGGCAAAGGGGGAAATCACCATCGCGTCCGAGGCCCGCTACCCGCCGTTCGAATATGTCGAAAACGGCAAGATCGTAGGCTACGGAGTTGACCTCTTCGAAGAAGTCATGAAGGCGCTGCCGGACGTGAAGGTGAACCGGCTCGACCTGCCGTTCCAGGGCTTGCTGCCCGGTTTGCAGACGGAGAAGTTCGATGCCATCATAACGTCCGTCACCGTTAACAAACAGCGCTACGATACCTACAGGCTGTCTCTGCCAATCGCCGACGCGTCGTTCTCCTACGTCAAGCGCAAAGGCGACACCGCCTTGAACACGCCCGAAGACCTGAGCGGCAAAAATGTCGGCACGCAGGCCGGCTCGGCACAGCTCAAGGGCACCGAGGCCTTTTCCGAGGATTTAAAGGCAAAAGGCCTAGCGCCGATCGCCAACATCCAGACCTATGTCGACTTCAATGAAGCCTATGCCGATCTCGCTGCCGGGCGCACGGATGCCGTCGTGAATTCCCTGCCCAATCTGCTCTACCTGCAGACGCAGCGCGGCGACGTCTTCGAAACCATCCGCACAACGTTCGGGAACCCGACCTATTTCAGCTGGGCCTTCCGCAAGGACGACGACAGCAAGGCGCTTGCCGACTTCATCGATGACCAGTTCCGCAAGCTCGCCGCCGATGGAACCATGGCCAAACTTCAGGAAAAGTGGTTCGGCTTCACCATGAAACTGCCGACGGACGCTCTGCCCGAACCCAAGAGCTGACGAGTCGGCGTCCAACGCCCGGATAAGGGCGAGGCTTTCCAGCCTCGCCTGCCTAAAAACGCACAGGCTGCAAGCCTGGCCTCAAGTCCATAAGGTCTGACGACTTGGCAATGTTCGCCCTCATCCAGAACAACCTGCCCATCATGCTCTGGGGCGCGGGCATGACCATCCTGGTGTCGGGCGTCGCCATCATCCTCGGCATGCCGCTCGGCCTCGTCCTGTGCTTCGGCGTCACCTCGAAGAAGACGTGGCTGCGCTGCTTTTCGCGCATCTATCAAAGCGTGTGGCGCGGCACGCCCATCCTCGTGCAGTTGCTGATTATCTATTATCTGCTGCCGCTCATCGGCATCAATGTAGCGCCCATCCTCGCGGCCATCCTCGCGCTGACCCTGAACACGATCGCCTTCCAGGCCGAGATATTTCGCGGCGGACTTTTGGCCATTCCGCCAGGGCAACTGGAGGCGGCGCGCATGGTAGGCATACGCAAATGGGCGGGGCGCCAGCATATACTCGTGCCCCAGATATTGCGCCTCGTCATCCCGTCGCTGGTCAATGAGACCATCAGCATCCTGAAAAACTCATCGCTGGTCTCCGTCATCGCGGTGACGGAACTGATGCGGGTAAGCCAGCAGATCGTCGCGACCACCTATCGCCCGTTCGAAATCTACATCACCGCCGCCGTCATCTATATCGTCATCAATTTCCTTCTGTCGCTGATCGGCCGCATGGCCGAGCAACGGCTGGCGCGGAGGGCCTGAGCCATGGCGCAATTCTTCGACCTATGGGTGCAATACGGACCGCTGATGCTGGCCGGCCTGGCGACGACGGCCTGGATCTGCGCACTTGCCACAGCCCTCGGGCTGGCGATCGGCCTGTTGCTCGCCTGCCTCGAGAGCACGCCGTTCACGCCGCTGCGCTGGGCCGTTCGTGCCTATATCGAGATCATGCGCGGCCTGCCGATCCTGATCCTGCTGTTCGTGCTCTATTATGGCGGCCCGAGCATAGGCCTCCGGCTGAGTGCCGAAGCGGTGGGTGTTTTCGGCCTCGGCTTCTATGGTGCCGCCTATTTCGCCGAAATCTTCCGCTCCGGTTTCCAGTCGATCTCCAAAGGCCAGATCGAGGCGGCGCGCATGGCCGGGCTCTCAGGCACGCAGATCATCCGCCATATCAAGCTGCCGCAGATGCTGGTCATGATCACGCCACCGATGGTCAACCAGATCATCATCCTCATCAAGGAATCCGCGGTGCTGTCCATCATCACCGTTGCCGAGCTGACCAAGAACACGACGCAATTCGTCAACGAGACCTACGCGGTCATCGAACCTTATCTCGCCGCCGCCCTACTGTACTGGCTGCTGGTCGAGGCAGTCGCGCAGCTCGGCAAATATGTTGAGCGCCGGGTGCGGTTCTAGGCCGCTCAACCACCAATTTGGGAATAAACGATGGCCACTGAAACCACCGAGCCCGTCATCAAGATCCGGAATCTGACCAAGGATTTCGGCACATTCGCGGCCCTGTCCGGGATCTCGCTCGACATCAACCTCTCCGAGGTCGTCTGCATCATCGGACCGTCGGGGTCGGGCAAGAGCACGTTGCTGCGTTGCGCGAGCTTCCTCGAGGAATATACGAGCGGCGAGATCGAGATCGAGGGCCGGTTGCTCGGCTACAAGCGCGGTGCCGAAGGACTGGTACGAGAAAGCGACCAGAACATCGATTCCGTGCGCCGCAACGTCGGCATGGTGTTCCAGCACTTCAACCTATGGCCGCATATGACAGTGCTGGATAACGTGACGCTGGGATTGCGTCTTTCCAAGCGCGCTCCCGCGGCCAAGGCGAAGGAAAGCGGGCGCCGTGCGCTGGCCAAGGTCGGCCTCGCGGATTTCGCCGAGCGCTACCCCTCGCAGCTTTCCGGCGGCCAGCAGCAGCGCGTCGGTATCGCCCGGGCGGTCGCGATGGAGCCGCATGTGATCCTGTTCGACGAACCGACCTCCGCACTCGATCCCCAGCTCGTCGGCGAGGTTCTCGACACCATGAAGCAACTGGCCGTCGAGGGCATTACCATGGTGGTGGTGACGCACGAGATGGGCTTTGCCGCCCAGGTCGCCGACCGTGTCGTCTTCATGGACCGCGGCAAGGTGATCGAGCAGGGCCCGCCCGCCAAACTCTTCAACGATCCGCAAAGCCCGCGCTTGCGTGAATTCCTCGACACTTGGAGACAGCGCAACATGCTGTTCCAGAGCGAGCCCGCCGCCGGCCAGTAGGGCAGCGGCACAATCGACACGACAAGACGGAGGACCGTACCATGAGCGAAGGTTTGAGCCCGGCAGGTGTTCCCCGCATGTATGGCGACGTGCCACCCTTCATGGCATTTCCCTATGTGCGCGATCTGGCGGGTCTTTCCGCCGACGCTGTGGTGGTGGGCATGCCCTATGACGGCATCGCCACCTTTCGCGGCGGCGCGACCCGCCGCGCCCCGCAGGAAATCCGCAAATACTCGCTTCTTTACGGCAGCTACAGCTTCGACTGGGACCTCGACATGCTGGCCCATATCACCGTCGCCGATGCCGGCGACATCGATGTAGTGCCGGGGGACAATGCCGCCAGCTACGCCCGCCTCGAAGCGCGGCTTGCCGCGGTGCTGGTCAACGGGGCGGTGCCGCTGACCATCGGCGGCGATCACGGCATCAGCTATCCGGCGGTACGCGCGGTCTCCGATGCCGGCGACACCCCGGTCGGGCTCATCGTCTTCGACACCCATCTCGATCTCAGCGAATCCTTCGGCGGCGACCGCCTCACCCGCGCCTCGCCCCTGCTGCGCATTGCCGAACTCGACAAGGTGGCCCCTCGCCGCATCGTTGTCATCGGCGCGCGCGGCCCCCGCAACCTGCTCGAATGGACCCCGCTTTACCGCAAGCTCGGCATCACCGTGTTTTCCATGGAGGAAGTCGAGCGCCTCGGCATCGAAACGGTTGCCGAACGCGCACGCGCCATCGCCAGTGCCGACGGCGCGCGCCTCTATATCAGCCTCGACATCGACGGCGTCGATCCAGCCTTTGCCCCGGCAACCAACAGCCCCGAACCAGGCGGCCTTACCTCGCGCGAGATCATTCGCGGCGTAAGGATAGTGGCCCGCGACGGCTTTGCTGGGTTCGACCTCGTGGAGGTATCGCCGGATTTCGATGCTTCCAGCGGCACCACCAGCATCCTGGCCGGCCGGCTGCTGGCCGAGGCCCTGTTCTGCCTCGCGGCCAAGCGCGCCGGCAAGCAGAACGCCTGGCGCGACGCCCACAGGTCCGACTTCCAACAGAAATAGCACCACCTTCGGAGTGCGCCTCGCGGTCAAGCGACCCGATGCGCCAACAGGACACAAGACCATGAGCATTACAAATTTCCAGCCACTCGATTCCGGCAGCGTTCCGCGTTTTGCCGGCCCTTCAACCTTCATGCGCCTGCCCATGGCTACCCCCGAGCAGGTCGACATCGCGCTGATCGGCGTCCCCTTCGACGGCGGCACCACCAACCGGCCGGGCGCGCGCCATGGACCGCGCGAAATCCGCAACCAATCCAGCCTGGTGCGGCGCGTCCACCATGTGACGGGCGTCTCGCCTTTCGAACAGGTGCGTGCCGGCGACTGCGGCGACGTGATTGTAAACCCGCTCGACCTGCCCGGCTCGCTGGACACGATCAGCGCCTTCTTCGAAAACGTCCACCACTCCGGCGCCCGGTCTCTGGTCGTCGGCGGCGATCATCTGATCACGCTGCCCATCCTGCGCGGCATCGCCAAGGAACCGGCCGGCCTCATTCACTTCGATGCCCATTCCGATACCTATGACGAGTTCTTCGGCAACCGCTATAATCACGGCACCCCGTTCCGCCGTGCCGTCGAGGAAGGCCTGCTCGATCCCAAGCGCATGGTCCAGATCGGCATCCGAGGAGCGATCTCCGATGTGGAAAACTACGATTTCGCCCGCGAGGCCGGCATCCGGATCATCTTCATCGAGGAATTCATGGAGCGCGGCGTGGGCACGGTGATGGCCGAGGCGCGCTCGATCGTCGGCGACGCGCCGACCTACGTCTCGTTCGACATCGACGCGCTCGATCCGTCTTTTGCCCCCGGCACCGGCACCCCGGAGATCGGCGGCATAACGACGCGCGAGGCCCAGAAGATGATCCGAGCGCTGGCCGGCGTCGACATCATCGGCGCCGATCTGGTCGAAGTCTCGCCGCCGCTCGATCCTTCGGGCGTCACCGCGCTAACCGGTGCCACCCTCCTGTTCGAGCTTCTCTGCGTCATGACGATGCAAATACCGGCTAAATGAGACCCATGTGTGGAGTGCGCCCCTCGGACCGGACAGGATGAACAAGCAGAATTGACTTGGAAGCCGGGCTTTCGAAGGATGGAAGCCCATGGTGGCTTATCGCACGCACAGCATCGAGTTCAAACGTCAGGTAGTGCAGGAGTTCCTGTCCGGCGAGACGCTGCATGGTCTCGCCAAGCGGCACGAACTGCCGCGTAACCTGATCCGCATCTGGGTTCAGAAATACGAGGCCGGCTCCTTCGACGAAGACGTGGCGGCGGCCGACACGATGCAGACCTATGAGGCGCGGATCGCAGCGCTGGAGCGGCTGGTAGGCCGGCAAGCCTTGGAAATTGAGTTCTAAAGGGGGCTCTGAAAAGCGCACCGCGTCCGAGAAGCGGGACTACATCCGGATCAAAATTTCTCCCGCCTCCAACGCCCCTGCTACCGATTGAGCCCCGGAGGCGGGGCAAGGAAGCCATAGTTGCGTCGGGAACAAGCGGCGAGACCGATCCGCCGATCTCGAATTCCCATCCGAAGAGTTCCGCGTAAAGCGGCGCAGGTTCGCAGGATCACGCCCTATTATTTCAAAGTGGATGATTGGCTTGGCCATGATGTCCAACCTTTTAGACGGTTCGCAAAACAGTCGCAGCCCGAGCGGCAGCGGCTGCTGGCTCGGCAGGTGAAACACCTCCCAGGTCGCCCGCATCTGGCCACAATCGTTCTGTGCGACAACACCGCGGGACCGTCAGATCGGGGCGACGATGCGGAGAAGGCAACGGTTCACGGACAAAAAAGGCACGAGAGAAAAGAGCGCACCTCGGATGTTGCGCGCGAGTCGATCGAGGTCGAGCGGGCGGCACGGGATGCGAAGACAGCTCGGCTCCGAGAGCAAGCGCTGATGACTGAGATTCGCAGCTCAGCACCTAAGAAGGTGCAGCCCCGATAGCTGCTTAAGGGAGGCAGCGATGCTCGATACCCATACAGACATTGCGCGGGCGGCTATTGAAGCCACCTTCCTGCCACGTCGCGCCACATTTCCGCGCGATATTGATCACTCCCGACGCGTGCTCGCGGCATCACGCGAGCTTCTGAAACGCCTGCGCCAAAGCCATGGCGATGACACCTCCCGAGCTTGGGAGGATGCAGACCCGGTTCCCTTCGCTATCTCAGCGTTCGATGCCGATGTTCTCCGGGCAGTGTTCAAAGATTTGGTGTTGGGAACATACGCGCCCAAATGTCGATGGCGCGATCTGGCTAAGACCCTGGTACTCGAATACGCCGGGTGCGATCAGGTCGAAGTTGGCTTGCTGGATTGGATCACCAGGAAGTAAGTACCTTGTGCCAAGTCGAGTTGAGCGCGTGTTCTAGAGATCCACCAGGCGCGCCACGAGGGGGTTGCGACGTCTCGACTTCAGGAGTTTATCTCAACTGTCCGACTGGCGATTTGACATACCCAACCCGCCGCCAGCTATGGCGGAGGTCGGGTTCGTTCTAGGTCTCAGTCGTAGACTTTGACGATCTTGCGGGTGCCCGGGTCCACCAAAACCGTGCGGTTGTCGATCACCACATACCGGTATTTGACATTGGGGACCTCATGGAGCTCGACCGTGTCCGGCAGAGCCGTGCCGACATTCAGCTCAAGTCCGAGAAGGTTCACGGAAGCCAGCGGTTGCTTCTTCACGTATTTGCGCACGACGGTGTCCTGTTCCGGTGTGATGACAACATCCTGTGCCGCAACTGCGCCGACGCCGGCCAAAAGCAATAGCGCGGCAGCGGTGCTGGTAAGGGGGATCCTCATGGTTTTTCTCCTGTTGTTCCGGCGACAGCACAAGTCTTCTGTGCGCCAGGCAACTGAACACGTCGGCAGGCCGAACGTTCCTCGATCAGGCTTCAGTCGGAATCCTGACCAGACCAAAGGCCGATCACAAAACGCAATGGTCTTATCTCTTGAGACTAGGCGGAACGGCTTAGGGCTAGGCTAGTTGCTTCTCCAGACTCGGAGAAAGCAGATGGATAAAAGCATTGGCCAAGCGCGTTGGTTGCTCGCGCCAACTTTCGCCGCAGCCGTCACATTTTTGGTGATCGGCATATTCCTTGGCTGACATGTCGTGGATCGGCACAGCTACGTCCCTTCCTGTGCTGATAGGGCCCGCAAGCCGCTTCGGTGGCTGGCGGGCCCTCTATTTCCAGTATGTTTGGTGAGCAAAAGACAATGACATCGATCCAGAGAACCAATGAGAGTGGCAACGCAAACCAACGGGCAAATGACAACGATGATCATGCGCCTGCGCTACTGGACGCTGTTTCTTTGACGAACGAGGAAAACATTGCCGACCTTGTCAGGCGAACCGAGCGCGTGGCGATTTTGGTAGTGTTGGGAATGGGGGGCTGGTTGATGTTAGTCCCCGCTATCTACCTTGTACTGAGCCACCGAATATGAATGAATAATTACGCCAGCATATGATCGCCCGTCTCAGGGGCCGGGGTCGGACAGTTTCATCATCCGCGCAGCTTTTCGCCTCGAATTCCAGCGTGGCGCTCGTTACCGTGACGCTTGATCATCTTGTTGGGCTGCAGCACCTGATCTGGAACTCGAGCGCAGCCCATTGCTGACCGGCTCGCTAAAACACACCACCAATGCCTATGCCGCCACTGATGTCCGGTGGGGGAGGCGCGGGACGTCTCGGGGCGGCCTGCGAGCGTTTCGCAGTCGTCCGTACGGAGCCGTTTCGTGAAGGGGCGGCGTCCGACGCTATCTTAGCCGGCTTGGCCTTCACGATGACCGGCTGCTTGCAGATTCTGCCTGAGCGCAAAAAGAGATCGCCCAGCAGTCCGACGCTCGGCTCCGTCGTCGCCGCGACTTGCTTGGTATTCTTGTAGTAGTCGGTGAGAGCACGGATTGAACCCGTGCCCCAATCTCCATCAATCTGCATCCGGTAGCAACCCAAGCGACGAAGTTCGGTCTGAACGTTGCGCGCAAGATCGGCTGTCTTGTCTTTGTCCGCCTCGCCCATAGATGCGCCGACAATGAGCGTTTCGAGACCGGAGACGACGCTTTGGCGAGCGTCCTCAACCCTTTCGGTCGGAGACAGATTGGCGACCTGTGTGCCAACCGGCTCCGGTGAACTGGCGGACGGTGCCGGAATCTCGACCGACCGCAACGTCTGTCCGACGATTAGCACGGCGGTCTGCAGGTCATTGGAGGCAAGTTCGACTTGCAATCTCTTCTTTGCCGCAGGGTCCGCAAGGATGCGTGAAAGGCTTGCGCTCAACTGTCCCGGATCGAGTACCTGTTGCTCCGTGAAATAGAACTGCTCACGCAGGTTCGATTGATCCCACGGCACTTGACGGCCAACCGTCAACGCTTCGGTTTCGTTGCGGACGCGGATCATCATATCCGAAATGCTGAGCCCGGGGATCTCGAGATTCTTCAGCAGCGCAATGGTGAACGGGCTGTTTTCGCCGCCGCCATCGGCCGTGACATTGCCTGGCTGGGTGGCAAAGGCAACGAACGTGTTTTCACCGACTTCAACTTGCGCCAGACCATTGCCGGCACCGGCACCGAGCGGATTGTTGCGGCACGCGTCCAGGAATATGAACGTCTGGCGGTCGCGGCGCGCGAACCGCGCGATCACATCATTCAGCTTGATGGCCGTGGCGGTGAGTTTTTCCAGGCTTTCAGGATCGGGCGTATCGACCGGGAGCAGGTAGTTTTCGCCGTTCAACTGCACGCCATGACCGGCGTAGATAATCAAAACTGCGCTGACGGTAGGCAGCCTTGCATCAGCTTCTCGAAAGATTCTGGAAAAATCTTGGGTCGAAAGATCGGTGCCCGTCAGGACCTCAAAATTTAGCCGCTTCAAGCTCTCTGAGAGCTTTGCGGCATCATTTGCGGCATTGGGGAGATGCTCAAGTCGGCTGCTTTGATAGTTCGAATTCCCGATGACGATCGCTAGCCGGTTGCGTGGCTGCGGCGCCGCGCTCGGCTCGACCGCGGCGCGAGCACCAGCTGAGCCAAGAAGCAGAAAAATGAGAAACAGTGGGACACGAAACAGAAGTCTGTTGCAGTGGGTCATATCAGCATGCTCGCTCCGGCCTGCCTCAATCTTGGTCCAGCAACTTCCCAACGCACCACGACGCAACCACAATCAGCCTGAGCGCCTGCCCTCATACCGGCGAAGGTCACCAAAATTTATACCAAGAATCCTGTCAAAGATAGGGAAAAGGGATTTGTATGCGATCAGTCATTGGACTGTGGAGGACAAGATGCCGACCAAGATCAATCTTGCGCTGCCGGTTTATGGAGCAGCCTACAAAAGCGTGTTCGTTCGCAGCTTGTTCGCGGTCTTAACTCATAAGAGCCTGTCCAACTACGCCTTCACGTTGTCGGAAATCGAGTACACGGATATTCCATTTTCGCGGAACTATCTGCTCACGAATTTCTACTACAATAAACCGGATTGCAGCCACATTCTGATGATCGACAGTGACATGGGCTTTTCACCTGATCTTATCGCGGCGATGCTGGCGCTGGACAAGCAAGTCGTCGGCACCCTGTATCCGCGGCGCCGGATCGATCTGCGCAAACTCCACTCCCTCTCGACACTGCCCTTCGACAAAGCCTTTGCGCAAAGCCTGGAGTTCATCGGAACCGTCGTCGAACCTCGGCAAGAGCAAGAAGGCTTTGTCCGGGTAACGTCATGCGGCACGGGCATCTTTCTGGTCTCCCGCGACTGCGTGACGGCCATAATCGAGAAGTTACCCGAGACGGTGGACCGGTCTCGTTACAGAAAGAGCAAGTACACCGCTCAGTTCGAGAATTTCCTGACGCCGTTTGCGAAGATTGTGACGCCGGAACTGGACCTCCCTACCGACTTCTCGTTCTGCTACCGCTGGGTTGAGCAGTGTGGTGGCGAAATATGGGCAAGCTACCATCGCAAGATTGCACATGCGGGAGATCTGACTGTTTCGGCGGCCTATTCTGATCTTTAAAGATGCCTTTGAAGTTTGGCCACTGCTTTTGACAGGCTCATTTAAGTTTACGATAGTGTCCTTGTCGCCACAGATAGCCTTATAGTCTCCTGAGAGCGAACGCCAAACCATTGCCGCCCAGCAACGCGACGCGTACAGTGCCGGTTAAGCAGTCAACGATCCCATGAGATGGATCGTTGATCTATTTAATTGCCTTGATTTGTGACGGTATCGATTTCTCGTAAGGTGGGGTCGAATGAGAGTGTCGCGCGAGGCCTATCAATTGACGGGAGTCTCGTTGCTCGCCTTAGCGGCGGCGTCCACGTTCCAAGTCTCTGGCGCGGCGGCCTGCTCCGCTACTGCAAACGGCGGCGGCACTCCCTTCCAGGCGACATCGGTTACCGTGAACTGCACGACGACCGGGGATTTTCAGGACGTCGATGGCGTATTCACCACCCGATTTAGCGGGTTCGAGAACTCGTCGGAAGTCATCGTCAACGACTACGACGGCAATGGCGACGACGTCGTGAGAATTTTTGGCGGCCTCCTGACCGATAAAGCGGCGACAACACCCGGTGTAGGCGGCCTGCCTGCGGGAGGGTCGACCTCCTTACAGCCGGCGGACGGTACAATCGAACTCCTCGGCGGCAACGACCGGTTTGAGACGTTCTATGGGGATTTCTTGGGGGTTCCGTACGCCCCAACCGTCGCGGCCAATCTCAATACCGGGGCCGGGGATGACCTGGTCGTCATTCAGGCCGGCAGTATTCAGGACATTGACCTTGGAGATGGTGCCGACAGCGCCGTGATATTCGGCGACGGTACACAGGTTGGCAATGTGACCGGCGGCAGAGGTGACGACCTGTTATCGATCGGCATCCTCACTACCGAGGAGGGAATTTTTTTCAGCGCGCCGACCGTCGGCGTTCTCTCCGGGGGCGATGGCAATGACACCATCATCATTGCGGGGGGCACAGTTGATGCCCTGGATGCCGGGGCTGGCAATGACCGGGTCAGCGTCAGCGGCAGTGCCGCGGTCGACCTCGACCTCGACGGAGCTGCCGGAAACGACACGATAATGGTCGCTGGCAACGCCACCATTGGCGGCAGCATATTCGGCAATGACGGCGACGACACCGTCAACATCAACGGCGGAACCATAGGCGCCACGACAGGCGGCAACATCACCGGCGGCCTAGGCTTCGACAGCGTCTCGGTCGTCGGCGGCGACATAAAGGGCGGCATCGACGCCGAACATGTCCATTTGTCGGGTGGCACGATCGAGGGTGACATTACCGGCCTTGGACCCAACACGCTAACCATCGATCATATCGGCGCCGTCGAGCCGCTCATCCTTAGCGACGGGGTGCTATTCAGCGGTACAGGCGCCAACGGCACAGTCGTCGGCACCGACCTTGCCGCCGGCGGCAAGAGCCAGAACTTTGCCGGCTTCGACAATTTTTCGGCCGACCATTCGACCCTTCGCTTCAGCGGTGGCACGCAGGGCATAAACCAACTCAACCTCGGTAACGGTTCAACGCTGTTCATCAACGGCAACGTCACTATGCCGGGTTCGATCATCGCGACAAATTCCCTGATCAACATGATGGACGGTGTCGCCGGTGACGTGTTGACGCTCGGCGGCCTCGCCCTCAACAGCGCCGCCATCAGCCTCGACATCAACCAACAGACGCTACGGTCGGATCAACTCGTTGCCAATGCGTTTTCGGCCGCCGGCACCAGCACCATTATTGTCAATCTGCTGGGCACCCCCCAATTCGCCCAAGTGACCAATATCCCGATCATCGTCTCGGCCAGCGGACCGGTTGCCGGCACCTTCCGTCTCGGAAGTATTTCCGGCACGCCGGGTTCGCTTTTCAGCTATGAGATCGTAAACGGCCCGAATGGCGGCTTGTTCCTGCGTGCCACGCCGGCCAGTTTCGGCATTGCGGCGGCGCCGACCAGCGCGACCAACGCGGGCGCGGTCGAGGTGGCACTCGACGCTCTCTACGGCATAAACCGCGACGCGATCGATGCTGACCTCCACCTTTCGCCTGCATCCGGATCTGGAATGGTACCGGTTTCTTCGAGCTTCGGGGTCTTTGCTTCCGGCCAGTTCGCTCATACCGAGCATGACGGCTATAACATCAGTGGCGGCGGCTTGAATGGCCCGGGCCCGAGCTTCGATGCCAATGATTTTTCGGCCGCCATCAGCCTGGACTTCAATGCCGCCAAGCATTTCCAGTTCGACAATGAGTATGGCCTGAACATCGGTGTATTCGCCGGCTACGCCTCGACTGACGTCAATCTCGGGGCCTTCCAGGGATTTGATGCCATAGGGGAAGGTAACAACAAGGCCGGACTGTTCGGCGGCTACGCACTGTTGCGCAAGGACTACAATTACGCGCTGGTCTCGGCCTCCGGTTTCTTCGGCCGAAGCGACGTGATGAACGGGGTGCTTGACACCACCGGCAGCTATGACACCGAGGGCTACGCGGTCACGGGATCTGTCGGCCACATCTTCGCGCTGGGCGAACGCACCCGTTTCGATCTGCGTGGCGGCCTGCTTGGTGTTTCATTCCGCGGCGATCCCTACACTGACAGCGGTGGCAATCAGTTCGGCAAGAGCCGGCTTTCATTTGGCGCCATCAAGTTCGAGCCTGGCATTTATGGCGATTACACGCTGAGCAACGGTATGGTGTTCAGCCCCTATGCGCGTGGCGAATTGCAGCAGCGTTTCGGTTACAAGAACACGACCGAGATCGGTACCAGGACGATCGCCTTCGACGATGCGGATTTTTCCGTGGCGCTATCGACGGGGTTCAACCTGAAAGTTTCGGAGTTGACGACCGTCAACGGCGAAGTCCGTGGTAAGGCCTCGTCGGATAGCTCCACTATTGGCGCCAAGCTCGGACTTAAGATAGCTTTCTAGCGGTTCCTCGATCCGCGGATCATCCGCGCCCGCGCTGAGTTCCTGACGTCTTTGGGATGGGAATAGCAGGACCTTCGAATCCCCCGCACTCAGGCAAGGTGCGGTATCGTGATGCCGGGATCGCGGGCTGGCCAAACACACCAACCGGGATGCTCGCCAATTGGCAGCAAGTGCTCTATGCTCTCTGGAGACACCGCATGGTCGTGATGTCGATACGGGGTTCTGTTGTCGTAGGCAGGGGGAGCCATGTTCGAAGTTCTCGGAGTCTGGCGCAAAGCACGGTCAAGAAGCAGAGTCGCCGCGAAGACGCTTGGCTTGATCGTTTCGTTGTTCGTGTTGTTTTTGCCCGGACTGGGAACGGCGAACGCCCAGACGAACTGGGCGCTCGATCCGACCGCTTCGGTCCTCACCTATCAGTCGGTCAAGAAGAACACGATCGTCGAAACCAACAAGATCAGGAATATTTCCGGCAGCCTTACTTCGACCGGCGACGCCAAGGTCTCCTTTGACCTCAACTCAGTCGATACCGGGGTCGACCTGCGCAATGTCCGGATGCGGTTCCTCTTCTTTGAGACCTACAAGTTTCCAACCGCCGAACTGACAGCGAAAGTGGATCCGGCGGCATTTGCCGACCTCGCCACCAAGCGACGTATGAAGGCGGTTCTTCCATTCCGTCTCAACCTGCATGGGGTCGACAAGGATCTTGAGGCCAACGTCGTGGTGACCATGGTCAGCGACACCATGGTGTCGGTTGCCTCGGAGGCCCCTGTCGCGGTGCATGTGGAGGACTTCGGTCTATTGCCCAATGTCGACAAACTCCAACAGGCGGCCAGTGTGACCAACATTGTTCCCACCGCATCGGTGTCGTTCGATTTCGTGTTCACGGCCGACGGGAGCAAGCCGCTCCCCGCCCAGACCGTTGCGGCAAGCACTGAGGTCGGGCCCGTCGCCACCGATGCGACGAAGACCAACTTCAACGATGAGGAATGCCTCAACAGGTTTGCGGTGCTGTCCCGTACCGGGGCGATCTATTTTCGCCCCGCGAGCGCGCGGCTCGATGCCCAAAGCCGCCCGCTCCTTGCTGAGGTCGTCGGTGTCGTCAGCAAATGCCCAGGCCTAAAGGTCGAAGTTTCCGGACACACCGATGCCGATGGACCGGTTGCAGAGAACAAACGCTTATCGGAGCGCAGGGCCCAGGCAGTGGCCGACGCCATTGTTGGGGCGGGCATTCCGCGCACGCAGATCACGGCGACCGGCTACGGCGAGGAGCGCCCAGTCGCCGGCAACGACACGCCGAAGAACAAGGCGCTCAATCGGCGGATCGAGTTTTCCGCCACCAAGCTCGTCAACTGAGGAAGGATCTGTTGTCCCGGTGGGTTTCGATCTGATCGCCCGTCGCAGTAGCCTTCTGCGCGCAATCGGGCTCGCGGCAGTTGCGCTGCTTTTCACTTTGACGGCAGCCGATGCCGAGCGCCGTACAGCGCTGGTGCTTGGCAACTCCCAGTATCAGCACGCCCCGGCACTCGCCAATCCGGTGCGCGACGCCAAAGCCATGGCCGAAAGCCTGAAAGATCTTGGTTTTGAAGTCGTTTCCGGCTTCGATCTGACCAAGTTGCAGACCCAGACGACAATAGCGCAGTTCGCAAAGCAGGTGCGCGGGGCGGACATCGCGCTTTTCTTCTATGCGGGCCATGGCTTGCAGGTTTCAGGCAGCAACTACCTTCTTCCGATCGATGCCGCCCTGGAGGACGAGACTTCGCTCGACTTCGAGGCGGTGCCTGTCGATTTCGTTCTGCGACAGATGTCTCGCGAGACCAGCATAAGGCTTATTTTCCTCGACGCCTGTCGCGACAATCCTCTAGCCGAGGTGCTGGCAAAGACCGCCGGCGTCAGGGGAGCAAAAAGCGGCCTTGCGGAAATCTCGATCGAGAATGGCGGTGCCGGTACGCTTGTCGCGTTCGCCACCAGTCCAAATCAGGTCGCCTACGACGGATCCGGCAAACATTCGCCGTTCACCTCGGCGTTGCTTGCGCACATTGGCGAGACAAATGTGTCCATCACTGAGGCGATGAACCGTGTTACCGCCGATGTGTTCAAGGCAACCGCTAGCAAGCAGCGCCCCTGGAGCAACGTCTCGCTGACCACCGAGGTCGTCCTGCACAAGGTTGATCTCAACGCACCGCTGATCGTCGGTGAGGCGGGCGTTCCCCGACCGCAAGGCGGCTCGGATACGCGCAATGCCACTGCTAATCCGTCGAGCTCCGCCAATGACGCCCAACTCGCACTCAATGTGCTCCGTCAGAAAATCCCAAAACTCGCCTCTGACGACCCGATCTTTTTCGACGTTCCCATCGATTTCGGTGACCCCGAAATCGATGGGAAGAGTATTGCGGAGCTCATAAAAGGCGAGCCACGCTTCAGTCCGGTGGAGGGCCTCGACAATTCGGTATGGCAGGGCAAGCACTGCGACGGCTGCCATGAGTGGAACGAGACCCGACTGTGTGATCAGGCGAAGAATTTCGCCGCCAACGATGTCTCCGTTCTGCGCTTGCAGCATCCGCTTGGGACACGCTTCAAGGTGGCGCTCGCCAAATGGGCTCAAGGCGGTTGCAAGTAGGCGGGACGGAGGGCGTCCTCCAGTTCTGTGGGAGCCGGTCCTGTGGGCGAGTGCCCCTAAGATGCATCCGTTGACTGGTGGAGGGCCTCGATCTCGGCCATCTGGATACCGATTTCGACGAACGCCGACAGCACCGAGAAGCGGTCCACGAGCGCCACGCGTGCCAGACCGGCCAGAATTCCGGCATTGATTGCATAGGCAGCAGGAGAAGGCTGCAAATCCAGTGCCGGCATCGCGGCCACGGCTGACCGATCTTCACGCGATCCCGCAGCTAGGATAATCCAGCCGACCGGGGTTGTTGGCGATTTTGCCGCGGCGGCTCTGACGTCTGTTCGATGGCGGGGGCTGTCGGGTTCGCTCACCCAGTCGCGGACAAGACCGAGCAACCGGTGATCGGTCTCATCGAAGAGGTCGCTCAGATGGCTTAGGCATTCGTGGGCCCACCAGACCGCGGCCCGCTCGGGAAGCAGGTAGGCGCAAAATGTAATCGCTTCCTCAGGAATGCGCCCGGCGAGGAGGTCGCGGCAAAACGCGATCGAGTGCTGTTCGGTCGGAGGAGTGCGCATGTCCCTGGTGATAGCGGGACAAGCTGCGAAAAGATCCCGTGCCGTTTTGAATCGGAGCCCATGGGCCATGAACGCCGCGCTTTCATCGAGGAACTTTGGCCACTCAAGCCTCAGGCACGGCGCGGGTCAAGTCTCAAGCCGTGCCACGGCCAAAACAGTCGCGATGATCGCACCTCCAACGTTTGGCCACAGACAATTGCGCTGGAATTTGATATGTTCGCGATCGATCAAAATCGGATACTCAAACAGGAGGAGCGCTATGCAGTGGAGTCGTTCAGCCTTTGTGTTGGCGGTCGTGTTTTTCTCGAACCATGCTTCCGCCGATCCGGCTCGGAAATCAGAAGACATCGTGAAGTTTTTTGCCGGCGCAGCCGATCTTGGCAAATCTCGAGGAATTTGTGTCGGTTCCGAAGAGGAGTGCAACAAGAGCAACACCAATGGGCAGCAGGAAGGCAGATCCAACCTCGACATGCTGATCAATTTCGGGCTGGATTCGGCCCAACTCGACGCAACCGCGCGCGCTGAGCTCGAAGAGTTTGCCAAGGCTTTGAAAGACAACCGGCTGAGCACGTTCAACTTCGTCGTCGAAGGCTACACCGATGCGACGGGCACGCTGCGCTACAACGAAGGTCTGTCACAACGAAGAGCGAAATCGGTGGCAGCTTTCCTGACGGCCAGCGGTGTCGAGGCCGCGCGCATCAACGCCGTCGGCATGGGCGAGAAGAACCCTCGCAACGCCAACCCGTACGATCCTGCCAACCGCCGCGTGGAAATGCGGATAAAAACGCAATAACCGTCGAAACTGCGCGGCAAACCGAGGGGGAACCCTTCTGCGCAAGAAACTCATGCCAGACCTGACGCTCAGAGCGTATTTGGGATCGAGCCCATGAGAGCAGTGATGGCCTGTTTGTATTTTTCGAACTCCGGCGACGTCTGACGGATTTCGGTGGTCGTTGTCTGTGACCCGGCGTCGGTTGCCAGATGAGTCAGCTTCTGGCCCATTTTTCTTTCGGCCCAGTCCACCACGTAGCTGGCTGTCTTGCCGGTGAGGAACGGGTTGGCCTGGATGACGGCCGACCCCAGGACAGCGCTCAGCTGCGCCGAACCTGATGCCGACAGAACCTGATGCGCGCCTTCCATTCCAAGGAAGTGACAGAGATAGAGCCGGCCGGCCGTGATTTGGTGGCCGCGCTGGCGCAGGTAGGCCTCGCCTTCGCGCGCCAGGTTGCGCACCATCTCTCGCGAGATCGTGGCGTCGTAGCGCAGGGCGAGTAGGTCGTCGGTCGACAGCGTGCGTGCAAGCTCCGGGCGGTAGGTATTCATCATCCTGATCCAGGTCTTGGTTATGAACTGGCCGGCGCCCGTCGCGGAAGAATTAGGATTCTTGGCGCGAGCGCTACCGCCACTTTCGACGTGAACGATGCGCTCGGTGAGCGTTTCGACCGCGGAATCGTTCGATGCGACCGCGGTAACCGTGCCCAAGGGGTCGATCGCCTCGCCGTTTTGGTAAAGCTCGAAATGCAGGTGAGGGCCGGTCGATAATCCGGTGGTGCCGATATAGCCGATGACGTCGCCTGCCTTGACCTTGGTGCCGACGCCGGCTTCGATTGCAAATTTCTGCATGTGCGCATAACGCGTCTCGCGGCCGTTTTTGTGCAAGATCTTGACCAGATTGCCGTAGCTTCCCCCATCGCCCTGGAAGGTGATCTCGCCATCGAAGGCGGCTGCGATCGGCGTGCCGACGGGTGCCGCCCAATCGACGCCCTTATGGATGCGCACGGTCCCCAGAATGGGGTGCTTTCGTGGTCCGAAGGTGGAGGTCATGACGCCATTCACCGGCGTGACCATGCCGTTGGTGACTGTCAGCGAGCGTACCTGATCGTCACCTGTAACACACGCAAACTGGCCGTCGCTTTGCTGGAAGACAAAACAGTCGAGGCTTTTCTCGCTCCCCTGCACGCCCACATACAGAACCCGTCCCGCGCCCTCGTCCTTGCCCCTGGGCGTCTGTGAATAGATCATCACCAGACGCTGGTCCTCGCTTGCAAAGGCGTCCAGATCCTGTCCTCTCGAAAGATACATGATCGCCTCGCCGATCACGCCGGTTGGAACATTGTTGCGGGCTGCCGTCGAATAGATGGCGTCGAGCAGACGATACTGTCGTTTATGCGTACCTTCTTCCTGTGCGCCCGAATAGTTGAACAGATCTTCGCGAACCCAGGGATCAACACCCGACACGAAGGCGCCCGCGCCGTTGCGCGTCAGCGTGCCGACGAACAGGTTCTTGGCGTAGATCGAAACCTGCATCAGGGACATTGCGCTCGTGTCGCGCGTCGGCCTGAACCCTCGCATCGCAACGACGTAACCCGCTGCCAGGCCGTCCCGGTGGAAAAGCGCGCTCAGGGCCTCGCCTGCCAGCTTGGCATCCTGCGCGGAGAAGTGCGCATCCAACGCTACGCTGTCCAGACTGCGATCATTGAGAACCTTCACGAACGTGTCTTCGGTCGCCGCGAATCGCTGGTACTCATTGGTGACGGCTACGACGCTCGTGTTGTTCTCGATCTCGGTCTTCTGGAATGCCGGCAGGGCTGCATCGCCTGCATCGATCGTCTCACCCCATCCGGCTTCGGGATCGTCGCTGTCGGCTTTCTGACCGGAAGCCGCTTCAAGTTCCCTGGCGGGAGGCGAGGGTTGAAGATCGTTCTCCAGATCGCCCGATGGCGCGGCAGCGGTTTTTCGTTGTGCTTGGAAGAATGCGAAATCCTCCTGCGTCGATGGTATCGTCGTCATGAATTTTTCGCTGGCGCTCAGCATGACGTCTGACAGGACTTCGAGCTGGGGAGAAACGTCGGCCTGATCGAGTTCTGCCGGACGCGGGACCACTCGGCCTTTGGTTGCGGCGCCGGCATCTGGCGCAAGGGTGATCCACATCGGGTCCCCCGCCAGATCGATCAGCGCTGGCACGTAGACGGATGCGTCGGCCGGCACATCGTCCGCCCCCTCGACTGCATGCAACTCCTCGTCTTCGTCGCCGAATGCCCAATAGTCCGCGGTCAGGTAAAAACCGGCGGCCACGCAAAGCAGCACAGCCGAGGTCAAACCCACCATCAACCTACGCCATAGCGTGCGCCTGCGAAGGGCGGCGCGCGCCTGCTTCTTCTGTCTGAAGCTCGTGTCGATATGGTGTGTCACGGATTGCTTGCGGTCAGGAAGAAGGTCCACCGCACCTGTTCGAGGGTGTCGACTTCCAGAAACCGGGCGGTGATGTGGCCGCGCTGCCAGCATTCGTCACTGCCGCGGATCGAGAAACGTCGCCGTTCGATGCACATTTCGGTCAATCCGGCGAGGATGGCATGACCAAACACGTCAGTTGCATAGATGTAGACGTAGCGGTTGGTCAGTTCCTCCCGGATAACGTTCACGCATTGGTTTGCGCCGATGGTCCACCATCCATCGGTCTGGTCCGCATTGTCGACCTTCTGGCCGACGGCGAGATTGACGACATCGAGTGTCTGATTGCAGACCGTGAACTCGGCTCGCGCTTGGCTGGACAACAGCAGGGCGAGGGGAGCGCCCAAAATGATCGCGAGTTTCATGCGCGCCCTCGGGGCAGATAGGGCTGGAACCGGACCTGCTGCTTTTCGGGCAGGGCAGACCAAGCGGTCAAACACCAGCGGCGGCGTTCCATGCTAGGCCCACGCTATCCGCCGAGCCGGAAATACTTGGCAGTGGCTGAGAACCGAGATCCGTCGGTCTCGACTTCCTCGATGATTTTGGGCAACAGCGCCGAAGCTGGCGTGGGATCGGAGAAGGCAGCCGACTGAATGTCGCGAGGGCCCGTGATCACCAGTATTATCTGCGGCACGGACTTTCCAGCAGCCTTATCGGCCGTGCCGAGACCAATCGGGATCCTGAAGGTCGCCTTGTCCGACCCCGTGACGATGCGGTCGTCGAGATTGAACACCATGCCTTTGTGGTCGATCAGCAGAACGCTGGAGATGAGCCCTCTGCGCGTTACCAATGTACCGCTAATCGGCGTACCGTTCGGCACGGATGTTCGGTCGAGAACAAGCTGCGGCTGGTCGGCCGCGGTCTGTCCCAGAAAGCGCAGAAAATTGGTTACCTCGCATTGGCTTGGCTCAATGAGGCGGACGCTGATGTCTGGCTCGACATGGAATTTTGCCTGGAAATCGCCGAGCATGCGTTCGAATGGCTGGACGGCCGTGCCAAATCCTTCGATTGCGGCGGCCTTGTCGGTAGCAGATGTGACGGCGGCATAGAAACAGTCGCCGCCGCCGAAGGCGCGAACCCAGGCGACGCGTTGAGCGATATCGTCGACCGCCGGGGGGATCGCTGGTTTGGGCACGTTCAACGCTACAACGCGTTGGTTCGGCTGCTTGCCTGTCGGCAATGCAGAAATCTGGCTGTTGCCGTTGGCATCCACCGCTGGACCTGCATTCGATTTCAGTTCCGGGATTGGGGCGGCCGGCGGGCTGGCCCGTGGTTCGGGCTTTTTGGTCTCGACAACCTCCGTCTCAGCCGGCGGCGGAGTTTGGACCGTTTCGGCTTCTGGCGGGGTTGGAGCGGTCGTAGCGGGTGAAGTCGGCTTTTGCCTATCGCTGGCCGTCGTGTCGGGCTGGATTGCCGGCGATGCCCTTTCGGGCGGCGGCGCGTTCGTCGCGATTGGCTTCGGCGGCGCCTCGGTTCGTAGAGGTATGTCGACGGGCTTGGCCGACGGCAGTCTTTGAGCTGCCACAGCATGTGGCTTATCCTCGGCGGGCGGTGTGCCGGCCTGCGTTTCCGGCTGCGCCGGCGGAACAACCTTTGGCGGCTCGGGCGCGTTCGCTACATCCTGCATAGCGGCGGGCTGTGACGTTTGGGGCGTGGGCTTTGCTGGCTCTGCCGCGGAAAGCGACGTCTTGCCGACAGTCGGCGTCGCGGGCGTCATGACGCCGCCCAGATAAAGGCCGCCTCCAGAGGCCACGGCTAGCGCCGCCAAGGCACAGAGCGCGATCGTTCGGGTCCTTGTGGATTTGCCAGGCACCTCGGCCATGGCCGTACGTGCAGCGCCGAGGGGGGGCGGGCGCGGCGGTCCAGACAAATGCGCGGGCCGCACATGCTGGACGAAGCGCGGCCTACCTGAACCCGTCGCGTCTGCGTCGTCGTGCCGCTCGACCTCATTCTTGCTGGCTGGAGCAGCGGCTTGCCCTATCGGCGGCAAACCCGGCCTAACGCGGGGTGTGAGGGAAGTCGGCGGGATTGTCTCCTCGTTGTCGTCACGTGTCATCCTGGCGATTTCGGCCATGCTGACGGGCCGGTCTCGCGGATCCGGTTGAAGCATGGCTTCGACAATGCCGCGAAAATCGTCATCGATATCGGAGAGATTAGGCACGGTCCGGCGCTTTTCAATGACTTCGAACTGCGAGCCGCTCATATCGACCGGCTTGCCGCGCAAGGCGGCAACCAATACCAGCCCAAGGCTGTAGATGTCGGACTGCTCTCTGACGTCGCCGCTGTAGAGCCCGAGTTGTTCGGGCGAAACATAGTTGTACTTTCCCGCGAACCTTCCGCCTATCAGGGTCTCTCCGCCCACCGTCGCCGAGCGTGCGATGCCGAAATCGATGATCTTCGCACGGTCAACCCGGTCCCCCGGCAGAATAATGTTATCCGGCGAGAGGTCGCGGTGTATTGCTCCGGCCTGGTGCACGGCGCTTAGACCGGAGGCGAGGCGATGGCACAGCTTTCGTACCTCTCCCGTCGGCATCGCCCCACGTCGCATGATGTCGAACAACGACGCTCCATCGACGAATTCCATGGCGAGGTAGGGACGACCGATCCCCGGATCGATCGTGAAGACGTGATAACGCACGACCGCGTCATGCGACAGGTGGTTCAGGATAGTTGCCTCTTTGCGAAACAGGGACAAGATCGTTTGGTCGCGCGCGAATTCCGGCAAAACGATCTTGATCGCGACATGGTCGCCGGTCTGGATGTTGTGGCCCCGGTAGACTTCGCCCATGCCCCCGAATGCGATCCGCTCGTCAAGTTCGTAGATACCGCTCAGTTGCGTGCCCACGGCAGTGTTGGCCGCGCCTGGCGATATCCGCGTCTTGTCGTCGGCGCTCATCAGCCCCGCCCCCGCGCTTTGTACAGAGCTGGACGGGGCGACTGGCTATCGTATCCGCCCGCGACCCTGACAAGCACGATGGTCACATTGTCTGTTCCGCCACGCGCCAGAACCGTTTCCAGCAGGTTTTCACACGCCGACTGAGGTGTCGCGGACACTGTCGCAGCCTTGATCTCGGCATCGGTGACATGCGCCGTCAGGCCATCGGTGCTCAGCACAAAGATGTCCCCCGGCAGGATTTCACCTTGCTGGAAATCGATGACAATCTCGTCGCTGACGCCGACTGCCTGCGTGATGACATTGCGGCGCGGCCAGGTGAGCGCTTCGGCTTCGGTGAGCATGCCTTTATCGATGAGTTCCTGAACCTCGGTATGGTCCTTCGATATTTGCGAGATCGAGGCCTCGCGGATCAGATAGACGCGGCTGTCACCAGCCCAGAGGCAGGCGAACCGCCCGTCTATGGCAAGCAGGGCGGCAAAAGTTGAGCCGATTGTTATCCCGCGAGACTGGGATATGCGGCGGATCTCGGCATTAGCCCTGCTCAGCCTGTCTTCGAAGCGCGCCCGAAGATCCGGTGCGGAGCTGGCAATCCCGATCGTTGCCAGATGATTGACGATACTGGCTGAAGCGACTTCTCCGGCGTCGTGACCACCCATCCCGTCGGCGACCAACCACAGGCCAGCCTGGGGCTCGACCAGGTAGTTGTCTTCATTGAGCTCCCGCACACAGCCTCTGTGGCTCACGCCGAAGCTTTCAATGGGAAGGGCGACATTGTTCAATTTGCCACCAAACGCTTCACCCAGCGTCCTCCGCGGCGCACCTTCGGGCGCGTTCGTGCCACTTTGCCACAGGCTCAAACATTAGAGTATCGAAAACTAAAATATGTGTGTGCCTGGTTTTGCGCTTCTGCGGCTTACTGCCCAGGATCATCTCAATCTCAGAACGCCTTGGGACAGGTGAACCCGGAAAGGGCCGGGAGCAGGAAGGGGTTGGTGCCGGACCCTGTCTGGATCGTGTAGGTGACGTCGCGCCCGCCGATCACGAAGCGGGCCTGCATGCTGCCCTCGTTGCCCGTGATAGCCGCCTTGCTCAGAAGCCGCGTCAAGGCCCACGGCCCTTCGAACGTGATGGCGGACTGGCGCCCCGGCATTTCTGGCGTCAGGCTGAGGCTCGCGGATGGGGTAGCCGTACCGGTCGGCCAAGTCACCGTGCTCGGCCCATTTCCGGTCTGGTTGCTCTGAACGGTCTGGCCATCGATATCAAGTACGGCCATGTCGGCATCGCCATGCAGCGAGAAGGGTGTAAAGGTGACGCTGACGGAGGGTACTGAAGCGCCCGATGGAAAAAAGGCAATGCGGATTTCCGCAGCCAACTGGAAGTCCTTCAAGGTCGATTTCGACAAGTTGCGTCCAAAGCGCGTATCCTGTTTCCAACGCCAGTCCTGGCCGGTCATGTCGATCAGCGAGGCCAGATTTTGTGCAAAGAACCGGTCCATCAGTCCGCCTGGGGCGAACAGCTTCGCGAAATCGGTCATGACGACATCCTCGGTGCTGCTCCCGTCGAAGGGGTAACGGCCGTTGATCGCTGCCTCGCAGGGGGCTGTGACCGTCTGGTCGAGTATCTGGTTCAAGTTTGTCACCGAGGTTTCGGCGACGTTACCTTCGAACTCATCTGCCGTCGTGTTGACCATCCGGCCGAGTTGCTTGGGCAGACGCGAGACATTGGCGCGAAGGGTGGCAATCTGTAGCTGCAGATTACCGTTGAGCCGCTCCACCTGCGAAGGAACTTCGGTGGCCAGTCGCAGGCTTTGATAGATGTCGCTGAAGTTCTGGGTTAGTGCGTCGATCGGGCGATGTCCGGTGGGCCCGTTCACCAGGACCTGGAATGATTTGAATCGCGCTTCAATGTTCGCGCCCGGATTCAAGTTCTGTACGTCAGCGGGCTGTGCGCCGGCGCGGATTTGCGATTTGCCGTTGGCTATGTGTATGCCGATACGGGCTAAGCCCTTGGCTAATTCTGCGGCGCTGCGTTGCTGGTTTTGAGCCGCGGATTCTGTCTCGGCGCCAGGACCGTCACCTGGGTCCCGTGTCAGCGCCGTCTCGTTGGCGATCGCCGAAAACAGCCGCTTTATCGGCGAATTGGGGGAGGCAGCGGCTGAAAGCGCGGTATAGTGCGGCTTGTCTGTCAGCATCGCCTTGAATTTCAACTGGTCGAGAACGCTGTTCCACGCCGCGGCGAACGCCTTGTCGTAGCGATCGAGAAGTTCCGGGCCGAGCCTGAGCAATTGCTGATCGATGTCGCCTTGCTCTCCGCCACCACCGAGAACCCACTGCTCGTCAACGAGCATCTGCGCAACGCGCGAGAGTTGGGCAAGGTAGAACCTGTTGAAGCCGGCATTGGTGTAGAGACCGGGAACACGAAGGTCCGCCAGATCGCTGCCATCGATACGTTCGAACAGCAGTTGCGCTTCGGGACCACCTTGCTTGGAAATGGAAAAGTCCTCCAGCGCCGCCGCGTAGATCGCCGACTTGATCAAAGCGGTCGCTCGATCGGCAAGGCTCATGCGTTCGAGAGAGCGTTGTGCGGCTTCAACAAGTGGCTGGTTCAGTTCGAAAACGGGGTCATAGGCGTCGTCCAAGGCGAGCATGGCGCGCAGGTGCTTTTCGAGGTGCGCTCGTCCCTCGCGGTTGTTTTCGCCCGGGTATCGGTTCTTTTCCCAATCTTGCTTCATCCAGGAAACGATCAGCGCGTCATCGACCTTCGGCGCTTTGCCACCAAGCATGAGGTAGATTTTCAACGGCTCGTAGAGTGCGGCGGGATCGCCCATCTTGGCTTGGATCGTTCGCTCGGCCTGGATCAGCAGGCGCGAGCGCAACATGCGTTCCAGGCCTTTCCGATAAGCGGTCCGGGACGCGGAAAGAAGTCTTTCCCGCTGACTGAGGCGGAACGTCTCCCCGATCGGTGTCGCTAGCTCAGCGGCTTCGAACCCGGCCGGCAGGTCGCGCAACTGGTCGAGCGGGCCGATGACGTTTTCAAGGTCCACATCGGTAACCGTGGCCGCCTTGAGCAGCTTTTCCGCCGTCGCGCGATACTGGCCCATGGCAACCGTTGCGGACGCGATCAGCGAGCGGTTGGCCGCGAAGCTCAGAGCGAGCGTACCGAGTGCGGCAGCAGCGATCAGCGCTATCGTACCGAGGCCGCCAAATCTGGCCACCGCCGCCCGCCTCGCAGCTGATTTGTCATACGAAACCCATCCGGATTCGGCAAAAATGACGTCCGTCAGCAGATCATGCAAAAAGAAGCTTTTGCCGGTTCCGGAAAGGTGCGGGCGGGAATTGCCCCCGAAATTGCGGCCGATTGCGCCCAGCACCTGATCGATGGGCGTTCCCTCTTGCGTGCCTGACGAAAAATAGAGTCCACGCAGGCTGGCGTTCACCTGGCTGCGGGACGGGTCGAATAGACCGGCGACAAAACTGGTAATGCGAGCCCTCAGCGCGCCGAACTGAGCCGGAAAGCCGAAGATGGAGATGCGCGTGACCGGATCAGCCTCTTCCTGGAGGCGGTCGGCCATCTCGTCCGCCAGTCGTTCCGCCAGCCCATCGAGTTCGGCAGGAGCCGCGGCGGCCATGTTCCTATCGCGCTCCGCCGTCTGGAATGTCGTGCCCCATACCTTGCGTCTGCGCGCCTCGTCGAAACCGCCGAAATAATCCGTGAACCCTGAAACCAGATCGGCCTTGGTGAAAAGCAGATAGACGGGAAACTGGATCTTCAGCGTCTCGTGAATTTCTCTCAGGCGGCTGCGTATCTCGACGATGTGGGCATCAAGCTGCTGATCATCGAAGCTCATCACATCGGCAAGGCTGATGGCCAGGATGACGCCGTTTATCGGTTGTCTGGTGCGGTACCTCTTGAGCAGTGACAGGAATGCGAGCCAGCTCTTCTTGTCAATCTCGGGATTGGAGTCCTGCGTCGTATAACGACCTGCGGTGTCGATCAGCACGGCCTGATCGGTAAACCACCAGTCGCAGGCACGTGTTCCGCCAACACCGGCCACCGGTTGGGCGTCCCCCGAACCGGCAAGCGGAAAATTCAGGCCTGAATTGACCAGAGCCGTTGTCTTGCCGGCACCCGGCGGGCCGATGACAACGTACCAGGGGATCTCATAGAGAAAGTTGCGCTTGCCGCTCGACCGTTTGAGCGCCGCCACGGCCTCATTCATCCGCGCTTCGAGCACCCGAGAATCGTCATCGCAGTCGTCATTGTGCGCAACGACGGCTTCGAGCGCTTTTTGCGCCTTCCTCGCTTTCCAGAAACGCAGCGCGTAAAAAAGCGCCAGCAGCGCGAGGATCACACCAATGATCGTCGCGCGCAGCCACCCAGGTCCGAGCGGCCGGATGTCGGCGAAGCGGATCAATGGCCCGCCAAACCACACTGCCGCGGCGAAGCCGGCCAGCGCGATCACGCTGAATATCCGCAACAGCCAACGCGTCATGGGTGGTTCCAGCGGGCCGTGCTCACAGTGTTTCCTCCCTGGGGATCATCACATCGACACGGCGGTTCTTGGCGCGGCCATCCGGTGTCGCATTGTCGGCGATTGGCTCGTCCTCGCCCTTGCCCTCGACCGTCAGTCGCGAGGGATCGCTGAATTTCACTGCCATCAACACTTCGACTGCCTTCGCCCGGGCGACGGAAAGGTCGAAGTTGGATTTGAACGCGCTCGACTTTCGTGGTTTCACATTGTCCGTGTGGCCGACGATCCGGATTGGTCCAGGCTCGTGTTCCAGAGCCGCGGCGATGTCGGTGGCAATGGGCTGGAATTCCGGCCTCGCCTCGGCCCTGCCGGACTGGAACAGCAGGAGATTGTTGATCTCCACGACGATGAAGTCGCCCTTGGTGCCGATGGTCAGCCCGCCGCCTTCGAGATCCTTGGCCAATGCCGCACGAATACGATCAATCTGCGCGGTGGCCGCTGGTGGGGTGACTTTCGCCGGCTCAGCCAACGGCGCCACGCCGGCGCGTTCTATGACGACTGGTGTTAATGGGTCGAGCGCCAGCAATTCACCCGCGACCGCCTCACCTTCATTGGTGATGAAGACCCGCAACGCGAAGAACGCCGCTGTCAGCAACGCGGTCGCCGCTGCCGCGACGACCCAAAGCGGCAGGGGGGCGGAGGACTGCGCCATCGCCGCCGCTAGGCCCTGCCAATGCGGCGAGATGTCTCCACCGGAACGCGGCCTGAAATAGCGAAGCGTCTCGTAAACGTCGCGACGAACGCGTTCGAGATTGTTGTCTTGTCGCGTCACGCCTCGATACTGGCCTTCGAAACCCAGCGACAGGCAGGCATGCATCAGTTCGAGCAGATCGTAGTGTTTTTCGGGACTGGCCAGGATCTTGTTCAGCGCTTCGTAGAAGCCGGTGCCGGTGGGCTCGAGGTGAAAGAATTGCCGCAGCATCCCGTGTGGCGCCCAGGCGTCATTCCTAGGCCAGGGCAGGTTACCGATGAGATCGTCGGCGGTTTCGCAGAGGGCGAATTTCGCAATCCGGGCATCCTCTTCGGCAACGCCTGACTTCTCAACTATCCGGTCGAATTTCTCAATCGCCTCGGTGATATGTTGCGCCAATGGCGCCGCCTGTCTTTCAACGGGCAAGAGCCTGAGCTGTCCGAGCAGCATCAGCAAAGGTGCCGCCGCGGCGAGAATGGGGTTTGCCGCGGCGTATTTGATGCCGCTCCCGGCGTTGAATAGGCTTTCCTGCTCGATGCCTGTCCTCGGCGCAGTCCCAGCAGAGCCTGTCGGCGCCCCAACATCGCCGGGGCCACCTTGATAAATCACGGTTCCGGATGCCCAGCCTGGCGACCGCCCGCCGCCTGGATCGAACACCGTCGAATCCTTGATCGGAGAGGGCTGGCCTCTGTCCGCGACGGGCAGCTCGGGAACTAGCGCCGATTTTTGCTTGCTCCGCGGATTTGCGCGAATGACCGTCTTGCCCGCCGGGCCGAAGGGGTCGTCTTTCGAACTCATCGCAGATCGTCCGTGCAGGCGGGGCGCCGGCGATGGGGTGAGATGGGCGCAGAACGGTTTCCGGTCGGGTAAAGGAAAGACAGCCGCTGCCGGCCGTGGCAGTGGCTAGAAAATGCTATCCCGCCGTGGCATGACATTTGCCGCAGACCCCCAGCTCAATGAGTCTTACCCGCTTGGCGAACTGTCTCATGCGATCGTAATCTCAGAAATCGTCGATTGGAACCGGACGTCGGGCGTCAGCGAGACTTTTCTTCGCCGACTGCCGTGCCATGCATTTTTGGCCATGTGCTTTTTGGCCATACGTTTACGGGGGCCGTGCCTTCCTGGGACCTCCTATTTCTGCTTGCCGGCCTTGGCGTAGGCCTCGCTGAAATAGGCCAGGAATATATCAAGCATGCCGTTTTCATGTGCCTCCTCCATGGTCCGCCATGTCGCGACATAGACGTCCCAGGCTTGGCTCTTCTTCTTCGTAAACGAGGTAGGCGGGAGTTTCCTGCCGATCGCCTCGGGCGACAGGTCGTCAAGCAGCCGGGAGAGCGCGGTTTGCATCGCGGTATAAGTGGCAAACTCGTGAGTCTTGAGATCGCGGAATGCATCTTCGATGCTGCGCCTGGCATCAAGATAGCCGGTCCTGCGCCGGGCGAACATGATTTCCAGGATGTCGTCGGTTCCTGGAACGAACTTCATCGGATTGTTGTCGGCGGCGCTGATCATCGTTCGCTGTGTGCTTTTGGCCAACATTTTCGCGGCCGCGCGTGCTTTCAGCAGCAGGGTCAGCTCCTCGACCACGTCCCGCAAGACCGCGCCGATTTCGGCGGCAACTTCATGGGGGTCGCGCGATTGAAGCAATTCCGGCGAAATGCCGGCTGCGATCGCGATCTCCCGCAGCACCTCGTCCCTGGTTGAGGGAAGGGCAGGCGACGAGAATGTCGGCGCGGAACTGCGCTGTGCGGACCGTTGCTGCGCGGGCTCGAAGAAAGGCCCATCTCCGAATTCCAGCGGCCGGCCTGTCGCGACCGGCGTTTCCCGCTGTGTCGAATCGCGGCTGGGGTGGTCTGCCGTGGCGCGCTCTTCTTCGACCGATACCAAGACGACATAGCGGCCGATCAGCATCCGGTCGCCATCGACCAGCCGATGCGGGCCGCTCATGCGCTGGCTCGATCCATTGATGAAGGTCCCGTTGCGCGAGATGTCGTACAGCCAGAACGCGCCCGCCTCGTATCGAACCTCGCAGTGCCGACCCGAGATGAACTTGTCGGGGTCGGGCAAGGTCCAGTCACAAGCATCGCGCCCGATTTCGAAGCCGCTATCACGCGCCACGTAGCTGGTCGAGGTGCCAGCGAGCAGGGCGTCGACATTGTTGATCCGCAGACTGATGTACATCCAAGATCGCCGTCGATCGTTGATCGATACTCCAACATTCTAGCAGCTTGCAGGCAAAACAGGACAGCGGCGTTTCAAGCCGACGAGTCGACGGATAAGATTCTGTCGCCCGCCTGTCCTCTTTGGTCAGCGGGAAAACATGTGGTAGGCTAAACATGGCCTGGCGTGGCGGATTTGGAAAGTTCCTGAACGTAACACCGCTAATGACACCGTTGATATAGCGGGAACTTCAAATCCATCACATTGGCGGCCGCGTCCAGGAGGGGGCTCGACCCATGCCGAATGAACGTGCCACCGTTGTCCGCACACCGGTTGGCTCCGATTTGCTGACCTTCACGCATCTTGTCGGACGCGATGAGATCAGCCGTTGCTTTGCCTACACGGTCGGGTTCGTGAGCACAGACTCCGATATCGACCCGTTGAAGATGCTGGGCGGGCCTGTCTCGATCGAAGGTGAATCCGATCCAAAGCGCTGGCTCAGTGGAATCGTATCGGAGTTTCGGCTCACCCGCATGGAGGACCGGCTAGCCTACTACGAGGCCGTCATGAGGCCGTGGCTCTGGTTTCTCGGTAACACCACAGATTGCTATATTTTCCAGAACAAGAGCGTCGTCGACATCGTCAAGGATGTCTTCAAGAAATACGGTATTTCCGAATTCGATCTACGCCTGCAAGGGTCCTATCCGGCGCGTGAATACTGCGTGCAATACGACGAGACCGATCTGGACTTTGTGCAGCGGCTGCTGGAGCACGAAGGTATCTTCTATTTCTTCGAGCACGATGACGGCAAGCATACGCTTGTCCTGGCCGATGCGATGAGCAAGCTGAAGCCTGCGCCGGGCTACGAGAAAGTGCTCTATAACTTTGAAGGTCAGGGCTCCCGGCGCGACGTCGAATACATCACCGAATGGATACCGGGCAGCTCGGTGCGCCCAGGCGCCTATGCCCACACCGATTATGATTTCAAGAAGCCGGGCGCCGACCTCATGGCCAAGTCGGCCCAGCCGTTCAGTCACAAACTGTCCGCGGGTGAGAACTACCGCCAGCCGGGCGCGCATCTCGAAGCAAGCCGGGGCGACAGCCTGGCTTCGATCCGGCGCGAGGAGATCCAGGCCTTGCACCAGCGCATCGCCGCGGCCGGCACCGTGCGCGGCTTGTATTCCGGCTGCACGTTCAAGCTGGACGGTTTTCCGCGCGAAGACCAGAACCAGGAATATCTGGTGGTCAGCGCCGAATACAGGCTGTTTGACCCCGGCTATAGAGCCCAGGCCGACGTCGAAAGCGAGAGTTTCAAAGTGGTCCTCGGTGTGGCGCCGACAGCCTTGCCCTATCGCCCGCCGCGGACCACGCCACGACCGATCATGCGCGGCCCGCAGACGGCGACGGTGGTCGGTCCATCCGGCGAGGAGATATTCACCGACAAATATGCGCGGGTGAAGATCCAGTTTCATTGGGACCGCGTCGGCAAGAAGGACCAGAACAGTTCCTGTTTCGTACGGGTGTCGCAGAGCTGGGCCGGCAGTGGCTGGGGGTTCATCCAGATACCGCGCATCGGCCAGGAGGTCATCGTCGACTTCATCGAAGGCGACCCGGACCTGCCGATCATCACCGGCCGGGTCTACAATGCCTCGCAGATGCCGCCCTACGGCCTGCCTGGCAACGCCACACAATCGGGCTGGAAGTCGGATTCTTCCAAAGGCGGTGGCGGCTACAACGAACTGATGTTCGAGGATAAGGCGGGCTCCGAACTGGTCAATTTCCAGGCGCAGAAGGATCACAACCTTCTGATCAAGCATGACCGCACAAAGCTGGTCCAGCACGATCAGTCCGACCGCATTGACCACGACGCCAAACACTCCGTCGGCCACAACCTCGACGAGGACGTCGGCAACAACAAGACGGTCAAGATCGGCGTCGACCAGACCACCAACATCGGCTCGAACGACACCGAGACAGTGGGCGCCAACCGCTCGCTGACAGTCATGGCCAACGAGACCATTCATGTCGTGTCGAACTCGACGGAAAACATCGACGCCAATCATTCTCAGACAGTGGGGATTGTACAGACGATTACGGTGAAGGCGGCGCGTTTCGACACCGTCGGCGCCGCGGAGACCCGTAGCGTCGGCGGTTTTCAGATCAACAGCATCGGCGCGACCCGTTCTGTCAGCGTGGTGCTGGGGCAGAGCCACGACATCGGGGCTTCCGACAGTTGGACCATCAAATCCGACCAGACGGTGAAAATTAATGGAAATCAGACATTCAATGTAGACGGCGATCATGCTTCGACGATCGGCAAGGGACGGACCGCCAAGATCACCGCGGACGATGGCACCCAAATCGATGGAGCGCATTCGCTCAAGGTCGGCAAGGGCAGCGCCATCGACGTCGCTGAAGACATGTCGATCGCTTCTGGCAAGAATATAACGATCAATGCGAAGGATTCGATCACATTAGAATGCGGCAGTGCATCGATTACTATGAAGAAGGATGGAACGATTCTGATCGATGGGAAGAATATCTCCATAAAGGGCGGCGGTAAGATTGACATCAGTGCTTCCAGCAATGTGAATATTAAAGGCAGCAACGTTCACAATAATTGAGGACAGGCAATATGGATGTGCTCAATCGGATTGACGGAGTGGTAATCGGGCTTGTGATCGGCATTGACGGCGGAATGCCGCTTGTGGTCTTTGTCGGCAATCCCCGCGAGACTGCGATCCCGGCGCGCAGCTTGGCCGAGCTCGATTCGACCGCCATTGGTTCGGAAGTGGCGTTACTTTTTGAAGGCGGCGATCCAACGAGGCCGCTTGTGGTGGGACGAATCGTTGAGCCCCTGCGAAAGAACAAGGACCTGCAGATCCTCCGCGACGGTGAACGGGTGTCGATAACCGCAGACCAGCGCATTGAGCTGCGCTGCGGACAGGCGTCGATCATCCTGGAGAAGGATGGGCGTATCACAATTCGCGGCAGCCAGCTGACGAGCCAGGCCAGCGGCACCAACTGCATCCGTGGCGGAGCCATCCATCTCAACTGAGGCATTCACGATGCTGCGTATCGCGTCTATCGCTGCCATCGTCGACCAGCACGCCAGCAACGCAGCCTTCCTCTGGTTCCGTCGCCGCCATGAAATCGATCGGCCGATCCTGGGCGAAACCGATATCGGCCGCATCGACCAACGCCTGAATGCAAATCTCGACGGGCTGATGGCGTCCGGAAAAGCCGGTTGGGAGGCGGCGCAGGCGCATTTCGCCGATTATGCCGAACTCGGCGAGCTTTTCGTGCTTGGCGCGCTGGCGTTGCGCTGGGGCGATTCCGAAGCCGTTGCTTCGGCGATTGACGCCGCGGCGACGCTGGGCGAGGTTGGCGTGTCGGGCTTGTCCGGCGCGATTGCGCGCACGCCGCGCGAAAACCTGCGTCCGTTCATGGCGGACTGGCTGGACGCGCGCGACGCGCGGCTGCGCGCCCTCGGCCTCGCGGCACTCTGGCATCATCGCGTGGATCCCGGTGCCCGCCTCGGCGTTTTGCTGAGCGATCCGTGCCCGGATGTTCGTGGACGTGCGTTTCGGCTTGCCGGCGGGCTCAAACGGCGCGACCTCCTTCCGGCGGTGCTGGCCGGACTTGAGGGCGACACGCCGAAGGAACGTCTGACTGCCGCTCTTGCGGCTTGCCTTCTTGGCGAAGCGCGCTCGGCTCACTCGGCGCTCGACCGGATAGTGCTGGCAGAACCCGGCCTCGCGCCCGCAGCGATCGAGATGCGCCTTCTGACGACGCCCCTGAAGACCGGCAGGGGCTGGTTGCAGGACCATTTGAAGCAGTCTGCCTTGCGCGCCACCGCAACAGCGGCGATCGGACTCTTTGGCGACCGGTCGGTCATGCCCTGGCTGATCGCCAAGATGCGTGAGCCGGAGCTTGTCTTCGCCGCCGGGCTGGCGCTGCGAGATCTTTTCGACGTGGATTTCAATGATACCAACCTGTTCACGATAGATCCGGCCTTGCTCGGCAGGGAATTTGAATTCCTGACCGCCAGCCCGCTTCCGGTTGCCGATCGCATCACGGCGTGGTGGGATGAGGTGCGCGGCGGAGGCAATCACGAGCCCTTCTATTCGATGCGCAGGCTTCGGCTGGACGCAATACGCGCCGCACTCGTTGAGCCGGATGCGCCGCTGACCGATTGGCGCAGGACGCGCCGGTTCCCGGCTTGGATGTGAGTTCGGCCGCAGGGTTAGCGGCGGGTCATGCCGGCCATCACCGCTGCCGCGCGCAGGCCGCCTTCGGAAGACACCTCGCAGATGGCGGTCGGCCCGGGCGCATAGTCGTTCACAAAGCTATCAGCGGCCAGCATCAGGGCCATCGCCCCTCCGGCAGCGCCTACGTCGCCGATCGTCATCGCTGGATAGGCGGTGGGCAGGATTTCACGGCTCGTGCGGTAAAAGCGCTGTCGCACAATGAGTTGCTCCCAGCCGTTGTAGCGCTCGCCATTGCCGTTGCTTACGACGAAATTGATGTCTGGTTCGGACGGACCCGGTCCGCTCATCGCATCGCGCAGGGCACCGAGCATTGCCCGGCCCTGACTGAACCGCTTCGATAACACGCCATCGGTCTCCTGCGCCGTGCCGACGCCGTGGATCGCCACATGAACACGATCCACCGCCTTAGGCTCGCGGGTGAGACGTACGAAGACGGCGCCTTCGCCTGGCACTAGACCCTGCGCGTTGTCATCCCCAGAAAGGCGTCCGGCCCGGGCCAGCCGGGCTAGATCGGTGTCGTTGACAAGGCTGTCGACGCCGCCGAGCAGTACCTGCTCGGCGCCCTCAGTTTCTAGGATATTGATGGCGCGTTCAAGGAGGCCGAGACTGGCCGCCGCGCCGCCGTCCACAGCCCGTGACGCGCGGTGGAAGTGCTGCCCCGTCGCCGCAATGATCGCGCCAGGGAAGGCTGACGGGCGGATGTCTCCGTAGGCGGTATGCTGGCGAAAGCTCTCAGGTGGAGTCATAAGAATCGCCGTCGCCTCCGTGCGCGATTCGCCGGTGCGCATCGCTTCGTTGATCGCGCGGGCGGCTATGTTGGCAAGCCACTCGCCTTCGTTTCGGCGTACCCGGGAGCGCGCCGGCACGCGGGCAACGGTAATTGTTTCGCCCTCCTCGGTCATCCACGCATCGACTGCTGATAGACCGGCGCGTATAGCGGCGAGCGTCTGCGCAGCGTTGAGGCCAGCAGCTGTGACTGCGCCTGCGCCTGTGATATAAAGCGGTCGCCTCATGGCCGCCACACAGGCTGGTCGCGTAGTGTTCCGTCACCGCCGATGCCTGTGTATTCCTTGCCCTTGCGGGCAGCAGTAAGGAACATCGGTGTCACGTGGCCGAAGACGATCTCCCGCAGCGCGGGCGCGTTGCGCCGCGTCAAGACCGCAAGACGGGCCTTGAGCGTGACGCGTCTGAGATCAGGCTCGATCACTACCGTGTCGGCCCGGAACGCAGCGTTCTCGATGCGATCGTCGAAGATCAGCCGTACCGGCGCGGTGACGGATGGGAGGCGAAAATCCCAGCGGCTTTCGGGCGTTAGCCCGACTAGCGTCACAGCCTCCCCACCTAGTATCTGCGGCAGGCGCTGGTCGGCCGGCGCGCAAAGATAATGCTGAGAATCGAAGTCCTTAGGCGGAAGGGGCCACTGCGTGTCAGTCCACGCTTGATCATAGGTGCCGGCATAACGGATGCGAGGCTGCCACCCCCGCCCGATTACACCGAATCCCGCAGGCTTCGGCCGGTCGGAAGGACTGAGATAGGGTTCCCCCGGATAGGTGATGTTGGGAGCATGGGTCTTTACCGCAGGGTCGGCCGAGCGAGCATGGTGGAAGCCAACGCCAACCGGGTTGCGTGTTTCGACGCGCCCGTCCTCGGTCGTACCGCCATATGCACGCTCATAGACCAGCGACAAGGTGCGGAAAGGGTGCGGCGTCGAATAGCTGCCAGCGTCGTAGATACGGTCGCCGGCAACCTGAAGCGCCTTGCGCACTACGCCAATTCTCAAGCCAACCTGCATCTCGCGAACCGGCTTATCGTTCGGCGCGTATGCGGTGCCATTGACCACGACCTCGGCGACCGTCTTCACTGGCGCGATATCGGCCTCATAGCGTATCGAGGAGGCTGCGGGGTCGCCGAACGGCTCGTCGCTCAACGCCACGGGAAGTTGTTCGGCGGCCGGCCAAAATGGGGCGCCCGCGTCGGCCGCCTCGAAGCTCGCGGAGAACATGGCGACCATGAGTTCCTGACCCTCAGCGTCGACCTGTACCATGGTGGCGGTGGCAAACGGCGTGCGGTTCTCTATCCAGACGTTGAAAGCAGCCATGTCAGCACCAACGCCCCTCTTTGGACAGGCCGACAGGCCAGTAGGGCTGGCTGGCCAGCACTTCGACGCAAAGGTTCTCGCCAGCTTCGATCACCCATGCAAGTAGGAATATCGGCGGGTCGACGGATTCGGCTCCACCGTCGTTGAGGGCGTCGCAGGCCAGCCAGAACTTGCGCACCACGGCGATGAAATGCATATCGGCAGCAGGACCAGCCGGATATTCCTGAGTTAGGAAGTCGCGCGCGGCCTCGGGGCTGCCGAGCCTGACGGTCTGATAGGTCATCGCCTCCTGCCAATCAGAGGCGACACGCTCCACGTGCGGCCGGAGTTGGTCGAGATAGGTCGCGAACAGTTCGCGATGTGGCGGCGCTCCCGGCTGTGGCACGGCCGATCCGGCAAGCGGCGCGCCGGAGAGCATGAGGTCGTCCGGCGCTTCCAGAAGGCGACGAATGTTCTGCTCGCGTCGATGCTGAGTAAGGATCGGGGACATGGCTCGGCTCCTCTCAGACCACGTGGTCGCTGGCGTCGAGACCAACCGGCTGGTAGACCAGCCAAACAACGGCGTCGACGAGATCCTCGTCCTCGCCATGCAGCGCATCCACGAGCAGCAGCCAGGGAGCGATTGGAACACCGTCTTCAAATCGCCGATTGTCATCATCTTCGTCGTCGATACCCCAGTCGTCCTCCGACGGCGGAATCCTTTCAACAGAATCACGTGCGTCGCCGTAGGTCTCGATTTCCTCGTTGATCGCCACCACGCTAAGGTAATATTTGCGGAAGACCGCCAGCACGAATGGATGCGAGGACGGACCGAACGGCCAGCGGGCCTCGATTATACGGGCGGCTTCCTCCTTTGAAGAGGTTTCGCCTGCAATCTTCACCTGAAGCTTTGCCCACCACTCGTTGGCCGCGCCTAAGGCTTCACGCAGGTCAAAAACGTAATTTCCATACAGGCGATCGAAGGCATTCATGCGCGTGTGTCCTACGCCAGATAGGTCTTGATGCGCTGCTGAACCTGGGCAATGGTCTCATTATACCGCGTGAAATGGGCCATACCTTTCTGCACATTATTAAGGCTGTGGTTGGCGCATTGTGGCTGAACTGCGGCGTTGGATGTTGCCCACCTCTTGAACGCTGCTCCGTTCCGGCAACCACCTTTGTACCATGCGATGACGATCGGGGGCTGGTGGTCGGCCGTCTTGCCCGGTTTTCCGCAACGTGCTCCTGTTGGCCCGATCACCCAGCACGGCTTGCCTTGGATATGGGCAGTCTGCGTGGGAGTAGGACCATATCCTTTGCCTGAACGCTCGTAGTGACGGGAGCATCTCTTCTTTCCCGAGAAAGCCTTGCGTCGCTTGAAGCGGGCAAGGGCGGACATGTCGCATGCCCCTGCGGGCGCGGATGCCGCCGCCTGGCCCATCGGATCGCCGTGGCGGCCAACCCCCTTGCCCTCGACTTTCACCAAGAAGGACCAGAGCATGAAGAAGCCCTTACCCTTGATCTTGTGCGTAACGACGTTGCCGCCCTGAACACCGCCTTCGTCGCCGGAACTCATCATAATCTCGGACGCGTTCTCGAGCGCGGTAGGCTCGCCATCAATTTTAACGCTCTTGCTTCCCTTAATAAGGTCGCCGGCCTGCAGCATGTTTACATAGGGCACAGGCACCGGCCCGGCCGGTGGCGGAGGAGGGCTGAGACAAACGTCGCCTGGCGCAATGCCCTTGCCACCACTCCCCTTGTGAAAAAAGCCCATGCTCTCAGCGAAGACAGTAAGGCCCATCGTCAGATATCCTCGATTGTGGGCTTGGTGGCCCGTAGCTTCGGCAAGGCGTTGTCGGCGAGGTCGTGGATATCAGCGAAGCTAAACTCGATGACGTCGAAGTCATCGCACCAGAACGTTATGGCGGAAGCGTCGCCCGTGCTCGTCTCTCTCAGCAAGGCCAGCGTCTCTGCTAGCTTGGTGGTTGACCAGTTTCCTTCCACAGCGCCGTTAAGGCAGGCGGCGATTTCGTCAAACCATCTGGCGGTAGGCTCCGGTGGCGGTCCAAGCCGCACAATGGCAAAGGGGTATCGGCGCCCGACACGGTCCTCGCTCATGCGCCATGCGCCGGCGCAGGGCAGGTCACCAAAAATACCGGGCTGCATGGTAAAGCGCCAGACACGCGAGTCCAACTCACCTTCATCCGGCCGCGCCAGCAATTCCATCGACATCCAGCGGTCCCAGCGGTCGATAAAAGTCCGCGGCAGGTTCCAAGCGACGAAATCCCCCGTCGCCGGGATCTTGCCGTAGAAGCCGGGCGCGTTCATATCTGCGCGGGACATGTGAACTTCTTGAACATTTCGAGGTTGTAGGGGTTTTCGACGCTGGCGGCCTTGAGCTCGAAATCGGCGTACATGCCTTTCGTGCCCAGGCGCAGACTGTAGACATCCGAAAGCGAGGTTCCGGTGAATCGGCCGCTGCGCAACATCCTCAGCCATGCCCAGCTGCCGGTCTCGTTGAGCATGATTTCGGGCGATCCGTCGATCGGCTGGAAGGCGAGCGAAATGACCCCGGTGCCGTCCTTGCCGGGCCAGGTCATCGGTTGCGGCCGCGTTGCGTTGTTGTAGTAGACGAGGCTCTGGCCATCGAGATTGAGCGTGACGCGCGTGAGGTTGGGAGACAGATCCTTCGGTTCGAGCGTGAAGCTCATCACCGGTCCGGCACCCCCGGGGAAAAGATCGTCGCGGATGTGCCTGGCCTGCTCGAACGCCGCCAGCGCCGAAGGGTCGAGGCCGAAATCGGCGCGCCACTTCCAAGGCTCGCCGGTCGTGTCGACATAATTGATCAGGTGGTCGTTGATGAAACCGTCGATCAGCCCGGCCGGCCCGAACAGGCGGGCGAAATCGTGCACGTTGACGTCGACCGCACTGGCTTCGCTGAAGGGATAGCGATTGTTCAGCGCCGCTTGGCAGAAAGGCAGTATGTCGGCCCGCCAGATGGCGTTGAGTTCCGAAGTGACCGCCTTTTGAGTCAAATTGCTGGTGTCGCCGGCTATCCCGCCCAACCAGCTGTTGATGGGATCGGGCAGGATCTGGGCCTGCCTTGCCACCGCGCCCGTCAGTTCGGCAAGGCCCCCCTGTTTCTTGATGGCGTCCTGTGGATTGGGGTTCGCGGTGACCGTTTGCAGGACGTTCGAAAGCGCGGTCAGTGCGACAACGGCAGCATCCAGCGCCGGTGGCTGGCCGTCGACCTCTGCGATGGTGCTCTTCAGCGGTTTGAAATGTTCGGCCACCAGATTGCCGGTCAGGTCCACCTCACTGGCGGATCCGGCGCGGGGAAGTAGTTTCGCACCCGACGTCGCCAGTTTGCCCAGCTTGCCCAGCTTGCCGAGCAGTTTCGAAGCGCCCTTGGCTGCCGCCTTGTCGTCGGCAGGCGCTTCGTCGGAACGGGTCAGTTCTGTCTCCTGAACGACCGCCGTAAGCAGCCGCTTCAGCGCTGAATCCGCACTTGAGAGGTCTTTCAGGTTTTCGCCGGCGACATTGAGATCGGTCAATGGTGCAAGCCTCATGTCGCGCAGGAAGCTATCCCATTGCGCGATGTAGTCGTCGTAGTAGAGCTTCAGAATATCCTCGGACAGCGCCGAGACGGATGTCTCGGCATTTTCCGAGCAACCGCCGGCGAAAACCGCACGATCGAGCGCCGCCTGGGCGGCGACATCGTCGATGCGGTCGAGAATGACGTCGTGAAAGCCGGAATAGGTGAAAGCGCCCGAAATGCCGACGCGTAGTGTCTTGCCCGAACGCCGTGCAAACACCTTGCCGCCGTTTGGGCCGGCGAAATTGGCCGGTATCCACTCCTTCAGCCCGGCCACTGCCGGATCGGCCAACAACTGCTTGTAGCCACGCGCCGGCAACGAAATCGTGCAGACCGTTTTCAGAGCTTCGGCAACCAGGGCCTGGTCCGGCGCGACATAGCTTTCGTCGACCGTCATCCGGCGGATCGCGGCAAGCTGATGCTCTTCGGCGTCGGCTGTCGGAAATGGCGCCGCGGCCGCGAATTCGGGCAGACTGTTCACCCACCAGTTCTGGGCGTAGTCTGGATCCATCTGCGACAGGCCCGTCATCATGCGATAGGTCTTGAGCGCACCGAGCATGAAGTCGGGATCGCGGATCTGGCGCCACATCGTCGCCTCGAGCAGGGCCACCATCCGGGGCTCGAGCACGTTGCGGAGGGCGTGGTCATAAGTGTCGGCCTGTGCCCTGACCAGTTCCGCCGAGGCCGATGGGCCAAGCAGATCGTGGGCAGCGCCCGGCGGTGCTGTCCGGGCATTTGCGACCGCGTCCATCGCCTCGAGCGCGCCGTCCATGGCAGGCCGCTCCACCGATGCCGGGGTTGCGGCAGCGGAGGTCAGCGGCGTTTGCAGCGCTTCGAACTGGCCTGCCTGCGCCGAGATCGCATGGCGGTTGTCAAAATAGGACCAGGTGAACAGGCCGCCTGCCAGCAACGCCGCCGCAGCGCATGCGGCAGCGGCGCCGCGCCAGATCCAGGCTCGGCGGCGTTGCGCCAGTGGGTCAAATGTACCGAGGCCTGCTTCCTTGAAGATGACTTCAGTGAGGAGGTTCTTCAGGAAGAAGCTGCGTTTCTCGACCCGAGATGCGGGCAGGGCGCGCCGCGGTGGAAGACCGAAGGAGGAAGACAGCGCGGCGGTCAGCCGGTCGATAGGCGCCCCTTCCTGCGTCGCCGATGTCAGGTAGAGGCCGCGCAGCCAGGCAGCCTCCTCATACCGGCTTTCGCCGAACATGGCTTCGACCAGCACCTGAATCGGTTCGGACAAGCTTGTCAGTTGGGCGGGAAACCTGAAGATTTCGGCACGGGCGGCGAGTTTGTCCTCGTCCTCCAGGCGCGTCACCAGGCGCCGCTCGAGTTCGGTCGCCAGCGTCGCGATTTCTCGTTCGATGGTCTTGCCATCCACGCGCGCATCCAGCGCGAACGTCGTCCCCCACACCTGTTCGCGCGAGGCGGTCGACAGGCCGCCGAAGAAGGGCTCGAAGCCCTTGATCAGGTCGGCCTTGGTCAGCATCAGATAGACCGGCAGGCGGATTTCAAGCCGGTCGTTGAGCTCGGCCAACCGGCGGCGGATCTTGCGCCCGTGCGCCTTGATGGCCTCGTCGCCCTCGGAAAGGACGTCGATCGAAAGCGCGACGATCACGCCGTTCAGCGCACGGCGGCCGCGATGTTTCTTCAAGAGGTCGAGGAAACCGAGCCATTCGGCCGCGTCGACATCCGGCTGGCTCTCCTGCTGGACATAGCGGCCGGCGGTGTCGATTAGAACCGCGTTTTCGGAAAAGAACCAGTCGCAGTTGCGCGTGCCACCGACCCCCTGCAAGTCGTCTGTGAGGTCGATCGGAAAATTCAGTCCGGACTGCCGCAAGGCGGTGGTCTTGCCGGTGGCCGGCGGCCCGACGATCACATACCAAGGCATCTCGCGCAGGAACTTGCGCCCGCCCAGCTTGCGGCGCCTCAGTTCGGTCATCACCTCGGCGAACTTGGCGCCCACGGCGGCGACGTTCTCTTCGCCTGGGCTGAGCGGCTTTTCCACCGCTGGCGCGGCAATCTCGGCGACGAACATGCGGTTGGCGCGGATCGCCCGGCGCTGGGCAACGATCAGCCAGACCAGCCAGAAGATGACCAGCAGCGCGATGATGACGATGCGCACATTTTCGGAGGCGAAGGGGTCGTAGGGACCAACCCTGACGATCGGACCGAAGATCCAGATAACCAGGGATAGCAGCGTCAGGCCGATCAGCGTCCACAGCCAGCGCGATGTCAGGACCGCCCAGAGGAAGCGCAGGATGAACATCTCACAGCCTCTTTTCGACGAGCACCTCGACGCGGCGATTCAAGGCTCGCCCCTCGCGCGTGCTGTCGCTGGCCACAGGATCGGTGGCAGCCCGGCCCTCCGAATGGACGCGATCCTGCGGCACTCCGTTTTGAACCAGCATGTCGGCAATCGTCCGGGCGCGAGCCTCGGATAGTCGCTGGTTGGTCGACAGCGGGTTGGTCTTTTGCAAAGGAACGCTGTCAGTATGGCCGACCACCGTGATGTTTCCGATCAGCTCCTGATTGGCGAGGATCACCTTGGCGATCGAACCGATCAAGGGTTCGAAACCATCGGTCAATTGTGGCCGCGATGACTGGAATAGTTCGGGGTTGGAGGCCTGGATGATCAGCTTGGCCAGTGAAACGCTCTCCGTGCCGCTGAGAGCAGATTTGAGCTCGGCCGGCGCCCCCGCCTGGAATTCCGGCAACAGCGCAAAATCCACTTTTTCCGGTGGCGGGGCGTCGACTTTGGGCGACGCGCGGGTGATGTCGCCGCGGGCAGGCGGTGGCAGGGCACGAACAAGTGCGGAAAGCTCGACCGCCTGGCTGCTCAGTCCCATCGACAGCCCGATATGGATCGCCGCGGCTGCAACCGCAGCACCGAGCGCCATGACCCAGATCGGCACGATGAAGCGCTGCGGCTGGTCGGAGGCGATGACACCTTTCCAGTTTGGCGCTAAAGGCGCGCCTTCGGCGTCGGCATTGCGCAGGAAGCGGGCCGCCGCCACGCGAACCGCATTGAGCGAGCGGTCGCCTGAGCGGCCGGGCACGCGATATTTGCCACGGAAGCCGAGCGCCAGGCAATGGTACTGCAGTTCAAGCAATTCTCGGTCCCGGTTAGGATGTCGTTCCAGTTCGTCGAGTCGCGTGAAGAATTGCGTGCCGGCATCGACATCGCCGCGCAGCATGACGACGAGCGGCTGCCGCGGCCAGGCGCTGGCCCCGCCCCAAGGCGTGTTCAGGGCCAGATCGTCGAGCAACGCAGCCACCACCCAGGCTGCCTGGTCGGCTCGCTCCATCGAGGACCCCGTCGACATAGCCGTGTCGCGTGCCCGAACCAGTTCTTCGAGCAAACGGGTGCGCAAGACTTCCGGATTGTCTGGCGGCATTGCGCTTTCGAGCTCGGGGGCGAACTCGAGCAAGGGCGCAAAGGCGTTGACAAGCGCGTTCGGGTGGGTGCGAGAGCGTTTTACCAGTGCGCCCGGCGAAAGTGGCGCCATGGGCCTTGGCATCGGCGCGCCGCTCAATCGTATGCGAGTGCGTTCGCGATCCTCCGACAGTCCGAAAGGATCATCGCGGCTCATGATCTCACCTGTTCACCGAATAGCAGTCCACCTGCGGCTCGCTTGGCAACACGCCCGAAACACCGATGACGAAGCCTGGTGCGTCGAGCAGCGAGGCCCAGTGTTCGCTTTTCTGATCCAATTCGAGGCACAGTCGATCGCCGTCGTAAGGGATTTCGCGTGGCTGGGAATGAAGCGGTTTTAGCGGAATGCCGGGCAAGCGCGATTTCCACAGGCCCTCGAACTCGTCGGCCGAGCCGACGGTCGCCTGATTGACGAAGATCTTGCGCAGGGCATCCTCCGACAGCTCCGAGCCGACCCGGATGACGATGCGGCTGGCCACCAGCAGCTTTGGGTTGTCGATGCGAATTTTCCAGACATTGGTCGAGTGCCGCATGACAGGCAGCGCACGCGATTTCGGCTCGATGTAACGAAGGCTGAGAATGAGCGAGCGCAGCGCGTCCGCCAGCGCCGAATAGGCAGGGCCGGGCGCCATGTGATCGTAAGCGGGCAACTCGCCCAGCCGCCGCGCGCTCGATCCGTAAGTTGCCATCGAACCGGCGAGCCCGGCGAGTTCCAGGTAAAGCTCGGCCGGATGGAAGACATCCTGCGCCAGCATGTGAGCCAGACGCGGACGCGCCGCATTGGCGAGATTGAGCATCAACAGATCTTCGACGCTGCGCCCAGGCCCGCCCATGACCATCTTGCCATGCGCCTCGGCGATCTGGTCGAGGCCGGTGACAACTTCCAGAAGCAATTGCCGATACCAGGCCACCGCGCCGGTAACCAGTGCCGGTGGCAGGAAGGTCTCGTCCAGAGAGACGCCGCCATCGGCTCGAACTCCGTTGAGGTCGGCTATCGGCAAGGCGGTGTAGCCACCAACCGACTTGCCAGGTGCAAGCAGCAGCGCCTGCGGACGGGCGATTTCTATTTCTTCAGGATCCGAACCGCCCTGGACAGCGTCGCGCACCGAAACGATCCGCCCGTGATATCGCGCTCCAGAGGCGGCGGCGTGTGCCGGATCGAAGCCGACACCACCGGGAGGCTCCAGCGGCAAGGCGACCAGCACCGGCCCTGCGCCCGTCTCGGGGGTGACCGGCAGCGGTCGCGGCGCGTCCATCCAATCCGGAATGGAAAAAGGTGTCCCATCCGGGAAGATGCCCCGGGCCGACAGGATCGCGACCTGGCCGGATTCCAGCAATGCCTGGTCCAGCGTCAGCTGTCGAAAGCCGAACGTATGCAGTTGTCCGGCCTGCAACGCGCCGCGCACCGTCGCCTCGAAGAAACGATCCTGCTGCTGGAAATGCTGGGTTCGCAGGAAAAGTCCTTCGGACCATAGCACCCTGTTTGCATCGCTCATGCCGCTACTCTCTGCATTGAGCTCCCTTACCTTGGCTGCTAGGCGGAGATGCCGCCGCTGCCCAACGTGACATTGATGGTGAACTTTGATCCCGGCGACACCGACTTGGTTGTCCGCCAGTTCCTGCCGCCAGGTTCGCGGATCAGTGCAACGAAGCCCAGAGCCGTCGCGTCCGGCTCGACAGTGATGGTCTTGGATGCGGATTTTCCGGGCCCGACGGCGATCTGGTCGGAACCGATAAGATCTCCTGCGAGTGCGCTGCCGGCATCCCCCTGCAGCGCAAAATAGTCGGCGGAATTGAATTTGCCGGTGCTTTTTAACCGCATCACGAGAACCGTCACCGGCCGGTCGCCGCCACCTGGCCCCGGATTCATGCCGGCCCCGCCGGTCACGTTGACGGTGATCACCGACGGCTTTGGCGGACCGCTCTGGCACGCTGCAACCAGCCCGGTCGCGCCCAGGGCAATCATCAATTCACGTCGGTCGATCATGGCTTACTCCTCCTCATATGCATCTCGAAAATCAGTGCCGATTTCGCCAAGGAAGCTTTTTTCCGCGCTTTCGGCGATTTCGCGATGGCGTTTTTGATAGAGCTCCCACAGCTTGGCGCCGCGCCCGCCCGAAAGCAGGGTGCCGATCGCCGAATTCGATTTCAGCTCGTCCTCGATCGCTGCGGGATCGAAACGATCGATCATCCGTCGCAAAGCGGCCTGTATGCCTCGCCAAGCGCGCACGTGATGTTGCGCGAGATCGCGAACTGCATCGGCGATGGCCGCCTCCCCGGCGAGAAATCCGGGGCTGCGCTCGGCGATCAGCGTCACGATGGCGTCGTCGACCGACGGCAGAAATTTGAGCGGATTGACTTCGGAGGCACCGACCATTGTCTGGGCGACGCGAGCATTTCCTTTCTCCTCGGCCCGCTTGCGCAGAAGCTGCATCAGCCCTTCCATCATCAGCCGGTATTCGCGGCCGAACTTCTCCATTTCCACGATGCTGTCGCGCCCGGGGAAATCGGCTTCCTCGACGCCCATGCCGCGCAAGAAGGCGGCGCGGAGCGCCATCTCGGCGGGCTGCGCGCTTGCCGGCGGGCGGGCAGGTTTGGAAGCAGCACCCATGCGCGCTGGAGGCAGGACATCGGCCGGTTGCGCGGGAATATCCCAGGGATTGGCGGATGGTGGCCGTTGGGCAATGCGCTCGCGCTGGCCGGTCGAGGCCGAGTTATTTGTCGAACTGGGCGAGGAGACCGGTCCGAAACCAAAATCATCGTTGAAGTCGGACAGCTTTCCCGCTGCGGATTCAGCTCCGTGGCTGGGAGGGGGGGGCCGGTCGAGGCTGAATGGATCCGCCCGGCTGCCCACCCCGCCCTGCTCGACATAAACGGCGGCGTTTTTCGACACCGGCGTTGAAACCGGATCGAGGCTGAACGGGTCGTCGAAAGCAGGCGAGTTGCGCTGGCCGGAGGACGCGCGCTCGAACGCCCCTGGGATCGGCTGCTCGAATGGGTTCGGCAGATCAGCAGGTCGAGGCCGTTGCGGCGCTTCTTCGACCTTGGCGGAAAAGAAGTCATCGCGGCCGATGCTTACCGGCGCCCGCGATGCCGCTGGCAGACGTTCTGGTACCGGCTGGATGACTGCGGGCGCTTGAGCGGCCGCGATCTGCAGGTCGACACAGACGACGTAATCGCCCAGCCTGAGCCGCATGCCGCTTTGAAGGCGTGCGGACTTGCCTGGACCAAGCGGGCTATCGGAATCGTTTATGAACAAACCGCTGCTCGATGTGTCGGTGACGAAATATCCATCTCGCCCGCCAGAGATTTTGCAGTGAGCGCGTGAAACGAACATGTCGGGATCATCGATCTGCCAGCCTGCATCGGCGCTGCGGCCGATCACCAGCTCACCTTCGTCCAGGCGAGTTTGCCGCACCGCCTGGGTGCGTGGCCCTTGCTCTAGCGTTAGCAGCAGACTCATGCCGCGCCCCCCGCCATTTCCGGCCGCCATCCGACGATTGTGCGCAGCCGCATATCATCAGCATCTCCCCTTTCAGCGGGTCGCGCAAGCCAGGCGGTTCGGCCGAGCTGCACCGCTCCAATACGGGGCGGCGGCACTGCTTCACGCGCAAGCACGATACGCAGATCGACATCGAGAGATTCTCCGACCATGTCGCGAACCGCGTGCTGGAACAGTTTGAGCCGCTGGCTGCCCGGCAGGAATGTCTTGAAATCATCATACTTCAAAGGGCCGACCCGCAGTTCGATCCTGCTTTGGCGGGTGAAAACGCGTGGGCCGATCGTCGCCCCCCGACCGAGCACAGCAAAGGATTTTGCGAGGCGGGTCTGGAGGCCTGCTGGTATGATTGTCCAGGCGGCGACGAATTCCTTGATCTTTACCGGCACCTTGAAGGCTTCCGCCAGGAACAGTGTCAGTCGTTCCGGGCCCTCGACCTGGCTGGCGAGCGAAGCCGCCTGGCGAAGCTTCACCATGTCGAGATCGATGTTTCGGGTGCCGGGAAGTCCGATACCGGCCATGGCCGCAAGCATGGCGCGAACCCGGCCACCGACCGCGCGTTCAACCTGAACGGCCGGATTCGCATCCGCCCACGCCCGATAGTAAAGGGCGATCATGCGGTGCTGCAGAATGTTGACGAAATCGACGAAAGTAGTGTCGCTGGTCAGCTGTGCGTTGGCCCCGGCGAACCACCGCTGCGACAGCCGGTCGAGCACCCAGCGCGTCAGATGCAGCGGCATTGGACCCTCGGGGCCCAAGAGACCCAGATTTGCAATCGTGACCCGGGCCGGCTTGCCGTTGTCGGCTTCGCGGAAATGGACCAGGTCCCTGGCCGAGAAGGCGAGGCGCACATGCTGGCCAAGCCTTGCCGGCTCACGGTCGGGACGGCCGGAATGGCCGAACACGGCATTTTGCTGTTCGAGACGGCGCAGCAATTCGAAAAAGTCGAACCCTTCGGACAGACCTTCAGCGGGGTTTGGGCTGGGCTTGTCTAGATCAGGGAGCGATTGCCGGGCGTCATCGGCCATGGCACATCCTCCTGCTTCTGCAGCAGCCGCGTGCGGGTCCGCACGAAACCGTTTATTCCGGCATATCGGGCGAACAGCCGCGCCAGCAAAGCCGAAAGCAGCAAAGTGCTTTGGCCAGCCAGGATGGATTCATCGACATGCAACGTCACCTCGGTGCCGCGTCCGAAGCACATCGGCCCCTCGATCTGAAGCCGCTCCACGACGGGCCGCGAGTCGATGCGGGCGATCGAATGTACATTGCGAGCCAGGCTGGGATCGCCTCGGTCGGCATAGATATCGAGAAGCGCATGCAACGGGTCGACGCCGCGGCCCTCCTTGGCAAGGCTGAGGAAGTTGAGCATGAGCTGTGCCACCAGCCGCCAGGCGAGATCGTCGGCGCGCGATTCACCCTCGGCCCCTGTGGGCAGTGCTGCGGGGATCGCCGGCTGCGGTGGACGCAGGGCTCCAAGGGGCCTGACGATTTCGACCGGGTCGCCGGCCTCAAGCGTCAATGTGGGATTGTCATCGAGGATCGGCAGGTCACGATTGGTGCACAGTGCTACGACGTCGAGACGCTTCAGAGGTCGGTACGCCGGGCTTGCGAGCGGTCGCGATACGGCCAGGAAAACGTCGTCGCCGGTGTATGACGTGCGCGTTAGACCGTCGCGCCGTTCGTCTTCGGTCGCGCGCCGAGGGCGCCGCTCGGTTGAGTAGACCCACCCACTGCCGCTGTTCTGCCCCAGGCTGAACAGTTCCGGAATTTCGGCGTCGTTGCCTTCGGTGTCGGCGTCCTCAACACGAATGATCCGATAGATTTCAAAGTCGCGCGCCCTCGTGCGGTCTGCATGCAAAACCTGGCGTGTCTTACGCGCATCGATCTCGACGACGTTGCACTCACGTTCGAAAAGATTGATGATCGGCGTTGCGAAAAGTTCGAAGTCGGCCGATGTCAGATCGGCCAACTCTGGCACCGGACGCCTGAATTGGAAGACGATCTCAAGCCCTCCGTCGCATCGACGCATGACAGGCTGTAGCCCCGAAACCCGCACATAGTGGAAGCGCTCGGGCATTATGAAGTATTCTCGCAGGAGGCGATATCCTTCGAATGTCGGGCGGGTACGCGGCATCAAGGCTTCGTCGTCGCTGATGCCAACCATTTCGGGCGCCGGCAAGGGCGACAACGGGTTGCTCTTGCCCTCAGCGCGTGCGCCAACGGTTGAGCAAGTGCCGAAGATCGCGTCGAATAGCAGCGGCGCCTTGGTTCGCCCGGCAAAATAAATATCGAGCCGGTCGAGCGTCAATTCGTGGAGCTTGCCTTTTCCGGTCGGGGCCAGCGTGATGCGGAGCGCCGCCTCGCCGCGCACACCGCCGACCGTGGCCATCCCGGCCGCCGCCAACGCGCTGCGGTCCTGAAAATAGCTGACCGAAGTGATTGCTATCGGCCACAGGGTCGTCTCTTGCGCGGTCGAGAAAGTGCAGCGCGTCGAAAGGCCGGGCCGCAGGCTGGAAACCAGCCGGGTGTTGCGCCTGACGACGTGGCCGTCGAGCATGGTCTGGACCTGCTGGCCTGGTTTGAGCACCACCATCGCCGTTGCCGGCGCCGGGGTGACCAGATCGGGATAAAGAACGTCGAGCACACTGCGCGAAAATCGCGAACGCTCGGCGTCGACCTTTAGCCGGGTGCGCGCCGCGAGGAAAGCCACGCCATCCAGCAGCCGCTCAACATAGGGGTCCGGACAGGGGACCGTGTCGAGGGAAAGGTTGCGCGCGACCGCTGGATGCATATCGGCAAATTCGGCCGCAAGGCCGCGGATGTGGGTCAACTCCTCCTCGTAATATTCGACGAAGACCCGATCCATCTCAGGCGTCCCTGATTTCGGTCCGCGCCGCGCCGTTATCGAGATTGATCGTAGTGCGCAGGCGCATGCGTTCCGGTGTCGGGGTTATGATCAGCACACCGTCAATCTCGATCTTGAGGCCCGCGGTCTTGTCGCCAAGCGTCACTGTGACCTTTGTTGCGCTTTCCTTGAGGCGGGGCTCGAAGGTGGCGAGCACCGCACGGATCTCACGCGCCAGCACATCGCGATCAAAGTCGCGCGAAGACCTGCCCGAGAAGGAGGGGACGCCGTAATTGACCACGCTCCGGCGCACCTCCGGGAAATCTGCGAGCGACGGTGGGTTGTCCGATACCTGTTCATTTTCCAGATCGGACAGGAGCGGCGTGGCCTCGAAGCGCTCGGTATTGAAGAGCGCCTCGACGTCACGCCGCACTGCTTCTCTGAGCACGCGGGCTGACACCACAACGCCGCGACTTTCGATCTCGACCCGATGCTGGGTCTGAAAGGCCAATCGATGCAGACGCCGTTTTTGCTCGGCTGTGAGTTCGGCATCAGCGTCGATGGCCCGCGCGCTGGCGCCAACGAGGGCGTCGACACGGTCGGCGCCAAGCTCGTCGAGCAAGACATGGCGCAGCCCGTCTATCTCCGAGGTCAGACCAGGCAGGTCATTGACGAGGCGATCCCAAAGCGACGGCTGGACGGCCTCGCTTTTTGCCCGCAAGCTGCCGGTACTGTGCTGCTTGCCAGCGTCGGGTCGCCGACCCTCACTTGCCGACATAGACATCCATTTCGGCTTCATCATTGCCGTCATAGACGAACTTGATCTTCTTGTAGGCGAAGCTGACCTCTTCCTGGATCAGGTCTTCCTCATCCTCGGCCTGCGACATGTCGTATTCCATGATCGAGGCGTCGGTGAGGGTGACGACCAGATAATCCTTAGTCTCGCCATCGATCGTCCGACGTGCCGAGAACACCACTTCATCGAGGGCCTTGTTCTCGAACAAGGCTTTCTTGAGATAAGGCGAAGATTTGTCGTAGTGTTTGATGAACTTGATCATGCCCATGGACACGCGCCCCCGACGTGAGAGCGAATTCGGGTCATAGGGTGCGACCATCTTGTAGTCGACGCCATGGATTTCGATCTCATCATCGTGGCCGTCGCGGGTGCTGGGGCCCTTGATATCGGGAACCTTCAGAAAACCATCAATCTTTACTGGCATTGTCTCTCTCCACCATTGTCAAAAAAAAGATTGTTGTTGCTGCAATCAAGTCTTAACGGACGGCAGTTCCGACACCAGTCGAAGCGAGGCATTGATGCCCTCCAGCTGGTAATGCGGGCGCAGATAGAAGCGGGCGTTGTAGTAGCCCGGCCGCCCCTCCACGCTGTCCACTTGGACCTCGGCGGCGGCGAGCGGGCGCTTGGCGCGCGCCTTGTCGTCGGCAAAGGCCGGGTTGGCCAGCACGTAGCGGTTGATCCACTCGGTCAACCAGATCTGCATGTCGGAGCGTTCCTTAAACGACCCGACCTTGTCTCGCGCTATGGCTTTGAGATAGTGCGCAAAGCGCGAAACCGGGAACAAGTAGGGCAAGTTGGCGCTCAGCCGCTCATTAGACTGCGCATCGGGGTCCACCAGTCGGCCGGCGCGCGTTTCGTCGTCCTGTAACGAATGGGCACCGATGAAAGCCGCAAGATCCGTGTTCTTCCGGTGCAGGATCGGCATCAGGCCAAGCTTGGCGAGTTCCGCCTCACGCCGGTCATCAATGGCGACTTCCGTGGGGCATTTCATCGCTATCGACCCATCATCGGTCGGGAAGCTGTGCACCGGCAAATTAAGCACCGTTCCGCCGTTCTCGACGCCGCGGATCTGGGTACCCCAGCCAAACAGCTTGTGGCTGCGGTTGATGTTGACGCCCATCGGGAAGGCGGCGTTCATCCAGACATACTTGTTGTGATCGCCCTGCACCTCTTCCTCGAAGGTGAAGCCCTTCACCGGAACGGTGTCCGTGCCATATGGCAGCCGGGCCAGGACGCGGGGCATGGTCAGCCCAATGTAGCGAGCATCCTCGCTTTCGCGCAGCGACTGCCAGGAGGCATAGGCCGGGTTGGAAACGATCTGCTGCAGATCCTGAGGGTTCGGCAATTCCTGCCAGCTATCCATACGAAACAGTCGAGGCGAGGCGGCCGCGATAAAAGGCGTATGCGCAGAAGCGCAGATGCCGGAGATGTTGCGTAGCAGACCGACGTCGCGCGGGTGGTTGGAAAATTCGTAGGCGCCGATCACGCAGCCGATCGGCTCGCCGCCAAGCATCGAATATTCGTCTGTGTAGACTTTCTTGAAGATCGGACTCTGATCCCACATCTGGCCTTCGTAGTCTTCGAGCGTGTCGGCCAGCTGCTCCTTGGAGATGTTCATCACCCGGATTTTAAGCTTCTGGTCGGTCTCGGTGTTGTTGACGAGGTACCACAGGCCGCGCCATGTGCCTTCCATTTCGCGCACTTCCGGCGCGTGCAGGATCTCGTTGACCTGAGCCGTCAGCATCTTGTCGATACCGGCGATCAGCGACTTGATCGACTTGATGGCATTGGACGAGATGGTTGTGGTGTCGGAACGGGACTGCGCTGCGAGCGCGAGATTGCGCACGAGTTGCTGCAGCTTCTCGCTGTCGTCTTTCTTGACCTTGAAATCCTTTTCGAGGAGTCCACTGAATTCTCCAAGGTCTATGGCTTCGGCCTCGGCGGCGAGGGTGGCGGTCTTTTGCTGTTCGGCCATGGTTTATTCTCCCGCCTTGTCGTCGTCAGTCAGCGCCTGGCTGGCGATCTTGCCAAGAAGTGGCTCGTTGTTCAGCAACTGCGCGATACGCTTTTCGGCGTCTACGCGGCCATCCATGAAGCCCAGCAATTCCTCGAGCTGACGACGCATCTTGAGGATCTCGGCCAGTTGCGGAACCTGCTCGGCGATCTTGTCGGGGGCGAAATCGCCCATTTTGGTGAAGGTGAGATCGAGCGCCAGTTCCTCGTCGCGCTCTTGGCCTTCGGCCTGCGGCAGCGTGTTCTTCACCCGCGCTTTGACGCGGGGTCCGAGCGCCTCCATGAACTTGGGGAAGCGGTTCGCGTCGGTCTCGACGAAGGAGCGGTCCAGAACCGACTTTGACGCTTCCTTGGTTTGCGAAGCACCGGAAAGGTCGGCCATCACGCCCATGACAAACGGCAGTTCGATCGTCGTCGGGCTGCCGTAGGTTTCCACGTCATAGGCGATCTGCACCCGTGGCGCGCGATTTCGTTCGATGACCTTGGCTTTGCTTTCGGCTGGCATGTGTCTTACCTTTCATCTTTCTGTGCCGTCTTCTTGACATCGGGAACGCCGGCAAGAAGCCGAAATTCCTTCAGTCCCGACGGGGCGAGATCTTCCATCAGTTCAACGAAATCCATATGCACCATTCGGCGCACGCGCCGCGCCAGGTGCGGGATCGGGCTGGACGGTTCGGTGCTGTCATAGAAGGCGACGACGAGATCGAGGCATTTGACGACATCGTCGCGCGAGGAGATCCGGTCGGGCAGGCTGCTGTCGCCGGATTCTGCGTAGCTTGCCACGCTTGCCATCGTATCGGCTCCATCGCCGTTGCGAACACGTGCTGCCGGTTCTGCTGGCGTCGCGACCGGCTTTGCGAGGCCGTTCGCGGCAGTGGCACCGGTCGCGTTTCGTTCGAGGGTCGTCAGCAGACGCTGCAGAAACCGCTTTAACTCGGGAAGCGTGGCGCCAGCGCCTTCGAGGCGGGAGTTAAAGGCGGCTTCGACGCTCACGAGAGCGGCGATCGCGGCGCGGGCGTCGGCTATGAGCAACGTCATTTCTGGCCCGGCCTGATCAATCAGCGCCGCGCATGCGCTGCGCACCCGGTTCACCAGTTGGCTGTGCTCGCTTGCCAGCTTCGCCTTCTCGGCCGCATTCAGTCCCGAAGCAGCCTCCTGCAGCATGACCCGCTCGTCAAGCGAACCCTTCTCCAGATCCGCGCCCAGGATCGGCCCAATGGCGCGCGGCGCAAAGAATGTCATTTTCCGCAAATCTTTGAGTAGACCGTCCTGGCCGTTCTGAAGGTCGGTAAGCGCATTGATGCGGCGCAAGGCTGCTTCGCGCGGCGTGGCACCGGACCGCAGGGCCGGATGCATGGTCGTCCAATGCTGATCGACAGTTTGCGCGATGAGGGTCAGGCCGGCAGCCAGGCCGGCCAACCGATGCTCGTTGGCCAGTCCACGCGTAACAATGACGAGAAGGCGCAGGTCACGGCCGTGAGACCGCAGCTCTTCAGCCCTGGTAAGCACGGTAGGCCAGTCTATCGGAACGTCGACTTCAGTGTTTTTGCTGCCTTGGAACTCGACTTTCTTCTGCTGTTCCGTCAGTCGCTCCAGCTCATGAAAGGCCGGGTCGTTGCGCAAATCCTCCCCTGACGGATTTTCACCGTCGAGCGGAGTAAGCCAAAGTGCGACATCAATCACACAGACCCCCAGCGACCGGCCCTCAACGGCACCTGACCCAAGGTTACCACACTGATGTGCCGTACGCCAATTAAAGCCGCTGCTTAAAAGCTAACGAAAGCTGACCACCGCGTGTTCGCTATGGGATGGCTTGGCGAGACTGCCGAACCCAATCGGCAAAATACACCACACGGATGCGCGAATTCTTCTGCCGCCAGTGGTTCGGGCTTCCAAAGGCTGACGGCCCCGCGAACGGCCTTGGCGACGCCGTCCATCGGGCGCTTTGTCAAGCGACGGCTTATGTGGCAGGTTGTCGACTGGCAGATTGCAGGAGCAGGTTCGATGGAACAGCGCCGGTCGTCACAGAGCTTCAAGCGTAAGGAACTGGTCGGCAAGCTCAATCCTGTCGGCGTGCGCGCCTTCAAGGCAGCCGCGGACACCGCCAAGCTGCGCGGCAACCCTTACGTCGAACTCGTCCACTTCATCGAGCAACTGGTGCTTTCCGATCGCTCGGACGTGCAAATGATCATCGCCGATGCGGGAGTGGATGCCAGCCGGCTCACGGCCGATATGACCCGCGCCGTGGACAAGCTGCCATACGGCGCCACATCGATCGAGGAATTTTCCGACCACATCTTTCATGCCATCCAGGAGGCCTGGAACTTGGCGACGCTTGAGTTCAGCGTCGAGGAAGTCCGCAGCGCGCATATTCTGCTCGCTTGCCTGAAGACCCCGGTCCTAGAAGGCCTGCTGTCGAAGATCAGCGGCGTATTCGACGAGATCGACGCCGACGCGGTGATCGCGCGGTTCGCCGATGTCATGGAGGGCTCACTCGAAGCTGGCACCTCGACCACGGTCTCCGCAACGGAGATGCCACGGCGGGCTCCGGGTGGGGATTCGGCGCTGGCGAAATACGCCACCGACCTGACCCAGCGCGCCCGCGACGGCAAGATCGATCCCGTCGTCGGCCGCGACCCCGAGATCAGGCAGATCGTTGATGTGCTGATGCGGCGGCGGCAGAACAACCCGATCCTGACGGGCGAAGCCGGGGTAGGCAAGACCGCGGTCGTCGAGGGCTTCGCCTTGCGTATTGCCCAGGGCGATGTACCGCCGATGCTACAGGGCGTCAGCGTGCGCATGCTCGATGTCGGTTTGATGCAGGCCGGGGCAAGCGTAAAGGGCGAGTTCGAAAAACGGCTTAAGGCTGTAATCGACGAGGTGCAGTCGTCCGAAACACCGGTTATCCTTTTTATCGATGAAGCTCACACCTTGATCGGCGCAGGCGGCCCTGCTGGAACCGGCGACGCGGCCAATCTCCTGAAGCCGGCGCTGGCACGCGGTGAACTGCGTACCGTCGCGGCAACGACCTGGGCTGAATACAAGCAGCACATAGAAAAAGACCCGGCGCTGACCCGTCGGTTTCAGGTGGTAAAGATCGACGAGCCTTCCGAAGCTGTGGCCGTTCTCATGTTGCGCGGGGTGGCCGGAGTTCTCGAGCAGCACCACCGGGTGCAGATACTGGATGAGGCGATCGAGGCGGCAGTGGGCCTGTCACACCGCTATATCCCGGCGCGGCAACTACCCGACAAGGCGGTAAGCCTTCTCGACACCGCTTGCGCCCGGGTCGCAATCTCGCAGCATGCCACGCCGGCCGAGCTCGAGGATATCATACGGCGGCGCCAGGCGCTGGAGGTCGAGCACGGCATCATCGATCGTGAGGCGGCGATCGGGATCGAGGTGACCGAACGGCAGGCACGGGTCGACACCGGACTTGCCGAAACAGGGGTCGCGCTGGCTGCCGCGCAACAACGTTGGGACCGCGAAAGAGTTTTAGTTGCCGAGATACTCGAATTGCGTGCCCGACTGCGCGGCGACGGTATGCCGCTCGATGCGATGGAAACGCCAGCGGATGCCAACGCCTCTGAGTCTGAGTTGCCTGAGATCCAAACGCCCAAGGACAAGGCATCCGATCCCAAAGTGAAAACGGCTGTTGCCGATGGACTTCCACCTGATCCGGTCGCCGATCTTACCCGGTTGCGCGAACGCATGGCTGAACTGGCCGAGGCGCAAGGCGAGGCGCCGCTGATCCTGCCCTCGGTTGATCGAAATGCCGTGGCCGCGGTGGTCCAGGACTGGACCGGCATCCCCACGGGGCGCATGCTGTCGAGCCAGACCGAAAAAGCCCTCCGGCTCGCGGCCACTCTGTGCGAGCGCGTGGTTGGCCAAGAGCATGCCATGGAGATGATCGCCAAGCGTGTGCAGACCAGCCGCGCCGGGCTCGGCGCGCCGGAAAAGCCGGTGGGGGTGTTCCTGCTTTGTGGCCCCTCCGGCGTCGGCAAGACCGAAACCGCGCTGGCCTTGGCGGAGACGCTTTATGGTGGCGAACAGAACCTGATCTCGATCAACATGTCGGAGTTTCAGGAGGCGCATACTGTCTCGACTTTAAAGGGAGCGCCCCCCGGCTATGTCGGCTACGGCAAGGGTGGCATCCTGACAGAGGCGGTTCGGCGCAAACCCTATTCGGTGATCCTGCTCGACGAGGTCGAGAAGGCGCATCCGGACGTCCACGAAATCTTCTTCCAGGTTTTCGACAAGGGCATGATGGACGACAGCGAAGGGCGGCGCATCGATTTCAAGAACACATTGATCCTGCTCACCTCGAACGTCGGCTCTGAAGTCATCATGGACCGGACGAGGAACGGCACGGTTCGGACCGGCCTCGAAGATCTGGATACGGCCTTGCGCCGGCCGTTGCTGAAGGTTTTTCCGGCGGCGTTTCTTGGACGGGTGGTAACCATTCCTTACTACCCGCTGTCGGATTCGATGATCGAGGCGATCACCCGTCATCAGTTCGCCAGGATCGCTCGCCGGCTGCGTGCAACCAGTGGCGCGGAACTGGTGATCGGCGACGGCGTCATCGATCTGGTCAGGGCACGCTGCACGGAAATCGAATCCGGCGGGCGGATGATCGATGCCATCTTAACCAACACGCTTCTGCCGGAATTAAGCCGCGGCGTGCTCAACCGGTCGCTTGACGGTGAAAAGATGACGAAGGTGACCGTCGGAGCCTCCGACGGGGGCTTTACTTATTTCTTCGAGTAATTTGGGCGGATGGTACCGGCGCATCAAACGGCTTTGTATCCGCGCGGTGGATTGAAGGATGCCTTCCACGGCATGGCGCAAGAGCGCGGCGAGGCTTTTGTCCGCGCTAGCGTGCAAAAGGCAACCAAGCACGCAAATGAGTTCCTTTGGGCGGCTAGACCGCTCGCCGTCGCTTGCCGTCATAGTCCCCAGGTGTGCTCATTCTGGCCCCTGGATTATACTGAACGTGAATATGCGGAAACATAGGCCCTTGATCGTTCACCAGGACTAAATACTTGGCCTTGCCAAGTTCAGAGTTAAGCTCCTGCTGCAAAAAGTATCCTAAAAGGATTGACAACATACCGGTCCCGCGATCCGCCAGCTTTTTCGTCCTAATATCAACCGCATTGCCGGAATGATGCAGGGACCAGCGGGAATGATTATACCACTCTTTTCCAGCAGTAAGCTCAAGCTCAAGCCGCCTCGGCGCATGTTGTCTGAAAACGCGTCGAATTATCGGAATGGCCTCCTGCATTTGCGGGCTGAGGCCGCTTTCAATGGTTCTCTCCCTCATCGCAATCTCCATGAAAAGAAAGCGTCATTCCCTTACCACAACTATCACACCTACGCCTCATCCATGAATATCGCAGGGCCGAGATGGAGCTTTTTGTGAGTGCAAACGTGACGCCTCAGATCGTATGCAGCCGGTGCACCATGCCATGTTGCCGTCGTCGCCCATTTGGCGAGCGGTTCTCTGTCATGCATCGTGGCAGGATCGTCGAGTTCGGCCCACCACCGGATCATTACTGACCCCCACTCAAACGCCGCCGAAAATACGCCAATCTGCGACGCAACATACTGAAAACAAAAGTAAAAAAATTCCATAGACAATCAGCGACAATCGGCGCGCAGATAGCTACTTCGTCGGCAGGTAGTCGTGCCGAAACCACGTCCCAATTCGCCAAGCGCCCGATGGGCTCACGGCAATTGGGGATTGCTGGTGGATTGCGGTAATTCGTTTGGTTGTACTGGAATTTGATACGAGTGTCATTCCAAGTACCTGGCGACCATCGGCCACGCCGCAAGTTGGCGGCTATCTGCAGCCAGCTTTAAAAGCCAATGACCATCCACGGATCGGTGTCGTATCCGAGGCGCGGCTTTTCCGGGGTTGCTCCATCCGGCATTTTGGCCGTGCCAGTCAAACCGCAGTCCAGATCTCTCACCGGCTTCTTGGTCGAATGCTTCGTAGAGCACAGGGCCGCAGCATCACCGACCACCACTTTCTTTTCCTTGGCAATGGTGCCACCAGTCGCAGCGATCGTGATAGCCGCGCAAAATATAGCAACTCTCATCGTACTCCCCCACGGTTGCGCATCCTCAAGATGCCGGACATTACGTTACGTCATTTTTATATTAGCACAAGCGAATATTTAATCCTCACGCCCGCCTCCTGCCAATGGCCTCGAGGCGGGCTGCTCTTCCATTTCGCGATGGCCTTCACGCCAAGCTCGTCCGCTGGATCATCGCCACGAGCGATGCCGACAACGTGATGACCGTCGGCGGCGAGCCGCGCCGAGAGCGCGCGGCCGATGCCCTTGCTGGCGCCGGTGACGAGAAATGTTCGCTTTGTCATGATGTTTCTGCCTGTAGTGAAAGAAGGGCGGTCAGGCGCACCCAGATCCAGGATCTGCGCGGGCACAGGGCGACTCCGCCGGAACCCATGGAGGTCGTCTCGACCGGCAGGAGTGCGTGGCGCTGCGCCGGACTCCTGCTCGGCCTTTCGTCGTGTCAGGCGGCCCTGCTTGCGGCGCCATTCTTCGAATAGGTGGGGAAGTCCGTGTACCCCACCTCGCCATTGCGGGTGTAATAGACGGACCGGTCCGCTACGGCCAATGGCCAGCCGCTCCGAAGACGCTCGACGAGATCCGGGTTCGCGATATACGGCCTGCCATAGGCAATCAGGTCCACCAGCCCGGTAGCGAGCGCTGCCTGGGCGCGCTCGACGTCATTGAAGCCGCCGCACCAGATGAACGCGCCGGGGAACGACGCTCGCGCCTTGGCGAGCATGTCATGGTCGAGATGGCGCGCCTCGAACGTGGCCGATTCCATGTTGCCGTCGGGCAGCAGCTCATACAGCAGATGGGCATAGGCCACGCCGCGGCGCCCGAGCTGCTCGACGATGTACAGGAACATCTCCTCGACGAGCGGATCAGCGGGCATCGAACCATATTTGCCGAACGGTGAAAGGCGAACCCCCACGCGTCCCGCGCCGAATTCCGCCACGACCGCGTCGACGACTTCCATCAGGAAGCGCGCACGATCTTCCATGCTGCCGCCGCCGTAGCGGTCGGTGCGGGTGTTGAGCACCGAGTTCATGAACTGCTCGATCAGATAGCCGTTGGCGGCATGGATCTCGATGCCGTCAAACCCGACCTCCCGCGCATTGGCGGCGGCTTTGGCGAAGGTTCCCACCATGGCCGTCACTTCCTCGGTGCTGAGCGGCCTCGGCGTCTCTGCCGCCATGAAGCGCAACCGGCCGTCCGGGCCATGGGCGAACACCTCTGAGCCGACGGCCTGTTCCGCGGTCACGCCCACTGGCGCCTGGCCGTTCGGCAGAAGCGAGGAATGCGCCAGTCGGCCGACATGCCACAGCTGCATGAAGATGGTGCCGCCCTGACGATGAACCTCCTCGGTCACCGGGCGCCAGGCCTGCTTCTGGGCTTCGGAGTGAATCCCGGGAATCCGCGCGTAGCCGTGGCTGGACTGATCCACGTCGTTGACTTCGGAGATGATCAGGCCGGCGCTAGCTCGCTGACCGTAATATTTGACGGTCAGTTCGTTCGGGAGGTCGCCATCTGTCGGAAGAGCACCCTCGGAGGTGCGGGTGCGCGTCATCGGCGGCATGACGATGCGGCTCGTGAGGTGGACGGGACCTAGATCGAAGGAATCGAATAGAGAGGGCATGGGGCGGCTCCTGTGGAGAATTAAAGCTCCAGACGATATAAAGGGACTCCTCAGCAGATTAGTGCCGGCCTGGTGGACTCACTATTGCGTCTGAAGCTACAATAGGCGGATGAACTCGCGTTTCGATGGCATCGCCGAATTCGTAGCCGTTATTCGGCTCGGTAGTTTCACCGCGGTTGCGGCGGAAATGGGCATGGCCAAGTCCGCGATCGGCCGGGCGGTGTCGCGTCTGGAGGCGCGCTTGGGCTCCAAGCTGCTCCACCGGACGACTCGCCGCCTGACCTTGACGCCTGCCGGAGAGGCCTGGCTGGAGCACTGCGTCGCGGCACTCGACGAACTTGAGCGTGGCGAGAGCGCCCTCGCGCTCGCGCGGGACACGCCTGGCGGCGAAGTCCGCATCGATCTCCCGACGGCGTTCGGTCGACTGCACGTCATGCCCGTACTGTTAGGGGTTGCGAAACGCTATCCGGCGCTGAACCTCAATGTCAGCTTCACCGACCGGCGGGTCGACCTGATCGGCGAAAACATCGACCTCGCCGTGCGTATCGGCAATCTTGAGGATTCGACCGACCTCGTCGCGCGACAGATTGGGGTCCAGCAGACGGTGATAGTCGGAGCACCTGGCTATCTCGCACGGCGGGGCGTTCCGCGATCCTGGAGCGATCTTGCCGGACACGATTGCATCGTCGGACGACGGCAAGGCAACCGCATCGCCTGGCTGATGAAGCAACCCGACGGCTCGACAGCGCGGCAGGCCGTCCCAGTCAAGCATGAACTGCAGGATTTCGAGACGGTGCTAATGGCCGCTAAGGCAGGACACGGTCTGACGCAACTTCCGTCATGGATGGTGGAAGGCGATCTTCAAGACGGGGCCCTTCAGATTGTCCTGGAGGGCCTGTCAGGCGGCGAACTGCCGATCAGCGTCCTGTGGCCGCAGACAAAGGCGCTGCCGGCGAAGATTCGCGTTACCATAGACGGCCTCGTTCAGTGGTCGCTTGTTTCAACGAGTGTCGCTGCCTAGCAACGTCTTACTTGGAGCAGTCTCAAATCGGCTGTCCGCCGTCGATTCGCCTAATCGCCTCGAAGAGCCGATCACAGGATTTTGCCAGGTTCTTGCCCGGCGTGGTGGCGACCCCGAGCAAGAGGCCGGATTCGGCAGTGGCGGGCGACGCATACCACGCGGAGAGCGGTGCGGGCGACATCCCGAAGGCCGAAACCTCGCGCGCCACCGCAATGTCCGATATTTCCCTCGGCAGCTTCAGCAGCACGGCCAGGCCCGGCGTTGCAATCTGGTCGGCATTCACATTCGCCCAAAGCTGCTCGAGCAACGTCGCGCGCCTTGCGACATAGGCCCGCTTCGTGCGGCGGAGATGGCGAATATAGTGGCCCTCCCGCATGAATTCGGCGGTCGCGAGCTGCACTGCCGGTCCCGGGGCGGGCGCTAAGCACGCCGCGACTTCAGCGAAAGCGCATACGAGGCTGGCCGGCACGATCGCGAAACCCAGCCGAAGGGTCGGGCTGATTGTCTTGCTGAAGGACCCGATGTGAATGACGCGCCCGTCGCGGTCGAGCGACGCGAGCGCCGGCGCGGCCCTGCCGGTCAGCTGAAGCTCGCTCAGATAATCGTCTTCGATCACCCAGGCCTGGGTCGAAGCTGCCCATTCGAGCAGGCGCAGGCGCCGCTCGAGCGACAAGGTCGAGCCGAGCGGCGCATGTTGACCCGGTGTGACCAGGGCAAGCTTCGCGGTCGGATGCTGGCACAGTGCGTCATCGAGATCGATGCCGTTGCAATCGACCGGGACCGGAGCGAGAGACAAACCGGCGAGTTCGAGCCCCTTTCGGGTCCATGGGAAACTGGGCTCCTCGATCCAGGCGGTCTCCCCCGCCAGCTTCAGAACGGATAGCGCCAGGCCGAGCCCCGCACCGAAACCTCCAGTGATAATGACCTGCGACGGCAGACAGATGATGCCCCGTGCTACGGCGAGGTAGCCAGCGATTTCCCGCCTCAACTCGAGTTCGCCGCGAGGATCGGGGTAGAGGGCGGCGGCAGCGGCTTCGGCGCGGATGGCGTGCGCGCGTATCCGCGCGAACAAGGTGGCGGGGAAGATATCGCTTGCGGGGATGCCCATCTGGAAGATGCCGGGACCCTGCGTCATCTCCTGATAAATCCGCATGAAGGAGCCTTCATCCGGCACCGGCTCGGATCTCGCGACGGCGCGGGGGCGCTTTGCGACGCGCGTTCCCTCGGCTGGCGTTGCCTCGATCAACTGGGCGGCCGCGAGCTTCTCATAGGCTGTCCGGACAGTGCCGCGCGCGACGCCCAGCTGTGCTGCCAGGTCCTGCCATGAGGGCAACCGTGCGCCTGGTTCCAGCGCGCCTTCCTCGATTGCGACGGCCACGCCCTTGCGAATTTGCTCCGCAAGGGAAGTCTTGGCGGCGCGGTCCAAATCCAGGTCCAGCGGCTTGCTCATGAAGCCTCAGTACACGATTTTTTTTGCGTTCTTGGTGCTTTTTCCTGGCCCGATTCGCCGGCATCTATCCGTGCAAGGAGATGCCAATGCGAATTCGTGCCATTTTCACCGCCGCCTGCGCCGCGATTGCCATCGTCGGGCCGGCCTGGGCGCAGGACGACCAATCGGAGACGGTCACGCCGAAGTTCGAGCAGGTGATCCCGAACATCCCCGGCAAATCGATGGCCGTGGTCGAGGTCGATTATGCGCCGGGCGCCGCTTCCCAGCCGCACCGGCATGCCAGGTCCGCCTTTATCTTCGCCTATGTCGTCTCGGGCGAGATCGAGTCCAAGGTGAACGATGGCGAGACCCGCATTTACAAAGCGGGCGAGAGTTGGTCGGAGCTGCCCAACGCAACCCATTCGGTTAGCCGCAACGCCAGCAAGACCAGGCCGGCGAAGCTGCTTGCGGTCTTCGTCGTCGATTCCGACGACAAGGCCCTCACTACTCCCCTCAATTGAACGGATCGGAACGATGGCCAAGAGGCTCGACTACAACCAGATCGCCCCGAGCGGCGCCAAGGCGCTCGGCACCGTCTACGGCTATGTTCTCCAGAGCGGCTTGCCTGCCGAACTGGTCGAGCTCGTCTATCTGCGGGTCTCCCAGATCAACAACTGCGCCTATTGCCTTGACATGCACACGCGTGACCTCGTCAAGAAGGGCGTGAAGATCGAGAAGATCGCGCTGGTGCAAGCCTGGCAGGAAGGCGGCAGCCTGTTCAGCGAGAGAGAGCGCGCCGCGCTTCGCTGGGCCGAGAGCGTGACCAATGTTGCACAGACCGGGGTTCCGGACGCCGCCTATGAAGCCGTGCGTGCCGTCTTCGATGAAAAGCAGCTCGTCGACCTGACGATCGCGATCAGCCTGATGAACAGCTACAACCGAATGGCCATCAGCTTTCGGAATACGCCCCAGGCCGTTCTCGAGAATTGATGGAGCAGAATAATGAATGGTAACGTGATTTCCAGGATCAAGATCCCCGACAGCAAATTGGCGCGTGAGGCATCGCAATGGACCGTGAGGGCCATTTCTGATCACCAGATTGGCGCTTGGCGCATCGTCTCGGGCACGACCGGTTCGAATTCTCCGATAGATCTCCGTGCCTGACATATCGCCGCGTCCGGCTGCCATGCAGCTGTATTTTCGGCGATTGCTTGCCTGTGGTCGATCACTCGGCATGGGGTTCATCGATATCTCTATTCCCACAATGAATTTGCGAGCGAAGGAAAGAGAACGAAAATAAACGAAACAAAACGGATATGGGGAGGCGCATGGACGCGCAGACTAATCCAGAAAGCAGGCAGTGGATCCAGGCGATCCGTGCCGACAGTCTTTCCGTCGACGATGCGACGCGCATCGAGCACCAGGGGGTATGTATCGCCATTTTTAATCTTGCCGGCAAGTTCTACGCCACTTCAGGCATTTGCACGCACGCCCACGCCTTCCTTTCGGAAGGCTATATCGACGGCCAGACGGTGGAGTGTCCTTTGCATCAGGGACTGTTCCACATCCCCACCGGCACACCGCTTTCACCGCCCGTCACCGAGCGGCTGAAGACCTACGAAACCAAGGTGTCGGACGGCTACGTCCACATCCTGGTGGAAGGAGGAGTGACTTGAACTTGTCGGGACATACCCCGGGCTGAAACCAAAATATGGGAGGAGACCTAAAATGCTGAAATTATCACGTCGCCATCTGCTGAAGACAGCCGCGGCGCTTTCCGTTCTCGCTGCTGCACCGCTGACGACAGTTCCGGCCTTCGCCGAAGACTCCGTCCACGCCGTTCTCAATGGCCTGATCAAGAAATACTCCGACGAAGCCAAGGCGGGCATATCGAATGCCGACGTCAGTGCGCTGTTCGAAAAGGACGGTTTCCGGGACTATCTCGACGTCTATCCGGTCGGGGACCTCGCCGGCGGATTCGTCTGGAAGCCGGGCATGGGCGCCAGCTTCGTCGGCCCTTACAGCAAGCTGCAGATCAAGGCGCCTTTCACGGATTATCTGCCGCTGCCTGAAGGTCTGGTGCTGGACGCCAGCAAGAAATATCGCATCGGCCTCGTCTTCCATGGCTTCAACCATCCCTGGCTGATCAGCCTCGCCGACACCGCCGCCTGGGAAGCCAAGCGCCATCCGAATATCGAACTGGAGGTGATCGACGCCGAGTTCGACGACAACAAGATGGGTCAGGTGATCGATACGTGGATCGCCAAGCAATATGATGGCATCGTGCTGTGGCCGAACCGTGAAGCGCCGATGGGCCCGCCCGTGGACCGTGCCATCGCCGCGGGCATTCCGGTCGTCAGCCTCGACCGCCGCACCTCGTCCGAGCAGATCAGCTCTGAGGTTCTGGGCAACTTCTATGCAAACGGTCTCCAGCAGGGCCTTTACCTCAAGCATGCTGCTCCGGACGGCAATATCATATTCAATCGCAAGGATCTCGGCAGCACCGCGGACTCGATCCGTACCGGTGCTTTCCTCGAAGCGATCGGCAACACGGCCGGCTACAAGGTGCTGGCCAACTACCACACCAACAGCCAGCGCACGCTGGCGTTCAAATCGACAGCGGATGCCCTCCAGGCCTTTAAGGACATCTCGGTGTCGTTCAACACCGGCGGCGAGGAGGCCATGGGTGCGCTCGACGCGATCCGCGAAGCCAACCGGCTGAACAGCGCGCCGGGCGGCAAGAAGATCATGATACTCGCCAACGACGACGCCCGCGAGGTGTTGAAGGAGATCAAGGCCGGCAATATCGACATGGTATCGCCCTACACGCCCTTGATCGGCGACATCGGCATCCGCGCCGTCGTCATGCACATCGGCGCCAAGGCGAGCCTCAACGAAGCGCCGCCCAAGCTTATCATGACGCCGAACCTGCCGATGATCACCAAGGAAAAGATGAACATCGAAGGTATCGAGACGCTGACGCCCGACGAATGGCCCTATGCATATGGCCCGGAGGTCTCGGGCTGATATCCGCTCCCAGGACGACCGCCGGCCCTCTCGCGGGAGGGGCGGCGGTTGCTGATCCAAGGCAGGCGAGTGCGTCATGACGATGAATACTCTTGAGACAAAAGTGGTCGAGCCCGCGTTGCCGGCACGGCCTTCCGATGCTTGTCGGCATCTGAGCATCGGAGCGATAAGCCGGGTGGCGGTGCTGGCAGCTCTCGTCATCCTCGGGCAGGTGATCGCGCCGTCCTTTCTTTCCCTTGCCAATATCCACGTGATCCTGCTGGCTGTGGCCGCGATCGGCATCATGGCCTATGGCATGACGCTGGTCGTCATTACCGGCGAGATCGACCTTTCCGTCGCCGGCGCGGCCATCCTCTCTTGTGTCGTGGGAGGGCTGCTGATTCCGACCGGATCGGCGGTGCTGGTCATCGGCGCTACGCTTCTCACCGGGCTGGTCGTCGGCTTGATGAACGGCGTGCTTGTCGCCGTCTTGGGCATTCCGTCGCTGATCGCTACGCTTGGCATGCTGGGGATAAGTCGCGCGCTCGCCAACATAGCGTCCGGCGGGCAGGCGCTCTATCCCGAAGCCATTAGTGCTTACCTCTGGTTTGGCCGTGGCAATATCGCCGGCATTCCGGTCCCGGTCGTGCTGCTTGTCGTTCTCGGCGTCGCCGCGATCGCGCTGACCAAGTATTCGATCTTCGGTCGCGAACTCTACGCCACCGGCGGGAACGTCAGGGCCGCCGCGCTGTCAGGCATCAATGTCGTAGGCGTACGCACCACTGTCTTCATCATCTCGGGCGCCTGTGCCGCGCTCGCCGGCATGCTGGAGAGCGCACGGCTGTCCTACATCAATCCTGCCGGGCTTGAAGGCATGGAGCTTTCGGTGCTGGCGGTGACGGTATTGGGCGGCGCGGCACTCGCCGGCGGTTCAGGTTCCATCGCGGGCACTTTGGTTGCCGCCCTCATCATCGGTATCGTCAACAACCTCCTCAACCAGTTTGGCGTCAGCATATACCTGCAGCAGGTGGTAACCGCGGCGGTCATCCTGGCGGTGGTCTTGCCCGGCATGCGGCAGCGGGGGATCGCGAAATGAGTGCCATTGAACTGTCCGGTCCGTCGTCGTCCCGTGCAGCCCCATTTCCGCAGGGTCTGCTCCGCGACCCGATCGTTTGGTTGATCGCTGTTATCTTCCTGGTCGGCGCGCTGACCTCCGAATACTATTTGACCGCGCTGAATCTCGAAAACCTGATGCGCAACGTGGCCGTCATCGGACTGCTGTCGCTCGGAATGACGGTGGTGCTGCTCACCGGCCGCATCGACCTCTCCGTGGCGGCGCTGATGATCTTTTCGATCATTGTCGGCGTGGTCGTGATGGCGGAGATCGGGCCGATGCTGGGCAGCCGCTGGTTGGTGCGCGGCAACACCTATGCGGGGCCGATCGTGCCGGTGATTCTGATCGCGCTTGCGACTGGCATCATCGCCGGCGCTATCAACGGCGTCGGCGTTGCCTACTTGAAGGTTACGTCCTTCATCATGACGCTGGTCTCGTTGACCGCGCTGCGCGGCTTCAACTACGTGCTCACCAACGGCCATCCCTATTACCTCAAGGCGCCATTCTATGGCTGGATCGGCGACAGCAAGATCCTCGGTATGCCGGTGAGCTTCCTGATCTTCCTCGCGGTGCTCTTGGCGCTCATCGCCTTCGTCAACGGAACTGTGCGCGGCGCTCGCCTCTACGCCATCGGCGGCAACGAGAAAGCGGCACTCTATGCCGGCATCAAGACGGATCGCTACGTACTGCTGGCCTACGTCATCAGCGGGCTCTGCGCCGCCATTGCCGGCGTCGTCTTTACGGCGCGGCTGAAGTCGGTCGACGCACCGCTTGCGGCAGGCTACGAACTGACGGCCATCGCCATCGCCGTCATCGGTGGAACAGCGCTTTCAGGGGGCGTCGGGTCGCCATGGCGCACGTTGCTCGGCAGCGTTGCCTTTGCCGCCGGCTTGAACCTGCTGGCGATCTGGGGCGTCGGCACCTGGTATCAGAACCTGGCGGTCGGCATCGCACTCATCGCATCGGTCGGCCTGTCGAAGATGAGCCGCAAGAAGACACATCCATAATGGGGAGAGGCATTTCATGGGCGGACATCTAACGCTCGGCATCGACATCGGCACGACCAACGTCAAGGCGGCGATCCTCGATACCAACACGGGAAAGGTGGTGGCGTTCGGCTCGCAGGAGCATCCGTTGTTCCATCCGTTCCCCGGATGGGCGGAACAGGAAGCCTCGAACTATTGGGGGGCGGTCGTATCAGCCGTCAGGCAGTGCCTGGAGCAGGGCCGGTTTTCCGACGACATCGCGGCGATCGCGCTGTCTGGCCTGGTCGGCGTCACGTTGCCGGTCAGCGATCAGGGCAAGCCGCTGCGTCCGGCGATGATATGGATGGATTCCCGCTCGGAAGAAGAATGCGAGGATATTCGCCGCAGCGTCGGCGAGGCGACCATCAACAAGAACAACGGTAACCGCGTCGCCCCATGGTTCATCGATCCCAAGGCGTTGTGGATCAAGAAACACGAGCCCCACATCTTCAACGCAACGCACAAGTTCCTGTCGCCATCCGGCTACTGCACCTACCGCATGTGCGGCAACTTCACGATGAACACCGGTGACGCCGGCCTGGCCTATGCGTACGAGTACCAGAAGGAGCGTTGGAACGAATCCATTGCTACGGCGATCGGCATCCCACTGGAGAAATTCCCACGCCTATACCAGTCTCACGAGGTGGTGGGCGAAGTCACCAGGCAGGCGGCGGAAGAGACCGGACTGCGCCCCGGCACCATCGTGGCGGCCGGCGGCACCGACATCAGCTCGGCGGCACTGGGCGTTGGTGTAACCAAGGCCGGCGAGGCCTATTATTCGATGGGCACTGGCTCGAACCTCGGCATCATGATCCCGACCGAGCAGGACGTCCACGAATATCGCATCTTGAAATGGCCGCACGTACTGCCCGGCCTGACCATGTTCGACGGGCCGATGGCCTTCACCGGCGCATCGCTGAAATGGTTTCGCGACCAGTTCGGGGATTCCGAGTTCCGGCTGGCCGAGCGCATGGGTCACAATGTCTTCGATCTTTTCACAGAGCAGGCCAAGCATGTGCCCGCCTGTTCCGACGGTCTGCTCTATTTGCCGTATCTCGGCAATACGCTGTCGCCGAACTGGAACAGCAGCGCCGCGGGTGTCTTCTTCGGCGTGCGCCCGACGACGACGCGCGCGCATTTCATTCGGTCGCTTATCGAAGGCGTTGCATTCGACCTGTACTCGAACGTGCGTATCGCCAATCAGGCCGGCGTGAATGTCGATGGGCTGATCCTGAACGGCGGCCCGACCAAGAGCCGTTTCTGGAACCAGATCACCGCCAGCGTCGTGAATCTGCCGCTCAAGGTGCCGGACATCGGCGAAGCAGCGCCCATCGGCGACGCCATCCTCGCGGGCGTTGCGGCTGGCATATACAAGTCGCCGATCGAGCCCCTCGAAAGCATCGTGCGTATCAAGGAGACAATCGACCCGGATCCGAAGCTGCACGAGCGCTACCAGGATTTCTTCGAGGTCTGGTCCTCGATTTATCAGAATTTGCGTGGCGACATGGATCGTCATCGCGCCCTGCTCAACCAATACCATTCGGGATGACAGCGATGGATACCCCGCTGCTCGAGGTCCAGTCGATCCGTAAAACGTTTCCCGGCGTGGTCGCGCTGGCCGACGTCACCTTCGACCTGAAGGCCGGGGAGGTGCATGCACTGGTTGGCGAGAACGGCGCGGGCAAGTCGACGCTGCTGTCGGTCATGAACGGCCTGATCGCGCCGGACAGCGGGGAGATCCGCATCGATGGCCAGCCGGTCGTGTTAAGCGATCCGACGGTCGCGTTGGCGAACCGACTGTCTCTGGTCCACCAGGAACTGGTGCTGTGCCCGAACCTCAGCGTCGCCCAGAACATCTTCCTCGGCCGCGAGCCCGCGGCCCGCCTCGGCCGCAACAACCGGGCGGCGCTCAACTGCATGGCGCGGGAACTCCTCGACGAAATCCATGTCAGCCTCGATCCCTCGCGTCCGGTCGGCGAACTCAGTCTGAACGAGCAGCAGATCGTCGAGATCTGCCGTGCGCTGGCAAGCCGGCCGAAAGTGCTGGTTTTCGATGAGCCGACCGCTTCGTTGAACGATGATCAGGTGGGTCACCTGCTTGCCGTCATCCGCAAGCTGAAGGCAAGTGGCCTCGGCATAGTCTATGTCTCGCATCGGCTCGGCGAGGTGCTGGACATAGCCGATCGCGTGACCGTGCTGCGCGACGGCCGTGTCGTTGGCACGCGCGACGTTGCCGACCTCGACGAGACGGCGCTCGTCTCTCTGATGGTTGGGCGCGAGCACAAGCCGGGCCAGAGCGCTTACAAGGAGCGCCGGCAAGGTTCCGTCGCCCTGGAGACCAAGGCGATCGGCAAGGCCGGGGTGTTTGACGACATATCCCTTGAGGTGCGTGCCGGCGAGGTCGTCGGCATCGCCGGCCTGCTTGGCTGCCAGCGTGAAGCCGTCGCGCGTGCGATCTTCGGCGCCTCATCGATCGACCGCGGGGAAATTCTTGTGCACGGCAAGAGCGTGGCGTTTCGCTCACCGCGCGATGCAATCGTTTCCGGCATCGCCTTCATGCCGGCCGACCGCAAGGGTGAGGGGCTGGTCCTGCCGATGAGCGTCGGCGACAATCTCGGGCTGACGGTCCTGCGCAGCTTTGGCCGCCGCAGCTTTCTCAAGCGCCGACGGAAAAATGCATCAGCCAATGACCTGGTGCGCAAGCTTGCTATCAAGGCCAGCGGCCTGTCGCAGCCCGCTTCCCAGCTCTCGGGCGGAAACCAGCAGAAGATCGTCATCGGCAAATGGATTGCGCGCGGCGGCGATATCGTAATCGCCGAAGATCCGACGCGGGGTGTCGATGTCGGCGCGAAATTCGAGATCTGGCGTGCGATCCAGGGCCTTGCCGATGAAGGCAAAGCGGTGCTGCTGCTCACCACGGAGCTGCAGGAAATGATGGACGCTTGCGACCGTATCCTGGTCATGAGCCGTGGTCGGATAACCGGGCATTTCCAGCGCAAGGAATTCTCGGCCGAGGCGATAGCTCATTGTTTCGTCGCCTGAACGCAGGATCGATAACGGTATGGAAACAATGAATTTTCTATTTCCCATCCGGGTCGGTAGGTCTCCTCGATAACGATTAATTTGAAGGAGGATCGGCATGCAGGGCGATAATTCTGCCAGCTATGCGGGCATCGGCGGCATCGGCAGCAAGATTTGGCCGCTGACGGGACCCGAGATCATTTCGCGTGACAAGCTGAAAAGGCTTCGCACGCGCACCAACGGACCGGGCCTTGTCCGGCTCGCGGTGCACATCAGCGCGTTGGTGCTTGGCGCTCTCGCCGTCTATCTGTCGTCAGGCACGCCATGGCTCCAGATACCGGCGATGTTCGTCTACGGCGTCGTTATCGTGCTGTTGTTTGCACCGCTGCACGAATGCTCGCACGGCACGGCCTTTCACTCGCGCTGGATCAATCACCTCATTGGCTTCGCCGTCGCCGCGTTCACCTTCCGGCCCTTTCTGTATTTCAAATACCGCCATGCCGCGCACCATACCTACACCCAGCACGAGGACCACGATCCCGATATCGTGCCGTTCCCCACCTCGCTGCGCGACTATTTCGGGCAGATACTCGGCCTGTCCTTCTGGCCCAAGCTCGCCGGTACCCTATGGCGTGGCTCGATCGGGCGCTTCACCGAAGAAGAGCGCGAATTCCTGCCGGAATCCGTCTGGAAGCAGGTGATGTTGGAGATCCGGCTGCTGGTCTTGGCTTACGTCGTCGTCGCTGTCTTCTCGATCTACTACGGAAGCACGATCGCGTTGGTCTACTGGCTGCTACCGCGCATCATGGGCGAACCGGTGCTGCGCGCCATACGCATGGCCGAGCATACCGGTGCGGAAGAAAGCCCTAACCTGCTCGCCAACACCCGCACCACCCTGGCGAATCCGGTCCTGCGGATGCTCTATTGGAACATGCCGTTCCACGCCGAGCACCACTTGGCCTCGTCCGTGCCGTTCCATGCGCTCGGCGACCTTCACAGTGAGGTTTCGCCGCATCTGCAATGCGTCAGCAAGGGATACATCCAGGTGCATCGCGAGATAATCCGCGAAGTGCTGAAGAACGATCGTCCCGGCGCCGCACCAGCCGGCCAGGAGGCTTGATCGGCCGTGGCTGGTTTGGGACGAACGGCCGGCGTGGTGATCGTCGGCGCAGGACATGGCGGCGGTCGTACCGCCGAGCGGCTGCGGCACGGTGGCTTCGTTGGCCCGATCGATGTGATCGGGATCGAACACGAGTTGCCATATGAGCGCCCGCCGCTATCGAAGAGCGTGCTGACCGCGGCCGAGGTTCCGGCGAACGCCTATCTTCTGCCGCCGGCTCGCTGGAGCGAGCTCGGTGTCAGGTTTCATCTCGGTGCCGAGGCGACCAGCATCGACCGGCAGGCCAAGGCGGTGATGCTGGCCGATGGCAGCGGGCTGTCGTACCGCAAGCTGGTGCTCGCGACCGGGCTCTCGCCGCGCCGCATCGAATCGCTGGAGCCGGTCGCGGACCGGGTCGCCTATCTCCGCTCGTTTCAGGACGCGCTCGACTTGCGCGACCGCATCCTGCCCGGCTCTTCGGTGGTGCTGGTGGGGGCAGGGCTCATCGGTTTGGAAGTCGCGGCGAGCGCAGTGAAGCGCGGTGCGACCGTGACGGTGCTGGAAACAGCGGATCGTCCGCTGAGCAGGCTGCTCCCGCCTTATATGTCGCAATGGCTGGCGGGCGTTCATCGGCAGGCGGGCGTCAGGATTCTCTGCGGCAGGCAGGTCGCTGCTTCCGAGCCGTTGGGTGGCAAGACATTGCTCCGACTGAACGATGGCACCCAGATCGAGGCCGACGTCGTGCTTGTCGGCATCGGTGGAACACCGAACGATCAGCTCGCCCGCGATGCCGGGCTCGACGTCGACAACGGCATCGTGGTCAACGAGTTCGGCCAGACCAGCGATCCCGATATCTTCGCCGCCGGGGACGTCGCCTCCCATGAGAATCGTCTGTTCGGTAGGCGCTGGAGGCTCGAATCCTGGAAGAACGCCGAAGACCAGGGCGGCATCGTCGCCGCACAGATCTGCGGCACCCCGGCGTCATATGACGAGGTGCCGTGGTTCTGGACCGACCAATACGACCTGAACATCCAGATTGCGGGAATACCAGGCGATCGGGAACCCGCCTATGAGCGCGGCAGGCCGGGCGACCGCACCTATCTCGCCTACTTTGCCGATGCGGAGCGTCTTGTCGGCGCTATCGGCGTCGCCTGCGGACGCGACATCCGCATCGCTCGCGAGACGATCAGGACCGGCGGCCGACTGAATCCTGCCGAACTCGCAGGGAAGGGGTTTGCGGCATTTGGCGCAGCTCAGCCTGAAAGGCTGGCATTGTGATCCGCTCTGTCGCCGCGATCTGTTTCGAGCCGAACAAGCCACTGGCCGTCGAAGAGGTCCAGGTGGCGCCGCCCGGCCATGGTGAAGCACTGGTCGAGATTGTCGCTTCCGGCCTTTGCCATACCGATCTGACCGCGCTGGAAGGCGTCAACGCGACCTGTGTCTATCCATTGATCCCGGGCCATGAGGGCGCGGGTCGCGTGCTCGAGGTGGGCGAGGGGGTTTACGACCTGAAACCCGGCGATCACGTTATCCCGCTCTACGGTCCCGAGTGCATGCATTGCCGGATGTGCCGCAGCGGCCGCACCAATCTCTGCTGGACGATCAAGCCGACGCGCGACAGAGGCGTGATGCCGAATGGCACGTCGCGTTTCGCATTCGAGACCCAGCCCGTGCATCATTTCATGGGAACATCGACACTGTCTCGTTATACGGTTGTCCCGGAGATCGCACTGGCCAAAATACGGCCGGATGCCCCGCTTGATAAAGTCTGCCTGTTCGGCTGTGGCGTCACTACCGGCGTGGGCGCCGCGCTGGCCGAAATTCGCGAAGACGACGCCGTCGCCGTTTTCGGCCTGGGCGGCATCGGCATCAATGTCGTGCAGGGTGCGCGGTTGGCGGGCGCCAAGACTATCATCGGCATTGATGTCACCGATCGCAAGAACGCGCTTGCCCGAGCCTACGGCATGACCGACTTCGTCAATGCCGGCCGCGAAGGCGCAAAGGTCGTGCAGGCGATCCGCGACTTGACGGACGGCGGCGTCGACGTGGCTTTCGAATGCACCGGCATTGTCCCGGTCATGCGCCAAGCTTTCGACTGCTGCCAGCCTGCCTGGGGTACGGCGGTGCTGCTCGGTGTCGAGCCTCCAGGTACGGAACTGGGCTTTCCGCCGGTCGGTGTCCGTTACGGGAGGAGCATCCGCGGCAGCTATTTCGGCGGCGTCAAGGGGCGCAGCGGGCTCGGCCGCCTGATCGACTTCTATATGGAGGGTCGGCTGGATCTGGACCGGCAGATCACCCACACGCTTGCGCTCGATGAGGTCAATCGCGGCTTCGACCTGATGCGGGCGGGAGAAACTGTTCGCAGTGTCGTCCACTTCGAGTGAGCGGCATGGGGCTTGCCAATGAAGCCGGCTACGTCTTCCGCGACCGTTATCCGGAGCGCGAGCATGTTTATCGCCGGTTCGACGAGGCGAGCGCCGCAGCGCGCGCTTCCTTTCCATGCCGCCGCGACGTGCCCTATGGCGCGCATCCTCGCCAGATCTTCGACTTGTTTCCAGGAAGTGACGGCGCGCCGCTGGTCGTCTTTGTTCACGGCGGCTATTGGCAGAGCCTCGACAAGGATCGCTATTCGTTCGTCGCGGCGGCGCTCGTGCCGCGTGGTTTCTCGGTGGCGCTGCTCAACTACCCGCTTGCGCCGGCTGCCGGCGTCGCGGAGATCGTCGAAAGCGTCCGCGGCTGCCTGCCAATGGTCCTGGAAGCGCTCCGGCCGCCGCCGCCGTTCTGGATCGCGACTGGCCATTCGGCGGGAGGGCATCTCGCCGCGATGCTGGCAATGACGAGCCACGCCGCGAATGTGGCGCTCGCGGCCTGTGCGCCGATCAGCGGCATCTTCGATCTCGAGCCTCTGGTGGAAACGTCGCTCAATGCGGCTCTGGAGCTGGATCAGGAGCGAGCCGCAAAACTCAGCCCGATACGCCGCCGGCCGATGGCTTGCCCGTTGACGGCCTTTGTCGGGGCCGCCGAAACATCGGACTTTGCGGGGCAGTCGCGACAGTTCGTCGAACATTGGCGTGCAGCCGGCCAGCATGCCGAACTGGTTTCGCTGCGGGACAAAAACCACTACACGGTCCTATGCGATCTGCTGGAGGAGCGGTCGGAAATAGCCGAAGGGATCATGCGGTTGGCGCAAGCGTTCCGCAGGGAGGAGAAACGGGTTGAGTGGCTCTAACAAGCTGCATTTCGTCAATTTCAGCCAGCTGCGTTCATTTTATGCGGTGGGACGCGAACTGAGTTTCACCAAGGCGGCCGATCTGCTGTGTGTCGGTCAGCCGACGGTGACGACGCAAGTGAAGGCGCTGGAGGAAACATACGACGTTCAGCTTTTCCTGCGTTCGCCGCGCGGCCTCAAGCTCACCGACGCAGGCGAAGCGCTGCTTATCGTTGCCCGCCAGATCTTCTCGCTGGAGGAGCAGGCGGTCGGCATTCTGCAGGCCGAGGGCAACCAGATATCGGGCAAGCTGCGCGTCGGCACCGTTGGCCCGTTCTTTGTCATGGAACTGCTCAGTGCCTTCCACGCGAAATACCCGCTGATGCAGGTCTTCCTCGAGAGCGGTAATTCCGATGTCATCTATAACAAATTGCTGAACTACGAGGTCGACGTCGCCATCATCGGCCGCGACTATGATGATCCGCGTCTCGATCTTGTCCAACTCGGCAGCCATGAAGTGATCATCTTCGTGCATCGCGACCACCCCTGGGGCGGGCGCCAGCAGATCGAGTTGGAGGAACTGGACGGGCAGCGCCTGATCTTCCGCGAACCGGGCTCGATGACACGGCGCGCACTGGAAGAGGTACTCGATAGGAATCGCGTGCGGCCCAATGTGGTGATGGAAATTCCACGCGACGGCGTTCGTGAAGCTGTCGCCGCCGGCCTTGGCGCCGGTATTGTTTCCAGGACCGAGTACCTTCCGGACGATCGTTTGACGGCGCTTTCGATCTCGGATCACAAGCCGTTCACGCAATCCTTCGCGGCGTGTCTGAAGGTTCGCCAAACGCTACGTCCGATAGGGGCTTTCATGCAACTGGTCAGGGATCATTAGACTGACCGCGGTACTTCCGCCCTTTTAGGGCGTTGCCCAGCAACCAAGTGCCTTTTCGCGCCGCCGCATGGCATTGCTGCCGGCGCAATCGGTCAGTCCGCAGCCCAAAGCTCTACGACCAATTGCGGCCGCCGCATGGCGCACGCTTGGCCGCTCCCCGCTCTTCGAACGGCGCCCATACGCCGTCAATCCCACGCCAGCCTTCGCGACCTTGTGGTCTTCAAATATTCGGTCGCGCGCTGCTCGAAGAAGTTAGCGCGCGACCAGTTCTCGGCGTTGATCACGCGGTCGTAGATTGACTACTGCTCCTTCTTGAACAAATCCTGGAAGATGAGGTGGCCCCAAGTGCGGCCGCGTGCGTGCACCAGCGCGCCACCCTCGTCGAGTTTTCCCAGCTTGACGGGTGCGAACCCGAGTTGTTTGGCCAAGGCCGCCACGGGAGCGGTCGTGTCCTCGTCGTCGCTCGACAGGAAAACCACGCGGTGGCCGCCCTCGACGATCGGATCGGCAGCCAGGGTGGCCGCAGCCAGGTGATTGAACCCTTTGACGAGCTTGGCGCCGGTGAACGCCTTCGCGACGAAGGCCGAGGACGGGAGACCGTCCAGCTCTTCGGGGAGAACTCCAAAAGTGTTCATCGCGTCGATGACCGTCTTGCCTTCCCAGTTTGGCAGGGCCTTCGCGACCTCGCGATGCTCCCAGAACGGGACCGCCAAGATGATTGTGTCGGCCTCGAGCGCATCCCGCAGCGACTTGGCGATGACCGTGGGTCCAATCGCCCGAGCCTGCGACGCCAATGCCTCGGGCGGCCGGCGGCTCGCGACGGCCACCTTGATGTTCTTACGGGCGAAGGCCTGGGCGAGGGCCTGGCCTATCTTGCCGAATCCTACAATTGCATAGCTCATAATACTTCTCCGATCCGTGTTGATGTCGATTCCCGGCCCTCAACGGCGCTGGTTAGTTGAATGGAGTGCCGGCCGGGCGTGGCGCGTCAGAGTTGCGCAAGGCCACCGTCGACGGCGACCTCGCTGGCGGTCATGAAGCTGCTGTCCGACGACGCGAGAAAGGCGGCGACGGCGCCGATCTCCGCCGGATCGGCCATTCGCTGGAGCGGCGTCATCGCGGCGAAGACCTTCTGGCCCTCCTCGCCCAGCGCTTCCTTCGCGAGTTCGGTGGCGGTCGCCCCGGGCGATAGCACGTTGACCCGGATGCCGGTGCCCTTCAGGTCCTCTGCCCAGGTCCGCGCGAGGTTGCGCACTGCCGCCTTGCTCGCGCTGTAGGCGCTCATTGCCGCGGCGCCCGTGGTGCCGGCGCTCGATCCGGTCAGGATTATCGAACCGCCCTGGCCCATCAGCGGCAGCGCCTTCTGGACAGTGAAGATCGTACCCTTCACATTGGTGTCGAAGGTTTGGTCGATGTGCTCGGCGGTGATCTCGCCGAGCGCAAGCTGGCTTCCCGCCCCGGCATTGGCGAAGACGATGTCGAGGGTTCCGCGCTCGGCCTTCACCGTCGCGTAGAGTCGGTTGAGGTCGGCCTCATCCGAGACCGAGCCCGTCACCGCGCGGGCATTGGGCCCGAGCTCGGCCAGAGCCGCGTCGAGCGTTTCCTGCCGGCGGCCGAAGATGAAGACGAAGGCGCCCTCCTCGATGAAGCGCTTTGCCGCGGCGCGGCCGATGCCGGTAGCGCCGCCGGTGATGACTGCAACCTTCCCGTTTAGCTTTCCCATGACTTTTCCTTCCAGGCTCTGCCTTTGATCGTTCGGGAAGAACCCCGAGAGCCTGGAAATAAGTCTGCAGGGGTCAGGCTTTGAGTGCGGAAGTGCGCACATCGGTGGTGCAAAATCGATCCGGTCGGACGACTGCCGCCAGCCGCGACGAATTGGTGTCCGTCGTTCGGAATTGGGCCGCGCTCGTCGACATAAGCTATGATAACTGCCCACACTGCTGTACGACTGCGTTGGATACGGGCTTTGGAAAGCGCACCGCGCGGTGCGGGATCGCGCCATGATCGACTGGGATGATGTTCGCTATTTTCTGGCCGTGGCGCGCGGAGGCTCGGTGCGGGCCGCCGGCGAGCGCCTCGGTGTGAACCACTCGACCGTGCTGCGACGCGTTGGACAGCTCGAGGAACGCCTTGGGGCGCAGATGTTCGAAAAGCTGCCTTCGGGCTACCGCCTGACGGCTGCGGGCGAGGAGGTGCTCGAGCTCGCGAACCAGATGGAAGCGTCGTCGCACCAGTTGGAGACACGCGTCTTCGGGCGCGACCAGAGCGTGCGCGGGCTTCTGCGGGTGACATTGGCTCCGACCCTTGCGACACACCTGCTCATGCCTGATTTCGCCGAGTTCGCGCGTCTGCATCCGGACATCGAGATGGACGTCTTGTCGTCCGGGGAGCTGGCAAATCTGACCAACCGAGAGGCCGACGTGGCGATCCGCGTCGTCTATGACCGCAAAACCCTGCCGCTCAATCTTCACGGCCTGAAGGGGCCAGAGTTGTTCGGCGGCGTCTATATGTCCCGCGATCGACTCGCCGCCTGGCATGCGGGCGCGCCCGATCCCGTCCGGTGGATCGTCATAAGCATTCATGGAATTCCGGACTGGGCTCGCGAGGGCGAGGTTCGCACCACGGAGGTTCCATTCAGGACCACGGACGCCGAGGCACAGATCGTTGCGGTACGGCAAGGGCTCGGGATCACGACACTGCCGTGCTTCGTCGGAGATGCCGACCCCCTGCTGGTGAGGGTGCCGGGTACCGACCTGCACATGTACGGAACGCTCTGGCTTCTCACGCAGGGGGAGACACGCAAGACGAAGCGCGTGCGGCTCTTCACGGAATTCGTATCCCGCAGGCTCGCCGCGTACGCTCCGCTTCTCGCGGGACTTTCCATATCGCGCGACCGACGCCTGGCGGGTTGACGGCCTGCCTTGCCGACGGCTTTCCGGGGGGCTTGCCGGCTGCTTATGATTGCCGCTTTCCGGCTATCATTGGCGCCGCCTCAGGTGGAAAATGCTTCGATGGAAACTGTCCGATTTCCCAAGCTCACGACACCAAGGCTCGTGCTTCGGGCGCCGAGAAAACGGGATATCCCGGCATGGTTTGCGCGCGCGACGGATGTCGAATCCGCCTCTCTTGCCGGCGATCCTGTTCCCGACGACATAAGCGCGGGCGAGCGATGGTTCGCCCGTTCGCGTCAGCGTTTCGCTGACGGTACGGCGATCCAGTGGTCCATAGATCAAGTAGGAGTTTCGGAAGCGATCGGGACAATAACCCTGTCCTTCGGCGCAACCGACGCCAAGGCAGCCGCATTGGGATTTGTGCTCGCGCGTGCGCATTGGGGGCACGGACTGGGCAGCGAGGCGGCGCGCGAAGTTCTCCGCTACGCTTTCGAAACTCTGGCGCTTGAACGGGTGACGGGCGAAGCGGCGGCGCGCAATTTTGCCTCGGTGCGGATATTTGCGAAGCTTGGATTCAAACATGTCGAGAGCTTCATCGACGAGTCCGACGGCGAGCGTTGCGAGCGCTTTACGCTCGACCGAGACATCGGGCCGTCACTGTTGGCAAGCAACGCGATGCGGACTGCTAGGGCTCTGAGCCATGCCCAATAGCGTTGCTCCGGCGAGTCGATACTGAATCTGCGCTTGCGCGCCTCTCTCGACAAGACCAACGGCTGGACGCGATCGAGCGCAGGCAGGTTCAATTGGTGCTGGTTGTGGCAGTGAACCCGCACTGCTTCTGTTCCATATCGATCTGCTTCGTGATGCGGACGGCGTTCTGTGCGTAGGCTTCCGTCACGGAGCCACTATTCACGGTCTTGTCCTTCAGCGGACTCACGCCTGCGCAGAGGTGGAAAACATGCGGCTCGGTGGACTTCGCGGCTCCGTTTTCGGGCGCGATCCAGTAGACGACGTCCTGACCTGCGGGGTGGCTCGCGTCTCGCGTCGCCGCCGCCACCGCGGCGGTGTCCGTCGCGATCGCCTGCGCCTGAGCGGCGACGTCGGGCGAACAGGCAGTGGTGGGCTGCCCCGACTTGATCTGGGCTGCGCATGCGTTCATATCCTGGGTGTATTGTTCGACCGACGGGGGTTTGAAGCTGATCCCCATGATCGTCGCGAGCACGGCCAGCGCAGCGCCGACGCCGCCGGCAACCTTCTTGGTCCGCGGGTCCATGTTTTTGTCGGTGAGGATGAGGAAAACCAGCGGGAGAAAGGCAATCAGCGTGATGATTGCGCCGAGCTGGTTTTGGAAGAAGAACCTGGCCGTGTCGGATGCACGGGCCGGATCATGCCTGTTCGCCGCCTTCCACAGCAAGTTGCCGGCGATTGCGAAAATCGCGATGCCGACCAGAAGGCCGATGATCAGCGGCAGGTGTGCCTGATCGAATTTGTTCTGGCGAAGCAGCATAATCCCGTAGATTTCGCCGCCAATGGCGACGATCCACGAGAGTGCGGCGAAAAGACGAAGACGCGTGGCGGAGGACTTCTGGCCCTGCGTCGCTTGCCAATCCTTGGTAACGTCTGACTTGTTGTCGGTCATTGACCAGATCCCCTGATATCGACACTTAGGCGGGCGGCGTTAGCAGCGTCATTGAACGAGCATTACTTGCCTTAGCGATGCGGGCAAAAATGTGAGCGCCACGGCAGGCTTAATCCTCATACATATTGCGCATGAGTGAAACCGTCCATACTCATTGAGGCAGACGCCTATGCAGCGATGGCTCCGTTAATCTCTGGCCCGAACTGACGACACCAGCCGAAAATCGAAATTGCCATTGCCATCTCCGTGGTTCCTTCCTCGGCGGCTCTCGCACACCCTGCGGCGCCCGAACATTCGCTTCTCGCACTGTGGGGTTATGATAGCCTGGGCGACCGAAAGATCGAATACGACGCGAATTCCACAATGACGATGACCACGACACCAACTGCGGTATTGCGTGGCATGGAGCTCAGCATCCCTCGCGAGAATGCACCCGGTAGACTATGTCCGAGCGATCACCAGGGAGGCGTGGCGTCGATGCTCGCCGCGCTCGCCCGATGAACCGTTGGCAACTTGCTCATGGACGGTATCTCGATCTTGGTGCGAGATCGTTACTGATGGGGATCTTGAACGTTACGCCGGACAGTTTTTCCGACGGTGGAGAATTCGATCGGCCGGAGCGGGCACTCGAACAGGCACGGCGTATGATCGGCGAGGGCGCGGCGATCATTGATGTCGGGGGCGAGTCCACCAAGCCCGGCGCCGGCAGCGTTTCGGCGCTTGAGGAACAATCGCGTATCCTCCCGATCATCGAGGCGCTGTCGTCGGACGGCGACTGCATCGTTTCGGTTGACACCTATCGGGCCGAGACGGCGCGTCTCGCGGTCGCGGCGGGTGCACATATCGTCAACGACGTACACGGCCTGCAGCGCGAACCCGACATTGCGCACGTCGCGGCGGAAGCTGGCGCTGGCCTGGTCATCATGCACACCGGGCGCGACCGGGAAAAATTGGCCGATGTAATCGCCGACCAGTTCCTGTTCCTGAACAGATCGCTGGAGATCGCGCGCAACGCCGGCATCCCGGACGACCGCATCGTGCTGGACCCAGGCTTCGCTTTCGCCAAGAGCGGAGAGGAGAACCTTGAACTCATGGCTCGCTTCGGCGAACTGCGCGCTCTTGGTTTTCCATGGCTCGTCGGCACCTCGCGCAAGAGGCTTGCCCATCACCTGGTCGGCGAAAGCGACGAAGGGCGGGACGTTGGCACAGCTGCAACCAGCGTCATCCTGCGGTTGAAGGGTGCTTCGATTTTTCGTGTGCACAATGTCGGGATCAATCGCGATGCCCTGGCTTTCGCCGACGCAGTGCGCGAGCGCGAGAATACGGCGGAATGAAAGAACCTGTCAGGCGGGCTCGGTCACGACGCCGATACGCCGGTAGGTGAATGGTTCGTCCTCCGAAGGAACTGTCGCGGTACGCTTGGCTTCGTCGATCAGCATCGCCATGCGCGCGTGGATCGGCGACTTCGCGCAAGCCGGATCCGTTGCGGCGGCATCGCCGGCGATCGCCATCGCCTGGCAGCGGCAACCGCCCCAGTCGATCTCGCGTCGTTCACAGCCGCGACAGGGTTCCTGCATCCAGTCCGTGCCGCGGAAGGCATTGAACGCCGGCGAATCGGCCCAGATCGAGGAGAGGGTGTGTGGTTTGAAACGCTCGAAGCTGAGCGACGGGATCGTCTGCGCGGCATGGCACGGCAGCACGGTGCCGTCAGGCGCCACCATGAACGCGTCACGCGCCCAGCCACCCATGCACGGTTTGGGGTAGATGGCGAAATAGTCTGGTGTCACGAAATCGATGTTGATAATGCCGGCCAGCCGCTCGCGTGCTTCCGCGACGATTTCCGCCTGCCGGTCGACTGCTGCACGCTCGGGCATCAGCTGATCGCGATTGATCAAAGCCCAGCCAGCGTACTGGACGTTGGCGATCTCGAGCCTCTCCGCGTCCAGCGAAAGGGCAAGATCGATGAACTCCGGTACCTCCTCGATGTTATGGCGATGGATCGGCGCGTTGATGGTGAGAGGCAAGCCGGCAGCTCGCGCGCGGCGTGCCGTCTCCAGCTTCTTGTCGTGGCTGCCTTTGTGGTTGCCGATGCGTTCGGTGGTCTCAGGCCGTGCGCCCTGAAAGCTCAATTGCAGATGGTCGAGCCCGGCTTCGGCAAATGCTTCGATGCGGCCTTCGGCGATGCCGACGCCCGCGGTAATCAGATTTGTATAGACGCCGCGCGCTGAAAGTCCGGCGATCAATTGCTCGAGGTCGCGGCGCAGCGTCGGCTCACCGCCTGACAGATGCACCTGCAGAACACCGAGATCGGCGGCCTCCGAGAACAGGCTGAGCCAGGTCTGTGTGTCGAGTTCGCGATTGGCCTTCTGCAATTCGAGCGGGTTGGAGCAATAAGGACATTGCAGCGGGCAGCGATGTGTCAGTTCCGCCAGCATGCCGATAGGAGGGAGGAGGGGCGTGTTCATAGCTTCACCAGCAGCTTGTCCGACCACTCTTGCAGGAAGGCGATGACGTCGGCCGCCACGGCCTCCTCCTCGGCCTCATAATCCGTGGCAAGGCCGGCGATGATTTCGCCGACCGTGGACCGTCCGTCGCAGCGCCGCAATATGTCGAGGCTGATATCGTTCGGCCAGAATATTCTCTCCGGTGAAAGCACGGCGAACGCCTGCCGCACGGAATCGTACTGTATGCGCACGTGCTTCGGCAGGAAGGGTATCGATCGCAGCGACACCAAGGCTCTTTCGCGCAGCATCATGGGGCTGCCTCGGGGCGGAAGGCGCCGGGCGGTATGTTTTCCGGCTCGCCATAGGCGTGTTGAAGCGCATCAAGCATGGCCCAGAGTATATCGCATTTGAACACCAGCGCATCTATTGCCTGCTGCTGGCGTTCCGCCGTATCGGCATGGCTGAGCACGTAGGTGAGGGCGAAGTCGGCGTCGCGCGAGGCTTGTTCGGGCCGTTGCTTGAAATAGGCCAGCGTATCCTCGGTGATATAATCGTATTTGGCCAGCATCGCCGGTACGCGCTCGCCGATGATGAGCGGTGAGAACATCTCGGTCAGCGACGACGCGACCGCCTCCAACAGCGTCCGGTTGGTGCAAAAGGAGAGATAGGCCCCCACGGCGAACCGTGTCGCCGGCAGTGCCAGCCTTTCGCTCTTCACGGCCTCGGCGTCCAGACCGAGCGAGGTTGCCAGATGCAGCCAGCGCGCGATACCGCCGCTCCAGCCGTCCTCGCCATCATGGTCTTCGATACGTTTGCGCCAGGCGGCGCGAAACGCCGAATCCTCGGCATGTGCGAGGATCATGGCATCCTTGCGCGGGATGACAGCCTGGTAGCAATAACGGTTCAGCGCCCAGGCCTTCATCTCGGCCTTCGACAGCGCGCCGCTGGTCATCCTGTGATGGAAGGGATGATGATTGTGGTAGCGCTCGGCGCCGACCTGCCTCAGCACGGCTTCGAGATCGCTCGTGGACAGGCCGCCTTTGGCCGCATCGCGGAAATCGTTCAAAATTCCATCTCCATGCCGTCGCCTGCGACTTCCCAGCCTGCCGCCTTGACCGCCGCGTGTTCGGCCGAATTCTCGTCAAGGATCGGATTGGTGTTGTTGATATGGACGAAGACGCGGCGGCCCAGCCTCACATCGGCCAGGCTGGCGATCGAACCCGCGTCTCCCGAAATCGCCAGATGCCCCATGCGCGCGCCGGTTTTCTGACCGACGCCGGCGACGATCATCTCGTCGTCGGTGTAGACAGTGCCGTCGAACAGAAGACAGGCTGCATCGCAAAGACGCGCGCGCAGCGTCGCATCGATGCGCGCGCAGCCCGGGATGTAGAAGACAGAATCGCGGCTGCCGATACCCGCAATTCGGACTCCAATCGTGTCACCGGCGTCGGAGCTGAAATTGGCATCCGGATGGTCTTTGTCCTCCAGATAGAGTGCTATCTTTCCAGGCACCGGAAAGCTCTCGATCATCACGCCGGTCTCGCTGCCTTCCGCATCGCAGATGACCAATTCTTTCGCTGTCGGCAGGATGCGCCGCGGCACGACCGCCGGATCGAGAACGTTGAAAATCGAATTCGCCTCCAGCGTCGCCAGAACCTGCGCCGTTGCATAGATGGCGAAAGGCTGCCGCTCGCGCAGGCTGAGCAGTCCGGCGATATGATCGACATCGGCATTGGTCAGCACCACCGCGCGGATAGGCGTCGAACGCAGCGGCGCGTCGCGCGCAGGTTGCAACTCTGGCGTTGCCGCGATCTGCTGGCGAATGTCGGGTGAGGCATTGAAAAGAACCCAGCCGACGCCATCCGTCGAAGCGATGACACTTGATTGGGTTCGTGAATGCACGCCAGCCATCCCGGAGCGGGCCGCACGACTGAGACGATAATTACAATTCCATTGCGGAAAGCCGCCGCCTGCCGCCGATCCGATGATCCTCAAATGCATGAAAACGCCCGCCCCGCGGCTTCTCTGACCAGCAGGCAATTTGCAGCCCTGAAAAGTGCCGCGCGCGCCCTACACGCGTCAAAACCTTTCGCCAAAACCCTTGCGGGGATGCGTGCCCCTGTTGCCAGGGACACGCACCTCTGCGGCCTACCTCTTGGGAGTAATTTCGGCAGGCAGATACCGAGAAATTTCCATGCCCGCAGCAACCTGGCACATGGTCGGTTTTTTCCAGTTTTTCTTCATGACATTTCTCCTCTTATACCAGTCCGAAGGGACCGATCCCTGTTGTTAGCCAACCATTGCAGGGCACCGAAGCAATGGCTCGTCCATCACGTCTCAAAATGGACAAACGAAAAAGTAGGTTTTGAAAAATCGAAAAGCAAAACTACCGGGAATAATAGCAAAACCTTCCTTCAATTGCTCGTTTCATATGGTCTTTTCACCTCCAGCGGAAGATTTGCACCTTCCCACCCATCAGCGCCGAGTGGATACCAGATTACCGAACTGTAGCCCCACTCGATCGCCCGTTTGGCGGCATTCCAGGACATCCAGCAATTCGTCATGCAATAGAACAGAATCGCTCGCGATTTGTCCGTGCCGGCCTTGGCTTCGAGGCCTTGGCGAAAATAGCTGGTGGTCTCTTGCGAAATAGCGCCGTATCCCACGTTGGCCAGCCATGTACTGCCTGGAATGTCCTTTCTAACCTTATCTCTCCATATCGTTCCTGCCGGCAAATTGGTCGGCTTGGGCGTGTTCGGCATCACGTCGAAGAAGACTGCTTTCTTCGCTCGCCACAGCGCTTCAGCTTCCGCCGTCGTCACCACCCTGGCGCCTTGCAGCGTCGGCGGCACCGGCGCCCGATAGTCGTCCATCCGATACCCCCTGGGTTCGGCGATCTCGCCAGCCCGCGTCGGTTCGGCCAGACCCATAAGGCTCGCAGCGACCAGCAAAAAAACAGCCTCCTTTCCCTTCATTGGGTGATCGGATTGTCGTGTTCGTCGATCAGCGGCACGTTGTAACTCAGCAGGAGCCTATTGATCTCCGCCTGGTTTTCCCTGATCACCCGGTTGAGCGTCCGCTTCCATTCCTGGTCGGACGGACGTACGCCCATGGTGATGCGGTAGGACATGCGCGAGCCGGTTTTTTCCTTTACCAGCGGAACAATCGCCACATCGGCTCCAAGTTGCTTGGCATAGTAGCCTGCCATCGGTCCCCACAGGACCGCCGCGTCGATCTTGTGGGCCAGCATGTCCTTGATCATGACCTCCCCCATGGAGGGGGTGACACGCGTATCCACCGCAAGCGGATAGATCTTGGCGGTCCGCAGAAGCTTGTTGGCGGCCATGTTGGCGGTTGGCGGCGTGCGCTCGACAACCCCGATCGTCTTGCCCGTGAGTTTGGGATCCTCGATCGTTTCGACGCCCTCCATATCGTTGCCCTTCGGGTAGACCAGCACATATGTGGAGCGATAATAGGCGTTGGTGTTCTGCACCAGTTCATCGCCTTGGGCATAGCCCATGATGATGTCGCATCGGTTCGCTCCCAGCGTGTTGCGAACGAAGCCGGTGACAAGTGGAAACCAGGTATAGGCGACGGACTTCCGTCCGGTTTTCGCGGCTACCAGTTCGGCGAGTTTGTTTTCGAAGCCTTCGCCGCTCTTGTCGGTGAAGGGCATATTCGAAGGATCGGCGCAGACGCGCAGAATGTCGGGATCGACCAGTTCTCCCGCCGCGCCGAGGCCGGCGCCTTGCGCCTGCGCGTTCGATGGCAACAAGGCCAGTGCGCCGAGAATCGGCAGAACGACGCGCAGCTTCAATGCACCGCAGCCGTTCATGTCATCCGCCCATGCAGGATGCTTCGGCATCCTTCGCCGCCTGCGGCTTGTCTTCGTGCTTGGGCGGCCTGCCGCGTGGCGCCGCACCATCGGCGCGCGCGCGCAGGTAGACATAGAGATCGTCCAGGTAGCAATAGACGTTCTTGTTGTCGCCAAAGGCAGGCATGACGTTTTCCTTGCCGCCGCCGACATTCTTGCGGCCCTCGGCGACGATCGAGAGGAACGTGGCGTAGTCCATGGTTTTCAAGCTGTTGACCAGGGCCGGCGCGTAGCTCGAACCTGTCGCATCCTGTCCGTGACAGACATGGCAATCGGAGTGATACCGGCGGTAGCCGCTGAACGTGTACCAGTCGACGGTTCCGTTCTCGATCTTGTAGGTCGGATTTCCATCCGCATCCAAATACTTGCCGCCTTCTTGCTTCACCGCCTTGGCTTTTTCCATGCTGTCCTCGGCCCACGCCACGCCTGAGCTTGCCAGAGGCAGCAGAGCCAGGACGAAAGCCGAAATTACAATGCGAACGGACATTCAAACGCTTCCTTCATTTGCCGTGGACACGGTTTGCTGCCGTGGCCGGCATTGATCGGTGTGTCGGGGGTGCAACCGCATCGAGAGCCCGGCCATGGTTTCGGATGATCCGGGCTCTCGTTTTTCAAACCTCCGGTCCAACAAGACCTGAGGCGTGCTTAAGGTTCCCCGCCCGTCAGTCCGGGAGACCGAAGACGGTGAGCTGACCGCCCAGCGTCGTATAGTCGGCAAGTGCCGCGTAGCCGCCGACGGCACCCAGACCAGCGGTACCAACGACCGCGGACTGATCGCCTTGCGCACGGCCCTGATCGACGGCGCCATGCCAGGCAGCAGCGTTGTCAGGCGAAAGCAGACCGCCTGCCAGACCGATACCTGCCCACCCACCGACGCCGGACAGAACGGCGATGTACTGCTTGCCGTCATGCTCGTACGTGGTGATGTTGCCGATGATGCCGGACGGGGTCTTGAACTTGTAAAGTTCCTTGCCGTCCTTATCGACCGCCTTGATGTAGCCTTCGAGCGTGCCGTAGAAGACGACGTCGCCATCTGTCGCCAACGCGCCCGACCACACGGAGAACTTCTCAGGCTTCGACCAGACGATCTCGCCCTTGGCCGCATCCCAGGCAATGAAGTTGCCCATGCTGCCGTCGCCGCCAGGTGCCGGGTACATCGACACTGTGGCGCCAACATAAGGCTGACCGGCGGTGTAGCTTACCTTGTACGGCTCATAGTCCATGCAGACATGGTTGGTCGGAACATAGAACAGGCCGGTTTTCGGCGAATAGGCAGCCGGCTGCTGATCCTTCGTTCCAAGCGCCGCCGGGCAAATACCCGTCGAGTTGGTGTCTTCGCCGTTCTGCTGGGTCGAATATTTCGCCACGACCTGCGGGCGACCATACTGTTCGCTCTTTGGGTCCATGACGACTTCCGTCGCCCAGTTCACCGCTGGATCGTATTTCTTGGCGACGAGAAGCTCGCCGGTGGCGCGATCCATGGTGTAGGCGAAACCATTACGATCGAAATGCACCAGCACGTCGTGTTTGGCGCCATTGACCTCCATGCCATCGACGAGGATCATCTCGTTGATGCCGTCATAGTCCCATTCGTCATGCGGGGTCATCTGGTAGAGCCATTTGGCAACACCGGTATCGGCATCGCGGGCCATGATCGTCATTGACCAGCGGTTGTCGCCAGGCCGTTGGACCGGGTTCCATGTCGAGGGATTGCCGGTGCCGTAGTAGATCAGGTTCAGCTTGGGATCATAGGAATACCATCCCCATGTCGTGCCGCCGCCTGTCTTCCATTGCTCGCCTTCCCAGGTGTTGGTGCCGGAATCCTTGCCTACCGGCTTGCCCAGCTGGGTGGTTTTCTCGGGATCGATCAGGGTGTCGGCGTCGGGACCTTCCGAATAGGCTTTCCAGGCAAGTTTGCCGTCTTTCAGATTGTAGGCGGCCAGCCAGCCGCGAACGCCGAACTCGGCGCCGGACACGCCGATGAGTACCTTATCCTTGACCACGACGGGGGCAGCCGTGCCGGATTCGCCTTTGCCGCCGTCGGTCATGTCGCCATTCTTGACCGACCAGACGACCTTGCCGGTCTTTGCATCGAGGGCGACGACCGTGGTGTCGGCCTGATTGAGAATGATCTTGCCGTCACCATAGGCAACACCGCGATTGACCGTATCGCAACACATGATCGGAATGACATTCGGATCCTGCTTGGGCTCGTATTTCCAGAGGATCTTCCCGTCATTCTTGAGGTCGAGCGCAAAGACATTGTTTGGGAAGGGCGTATGGACATACATCACATCGCCGATGATCAGCGGTCCACCCTCATGCCCGCGCAGCACGCCGGTGGAAAAGGTCCATTTGACCTGCAGGTTCTTCACATTATCCGCAGTAATCTGGTTGAGTTTGGAATAGCGGGTGTTGGCGTAGTCACCCGTCTGCATCGCCCAGTTCTTCGCATCCGAAGCGAGCTTTGCAAGATCCTCGTTGGCCGACGCCGTATAGGCCGCGCCGAGCGACAGAAACGCCGCAGTGGTTAGAATATACGTAGCTTTCGTAAGTACACGCATCCGAATTCCTCCCGGGGTTCACAGTGATGAATCGACTGTCAGGCCCACAAGGGCTCGCCCAAGCGATTCACGGGGGGGAAATATTTCCGGCAGCGTGTCACGACCTAAGCCAGATGTGCAGAGGGCACCGTTACTGCCCACCTCACTTTGGCCTACGAAAGACTGTCGCCGCTCCCTAATGACGGTGACGCCCTTGAAGCCGGAAACAGGGAAAGGCTATGTCATCCCAAAAGGCTAGGCAAGCAAAAAAGGCCTAGTGCATTGTTGCACCGCAATATTCTAAATGATGCACTGCAATATACAGAAATGAACAGAACTACAAGATTAATATGAAGTGTTTTACGCTCCCGCGGTGACCGAGAACCGTACTAAAATAGTCTTACTGTCGGTCTTTTGATTTTAATATACACCGAGGTTATTTGCTAATGTTTATCGCTGCCCATCTTGGATGGCATGTAAAAAGTCTCGTCGTTCTCCGATATTGAGCGAGATACGAAGCGGTCGCGGGAGCCTGGGCGCGGAGCCGGTGATCAAGTCGTCATCCATAGCTATCGCTCGTGGACAGCCCTTTCCTCCTTTGGTCGTATACGGAACCCATGGGTGCTTGACTGGCTTTACGGCGCGTTGCCAACTGGCACGCCGATCTCGTCCGGGCGCATCGAACCCGGACCAACCGGAGGTTTCTCATGATCAGATATGTTGGATTTTCGACCTTGCCGCTGCTCTTCACGGCGACACTGGCCATCGCAAACCCGGCGGGTGCTGCGGGAGAGTATCCCACAGTAACGGTTGTCGACTACGTGCTCGGCTGCATGCGAACGAACGGCCAGACGCGTCAGGCGCTGGAAAGCTGTTCCTGCTCGATCGACGTCATCGCCTCGATCCTGCCCTACGACCACTATGAGACGGCCGAGACCTTCAAGAGCATGTCTTTGACAACGGGGGAAAACGCGGGGCTGTTTCGGGAAAGCGCACCGGCGAAGGCAGCCCGTACAGAGCTGAAGCGTGCGCAGTCGGAAGCCGACGTGCGTTGCTTCTAAAGATCAAGCGTGCCCATCGCCGTGGCAGCGCGGCATAGCGTATTTCGAGACTTCAGAGCCCCGTTTTCTCCAGCGGCCACTGATTGCGGAATACCTTGCCGTCCGTGTCGATCGCTTCGACCTGGATTTCACCATTGCCGTGCGCCGTGAAATCGAATCGGAAATTAGGGTCTTCCGAAATCGATATTCCACCTTCCATCGAGAGGATCGGCCGGCCGGCTTGCGAGATCGACAGCTTCTGAACAAAATGCGCGGGGATGAAATACTGGGTCAACGGATCCCGCTGCAGGCCCGAATTGTTCGGGTGGCGGATCATCAACTGCAACTCCTCTGCCTTGCTCATCGTCTCTTGGGGTGGGAACTGGCGCAGCTTCATCTGCCCCATCGCCGCCATGGCCTCGTCCTGGTTCTTGACCGCAGGGGCGGAGCAGCCGCCTGACGCCTTGACGAAGGTCTGAGCCATGTGGAGTTGGCCGCCTTGAGTCTCCGCTATGGCACGCAAATAGGAATAATCGTTGACGCGCACGCGTGTCGACAGATGTGTCACGCCGGCGTCCTTGCCGATCTGGAACGTTGCCGCCACCGGCGCAGGATTGGCGTCGATGATCAAGGTCACGGATTTGATGCCGTCCGGCGCCTTGGCTGGGTCGACATAGATGTCGACAGGCACGATGGCGGCATCTTGCGCCCGCTTTGGCGCTTCGATCCTGACCACGCCGGTGTCGACCAGAATAGCCCGGTCGCCGAACACGTCGCCTTTCAAGTCTTCCCAGATCTTCTCCGAAGAAGCCGTTGTTTGCTGTGCGTTGGCGGCTGAGGAGACGCCGAACAGCGTACCGATGGTCAAGATGATTGCGGCCAAGAACGATGCAAGCGACAAGGCGAACTGCCTGCTCGCGTAAGCGTGATTTTGCATTTCGATGCCTCCACCAATGCAACAGAGGTGGTGCCCAGGCTGGCGTTTAGAATATGCCTTTGACGACGCGTTGGCAAATCGCCCCACTTCATGATCTCTGGCGCATGTCGGTGTGGTCTATTCCCATTCGAGTTCAGCAAAAGCAGCTGTTGCGTTGCGCTCATTGTAGTCGTCGAACAGGTGCCATTTGCCCCGTTCGCTTCCGGCGGCGGTTTTGACGGCCTCTCGGAGCGGCGTCCCGTCGACGATCGCGTTGCGGATATCGCGCGCCAGAATCTCGAGATAGCGCCGTTCTCCTGCCAGCGCCTGCGGCCAGTCGGCCGGTACCGGACCATGACCCGGAACGACGCGCGCGGCGCCGATCGCGGCGAGCGCATCCATCTGGCGGAGCCAGCCAAGCAGCGATCCGTCGAGCGTCGGCAAGGAGCCCATGAACACGAGATCGCCGGCAAAGAGCGTGCTGGTCTCGGGGTCGAAGACGGTCAGGTCGTTATCGGTGTGCGCAGCCTTCCATGCCCGCAGTTCGAGCATGCGCCCGCCGAGGTCGAGTTCCAGGCGATCGTCAACCAGCATCGCCGGCGAAACGATCTCGACTCCGTTCATAAGCGCTTCGCCGACCTGTTCGCGATAATTGTGCAGATAGAACGCGCCACGCGCCTCGAGGGCACGCGGCAGATTGCGATGGCCAACAATGGTCGCGCCGATCTCCCGGAATGCCGCATTGCCGAAAATGTGATCGGGATGCATGTGGGTGTTGATCAGGAAGCGAACCGGTTTTGCGGTTATCTTTCCGATCGCGGCGAGCAAGGCGTGCGCCTCGGTCAGGCTGCCGCCACTGTCGATGACGGCAACCGCGTCGGTGCCGACGACGACGCCCAGATTGCAGATGGCACCGTCGTTTGTTGCGGTCATCAATTCATCCACGCCCTGGAAGGCGAAGACGCCGTCGGCGATTTGGCCAACCGAGAACCGCAGGCTGCCAGCCGCGGCCAAGGCGGCTCGTCCGAGGCAGCATGGCAGCAAGGCAGCGCTGACGGCGGTGCAGGCAAAGCCACTCATAACCCTGCGTCGTAGCCGATCAATCGACATGGGGTCCTCCGATATGCATTTCACCATCAGGGCGTTCAGGTGACGCCCGGGAACCTTTGCCGGAACGACCGCAGAAGGTCACTCATCACCTGTGAATTGCGATGTTGCCGAGGCAACCGCACGTCGAACACGCCGAGCACATGTGCTGGTCGCGGCGCGAGCACGATGATGCGATCCGACAGCATCAGCGCCTCGCGTAGATCGTGCGTTATCATCAAGGCGGTCGTGGGTCGTGCCGACCATATCGACAGAAGCAGGTGACGAAGCCGCTCGGCGGTCTGGTGGTCGAGCGAGACAAACGGTTCGTCCAGGACAAGCATCGCCGGCTCGGTAGCGAAGGCCCTGGCAAGTGCTGCCCTGCGCGCAAGGCCGAGCGACAGTTCCGCAGGATAGAGCGAGCGCATGCCGGCGAGGCCGAGAGTTTCAAACAGACCGTCGAGGTTCTTCGTTCTCAAGCTTTTCGGCAAGGCCAGCCTGACATTCTGCTCCACCGTTCGCCACGGCAGCAAGATCGGCTCCTGGAACACGGCCGCAATGCGGTTGGAGCCTCCTTGCGGCAACTGGAAGGATCCGGAAAAATCCTTGTCCAACCCAAGCAGGATACGCAGCGTCGTGGTTTTGCCGCAGCCCGACGGTCCCAGCAAGCAGGCGAATTCGCCTTGCCGGACCTCGAAGGAAAGGTCCTGAAGCGCCGTGATCGAGACGCCTTGCGCGGACCTGAAAGTCTTTTCAGCGATATCGACCCTAAGCGGGACGACGGCGCCAACGGGTTGCATGTCGTTCAACGGGTTGCACCAGAAGAAGTTCGATGACGAGCATCACCGCCACGAAAGCCAGTGTGTAGGCAAGAATGGCGGCGACGTCGAAGAGCTGGAAATAGAGATGGATCTGGAAGCCGACGCCGTTCGACCGGCCGAGCAGTTCGACGACCAGGACGATCTTCCAGATGAGGGCGATGCCGGATCGTGACGCGGCGGCAAGATAGGGTTGCAATTGCGGCAGCAGGATGTGGCGGATGCGATCGAGAGGACCGAAGCGATAGACAGTGGCCATTTCGGCGTAGCTCGGATCAAGCGCCCTGGCGCCCTCACGCATCGTCACCACGACATTCGGGATTTTGTTCACCGCCACCGCGCCGATCGCCGCCGCCTCGTTGAGGCCGAACCAGATGTAGCCGAGGACGATGACCACCAGCGCCGGGATGTTGAGGAACAGAATTACCCATGGGTTGAAAAAGCGGTCGGCGCGACGATAGCTGCCGAGCAAAACGCCGATGACCGATCCTATGATCATCGCGACGATATATGCCGCGGCGACCCGGCCGAGGGTCGCGCCGAGATGATAGAAGAGGTCGCCGCTCGCAGCCTCCCTGAGGAGCACCTGCCAGACCTGTCCCGGCCCCGGGAGGGCACGGCTCCGCCAGACACTCGCCGCAAGGCTCCACAGCAGGCAAAGCCCGAGCAAGGAAACCGCCACGGTCAGCGCGGGCATCAGCGTTGTCGCCAAGCTGGATCGCCCGGACATGCTCGTCGGGGCACCTCGCGTGCCGTTGCTGGTTTCCGGTGCGGTCATTCCGTGCGGTCCTGCCAGAATGTGCCGGGCGCCATCTCGGGCGCGCTGCCGACCAGCTTCGCGCCACCGATCGCCGCCAGCACGTGATAGAGCTTGCCGGCGTCGGCCGCTTCCTCGGCGACCGCCCGCCTGGGGATGCCTTGGCGGTAGCGGTCGCGCAGTTTTTCCAGTTCTTTGCCTTCCGCGCGAATGATCGGCGCCAGGCGCAGCCACTCCTCGTCGGATCTGGCCAGCAGGTCCTTGGCTTGCGCGGAGGCCCTGACGAAGCCCCTGGCGGCCTCCGGGTTCTCGTTCGCCCATTGGTCGTGGAAGACGTAACCGAGTGCCGACACAGGTCCCAAGGCGCCGAGCGCACGCGCCGCATCGTTCACGCCCATCAATCGACGAAAGCCGTTGGCCTCGAGACGGGCGCAAAAATGCCAGAAATTCAGCACCGCATCGAGTTCGCCCTGCATGGCCTTTTCCGAAATCAGCGGTGGCGCGCCAAAGATGATGTCGCTGGTTGCCAACAGGTCGACCCCGTAGTCGCGTCTGGTCAGAGCCTGTATCAGGAGCCAGCTCTTGTCGAGCGGGCCGCCGGCGACGCCGATCTTCCTGTGCTTGAGGTCGGCGACCGTCCGGATCGGCGATCCCTCCTTCACCATGATCGCCCCCACGGCGGTCGAATAGGGGGCTAATGTGAGGTCGCCGCCTTCCGACCGTTGGCGCGAGACCCACAACCAGTCGGAGACGATCATGTCGATCGCACCGGCCAGCAAGGCGACGTTGGTCGCGTCCTCCCCGGCGAAATCGATGATCTCCAGATCGATCCCGTTCGCCACATCGAATTTGTGTTGCCTCAACGTGTCGAGTTCCCAACTCACGGTTCCAAACTTCAGGACACCAACGCGAATCCTGGCTGCTGCAAAGACAGGCCTTGCGGCAAGAGCAGCGACCGTGCCGAGAACCGCCAGACGCAGCGTGTTGCGCCGTGAAATCATCATGACACCTCCTCCCTGGGCTCCAGGACGTCAATCAGATCGCTCGTTCCTTGCTCGGAAAGGCGCATTTCCAGCGCATGACCTTGAGGGCCGGGTGTTCCTGAGACCATTTCGCGATCTCGCTGGGTGCAAGGAACATGCATTGGAGCAGAGAGCCGCGGCTCTCGAAATAGAGGTGTTCGTCTCGGCAATTGCCCGGATTGGTGCTGAGGCACACCGTTAATATGAGATCGACCATATCCATTTAGCACCTCTTGCGCTCCGGGACGCCTGTCTCGACTGGTCCGGCCCAATGAGGAGCCTGGACAAAATCGCCAGTTGCCGGATTCCCGAGGTGCCAGTGGAGAAACCGGATGTCTTGAAGCTACGCATTCGCCCGATAGCCGTCAACAAAGACGAATACCGGTACCCTGGGTACCCAAGCCTCTATACCTTTATACGATTGACTTTCACCCCACGCCAACTAGCTTTTCGATTCGCGCGGCGCCGCTTCACAAAGGGAAAGCGGATACTCCACCCCACCGCGTAAGGTGCATGCCAATGGATGAAAGATCGGCATGCGCAAAATCGTCCAGGGCACCCAGACGATCCATGAGGAAATGCCATGCGCGCAATCGCATTTTTCGCAGTCGTGTTTGCTGTGTCCTTCATCACAAGCCAATCCCAGGCACAGGATGCCGCGGCGGGTGAGAAGGTCTTCGCCAAATGCAAGGTCTGCCATGTCGCCGACCAGGACAAGAACAAGGTCGGCCCGTCGTTGAACGGCGTCATCGGCCGGACGGCTGGCACACACCCGGGGTTCAGTTACTCCCAAGCGATGGTCGCGGCAGGCAAGTCCGGCGTCAAATGGGACGAACCCACGCTGACGACTTACCTTCGCGATCCCAAGGCCATGGTCAAAGGAACGAAGATGGCGTTCGTCGGCCTCAAGCAGGACCAAGACATCGCCAACGTCATCGCCTATTTGAAGCAATTCTCTAAATAGCGGCGCCGCCGGCCGTTCGAACTTGCGTCCGGCCGGCGTTCGCCCCGATCAAGCACCGGCTTGCAGCCCCTGTATCGCCGCAGGCAGGTCGAAAAGGCTGTCGCAAACCTGGTCGGCGCCAAGCTCTTCAACCGGAAAATGGGTGTATCCGCCGCGCAGCAGAATGACGGGCATGCCGGCGGCGCGCGCGGCGCCTGCATCGGCGCCACTGTCTCCGACCAGCAGCGCGTCACAGGGGTCGACTCCAAGCTGGGCGAGCGCCAGCAGCAGAGCATCGGGCGCGGGTTTCAGGCATGTCACCGCGTCTCCGCCAATGATCGCACGGAAATATTCCGTCAGTCCGAAATGCAGCAGGATCTCGCGAGTCGCCAACTGCGGTTTGTTGGTCGCCACGCCCATGGCCATTCCCTTCGCGTAGAAGTGTGTGAGAACCTCCCTGACGCCAGGCATCAGTCTTGTCAGGCCGGTCAGATGTCGGCTGTAGATCGGCGCCATGACGCGGCTGGCCTCATCGAGCGCGTTGCCGACGAGCGGCGCTCCCGACGCCGCGAAGGCCCGCTCGACCAATTTCCTGACGCCGCCACCGATCATGGCCTTGACCTGGTCCAGGCGCAACGGCGGCAGATCGCGGCTGGCCAGCAACTCGTTGACGGCGGCCGCTATATCAGGCGCCGAATCGACCAGTGTGCCGTCGAGGTCGAACAGGATCGCCTTCGGCGGTCGAAGCGACCTACCTGCGCCGACATTCATGCAGCATCCTTCCACTTGATCGAGCAGCCGATCGAGGCGATCTGGTCGAACGGACCATCGCCGGTTCGAGCAACCTGCTTCATCGCCTCGAACAGATCGCGTCGCAGCCCGAGCGGTCCGGATTCGCGTCGCGACGCGTCCAGCCGGCCGCGATATTGCAGTCTCAGTTCGCTGTTGAACCCGAAGAAATCGGGAGTGCACACCGCTGCGTAGTCGCGCGCTACGGTCTGCGCCTCGTCGTGCAGGTAAGGGAAGCTGAAGCCGTTCGTCATGGCGAAGCGCTTCATTTGGTCGAAGGAATCGTCCGGATAGGCGTCGGCATCGTTGGAGTTGATCGCGACGAAGCCGATATCTTCGGCCTTGAGGTCATTGGCGTCGCGCACGATGCGAGAGATCACGGCCTTCACATAAGGGCAGTGATTGCAGATGAAGGCCACGACCAGGCCATTCGGGCCGGCGTGACCGAAGATGGAATGCGACGTGCCGTCGACGCCGGGCAAAACGGCATCGATGGCGGGCCAGCCGAAATCGCATACAGGTGGGACCGCAGCCATGTTCGTCTCCCCGACAACGGTTTACGCGGCTTTCCGGATCGCGCCATCGGCCGCCTGTCTGATGGCGCCGATATTGGCACGATAGGCTGCCTCGGTGCCTCCCTTGAATACAGCCGAACCGGCGACCAGTACGTTGACGCCAGCCGCGGTGACCAGCGGGGCGGTCTCGGCCGTGACTCCGCCGTCGATCTCGATGTCAATCGGGCGATGGCCAACCAAAGCCTTGATCCGTCTGACTTTCTCGACGACCGCTGAAATGAAAGCCTGGCCGCCGAAGCCTGGATTGACCGTCATCAGCAGCACCAGATCGAGCCGGTCGAGCACATACTCGATGACACTCTCCGGCGTCGACGGATTGAGCGACACCCCGGCCTTCTTGCCAAGATTCCTGATCGCCTGCAATGAGCGGTCGAGATGCGGTCCAGTCTCGGCATGCACCGTGATGATGTCGCAACCGGCATCGGCGAAGGCGGCCAGATAGGGGTCGGCCGGCGCGATCATCAGATGGCAGTCGAAGATCTTGTCCGTTCGACCACGGATCGCCTTGATGACCGGCGGACCGAAGGTGATGTTGGGCACGAAATGCCCGTCCATCACGTCGAGATGGATCCAGTCGGCGCCCGCCTGAACGACAGCTTCGACCTCGTCGCCGAGCCGCGAGAAATCCGCGGAAAGCACGGAGGGCGCGATGATTGTCCTGGTGACCATGGTCGTCGTCTCCAATTTCTGTCTTCCGTGTCGGGTCGCCGCCCGCCAGCCGGCTTCGCCCTCAGCGCGTCTTCGTCTCCGGTTCGCCTTCGAGCTTCCCTTCCGCGAATACGCGGCTGCCGCGGATATCGGATTCCTCGATGGTAATAAGGTCTGCCTTGGTCAGGGCACGGCTTCGCGATGCGAAAAGCCGATTGGCCTGGCGAAGCCGCGCCCGGTCCAGCCCATTGCGCACCGAGCGCGCGTTGGAGAAATGCGGCAGCCTCATTCGGATCGGAAGATACTCTTCGAGGGCCTGGGCGGCCGCCTCGCTGAGGCGATAATTCTGCTCCGCCAGCATGATCTCGGCGATCGATTTCAGCTCGCTGACGCCGTAGTCGGGAAAATCGAGGTGGTGGGCGATGCGCGAACGCATGCCGGGATTGCTGTCGAAGAAACGATCCATCTTGTTCTTGTAGCCGGCAAGGATCACGACCAGGTCGTCACGATTATTTTCCATGCATTGCAGCAGGATCTCGATCGATTCCTGGCCGTAGTCGCGTTCGTTCTCGGGCTTGTAGAGGTAATAGGCCTCGTCGATGAAAAGCACGCCGCCCATGGCACGCTTGATCACGTCGCGCGTCTTGGGTGCGGTGTGGCCCACATACTGGCCGACGAGATCGTCGCGCGTCACCGCGACCAGGTGGCCTTCGCGGACATAGCCGAGTCGATGCAGGATTTCGGCCATCCTCAGCGCCACGGTGGTCTTGCCCGTGCCCGGATTTCCCGTAAAGTTCATATGCAGCGTCGGTGCGCCCGAGGTCAGCCCGAACTTGCGGCGAAGCCGGTCGACCAGGAGAAGAGCCGCGATCTCGCGGATGCGGTTCTTGATTGGCTTCAGGCCAATGAGTTCGCGATCGAGCTTGTCCATCACCTCGTCGATGTTGGACGCTTCGAACTCGGCCTGCAGATCAACCGATTCGTCCTGAGCGCCAGCGCCCTTTGCTATCGTGTCCAGCATGGCTCAGCTAGCTCCGCTCGCCCTCGGGCCTGTCGGTCGCATAAGGCACGATCGAATAACCCTGGCTGCGGCCGTCACGCTCCTGGCGCAGCAGCCGGAACCCGGGTTCGCTGGGTGGCCGGTTGACGATGAACGACATGCGCGGCGCTTCCCATCCCTTGGTCGAATCGAAGGCGGTTACCCGGACATACATGTTCGGACAGGCTTTCCGGCAAGCGTTGACTTCGAGCAGGATGCCCGCCGGGTCTCTCAAATCGAACATCGGGTTGCCGTACATTTCCCAATAGGTGTTTCGCGGATGCGGATCGTCCGTGTACTCGACGCTGACGGCCCAGTGGTTCTTCAGCGCATATTTGATCTGCGCCGAAATCTGCTCATCGGTCAGGTCGGGCAGGAACGAGAACTGTCCCTGCGTGACCTTGTTTCCCGGATTGGTCATCATGGCGACGGTTCCTTTCTTCTAGAAGCTGGGCGTTGCGGTTGGCACGAAATCGGCCGTGTCGGTCGATTCATAGTTGAAGGTGACATCCTTCCAGGTCTCCAGGGCAGCCTTCAGCGGCGTGCACCATTTGGCCGCCTGTTCGAGGATTTTGGTCCCTTCGCGCAAATAATCGCGTCCCTCGTTGCGGGCCAGGATCATCGCTTCCAATGCAACGCGATTGGCCGTCGCGCCCGCCTGGATGCCGTCGGGATGGCCGATCGTGCCGCCACCGAACTGCAGGATGACGTCCTCGCCGAGATAATGGATCAACTGGTGCATCTGGCCGGCATGGATACCGCCCGAGGCGACGGGCATCACCTTGTTGAGCGAGGCCCAGTCCTGATCGAAGAACAGCCCGGTCTCGAGATTCTGCGGCGTGCGCTCCTCGCGCAGCGTGTCATAAAACCCCTTGATCATGAGCGGGTCGCCTTCCAGCTTGCCGACCACAGTGCCGGCGTGGATATGGTCGACGCCGGCCATGCGCATCCATTTGCAGATGACGCGAAAATTCATGCCGTGGTTCTTCTGGCGCGAATAGGTCGAATTGCCGGCGCGGTGCAGGTGCAGGATCATGTCGTTGCGGCGTGCCCACTTGGCCATCGACTGGATCGCCGTGTAGCCGATGACGAGATCGATCATGATGATGCAGGAGCCAAGCTGTTTGGCGAATTCGGCGCGCTCGTACATCTCCTCCATCGTGCCGGCGGTGACGTTGAGATAGTGGCCCTTGACCTCGCCAGTGGCAGCTGAAGCCTTGTTCACCGCCTCCATGCAGTAGAGGAAGCGGTCGCGCCAGTGCATGAAGGGCTGCGAGTTGATGTTTTCGTCGTCCTTGACGAAGTCGAGGCCGCCCTTCAGCGCCTCGTAAACGACGCGGCCATAGTTGCGGCCTGACAGGCCGAGCTTCGGCTTCGTCGTCGCGCCGAGCAGCGGACGGCCAAACTTGTCGAGCCGCTCACGCTCCACCACGATGCCGGTTGCGGGTCCCTGGAAGGTTTTGAGATACGCGACCGGGATACGCATGTCTTCCAGTCGCAGCGCCTTGACCGCCTTGAAGCCGAACACGTTGCCGATGATCGATGCGGTCAGGTTGGCGATCGAGCCCGGCTCGAACAGGTCGAGGTCGTAGGCGATGTAGGCGAAGTACTGTTGCTCGGTCTTGGTGCCGGGACCGGTGTTTGGAACCGGCTTGGATCTGAACGCCTTGGCGCGGTAGAGCTCGCAGGCTGTCAGCCTGTCGGTCCACACCACGGTCCAAGTCGCGGTTGAGGATTCACCGGCGATGGCGGCCGCTGCCTCCTCGTGGTCGACGCCGGGTTGCGGCGTGATCCGGAACATCGCGATCAGATCGGTCTCCTTGGGCCTGTAGTCCGGCTCCCAGTAGCCCATCTTCTTGTAAGGGATGACCCCTGACTTGTAGCGTTCCTTGCCTTCCTTGAGCGTACCCGCTGGCAGCATATCGATCTTGTTCATGACAGGTCTCCTGTTTGTTGCTCAGGCGGCTTTCGCGGTTGCGATATGGGGCGCGAGTTTTCCCGCGGCATAGCGTTTGGCCATCTCGTCCATGGCGATGACCTTGATCTTCGAGGCGTTGGACGCCGTGCCGAAACGCTCGAAGCGGTCTCGGCAAAGATCGTGCAAGGCGTCCATGGCGGGCTTCAGGAATTTTCGGGGATCGAACTCGCGCGGATTCTCCGTCGCGACGCGGCGGAACTGCCCGGCCATGGCCATGCGGCAATCGGTGTCGATGTTGACCTTGCGCACGCCGTAGCGGATGCCGCGCTCGATTTCCTCCACCGGGACGCCAAAGGTCTGGGGCATCTCGCCGCCATATTTGTTGATGATGTCCTGCAGTTCCTGTGGCACGGAGGAAGAGCCATGCATGACCAGATGCGTGTTGGGTAGCTTCTCGTGGATCGCCTCGATCACCTGCATGGCCAGTATGTCGCCGTCCGGCTTGCGGGTAAATTTGTAAGCGCCGTGCGAGGTGCCGCAGGCGATCGCCAGCGCGTCCACCTGGGTTGCGGCCACGAAGTCGACCGCCTGATCGGGATCGGTCAAGAGTTGGTCGTGGGAGAGCGCGCCCTCGGCGCCGTGGCCATCCTCGGCCTCGCCCTGGCCGGTTTCCAGCGATCCGAGCACGCCCAGTTCGCCTTCGACGGAAGCCCCGACCCAATGCGCCATGCGTGTGACTCGTTCGGTTACGGCGACGTTGTAGGCATAGCTTGCCGGCGTCTTGGCATCTGCCATCAGGGATCCGTCCATCATCACCGAGGTGAAGCCGTGGCGGATCGCGGAAAGGCAGGTGGCCTCGTCGTTGCCGTGGTCCTGATGGATGCACAGCGGAATGGTCGGATGCATTTCAGTCAATGCCTCCATCATTTTGGCCAGCATGACGTCGTTGGCGTAGGACCGGGCCCCACGTGAGGCCTGGATGATGACAGGCGCGTCGCAGGCTTTGGCCGCTTCCATGATTGCGAGGCCCTGTTCCATGTTGTTGATGTTGAATGCAGGGACGCCGTAGCCGTGCTCGGCGGCATGGTCGAGAAGCTGGCGAAGGGTGATGCGGGCCATTGTGGGTCCTCCTAGATGATGAGCTTCAGCGCCGCCGCAGCAACCGCTTCGGACGTTATGTTGAAATGCCGGTACAGATCGGGGGCAGGGGCGCTGGCGCCGAAACCGGCCATGCCGACGACAGCGCCCGTCTCGCCGACCCAGCGGTCCCAGCCCAGCCGGGCCGCCGCTTCGACCGCGACGCGCGGCGCGGAGCCGAGAACGGCCTTGCGGGTGGCGCTTTCCTGCTCCTCGAAAAGCTCCCAGCATGGCATCGAGACGACCGCGGCGGCGACGCCATGCTCGGTCTCCAGCCTTTCGGCGGCGGCAACCGCGATCTCGACCTCCGAGCCGGTTGCGATCAGGGTGACGGCACGGTGCCTGGCTGGCTCGCGCAGGATGTATGCGCCCTGGCTGGAGCGGTTCGCGTCGCTGTGCGCCTCACGCAGCATCGGCAGGTTCTGGCGCGACAGCACCAGCACGCTCGGCCGATCCCTGCTCTTCAGCGCAAGTTCCCAGCATTCCGCCGTTTCGATGATATCCGCTGGGCGAAAGACATTGAGGTTCGGCGTGGCACGCAGCATCGCCAGGTGCTCGACCGGCTGATGCGTCGGGCCATCCTCGCCGAGGCCGATGGAATCATGCGTCATCACGTAGATGACGCGCTGGCCCATGAGCGAGGAGAGCCGTATCGCACCACGCGCATAGTCCGCGAAGCAGAGGAACGTACCGCCATAGGGCACGAAGCCTCCATGCAATGCGATGCCGTTCATGGCGGCGGCCATGCCGTGTTCACGAATGCCGTAGTGAATGTAGCGGCCGGCATAGTCGCTCGGCGCAATGCGGTTCATGCCCTTGGTGATCGTCAGATTCGAGTGCGTCAGATCGGCCGAGCCGCCGACGGTCAATTCCGTGGCGCCGTTGATGACCTCCAGCGCCATTTCGGAAGCTTTTCGCGTTGCCACCTTGGTTGCCTTCTCGACATGCTCTCGGCGAAAGGCATCGAGCGCTTCGAAGACCGCGTCGGGCAGTCTGGCGGCGACCGCGTTCTCGAGGGCCTCTCGCTGCGGCGAGGCGGCAAGCCGCTGCTCCCACGCGCCCCGCATCGCTTCGCCGCGGCCGGCAATTTCGCGCCAGGCGAAAAGCACGTCGTCCGGCACCTCGAACGGCGCGAAGGTCCAGCCGATGTTCTCGCGGGTCGCGGCGATCTCTGCTTCGCCCAGCGGCGCGCCATGCGTCTTCTCCGAACCGCCGAGATTGGGGGCGCCCTTGCCGATTACAGTGCGGCAGGCAATCAGCGACGGTCGATCCGACTGCCGCGCCGCCTCGATAGCCGCGGCGACAGCTTCCATGTCGTGGCCGGAGACCGTTTGGACATCCCAGCCGGCGGCTTTGAAGCGCGCCGGCTGGTCCATCGACGTGGACAGGGAGGTTGGCCCGTCAATGGAGATCGCATTGTCGTCCCAGAACACGATCAGGCGGGAAAGCTTCAGGTGGCCGGCGAGGTCGATCGCCTCGTGGCTGATGCCTTCCTGCAGGCAGCCGTCGCCTGCAATCACATAGGTATGATGGTTGACCAGATCGGCACCGTAGCGGGCAGCAAGCATGCGCTCCGCCAGCGCCATTCCGACCGCCGTGGAAATGCCTTGTCCGAGCGGGCCGGTGGTGGTCTCGACACCAAGCGCGTGGCCATATTCGGGATGTCCGGCCGTGCGGCTGCCCAGTTGCCGAAACCGCTGCAACTCCTCGATCTGCATGTCTTCATAGCCGAGCAGATAGTGCAGCGCGTATTGCAGCATCGAGCCATGGCCGGCTGAAAGCACGAAACGGTCACGGTCGGGCCAGCCCGGCCTGGAAGGATCGATATTGATGAAGCGGTTGAACAGCACCGTTGCGACATCGGCCATGCCCATCGGCATGCCGGGGTGTCCCGAATTCGCTTTTTGGACGCTGTCCATCGCCAGCACGCGAATGGCGTTCGCCATGTCGAGCTCCGAGACGACGGCGGTGGCGGCAGGCTTTAGTGCTGTTTGGCTGGTCATGGCGTCCTCCTCACGACACACGGCTCTTGCGTTCGATCAATTGCAGGATGAGCGGCGTCAGGATCAGCTGCATGGCAAGGTCGAGCTTGTTGCCTGGCACCACGATGGAATTTGGCCGCGACATGAACGAGTCGTGGATCATCGACAGCAGATAGGGAAAATCGATGCCGCGTGGATTGGCGAAGCGGATAACCAGCATCGATTCGTCAGGCGTCGGAATCCAGCGCGCGATGAAGGGGTTGGACGTATCGACAATCGGCACGCGCTGGAAATTGATGGCGGTCTGCGAGAATTGCGGGACAATGTAGCGGACATAGTCGGGCATCCGGCGCAGGATCACGTCCATCACCGCCTCGGTGGAATAGCCGCGTGTCGAACGATCGCGATGGATCTTCTGGATCCATTCGAGATTGATGACCGGCACGACGCCGATCTTGAGATCCGCATGCTTCGCCAAATTGATCGTGTCGGTGACGACACAGCCGTGCAGCCCCTCGTAGAAGAGCAGGTCGCTGGGACCGAACTCGCGCCATTCGGTAAAGCTTCCCGGTGGCGTGCCGTACTGCTTTTCCTCTTCCTCGTCATGGATGTAGGTGCGGGTTCTTCCGGATCCCCGGCGGCCGTATTCCGCGAACACCTCTTCGAGAATCCCGAGTTCGTTGGCCGCGGCATGGAAGTGGGTGAAGTTCGGATTGCCGGCCTTCTCCTCTTCGGCCACCTTTGCCTTCATCGCGGCGCGGTCGTAGCGGTGGAATGCGTCGCCTTCGATGAACGCGGCCTCGATGTTCTCGCGCCGGAAGATCAGCTCGAAGATACGCTTGACCGAAGTGGTGCCGGCGCCCGACGAGCCGGTGATGGTGATGATGGGGTGCTTGGCTGACATGGTGCTGCTCAGGCTCTGAAGAGGCCACGGCGGCTGAACAGCGGCGCTCGTTCGCCGATGTTGCTCGGCTCGGTGTGGTAGCGGGTGACGCGCGCGACCTCCCGCGCCGACCCGAAGACCATCGGCACGCGCTGGTGCAGGCTGTCGGGTTCGATGTCCAGGATGCGGTTGATCGTATCGGTGGCCGCACCGGCAGCCTGTTCTATGAGATAGGCAATCGGGTTGGCCTCGTAGACCAGGCGCAGCCGTCCCTGACCGTAGCCCTTGCGCCGGTCGCCGGGGTAGAGAAACACGCCGCCGCGCATCAATATGCGGTAGCAGTCGGCGACCAGGGAGGCGATCCAGCGCATGTTGAAATCCTTCTCTCGCGGTCCTTCGGTGCCCTCCAGGCAGTCGTCGACATAGAGCCGCACGGCCTCGTCCCAGTGCCGGTAGTTGGCGGCGTTGATGGCGAACTCCTGGGTGCGTTGCGGAATGATCCGGCTCTCGTATGCCTGGACGAAGGTGCCGAGCCTGGCCGACAGGACGAAGATATGCGTACCGCTGCCGAGCGACAGGACGAGCGCCAACTGCGGCCCATAGATGAAGAAACCGGCGCCTAGCTGATTCACGCCCGCCTGCAAAAAAGAGGCGGCCGGATCGGCATCCGGCGCGCCAGTTGCGGGCAGGAGCGAGAAGATCGTTCCGATCGACACGTTGGTGTCGATGTTGGAAGAGCCGTCGAGCGGGTCGATGGCAATGGCGAGTGGTGCTTGCCTGTCGAGTAGGACCGGCTGCTCCAGCTCCTCGGAAGCGTAGAGCGCGACCGGAGCGTGGCGCATGGCGTCGAGGAAGATGTCGTCGGAGAAGACGTCGAGATCCTTCTGGACATCGCCGTCGGCGTTGGCGCCACGGGTCCCGGCAAAGGCGGCGCCGAGCACACCTTGATTGATGGTATTGCGGATCTTGCTGGCGGCCTGTGTCAGCTGACGGACAGTCGTTACGACCGCGGAGCGAAGTTCGTCCGGCTGGCCGAGATAGGAGTTCAGAAAAGCGTCGAGCGTTGCCGCTGGCATCGTAACCTCCCGATCCAGCCGCGTCTCCTCGGATCGGCTGGATCGGGGGAATGAAAACAAACGACACTTGATAAGTAAAATTCAATAACTTTACGTTGGTACTAAAAATAATTTAGCATGAGACATGAGAAACCTCACGCTCAAGCATTTCAAGACCATCCAGGCCATCATCAGGCACGGAAAAATTGTGAGTGCGGCCAAGGCGTTAGGTCTGTCTCCTTCAGCACTGACAATTCAGTTGCGGCAAATGGAGGAAGAATTCCAACTGGCTCTGTTCGACCGGACGTCGGACGGCATGCGTCCCACTGCCGCAGGTTTGGCCGTCGTTGAGGCAGCGCAAGCTATCGAGGAGCATCTCGGTCTGCTCGAAGACAAGATCGACGCCATCAAGGGCGTTCGTACGGGTAGCTTGAGGCTCGGCGTCGTTTCCACCGCCAAGTATTTCGCGCCGCGGTTGATGGCTGCGTTCATGAAGGAACATCCCGACATCGACATGCGGCTTGCCATCGGCAATCGTGCCCAGACAATCGACAACCTCAAGAATCACGACATCGACATCGCGCTGATGGGGCGCCCGGCGAAAGAGGTACCGGTGCGTGCTTCGGTCTTCGGCGACCACCCGCTGGTCATCATCGCGCCGCCCGAACACCCGCTGGCGGCGGCGCGCGATATCTCCAAAGAGCGCATTGCCGAGGAGCATTTCCTTATTCGCGAGCCCGGCTCCGGAACCCGCATCTCGCTGGAAATATTCCTGAGCGACGTGCCTGGCCGCATCGACGAACTCGGTGTCGAGATGGGCTCGAACGAAACGATCAAGCAGGCGGTGATGGCTGGTCTGGGCATCGCCTTCATTTCTGCCCACACCATCGCCGCGGAAACGGAAGCTGGCCGGCTCGTCATCCTCGACGTTGTCGGCATGCCGATCCGCCGACAATGGTTCTCGGTGATACGAACCGATCACGCAATCTCGCCGGCCATGGCTACGTTCAACGATTTCCTGATGCGCAAGGGCGCGATGTATCTGCCCCTGTTCGGTAAGCTTTATCCCGATTCCTGAGCGGGATGACCGACGGATGGCGTTCGGAATCGACCGGAGCGAGACGCCGGACGTGTCGCCTGCCAAGAGACGTGAAATCCGTCGCAAGGTCGACTGAAGGTCTATTTCTTCCGACCGAGCGTTTCCGAGACGGTCCTGGACAATTGATAGAGCCGCTGCTCGATTATCGTCGGCACGTCGCAGACATAGGTCAGCGACTGGACACGTTCGTTGAAAATGCGCGTCGCGAAATTCAACTGGTCGGTTCGCCGTTCGACTTCGTCCGGATCGGCGTCGGCTTTGGCACGTAGGGCGTCGACGTCGGATGCTTCCTTGCGCAATTCAGCCGCCATTTCGAGCTGTTTGTGGGCATAGCGGGAAATGCCGGAAATCACGTGCGAACGCTCGGCGTCCATGTGATCGAACATTCCCTGCACCAGCATCGCCATCTTTGGTGCGACCTGCTCCGCCGGCAGAGAAGCCACGAAGTCCTTGATCTCCTTCTGGGCTTCGGCAATCGGCGTCCGTCGGGCCGCCACCGCCTCGACCAGCGCGGAGACGCCCGAATCCTTCGACCAATCCTTCGCCGCCGGGGGAAGCTCCGGCCCATTCCAGATCTGGCCGAGCGAGAGCTGCGGCACCTTGCGCTGCATGCAAGGCCAGTCGGGATCGGTGTTTGCCGCCCTGGCGTCCATCGGGACAAGCATGGCGATCAGAACCAGGGTGTGGACAAGTCTCATTCGCGCCATCAGCCGTTTCCTCCCGTGTCCTGTTTGCGGGTCATCAGGCCGCGCGAAGGATCGTATGCAATGATGGCGCCGCCCAGAAACAACAGCGTGCAACCGGCGACGACGCCCAGCGACAGCCAGTCGATCTGCCCATAGAAGGCGAAGCGGATCAGTTCGACGGCATAGGTGAACGGATTGGCGAGGCAGATCTTGTAGAGCAGGGGGCTTGCCTCCTGGATACGCCACAAAGGATACAGCGCCGGCGACGCGAAATAGCCTGGAAAGATGACGAAGTTCATGATGCCGGCGAAGTTTTCGAGTTGCTTGATCATGGACGACAAAAGCATGCCGAGCGCGCAAAGCATCATGCCCGACAGAAACAGTGCCGGCAGCACGTAGAGATAGCCGAGCGGCGGCGCCCTGACGCCCCACAACCAGGCGACGATCAGAAATGCGTAGACTTGCACGATCGATACGGCCACGCCGGCCAACATCTTCGACACCAGCAGGAACCAGCGCGGAAATGGGCTGACCAGCAGGATGCGCATGTTGCCCATCTCGCGGTCGTAGACCATCGACAGTGAAGACTGCATGCCGGAAAACAGCAGGATCATGCCGCACAGACCCGGAGTGATGTAGACCTCGTAGAGCACATAGGTCTTGTAAGGAGGGATGATCGACACGCCGAGCACCTGGCGGAAGCCGGCGGCGAAGATGAACAGCCAGACGAGCGGCCGCACCAGTGAGGAAATGAACCGTTCGCGTTGGTGCAGGAAGCGCAGGCACTCGCGCAGGACGATGCCTTTCAGGCAAATGAGATGGTGGCGGAGGCCGAATGGTTCAGACCCTACCGGTTTGATGCCGACGACTTTTCCGGGCATCGCAGGAGCGCTCATGACGATGTCTCCGCCATGCCCGTCGCGTCGACGCGGCTGAGCTTCGAAAAGGCATCGCGAATGGAATTTCCTCCATTTGCCTGGACGACATCCGACACCTTGCCCCTGGCGACCAGGTCACCCCGCCGCAGCACGACGACATGATCGGTATCATCGACTTCATCGATCAGATGCGTGGCCCAGAGCACGCCGATACCATCGGTTTCGACGAGCTTGCGGATGGTGGCGAGGATGCCAGCACGCGACTCGATGTCAAGGCCGACGGTCGCTTCGTCAAGCAGGAGCAGGGAAGGTCGGTGAAGCAGCGCCCGGGCGATCTCGATGCGCCGCATCTGACCGCCGGAGAGGCTGCGTGCCTTGTCATGCTGGCGGCCCTGCATGTCGACTGTGTCAAGCAGCGCGGCGATGCGCTGCCGGGCTTCGCGTCCGCCAATGCCATGCAGCGAGGCATGGTAGGAAAGATTCTGATAGACGCTGAGATCGAGGTCGAGCGTGCGCGCCTGGAACACGATGCCGACCCGTCTGAGCGCTTCGCCCGAAGCGCTGCGGATGTCGTGGCCGAAGATGCGGATCGACCCGTGACGCGTGTCATAGAGGTGGCTGATCAGGGAGAACAGTGTTGTCTTGCCGGCCCCGTTGAGGCCGAGCAGGACGGTGAACGTCGCGGGCAAGATCGAGAACGAGACCTCTTTGAGTGCCCGCTTCGGTCCATAGGAGTGGCTGACGGCACTGACGTCGAGTGCCGCCGCCTCGTCTCCCGGTCCGCTTGTTCTCACATGCTGCATGCCCGGATCGCTCCTTCAGGACGCGTTGGCAGGACGCACTGCTATCTAGCGCGCCTGATTTCCTTTGGTCTCACTTGATCGTGATCTTGCCCTTCAGGCCCTTGTCGGCGAGGTCGGGAACCGACCAGGTATACTCGCCGGGGCGAACTGTGTGGAATTGCACCTGGATCGTTCCCGCGTCGTCGAATTCCAGCCAGGCCGGTCCGCCGTCCATATGCACCTCCAGATCGTCGATGACGATCTGGTCCATCCACACATTGCGGAACAGGTCGGTCACGAACTTGTATTCGAAACCGCCCTTGGAGGTGATCTTCCAGCGATAGCCTTGGCCGGCGATCAGCTCGAAATCCTTCTGATTGACGGCATAGGTGGAATCGGCCGAGCCGATAATCAATTCCGGCAGGTTCTTGCTGGCACGCGATGGTTTTGGCGTTGCGTCATCCGCGCTTGCGGCGATCGGAGCAAGCACAAATCCGGCGAGCGCGGCGAAGATAAACCTATGGCGAAATTTCATGTCGCGATCCTCCCCATGATCAATGTCTGCTATTTGGGCGAAATGGCCACACCCCAAGGCTGCTGGCCTACGGTGAGCGATTGGACCGGCTCGTCGGTCGCCGTATCGATGAACGTGATGTCGTTGGAGTTGCCATTCGTGGTGATCAGCGTTTTCTGGTCGGGTGTGAAGGCCAGGTGCCAGACGCGTTGGCCGACGAGGATGTATTTCTCGACCTCGTAGGTGTCGGTATTGACCACGGCGACATGGTTCGCCGGGCCGAGCGCGACATAGGCTTTCTTGCCGTCGGCGCTGATGGCGATGCCTACCGGCTGGATGGTCTCAGCCCGCAATCCCTGGATCGCGAACTGGATCGTCTTCACCACTTCGCGTTTGGCGTTATCGATGACGCTGACGGTGCCGCCGACCTCGGCGCTGACCCAGACCTGCGAGCCGTCCGGCTTGAATTCGGCAAAGCGCGGGCGCGTGTCGACCAGTACGTTATCGGTTACATCGTGGGTGCCAGTGTCGATGAAATGCGCCATGCTGGTGGTTTCCGAGGTGTTGACCATGATCTTGCCATCAGGGCTGATACCCATGCCTTCCGGTTCCACGCCGACTGGAATCTCGGCCATGACCTGCTTGCTCTCGACGTCGATGGCGGTGACGAGGTTGTCGTCCTCATTGGCGACATAGAGCGTCTTGCCGTCAGGCGAGAGCACGAACAATTCGGGATCGGGGCCAGATGGCAGCGTGCCGACGATTTGCAGCGTCGCGGTGTCGATGATTTCGACCGTGTCGTCGTCACTGGCGCAAAGATAAACGAATTTGCCGTCATGCGAGATGGTGATGCCGCGTGGCCTCTGGCCGACCTCGACGGTCTTCACCACTTGCATGGTGGCCGTGTCGACGACCGTCATCGTGTTGTCCTTCTCGTTGGAAACGTAGGCCGTATAGGCCGATGCCGGGCTGGCCGTGAGGCCGGCCGCGAGAATGGCCAATGCACAAGCTCGTGTCTGCACGCAAATTCCTCCCCTTTGGCCCTACTTGAGAACGCATTTCGTTTCCGGCTGATCGATACCAAGCGTATCGAGTTCGGAGAATTGGTGGAGATAGCCCTCCTGCGGCGATGTCGACACGACCGACTTGGTGTCGCCAAGCAGGATCGGCTGGCGAAGCTGGAGGTTCCATTTGCGGAAGGTGAGTTTCTGTCCCTTGAAGGCGGCAACCGAGAAATCGCCCGACCGGATGTAGTCACTGATCTTTTTGGCATCGTCGCCTTTGGTGCGCGTGGTGGCTTCGCCGACGGCACGCACTGCTGTCCACGCCGACATGTCCTTGGAAAGCATCCGCCGGGCCGTCGTCTTCAGGAAGCGGCTCTGCATCTGGATGCCGCCCCATTGCTCGCTGGCGGGATGCCACGACGATGCAACAAGCCCGGCCGTGCCGGCGACCAGCCGCGGCGTCCAGGTGCGGTAGGGCACGTAGGTGCCAAACACCTGGCTTTCGTCGGCGACAAGCACAATGTCGTGCTCCGGCAGATCCTGCGTGAATACGGAAATCTGCTGCTGTATCTGCGTGGCGCCGGTGTCGGTACGCCTGGCCGTGCCGGTGTCCTTGAATTCCTTCTCGGCGACGATCTGGCCGCCGAAACGGGTTGCCGCGCGGCGCAACGCGTCGGCGTAGAGATGGTCCTGCTCATGCGAGCCGTAGAGCAGCACCCAATTCGGCCACTTCTTCACCATGAGATACTGCGCCAGCGCATCGGCAAGCATGCTGCGCGTCGGCGCGATATGAAAAACATTGATGCGGCAGTCCTCCTCGCGCAGGCTATCGTCGGTGGCACCGATGTTGAAGATCAGCACGCCCTTGTCGCGGGCTATATCGGCGATCGACAGCAATTGTTTGGCCGAGAGGTCTGCGACGACATAGTGGTCACCTTTGGCGATCAGGTCCTCGAATGCCTGAACCGCGTCGGCTTCGGGTTTGATCTCGGTCACGTCGAGGCTGAATTTCTGGTCGGTGAATTTTCCGGTGGTGTTGTTATCGCCGATTGCCACAGTGGCGCCGGCGACACCTTCATCACGCGGCGGCAGGTCGAGCATGGAAAGCGTCAATTGCGGCGCGTAGGCCCGCAAATACCCTATCTTGATTTCAGTGACCTTTTTTTCCGGCTTCGCCGCCGCTTCCTGGGCTATCGCGCCCGGAGCGTTGACGGTCAGGGAAAAAAAGCACAAAAAGGCGGCGAGAGTGCCCGGCACCGCGCTCGTCATCGATAGTAATTACCCATTCTTGCGCTGAGGTCCGACGGGTGTCGGAGCAGCGCCAAGTCCAGGTGCCCATGGTCAACTTAGCCGACCCGCAAAATTTATCAAACCCTATCGGACGACTTTTCGCGTCTGCCCTGGCTCGGTGTCTTTTTGACAAACATGCCATGGCGGCTGAAAAGATTGCCATCTTCGATTTCGAGGTCGTTCGCAGCTATGTCATCCGCGACGTGCGCGAGAATCAAGCGGACGAAGGACAAAAGATCTTGTCCTCCAAACTGGAGAAACTGTTCAAATGACCAGAATGCTGGCCAGCGTCACCGGCATCGAAGAGGCGGAGATCGTTCTTTCGAGCGGCGCCGACATCGTCGATCTGAAGGATCCGAAGGCGGGAGCGTTGGGCGCGGTACCCACGGAAACCATCCGCCGAACGATTTCGTTCATCGCTGGTCGGGCTCCGGTCAGCGCGGTCTGCGGCGACCTGCCGATGGAACCCGAAACGATCCGCGCCAAGGCTGAAGAGATCGCGGCGACCGGCGTCGATTATGTCAAGATCGGGTTTTTCCCATCGGCTCACATCCCTGCCTGCGCGGAGGCGCTCGAACCGCTGGCCGCGCGAACGAAGTTGATCGCTGTGCTCTTTGCCGATCTGGCGCCGGACTTCGAGCTCCTGCCGGTATTCGGCAGGCACCGCTTCCACGGCGTGATGGTTGATACCGCGCAGAAGGGAAAGGGCCGGCTGCTCGACCATTTGCCACCGGAGCGGATTCCGGGATTCGTCGATCGAGCCAAGTCGCTCGGTCTGATGGTTGGCCTGAGCGGATCGCTCGAAGCCCCGGATATTCCACGTCTATTGCCTTTCGCTCCCGATTTCCTCGGCTTTCGCGGCGCGCTGTGTGGCCATGCCGGCCGCTCGGGTTCAATCAGCGCCGAGGCGGTCTCGCAGATTCGCGAATTGGTCCCGGCAGAGCCTGGGACGGGCGGTAAATCGAGCATCGACTATCGCCTGTTGGCAGCGAGAGGCTATTCGCCGGGCACAGATCCGACACTGGGCACGGACAGGATTTTCGTGCGGGATTTTGTTCTGCCGGTCCAGATCGGTGCCTACAGCTTCGAGCATGGTCATACTCAAAAGGTGCGCTTTGATGTGATCGCCGACGTGCTGCAAGTCACCGACCATCCCGAGGACATGCGCCATGTGTTCTCCTATGACATTATCATGGATGGCATTCGCACCATCGTCGCGCGGGGGCACATTCAGCTCAGCGAGGCTTTGGCCGAGCAAGTGGCGGCGCACGTTCTGGAGAACCAGCGCGTCGTGCGCGTCACGGTAAGGGTGGAAAAACTCGAGCTCGGGCCTGGCGGTGTCGGCGTCGAGATCGAACGCAAGCGCCAATCGGCAGGACGCGGTGTCGCCTCCGGCTCTGCCGGCCGAAAAGACCGAGGTAGTGTTTCTCGGCCGCGCCAGCAAGGCTCCGACGTCCTCGGGCGGGCCGTCGTCAAGCTTGGTGGCAGCACTGCCCATGCGGCGGAAATGACGAGCTGGATCGCGGCGCTGGCGGGTTCCAGGCTACCGATCGTCATCGTGCCCGGCGGCGGCCTGTTTGCCGACCAGGTGCGCGAGACGCAGACCCGCATGGATTTTTCCGACACCGCCGCACATGCCATGGCGATCCTCGCCATGGAGCAGTTCGGCCAAGTCATCCTCGATCGGGACGAAAGACTGACGCCGGCACGATCGCTGGAGGAGATTGTGCGAGCATTGGACGAAGGCAAGGTTCCGGTGTGGCTGCCGTCGTCACTTGCGTTGCCGGCACCGGACGTTCCGGCCTCTTGGGACATTACCTCCGATTCCCTGGCTGCCTGGCTTGCCGGGAAGCTTGGCGCGAACGCGCTGTTGCTTATCAAGCAGACCGATGCATTCTTCGACAACGATACCCCTGACAGCCTGAAGGCCAGGGGCATTGTCGACCCAGGCTTTGCCGCCATGCTGCCCGACGGCATCGATTTCCGTCTCGCCGGTCCGAAGGATGCCGCCGAGGCGGGCGCGCTACTCGCATCGGGCAAGCTGCCCGGCATCGGGATTGTGGCTTCGACCCGCTCGGCAAAGAAGGCAGGATAGCCGATGGTGAAGCTGCACGTGCCGCGCTGGGCGTGGGTTTTGACGGGGTCCGGGCATTTTTTCACGGAGAGCTTCGCACTTGTTCGCCAACTCGAACATTGCGATGTCTTCGTGTCGAAAGCCGCCAATGAAGTGCTGCGCATGTACAAGCTCAAACTCGATTTTCCGGAGACGACGCGCGTGCTGCACGACAAGACGGCGAGCGCCATTCCCGTCGGCGAATTTTACCACGGCGTCTACCACACGGTCGTGGTGGCGCCTGCCTCGTCCAACACGGTTGCCAAATGCGTCTGGGGTATATCCGATACGCTTGCCACCAACGTCTTTGCGCAAGCCGGAAAGTGCCGCGTGCCGATCATCGTCTTTGCCTGCGACACCGCACCCGAACTCGAAACCATGGCGCCGCATGGCCTGGTCAAAGTCTATCCGCGCAGGATTGACCTGGAAAACACCGAGCGGCTGAAGGGGTTCGAACGAACCCAGGTCGTCGAGTCGCTCGCGGACCTCAACGCGGCGGTTCAGCACCGCCGGGCCGAGCTGTCCGGCCATGGCTGAGCGGCTGGTCTTTCTCACGGGACATCTGGCCAGGGCACGGTTGGAAAAGCTGCTATCCGGTCTGGGCGAGACGGAGTTTTCGTGGGAGGTGGTCGACATAGGTGTCAAGGTCGCCGCACTGATGACCGAAGACATCATAAAGCGGCGTCTCATCGCGCCCAACGCCGTTGACCGCTTTATCCTGCCAGGGCGCTATCGCGGCGATATCGAGCAATTGTCGAACCATTTCGGCGTGCCCTTTGCGCGCGGTCCTGACGAGATCGCGGACCTGCCGGCCTTTCTCGGCCGTGTCGGCGAGCCGCCGGATCTTACGCGTCACGATATGCGCATCTTCGCCGAGATCGTCGATGCGCCAATGCTGTCGATCGAAGCGCTCACGCTGCGGGCGGGGACGCTAGCTGCGGCCGGCGCCGATGTCATCGATCTTGGCTGCCTGCCTGAAACGCCATTTCCGTTGCTGTCGGAGGCTGTGCGCGAGCTCAAGGCACAAGGATTTCAGGTCAGCGTCGATTCGGCCAGCGCGGACGAACTGTCGATCGGTGCACGCGCCGGTGCGGACTATCTTCTCAGCCTCGACGAGAACACGCTGCCGTTAGTGTTCGGCCATGGGGCTACGGCGGTGTTGATCCCGTCCGCCCCCGGCGATCTGGATTCGCTTGGCCGCGCTATCGATGCGGCGCAAAGGGCTGGCATTTCCTTTATCGCCGATCCCGTGTTGGATCCGATCCACTTCGGCTTCGCCCAATCGCTCGGCCGCTTCATCGAGGCGCGCCGCCGCTGGCCGAAGATCGAATTGCTGATGGGCACCGGCAATCTCACCGAACTTACCGACGCCGACAGTTCTGGCGTTACGGCCGTTCTAACGGGGCTCTGCTCGGAACTCGGGATTCGAAACGTGCTAGCCGTACATGTCAGCCCTCACACGGAGCGGACGATCGAGGAGCACGACATTGCCCGTCGCATCATGTTCGCCGCCCGCAATGACGGTGCACTGCCGCGTAGCTATCACCCAGGCTTGCTGCAGATCCACGATCGCAAGCCCTTCACGGCCTCGACCGATGATATCGCTGGATTGGCGGCCGAGGTGCGCGACGCCAACTACCGTATCGCGGCAGCGGAGGACGGCATTCATATTTTCAACGGCAAAGGGCACGCGGTTGCCACGGATGCGTTCGAATTCTTCGCCGGACTTGGCGTGGAGACCGATGGTGCGCATGCTTTCTATCTGGGCGCGGAACTGACGAAGGCCGAGATCGCGTGGCGCCTCGGCAAGCGCTATGTTCAGGACGAGCCGCTCGCATGGGGCGTTGCCGCACCGGCTCCCGAAACCGACCGTACCCGTCTTGCCAAACCGGGCGAAACGCTTCGCGCGAAGAAGGAGGGCTAGGTGCCTTACATTCGCGAGACAATCATCACCACTGTCGACAAGACAGGAAAGGTCCATATCGCGCCGATCGGCATAATCTCCGAAAAAGACGGCTGGGTCATCGCACCGTTTCGTCCCTCGGTTACGCTCGACAATCTGGCGGCGGTGCCGTTCGCCATCGCCAACTACACCGACGACGTGCGCGTCTTCGCTGGATGCCTGACCGGGCGCAAGGACTGGCCGACCGTTCCCCTTGAAGATTTTCTGGTTCCCCGGTTGGCGACTGCGCTGGCGCATTCGGTTCTCGAAGTCGAGAGCGTTGACGATGATGGCGTGCGCCCTCGCCATTTCTGCCGCGTGCTTCGAGAGGAAATGCATGCGCCCTTCACCGGCCTTAACCGTGCCAAGGCGGCTGTTCTGGAACTGGCCATCCTGGTCAGCCGGCTTGGCATGCTACCCCGCGACAAGATCGAGGCCGAGATCGCGTATCTTTCGATCTCTATCGAAAAGACAGCCGGCGCCGACGAACGGGAAGCCTGGGGTTGGCTGATGCAGCGTGTCAGCGATCACCTAGCCGCCAAAGGGTCCAGCAGCGGGGACGCGTGAGCGTGACGGCGCGAGCGCCGCTACGCTGCTTGTGATCGATATCCAGCCAGCAGCGCCACCGCCGATGCTGGTGCGGCGCGGCTGGCCTCGCCGCGAACAGCTTCATGAGCGGGGACGATGTCGGCGAAATCGACAAAGCGACGTTCCATGCGCTCGGCCAGCCGCCTGATCTGCCAGCGGCCCGTTCCGGCGCCGACGATCGGAACATCTTGAGCAAGACCCCAGGCAACCAGGGATGCTGCGTCGTGGATTTTCCGCAATTGCTGCTCGCTGAACCAGCGTGCGACTTCACCCCATTCCGGCGGCGAAAGTTCAGCGGCGTCGCGCCCGACCATGCGCGCCAGTCGCGCGATTGAGCCGTGGACCGTCTTTTCCTTGCCGTCGGCGGAAGGGTGCATGTCGTCCTCCTCATCGAGCACGCCCAGGATCCGGTGCGCGTCGGCGATCGAGGCGAAATACTCGTTCATCAATGGCGTCAGTCTTCGATGGACAGGAGCAGACGAGGCTACGCCGAACAGAAATGTCCTGGTAAATCCCGTATAGACCAGTTCGCCAGTCAGAAGCCGTCCTGCATCGGTGTACCCCTCATTGACGACGGCGCCATTCTTGATTGCGATAATGTCGGTGGTGGTGGAGCCCATGTCGACGAACAGGGCATCGCCGGCCAATTTTGCCACCAAAGAGGCTGTCGCGTGCCAGTTGGCGGAGGCGACATCGGTGCTCAGCCGCGCTGCCTGCTCGACCTCGACAAAGCCGGATGATCCGGCATAGATCAGCTTTTCGCCTGTGGGAAAACGGTTGGAAATCTGATCCAGCAGCGTCGTCACGCCGATATCGCGGGACGCAAAGATGTCCGACAGTTCGCCCGTCATGGTGAACGCGTTGAGATCGGCTTCCGCATAGATCGGAGCTGTTTCGTCGAGGGCCGAGGTCAGGCTGTGCAACCCTTGCCAGAGCGGCGTGGCGATCGTTACCGCGCCGACGATGCGGCCGCCTTGCGCGCGCGTCACCTTCAGATGCGCGCCGCCAATGTCGAAGCCCGCAATGATGCTCTTTCTTTTTTCCACACTTCAAGCTTTCATGACAGCAGTTGGTCGGCGAGAAAAACGTTGCGCATCATTCCGGTTCTCGACTTGAAAGGCGGCGAGGTCGTTCGCGCCCAGCAAGGAAAACGCGATCGCTACCGGCCGATCGTTACCCCGCTCAGCCGAAGTTCCGATGTCCTCGCCGTCGCCGAAGGGTTGCGCACGCTTTATCCCTTTTCGACCTTCTACATCGCCGATCTGGACGCCATCGGAGGCGGTACTCCAAACAGCGACGCACTTGCCCGGCTGAGGGCGATGACGCAGCCGCCTGAGCTCTGGGTCGATGCCGGCGTAGCAGACAGGAAAACACTTTCGGCGGCGCTTGCTGAACGTTCGGTGCACCCCGTGTTGGGCTCCGAATCGCAGCAGGACGATGTGCTGCTCCGGCATTTTCGCGATCATCCCGATCTCATCCTGTCCCTTGATTTCCTTGGCGATGATTTTTGCGGACCGCGTTCTCTTCTCGCTGAGCCCGAGCTTTGGCCGCAAAAGGTGATCGTCATGACGCTGGCCAAAGTCGGTGCGGCCGCCGGCCCGGACTTCAGGCGGCTGGAGGAGGTCAAGGCCAAGGCGGGAAGTCGCGCGGTCATCGCGGCCGGCGGCGTCCGCGATGACAACGATATCCACGCATTGTCAGCGATGGGCATCGCCGCAGCGCTGGTCGCAACCTCACTGCACAACGCCACGCTCACACCTAGTCACCTGGCGTCGTTCGGCGCCTGATCACAGTTGCTCCTCACCCCCGAAAGGCGGGCGCCCTTCGGGAGTGTCGCTTCAAAAGCCCAGAACCCTTTTCAGCCGGCGCAACAGACCATCCGTTTCGGAAGATGGCTTTTCCTGTGCGGGGCTGTCTCTTGTCTAGGCCGCGAACGGATGCTTGACGTTGTCGCGCTGAGCGGTGGCTTCGGCGGCGGTCGGGGTTCCTGCGATAGCGCGCTGGATGGCCTCCTTTGTCGCCTCGTAGTTGTATTTCTGGATCTTGGCGTCGTCGGCCGCGTCCCAATGGATGAATACGCCAACGCAAATGAACACGTCGTCCGCTTCGTTTGCCGGAATTGTCCCGTCCGCGACGCTGTCCTGCACTGCCTTTGCAACGGCGTGCTGCGCCGGGCCGAACATCTGTACAGCCTGCTTGGCGCCCTTGATCGTGACCTTGTTGAACATCACCGTATTGGGCTTGCATTGAAGATTGGGCGCGATCACCGCCAAAAGCGAGGTAAAACCGTCCTTGTTGTTGGTGAGCGCGTTGCAAAATGCCGTTTCGACTGCGCTCCCTCGCGGCCCGATGAGCAGGTCGACATGCGCGACTTCGTTGCCGTCCCCGACCAGCGATTCACCGACCATTACCTTCGAGATTTTTGCCATGCCAATTTCCTCCAAGACACAATTATGATGTCCACGGACGCTGCAACCGAGCAGGCGCTCGATGGACAGCTATCCTTGTTGGCAGCGCCCGGATTGCCCGGACCGGTTGGCTAGATAGCCGCGGAAGCACAGCTCCCGCTTTTGGAAGTCAAGCACCAACGCCGCGATTATGCAAGCGAGTGCCTAGAGTGTGGACTAAAAGAGTAGCCACGGTCAGATCGGCCGAGGTGCCGGGGTTTACTTTGTCCGCCTTCAGCCGGCGGTCGAACTCCATGAGCAGGCGAATGCGTGACGGCTCGTCGCCGTTGGCATGGAGCGTCGCCTGAACGGAAAGAGCGTCCTGTCGCACCTGATTTGCGACTTCAATTCCGTGATTGCGCACCACGTGACTGTCGGGGAAGCCTGCGAGAAACGCCATATAGGCGAACACGGTCGGCCACATGCCGCTTTCTCCGCGAGCTAGCGCCCCTACCAGCGCGGCCAGCCCTACCCCGAACACGTCGCCGAAACAGGTGTCATACTGGCGGGCGATCATATCGCGGTCGGCAGCCTCCCGCATTGCTTCCAAGAGATGAACCTTCGGCTCCTGCCGCACATCATTCGCGGCATCTCCCAGGCCGCCTGGCGCTGCCATGGCGATCGCCTCGAACACTGCCCTGGTATCGTCCATGCTCAACGCGCGCAGCAGCGAGTCGAGATTGTCCTGCAAGCTGCCACTCCTCATTTCGGCGGCGCCTATCAGAGGCCCCGCCAGGAGGACGATGCCGAGATTGGTGTTGGTTGCTACCGCCAGGCGTGTCGCACGCACCGCCTCCAGCATGCGCTGCCCGACCGAGAGGCGAGGATCGGTCAGCGGCTCGGACGAAACCTCGGCACTCATCATGAACTGGGCGGCGGACATGCCGTGTCCGTCGGCGAACAGGTGGACATTGCCCGGCTTCAGAGCTTCGATCTCCATCCGGCAGGCATCCTTGTAGCTAGCCCGGAGGCGTTCACGCGATAACGCCATCCTGCCGCTCCGTTACGAATTCGCCGGCGCGGTGAAACGGAAGGGCCGCGGCGCGGCGGTCGCTTCGGTGCGGTCGGCCAGGAATTTCAGCAGGGCATCGGCGATCGCCTCGGCGATGTTCACAGCGACCACCGATTGCAGTCCTGACCAGGCGGGCATGCTGTTCACCTCGAGTACGAACAAGCTGCCATCGTCGGCTCGCACGATGTCCACGCCGGCGAAATCCGCGCCGACGGCGGCTGACGCGGCGACAGCCAGCGATGCCAGCTCAGCCTTGCCAGGTCCCGAAACCGGCTCCGGCACGCCACCCCGGTTGACGTTCGTGATCCAGTCGTCGCTGCTGCGGCTCATCATCGCGACTGTTTCGCCGGCGCAGACAAAAACGCGGAAATCCCGGAAGGGCGGGCCGGCGCGCGACACATAGTGCTGGAGATAGTAGACGCTGTTCACCTCGTCTGCGGCGGGAAGGTCGGAGAGCGTACGGATCAGCCTTATCCCGCGGCCTTGCGCCCCGAACAATGGTTTCAGCACCAGCGGTCCCTCCCGAAGCTCCTGCGCCGCGATCTCCTTGGCGGCGGCAAGTCCTTCGACGGCGAATGTCGGTGGCGTTGGCAGGCCAGCATTTTTCAAGAGGAAAGTCGTCATCGACTTGTCGACGCAGCGTTCGACCGCCTGCGCCGAATTCCACACGGGAACCGACAGCCGGCTCAGCGCGTGCAGTACCCCGAGGCGCCGGGTGATCGCTTCGAACGATCCTGCGGCGATCGAACGGACGAGCACGGCATCGGGCAGCGCACCGCCGAAACCGGGGATCGAAAGTCCGCCCGGGCTGCCGGTGTCGAACGCGATCGCCGCCAGCGGCACGGTTGCAACAATAGCGCCCCGTCGACCAAGCCTTGCCGCGAGGCCACTTGAGCCGGTGTCCGAATTGTCGCTGACGATCAGGATGCGAGGGATCATGTGGTGCCTCGGATGTGGCGGATGACGGACGGGTCTCTTTGTGCCGCCATGCTAACCGAGGCTCCGTTCGAGCATCTTTGGATCACGCCGGCCAGCGCGAAACGTGTCGCCGGTTTCGATCGCCGTCACGATCACTTCGGCCGGGCTGAACAACAGTGGATCGATGGCATAGAAATCCCCCTTGAACCGCTTGAAGATCTCGGCAAAGGGTTGACCGTAGTCCCGTGAGGCGCGGCTCGGAAGTTTCTCCGCGAGGTTGCTGGCCTCTTTTGCCGACCCTTTTACGAAGAGCTGGACGCTGCCGCCATAGATGATGGCATCGTTCGTTCTGCCCATGGCGGTCAGGAAATCCGGGTGGGGGGCGGGGATTGGCGCCGCTCCGATGCCGTCGACAACGTTCTCCAGCGGAAATTTGAGATCGTTGGCCTTGTGCAGGGCAACCTCGAGCGCGCGCGCAACGATCTGCAGGCTGCCGGCAAGGCTTTGCGTCGGCGCGTAGAGGAAGGTGAGCTTGTCGGTTGCCAGTCCGGTTGCCTTGCTCACTTTCTCGACGATTGCTGGGGGAGGCGGTTTGGCAGTCTCCAGGATAAGCACGGCGGACGATGCGGTGTCTCGATAGGAAAGCGCGTCGAACAGGGGTTCGACGCGGGCGAGTGCCCGCGCCGGTCCCGATCCCATGGCGAAATAGTCCTGGGCAGACAGGTTCCAGCCCGCATATTGACTGCCTAGGCAGGCTAGTACCGGCTGCGACGAGCGCACCTCGACGGTGAACGGCCATTTCCGCTCCGTGCGGTCCATAAACACCGACACGCTGCCGAGACCGCCCATCGCCGCCTCCGCCATGCGCAGCCCGGCCTCGACGCTGCCGGGCGCCTTGGCGCCGACATCGATAAGGAGCTCGCCCAAGGTTCCCTTGGAAGCGGCGATCCGCAGCCGTTCGGCGTCGCTGATCATGCCGTCAGCGATGCGCTGTGCATTGTCGTTCAGGAATGCCGAACCGTCTTTCATGTCCGGTCTCCTTCCCATTGGAGTTGCAACCGGCGGGCTTGCCCCTTGATGAGCCGCCTGGTCAAATCGGCGTTCGGACCGCGCGCGAAGACGGTGCAGACGGGGTCGCCGGCAATCAGAGGGGTGCCGGGCGACTGATGGTCAGCGGTCCATTCGGGCCACGCAATCGACGGAAACCGCGCGATTGGCGTCGCGGCGTAGGTCACCATTGAAGCCATCGAATCGACGAAGCGTGGCAAACGGTAAGTTCCGCCGGTTGCAGCTCGCAGATGTGCTTCGATCAGCGGCGCGTCGGCCTCGTCAAAAATGTCCAGCGTGGCGCCTGGCCGCGGATTGATCTCGATGAGCTTGTAGCCATCCGATCCGCGAATGAGATCGGCGCTGCACAATCCAACCAGGCCGGCACGGCGCGTCAGGGCTGAAAGCCAGCCGCCGATGACCGCCGCCTGCCTGCGGTCGAAGCGTCTCAGCCGCACGGCCCCGCCATAGCGGTAGGGCGCCGTGGAGACGGGGGAAGTCCATTGTTGGCTGAAGCCGACGATGCGCGCGGCCTGGCCGTCGCCGACGAACAGGGCCGAGATGCTGCGTCCGGCGACGAAACGCTGGAAATAGCGGCCGGTGGTCTGGCTTTCTCCGGCCGCCTGTCTGATATGCCCACCCCCGGCGCCGCCCACGGTCTTGGCCACCCAGCTGTCTGGCTCAGGCGGTCGATCCCACCGGAATTCCGGATGTGGGATGCCGAGTTCGGCACAATCCGCGGCCAGCAATTGCGGGTCCTTGATCCTGCTGATCGCCGCGCCGCGATTGCCGGCAAGCGGAAAATGGCGAGCGACGGCGTCGACAGTCTCCGTCATCCGCTCAAAACCCGAGCCCAGGACGACGGCGACCGGCTGGTCTTCGCCGACCAGGTCCCGAAGCGTCTCGATGATGCGCTCGCCGTCGATGCCGTCCTGTAGGTTGCCCGGCAGCTTGGTCGTTCGTTCTGCCAGCGCAACCGTATCGGTATCGCAGAAGAAATCAGCGACCAACGGACGATAGCCCGCACGCCGCGCAGCCATGGCCAATGCCCGGCCTGAAATCGCCGCGATCAGCAGAGATCTGGCGCTATTTGGCAATCTCGCGTGCAAGGGAAAACGCTTCCTGGAAATCGAGCGCGATCGTTTTTTCGGATTCGATCATTCTTTTGAAAAGGCCAGACTCGACCTTATATTTGACGTTGCCGATGGCAAGCGGGCCAATCCCGACGACCTTTGCCGCTTCTAGCGGGTCGCCATTGGCATTGACGGCCAATCCTTCGATGCCTGCGGGCGGGACCGCGTTGACGTCGGCGGCGATAAGCAAGCCGCTTCCTCTCAACTGGGCCTTTGAAACCACCTGGACGCCGGCTTTCGCACAAGCCAATATGACCTCACTTGCTTCGACCAGATCGGCTTTCCGGGCATCGCTCGATCCGTCAGCCGCATCGACACCGATCTTGAATCGGCTTTTGATCTCGGCAGCGATCTGCTTCACCCTTTCGATGCCGTCATGGCCGACAAGCGTGACGCGGGCGCCCTCCCTTGCCGCGATGACGGCGGTGCAGAAGCCAACCACGCCGGTGGCGCCGAAAACAGCCACCCTCGTGTCCTTCAGCCCGCGCTCGAATTTCTTCTCCAACGCCTTTTCGACCTTGGCCACCATCGCCGCGGCCGTGGTGAACGAGCCGGCGGGGTCGGCAAATACCGAAACCTGGAAAGGCGGCACCATCGCCTTCTTCGCGGCATCGAACATGTCGAGCGCCAACGAAGCATCCTTCCCGGCGATAAAGATGCCGGTATCGACACCCGCATCCGGCGGGCGCGAAAAGATCGCGTCCTGAACCAGGCCTGTCACCTCACCAAGGTCGACATCGACATAGGGGACCACGCTATCGAAGCCAGCGTCGAGCGCCATGTTCACGTCGAACGGGCTCATGTGCTTCAACGGCGTCAGCATATGCAGGATATGTTTGCGGGCCATTTCTCGCCTTTCTGCTTGGAATCTGAAGCGTCAGCTGCCGACGAGACCGAGTCCGGTCGAACTGATCTTCGCGCCGGAGTTCCTGCCTTTGACGATCTTGATCTGAAGGCCGTCTTCAACGGCTGTCTTCTGAACCGCGCCGACGAATTTGAGCGCGGCGTCATGCGACGGCGCGAAGGCAAACCCTGTGGGTCCCCAGGAACTCTGGCCGATCCCGACGGCGCCCGCTTTATTGAGACGGTGAGCGACCATCTCGACCCGCTTTGAGGTGAACACACCGCCCTGCGCCGGAGCGAAATGGCTGCCGATCAGCATCTGTATCGCGGTGACGGCAGCGCCGAATGCCGCAAGATCGCGCTCGACCAAGGCCGGCATGATACCCATCAGTACCCTCCGGCAGATCTCGCCGCTGCCCGCCGTCGGGAAGGGTGGCAGTGAACGGAACGCCGCGACCTCTGCCTCGCCATGCAGTCCATGCCCGGCATGGTCGAGGATGAGGATGACGCGCCATTCTTCGGGAAACGGCAGCCGCGCCACGACCGGAGGCGGTCCGCCACGCTCGTCCTTGCCCGCGTCGACAATCACGCCGCCGTCTTCGAAACTTGCGATGCCGATTCCAGATCGGCCGCCTCGTTCGAGCAGGGTCGCGTCGCCGGCGACATCGAGAGGCAGGTTGTGGAGCGTTCGCAGTGCCGAGGCGACGGCAAGGGCGATCTGCGTGCCGGACCCAAGGCCGGCGTGACTCGGGATCGACTGTTCGATCACCAAATGGTGCTGGCCGCGAATGCCGAGATGCCTGCAGAGCGTCGACAAGTGCTCACCGGCGCGAACGCTCTCGGAACCTTCGACTATGGTCTCGCCGGACCGCGACAGGGTGACAACGGTTTCGGGTTCACTCAACGGAAGCCCAACGCTGCCAAAGCGACGTCCGGCATCGCCATTGAGATCGAGGAAGCCAAGGTGAAGGCGAGCGGGCACTCGTACGGTAACAAAATTCGACATCTGCCCCCCGATGGGTGCATCATGGATGCATCATGGAAGTTTAGGTGCCCGCCACGATGATAACTGTTTTCGTCGAGGGAGCAAGCCAAAGAGAGTGCATTCATGTTTCTGCTTTGGCCTGTCGTGTTGACGGACCGAGCAATTCGGGGAGGTCGAGATGAGCGAAACGGTCAAGGAGAAGGTCTATTCGGACGCCGAGATTGCCGACCGGCTTGAGAAGGAGTTGCCGAAATGGCGCTACGAAAACGGCTGGATACGGCGCAAATACAAGACCCACAGCTGGAAGTCGACGCTGATGGTCATCAACACGGTTGGCCATCTCGCCGAGGCGGCGTGGCACCATCCCGATATCACCGCTTCCTATGCCTGGGTCGAGGTACGCCTGATGAACCACGCGGCGAAGGGTATCACCGACAAGGACTTCGAGTTGGCGAGAAAGATCGAGGACGTTGTCCAGTGGCAGCCGGCCAAGGAAGGCGGAGCGCTGGAGGGAACTCCGGCGACCGATCAACGCTTCGCTTACATCAAATATGATTAAGCGCGGTCGGAGTTTGTTGATAGCGTATGAAAACATTCGTTAATCTGCTGGCAAGCGGGGTTCACGGCCAATCCAGTTTCGTCTAGGATCGGGCCGGCACCAGAAAGTAGTGTAGCGAATGGCGGTTGCTTGGATAGGCAACCGGGAAGCGCTGGTCGAGCGCGCGGCTGCGCATGCCGCGTCGCTGTTATCGTCAAGCCGGTGCCCGGTTTTCAGCTTTGATACGGACATACACGGCACGAGGGCGGCGATCGCGCTGGCCGAGCGGCTTGGCGCGGCATACGATCACACCGACGGCGCGGCACTTGCCCGAGAGACCCTGCTTTTTACCGACAGGGGCGCGATGACCGTCGCCCCTGGGGAGACGCGCCGGCGTGCCGATATCGTGGTGATCGTGGGCGAACTCGCACAAACCCATCATGACCTTGTTGCCGAACTCGCTAGCACGGTTCCCGATCTCTCGACCAGGCCCGATCTCTCGACCGGGAATGAGCGCGAGTTCTTCCTGGTGGGATCGAACGGGGTGTCCGCGCCGCCGCTGAAAAACGGGCGCAAGGCAACGCTCCTTTCCTGTGGCCAGGCTAGCCTCGGCGCCACGCTGGCGGCGCTGAGGGCGCAGTACAAGGGGCGGCAAACATCGCGACCGGTGTCGAACTTCAACGATTTCGCCAAGGCTCTGGCGGCTGCGCACTTTCCCGTGTTCCTGTTTTCAGGCCATGCCACCGATGGGTTGGCGTTGGAGATGCTGCAGGGGCTGATCGCCGATCTCAATCGCAAATCACGTGCATCTGGCCTTCATCTGCCCGCGAGCGAAAACGGGTGGGGAAGCGTGCTCGCCTCGACCTGGATGACAGGTTTTCCATTGCGCACGGGCTTTGCGCGGGGCTTCCCGGAATTCGATCCCTGGCGTTACGATGTGGCGCGCATGATCGCCGCCGGCGAAGCCGACCTGCACCTGCGGATCTCCGCCACGGTTGCCCAACTCCCGAGAAAAAGGGGACGCATGGCACTGATTGCGCTGGCTAAAACGGAAGAGCCGGTCACAGGCGCCGCGGTCACCATCGCCATTGGCGAAGCTGGAGTCGATCACGATGCGGTTGTCTATTCCAGCCGTACCGGCTCGCTGAAGTCGACTGATACACGCGCTGCTTCGAAATTGCCCTCCGCCGCGACGATCATTCGCCTGGTCGCCAGTCGGGTTTTCGCCGAGGCATTGCCATGCTGACGAAAATTGCCAACGGCGACATCGTCGACCCCGTCAACAGCCGTCTCGGCAAGGGCGACCTGTGGATCAAGGACGGCAAGATCATCGCGGCGCCGGCTGAGGGGATGGCCGACCGGACCATCGAAGCCGCCGGCTGCATCGTGATGGCGGGCGCCATCGACATCCACTCCCACATTGGCGGCGGTAACGTGAATACCGCGCGGCTTCTCTTGCCCGAACAGCATGCCGCCCATCAGGCCCGACCGGCGACCACGCCGCTCTCCAATGCCGGCTGGTCGACCTTCCAGACCGGCTGTCTCTACGCCAAGATGGGCTTCACGACGGTCGTCGAACCGGCGATGTCGCCGGGATCTGCACTCCACACCCATCTCGAGTTGGCCGACATCCCGATCATCGACAAGGCGACGCTCGCCATTCTCGGCAACGACGACTTCCTGCTGTCAATGATCCGTGACGCCGCCACACCTCAAATGATCGAGGACTATGTCGCCTGGACGGTCGCCTCGACGCGAGCGCTCGGGGTCAAGGTGATCAACGCCGGTGCAGCGGCCGCCTTCAAGGAAAACGCACGCACGTTCGCGCTGGACGATGTGGTGCCTTCCTACGGCGTCAGCTCGCGCAACATCGTCAAGACGCTGCAGGCCGCCGTCGACAATCTTGGCCTGCCGCATCCTTTGCATGTCCATTGCAACAATCTGGGCATCCCCGGATCTGCGGACACGGCGGCCGCGACGATTGCGGCGGCGGATGGGCTGCCGATGCACCTCGCCCACCTCCAGTTCTATGGCTATGGCACGGAAGGAAAGCGCAGATTTTCCTCCGCCGCCGCGCGGCTTGCCGAGCTTATCAACACGACTCCGGAAGTCACCATCGATATCGGTCAGGTGATGTTCGGCCAGACGGTCACGGTCTCCTCCGACGTCATGCGGCAGTTCTCGGCGCGGGGCAGTGCGCATCCGAAAAAGTCCGTCATTCATGACGGGGATGGCAATGGCGGCGGCATCGTGCCCTACAGCTATGGCAAGGACTTCTATGGCACGATGCAGTGGGCGATCGGGCTCGAGCTTTTTCTCCTCATCGACGATCCCTGGCGTGTGTTCTTCACCACCGATCACCCCAACGGTGCACCCTTTACCGCTTATCCGGCTCTGTTCGAGCTGCTGATGAGGCGGGAAGCACGCACCGAAATGGCCGCTGGACTTTCACGATCCGCCTTAGCGCTCTCTACCCTGTCCGCAATCGACCGCGAATACACGTTCGAGGAAATCGCCATCATGACGCGTGCAGCGCCGGCCAGGCTGCTCGGGTTGACGGATCGAGGCCATCTCGGCGTCGGCGCGATCGCCGACATCGCTGTCTATCGCAGGAACGAAAGTATCGCGAAAATGCTCGGACAGGCGGCTTATGTTTTCAAGGATGGCGATCTCGTCGTGCAGGACGGGGAGATCATCCATTACCGCTGGGGCAAGGCCCTCAGGCTTAATCCACCTGTGGACAAGGCGATGGTGCGGCGTCTGGAGGACTATCACCAGCAGCGCTACGGCCTGTCCTTGGATTGGTTCAATTTCCCGGATTCCGCTATTGCGCGTGAACAGCCATTCGGCGAGGTGCCATGCCGAACGTGAGCGTAAATGGCGTAACGATCGACGATACTTTTGCCGAAGCCTTTGGGATGCGGGCAACCGCCATCATCATCACCGCGCCGAACCGGAAATGGGCACGGCAGGCGGCGATCACGATGACCGGCTTCGCCACCTCGGTAATCGGTTGCGGCTGCGAAGCGGCAATCGATGCCGACCTGCCGCCGTCAGCCACCCCGGATGGCCGGCCCGGCTGCCGCGTGATGATCTTCGCGATGGGAACCGATGAATTGCAGAAGCAACTGCTCAATCGCGTCGGGCAGTGTGTTTTGACTTCGCCGGGCTCCGCCTGCTTTGCCGGGCTGGAGGGCAGCGCTAAGCTCAAGCTCGGTTCGGCACTGCGTTATTTCGGCGACGGCTGGCAAATCTCCAAGAAGATCGGCGACAGGCATTTCTGGCGCATTCCCGTCATGGATGGTGAATTCCTCTGCGAGGCAACAACCGGACTGACGAAGGAAGCCGTCGGCGGCGGCAATTTCTTTGTCATGGCCGAAAGCAGCGCCAACGCATTGGTCGCGGCCGAGGCCGCGGTCGCCGCGATCGGAATGGTGCCCGGTGCCATCGTGCCGTTCCCGGGCGGCATCGCCCGTTCGGGTTCCAAGATAGGTGGCAAATACAAGGGCATGATCGCCTCGGCCAACGAAGCCTACGCGCCGACACTGCGCGGTGTGGTTGCGAGTGAGCTAGGCCCCGACATCAACGCCGTCCTGGAAATCGTCATTGATGGTGAGACCAATGATGCCGTTGCCGCGGCGATGAAGGCCGGCATCAACGCCGTCATCCAGATCGGACCGAAGAAAGGCGCGGTTCGCATCGGCGCCGGCAATTACGGCGGCAAGCTCGGTAAGTTCATCTATTCGCTGAAGGATATGTTGCCATGAAGGCGCTGACCTTCACTCTTGTTGCCGAACCGCCTGAGCGCCTCGACCTGTCGCCGCTGACGCCGGAGCGGCTTGCTGGGAGCGAAAGACGGGATATCGAAAAAATCCGGATCGGCATGTCGAAGCACGGATCGAAGGTGGGCGACATTTTTCGCCTCGCCGGCAGCGATCCGCTAAGCATCGTGTTCGAAGGAGGAAGCGCGCGTCTCGACCGGGTGGCGCAAGGCATGGGAGGTGGATCGGTTCGCGTGATCGGCAATACTGGCGCGCAGGCCGGGCGCGCCATGCGCAGCGGCAAGCTGACGATCGAAGGCAATGCGGGGCCGCACGCCGGCTCTGGCATGCGCGGCGGCAGGCTGGAGATAACAGGCAATGCCGGCGATCACCTTGGTGCGCCGCTCGTCGGCGAACTGGCCGGCATGAATGGCGGCGTGCTGATCGTCAGGGGCAGGGCGGGCGCCTTCGCCGCGGACCGGATGCGGCGCGGTCTGATCTCGGTGCTGAAAGGCTCGGGCGACTATGCCGGCAGCCGCATGATCGCAGGCACGCTGGTGGTAGCCGGTGGCATCGGTGAAATGCCCGGCTACCTGATGCGTCGCGGTTCGATCCTTCTTGATCGCGCGCCAGGACATCTGTCGCCGAGCTTCGTCGAGTGTGGCGCGCCCGAGAGCGTTTTTGCCACCGTCATCGATCGTCATCTGATCGCCGAAGGCATTTTGAAACGGCCGCTGCTGGGGAGCGCACCACATAAATATGGCGGCGACAACGCGGTGCTTGGAATGGGCGAGGTTCTCTTTCCGCGCCGATGAGGTTTCCGGCAACGAGATCGATCAAGTGCTTGTGCCTGTCGAGCGGCCCTGCTCGCTGAGCTTTAGGAATGTGTCCAAACGTCGATTTGCCGCCAGCTATTGGCTTCGTCCCGTTACACCTGGCTACTGGAGACCTGTAGGGCGCGTTTCGGCGGATGCGCGGGCGGATAATTGCGCTTCCGCTGAGCGAAACATGTCCTCGAATCCAAGCTCGGTTTCAAACACGGTGCTTCCCAGGCTGATCGCCAGAACGTCCTCGGTCCCCTTGGGCGCGAAATAGACCCGCGCGACGCTTGCCCGAATGCGCTCGCCAATTTCCGCGGCCTCCGCTTCGGTCGTACCTGGAAGAAAGACTCCGAACATCGATGTTCCTATGCGACCTACCATATCCTCCTTGCGGACCGAAGACTGAATGGCCGATGCGACGAGCCGCAAGGCCTCATCGCCCCAATCTGGGCCGAAGCGAAGATTTATGGAGCGAAGGTGTTCGGCATGAATCACCAGGAAGGCGCCCGAGCGCGGCCCTGGCGCTGACGGCCTGGCCGCGCGCCGCTCGACCATCGAGGTGAAAACCGGGCCGTTCAGGCAGCCTGTCACCCTGTCATAGGTCTCGGCCCTGTTGAGCTCCCGCCGGTAGCCGCGGATCTGGGCCTGCTTCAAGCCGATCAATACGAAAAGCGGCAGACCGATGATCAGAGGCAGCAGCACCGCAGTGACCATGCTGCGCCCGAACGGCGTCAAGACATCGCTGAACAACAGCAGGTAATTGAGGCCCACTGAGAGGGCAAGGCTGCCAACGGTCCCCAGGAAGGCGAGCCACGCGACACCCTTCCATACCGGCTCGGTGGCGGTCGTTTCGGCTTGTGCCATTACCAATCTCCTGTCAGATCGGCGAGCATAGCGCCGGCATGCGCAATTTCAGTTGCGGCAAACCATACAATTTGATCGATGTGCGAATCGTGAATCGATTTCGCCTATCGCGGCGGGCCGAAAACTCCCACCTCCGCGTCCTCGGCGACTGCTTGCGCCTTGCCATAGATGCCGGTGGGCAGCGCGATCGCCCAGCCGTTGGACACAAGCCAGGCGCCGACATCCTGCTTGCCAAGGCTACACGGCGCGGCAATGGCAAAACGTTCGATCTCCGGCGGCATGAAGCACTTCAGCGCGCGCCCACGCAGCCAGGAGTTGAAGGCGGCGCGTGCGCGCTGGCCGCAGGACCAAGCGACATCGTGAAACGAGCAGGTGGCTTCCGGTTCTATGCTGGCCACACCACTGACGGCCACTTTGCGTCCCATGGATTCGAAAGTCGCCGATGACGTTGCCATTGGCCGGAAGAGCAGGGTTTCGCGCCAGTCATCTGGCATGGGCGTTTTAGGGGGCACGGCGAGGCCGAGGTCGCCGAGCGGCGGCCGGGCTTCGATCCGCTCGATCTCGGGCAGGTCAATCGACGGCAGCGCGACAATGCCCTCGGCAACCCTGCGCGCTTCTCGCCATCTTCCGTCGAGAACAGTCGTCTGCGACCGGGCTGGTTGCCCGGCATTCTCGACACGAGTCCCAAGGGCAGGCCTGTCGGTCGCAAGCAAGGCTCCGGCATGCATGATCAGGGCAATCCCGAACAGCAGCTCGAGGCCTCCGACCGTAATGACCAGGCGGGCCAGCACAGCGTTCGTTACCGGACGGTCAGAACCCCGAGGTCGATTTGGCAACCAGTTTGAGCGCACCCTTTTCTATCCGATAGAATGGCATCGATCTTTGGCTGGATCCATCGGCGCGAAAGCGGAACAGGCCGGTCGATCCGCGAAATCCACTCGGATTTTCGAGCACCTGTTTGCTGAAACCGTCAGGTCCGACCGCGCTGGCAATTCCTGCAGTCAGCGCAACCATATCATAAGCGTAGGCTACGTTGACGTCGGCGGGATAATTGTATGTCGTCCTGAAGCGATCGGCGATCGGCCCGGTTTCACCCGGATCGAGCGTTGCGATATAGGCTCCCTCGAACGATGGTTCCATGGGATGCTCCAGCCAACGGCTGGTTCCGACGACGGAGGTCGCCTTACCCGCAATGCCCTTTGATTTGAGGGCGGCAAGGATAGGCGAGGGGCTGGCATCGCCGCTGGCAATGATGACCGCGTCGGGAGTGTCCACGAGCGAGGCCATTTCGTCGACCGCCTTGGCGGCGCCGTCGCCGGCCGAATATGGAACGGTGACGGCGAGCGTCGCGCCATAGATGCTGAGACTGTTGGCGACCCGCTTCTCGACCGTGCTGGCGTTCGAGCCACCCGCGACAAACAGTACGAATTTTTTTCCGCCTTTCGCGGCGATGCCTGCGGCGCCCGCCGCCGCACTGTCCGCTTCGCTGAGGCGCACGGCATAAACACCGGCGCCGCCCGCGAAATTGTCGGCAAGCGCCAGCACGGGCGGCCGCTTCGATCCCGACAATGTGGCGATATGCTGGGCTGCCGGCAGTTCGGTCGGCCCGATGACGACTTTCGTGCCGGTCGTCAGGGCTTGCAGCGCCAATTTGCCGGCCTGTGCGTTGTCGCCCTTGGTGTCCTCCACGGTCAGCGTAAGCAATCCATTGCCGATATCGGTCATCGCGAGCTTGGCGCCATCGAGCATTTTGCGGCCATTTTGCCCCGCCGATCCCGGGGCGGATAATGGCAGCAGCATGGTAATTTTCGTCGAACCGGTACCCAGCGACTGGGTTGCCTCGACCGGGCCGGCGGCCGCGGCGCCGTCCTGCCCGGCAGGCGCGGCAATCGCCGCCGGATCGAGCGCTTCGGTAACGCCCCCCTTCGACTGGCAGCCCGACAATACCGCGGCGAGCGCGAAGGCGGTTGCCCAAATCTTCAGCCCACGGACCCGTCGGCCAGCTTCCATGATTGTCCCACCCTGTTCACCGCCGGCTTATTATTCCCGGTCTGGTCTCCGACGCATGTTACGGCGAACTGGTCGTGCCGTCCTGTTTTTCTTCAGCCGCCGAAGAGCCGGGCCCTCAGCGCCCCCGTCGCGCTTGCCCTGAGAAGGTATCGCGGTCCGACGAAAACGCGGAAACGCCGAACGTCGCCATCGGCAACGGCACGGTCGGCTGATAGCTCGCGAACGCCTTGAATGTCTGTCGCATACCACACTGCGGTTGCGTCACAATGGGATCGGCTGCGCCGAGCCGGACGACGGAGGTTGTGCCATGGGAGGCTGCTCCAGCCGGTCGGCGCAAGCCAGCGTGACGACTTGGCCAATGCCGGCCAGGGCGATCGTTGCGGCGATCGCCTTCAGGAGTTGATCCGTCCGCTGCCATGGTGGCCAACAGGCGCAGGTTGCCTATCCGGTCAGTGCATGTACTCGACCATGCGATCGTGGAAACACTCGCATTTGTTGAGCGTGTCCTCGTCCTTGTAGTTCGTCTTCAGATAGCCGTAAGCCATGCCGCAGGCGACCTTGGCTTCCGAGGCCCAGACGAAAACCGGCCGGGACGAATTGATCCACTCCGAGCTGTTTGCGACGGCGACCGACTCGTCCATCAGCTTCACCACCTGATCCCTGAGATCGACGATGTTGTCGTTCAGCACCAGGTTGGAGGTGCCGACGACACCGCAATAATCGCCCGTGGGTCCTTCGATGATGTCGGCGGCATTGAGGCCCGTCGACAAGATCGACAGCAGACCGGCCCCGAAAGCCACCCGCAAGATTCTGTTCATGTTGCTCACCCCGTTCCTTTCGCCCCTTAGGCCACGTCCTGCTTGGTACCATGGCTGTCGTCATAGAGTATTTTGACTGCTTCGGCTGCACTGTGGAACGTATAGTTCTCCAGCACCGCCACCGTGTGATAGTTGTCGCCGCCGCCATTGGTGTCGACCTTGACCTCGGCGTTCGCCGCATTGGCGGAGGACTGCGCGATCTCCACGAAGCCGCCGGCTTCGAGATCGGTGACGCCGGCCAGGCCCTTCAGCAATGCCGTAAGATCGATCTGGTCACCCTTGGCCCCGTCATGGAAGTCGGCGATCAGGTCGGTCACCTCGAGAGAGCCGATGGCGAAGGTCTTCGTGCCGTCGGAGGCGACGGTCGGCTGTGCGGGGGCACCGAGCGAGGTGTCGAGTTCGACCTCGACATAGTTGCCGGTGGTGCCGTCCGCCATCTGGAACGTGCCGTTGCCTGTCACGGTCTGCCCGTCGATTTCGCCCACGGCCGGGCTGGCCGCCGTGCTGATGGAGACGATACCGTTATCCGCGAGGTGCGACAATTCCCCGGCATCGCTGGCGCCGTTGGTATTGGCGTCCTTCCAGATCAGCAGGCTGTCGAAGGCGGCGTCATTGTGATCGATGACGCCGTCATGATTGCCATCGAGCGAGGCGAGTGCCGCCGCCCCGCTGGCGAACTTGCCGCCGCCGAAGCTCGGCGTGAACAGTTCCGTGCCGTCGTCGATCTTGCCGTCATGGTTGAGATCGACCGCCAGCATGCCGTCATTCGAGGTGTTCCAGGCGACCTGATCCTTGTGCCCGTCCGCGTTGATGTCGAACTGGACGCCGTGGCTGACGTCCGAGAAGGCGAAGCCATCATGGTTTAGGTCGAGGATGATGGGGTCGGCTGTGCTGTTGTGGACGACAAAGTCCGTGTTGGTGATGGCGGTTAGCTGTCCCAGTGAAGTGATATTGTTGAATGTTGCGATCTGGGTACGACCACCGACGGTGCTCCAATCGGCATCGAACCACAATTCGCCGTGGAGAGTCGTGGAATTGAAGACGAGCACATAGGCATTGGCTGCCACCGCGACCGTCGCCGCGGCGATCTGCGTTGGGGTCTGCATCGCCGTGATCTGGATGATGTGTGCGGAGTCCGCGGCGGTGATCGCGGCGATCGAACCCCGGAAGGCGAAGTCGGCGGCATTGAGAACAGCGGCGGCGGACGTTCCCGTCGTGTTGACGAAATTGACGCTGCCGCTGCCGTTCATGCCGGCGTCCAGCAGGCCTATCTTGTCCGTCCCCGCAGCAAAATCCGTGATGGTGTCTGTTCCGGTGTTGGTCGCCATCCGGAATTGGTCGGCACCTGCGCCGCCGGTCAGCGTGTCGTTGCCGCCACCACCGATGAGCAAGTCGTTGCCCGTGCCTCCGATCAACGTATCCGCGGTCGATCCGCCGGCAAGGACGTTGTTGACGCTGGCAGCAGCGTTGAACGTGTGATCGCCATCGACCGTGACGCCGATCGTAGCAGTAGCGCTGTCATTGTCGTGATCGGTGACCGTCACGTTGAAAGTGAGGTCCTTGGTTCCGCTGTTATCGACAGTCGTGACGCTGACAAGCTGAACCTTGTTGTTGTTGGCGCTGATATCGTAGAATTCGATGTAGTCGATGAACTTCGTGTTCGTGCTGGAAGGTATGGTAATTCCGGCCGCCGAAGGCTGGAACTTGGCGGATGCGATGGATCCATCCGTGTAGTGGATCACATAGGCCATCGAGTTGGCGTCGGCGGCGTCAAAACTGAATGTCGCGGCCGTCACATTTGTCGACGCGGCCGCTGGCGGAGCGAACGTCCCAGCTCCATCGTAATCGGTCACACTGCCGAAATCGAATCTGAGCAACTCCCCATTGTTGAAGTTGGCGTTCTGGACACCCCAACCCCCAGTGGAACCGTTGACCTGGTCGAACACGATGCCGGTTGTGGCCGTGGTCCCACCGGCGGCCATCCAGGCATTGAGGTCAAACGAACCACTGGTATCCCAACCACTGACGATCGACAGTTGTGCTCCGCCGCTGGCGGTCAGTTGCTGATAGTCATGCGGTCCGGACCCGAATGAGGAGCCGCCGATCAGCGTATTTGCGTGGAACGTGTCGAGCGGTGTCAGCTCGGTGAATTTATAGGTTCCACTGGTCGGATCGACCGTCAGGGTAAAGACGTTGTTCTGCGAGTGGTCGGAGCCCGTATAGGCCACCAGGGTCTCGGGGTGGGTGGGATCGACATAGTAGTGAACGGCGTTTCCACCCACTGTCAGACCAACCGGATCGGCATTGCCCGCGAGGCTCGCCGTGAGGGGGTGATCGGCGCCGCCGTCGATCGGCAACTGTCCGGTGATTGAGATGTTGGCTTCGTTCGACACCGTGCCGTGGTCGATGGTCCCAAGCGTCGGAACATCGTCGCCGATCGTCATGGTCAAGGTCTTGGCCGCGGTGGTCCCATCTGCGTCAGTGAGGGTGACCGTGACGATGCCGCTGTCGGTGGTAGCTCCCGCGTCATGCTGGTAGGCTGCGGTCTGCGTGAACAAATAGGCGCCGGTCACCTCATTGAGGGTAAGCACCCAGGCCGCGCTCGTCAGCGTCAAGACCTTCTGACCGGCGATGATCGTTTCCGAAGCGACAGCCGAACCCAGGCCGCCATCGTAAATATAAGCGAATGGCGTGGTTGCGTTCTCTCCGTCGCCGCCGAAGTTGAAACTCATCGAGCCGGTCTGGTTCTGCGCGACGAAAGCATCCACATTGGAATTGACGATATTGTCATCGCCGGCCGCATCGTTTGTCGCTGATGTCGCGGCCGTCAATGAAGGCGAGCTGTTGATGACGGAAATCGTCAGGGTTGTGACCGATGTGTCGCCATCGCCGTCCTTGAGCGTATACGAGAACACGTCCGTGCCGGACGAATTGGCGTTGGCCGTATAAGTGTAGCTGCCATTGGCGCCCAGAACCAGCGTGCCAAGCGCGGTCGAAACGCTGGTTCCGACACCTGTGCCGTTGACGATCGGTGTGCCGACGTTTCCGGCCACGACGCCCGTGATCGAGGCGCCGTCGGCTCCAAGCGCGTCCGCTCCTGAGTTGGTGGTACCCACGCCGGTAAGCACATTGCCGGTCGCAGTGCCCGCAAGCGTGCTGTCGGTATCGGCGTGCGCCGTCGGCACGTCGTCGGAGACGGTGACGGTGACGGTACCGGTGGCCTGGGTGCCGTCGGTGTCGGTGGCGACCACACCGACATGGCCCAGAGCGACCAGATCGTCGAGATTGATGACGGGGTGTGCGTCGTAGTTGTCGTTCAGCGTCGCCGTCACCGCCGCCACATTGCCGGCAACCGACAGGTCGAGCGTCACCACCGTCACGCCGCTGCCCGTGTCCTTGCCGACGATCTGGGTGTCTGACATCCGCTCCCAGGTCAGGTTCGTATTGCTCAGCCCGCCTAGGTCCGTGCCGAAGGCGATCGAGGCGATCGCGTCGGAACCCGGCGTGAAGGTGATCGAGTTATGGTCGCTCGTCGCACCCGGCGTCGAGCCGTCGGCGAGGTTCTGGTCGTCGAGCGCCAGCGTGATCGGATCACCTGCGGCCGGGCCTGCGCCGTCGGTGATGGTGAAGGCAAGCCCCGCCGTCGAGGTGTCGCCGTCGCCGTCCGTGACCGTGTAGGTCGCGTTGACCGGCACGGCGCCGCCGCCATTGTTGACCGAGGCATCGGCCGTGAACGAATAGGAACCGTCGGCCTTCACCTTGATGGTGCCCGCGCCGATGTCGATCGCATCAGTCCAGCCGTTGAGGCCGAACGTCAGCGCCGTGCCGTTGATGTGCGTCACCATCGCGCCGTCGGCGCCGGTGACGAAGTCCAGCGTGCCCGTCACCGTCGCGCCTTCCGCAACTGCCTGCGAGGCCTCCGCCGATGCCGTCGGCACGTCGTCCGACACCGTCACGTTGACCGTGCCCGTTGCCTGGGTGCCGTCGGTGTCGGTGGCGACCACGCCGACATGGCCGAGGTCGACCAGATCGTCGAGAGTGATGTCGGGATGCGTGTCGTAATTGTCGTTCAGCGTCGCCGTCACCGCCGCCACATTGCCGGCAACCGACAGGTCGAGTGTCACCACCGTCACGCCGCTGCCCGTGTCCTTGCCGACGATCTGGGTGTCGGACATCCGCTCCCAGGTCAGGTTCGTATTGCTCAGCCCGCCTAGGTCCGTGCCGAAGGCGATCGAGGCGATCGCGTCGGAACCCGGCGTGAAGGTGATCGAGTTATGGTCGCTCGTCGCACCCGGCGTCGAGCCGTCGGCGAGGTTCTGGTCGTCGAGCGCCAGCGTGATCGGAGCGCCCGCCACCGGGCCCGCACCGTCGGAGACCCCGAACGTCACCTGCCTGGTGACCGTGTCGCCGTCCTTGTCGCTGACCATGTAGCTGAAGGTCTCGGTCACCGTGCTGGCGCTGGTGACGTTGGCCGGCGCGGTGTAGATCAGATGGCCGGCGCCGTCGATCGACAGCGTTCCGCCGGTCGTGCCCTGGTTGGTGAAGGCCAGGCCTTGCAGCGTTCCCTGCAACCCGTCGGCGCCCGCGCCGATGCCCAGCAGCATCACCGCATCGCCAATGTCGTGCGCGCCGCTGCCCTCGGCGAAGGCCGCTCCCGTGTAGTTCGAAGCCATCGGAGTATCGTCATCGACGTTGATCGTCAGCGAACCGGGTACCGTGTCGCCATCATGGTCGGTGGTCGTGTAGCCGACCGTGAATGCCACGTCGTTTTCGTCGCCGCCGGCAGGGTGATCGATCGCATGAAGCTGCGTGACCGTGTAGGCGCCGGACGTAGTGTCGGCAAGATGCACCTTCAGTACATCGACAACGACGCTGTTCTGCACCTGGCTGATGATCAGGTCGGTTCCCGAGTTCGAGGTCACCGAGAACCCGCCCGCAGCCGGCAGCGTTGCACCGGTGAGCAGCATCGTACCGGCGCCGTCGGCGCCATAGGTGTGACCAAGCGTACCGGATGTGTGGGCTGTGTCGGGAGTGACATCGCCGGTGCCGCCGGCATTGCCGGCCAGCGCATCGTCATCAAGCTGAACCTGTGCGTTCATCGACGCCGTCGGCACGTCGTCCGCGACATTGACCGTAAAGCTCTGGGTGACGGAATCGCCGTCGCCGTCGATGGCCTTGACGGTGAAGCCGAGCGGCAGCGAGGCGTCGCTGCCGCCGGTGTGGTCGTGGTCAAGCGGCTGCCAGAGGGTGAAGACAAAGGTCGGGGTGCCCATGCCGTTCAGGGTCACCATGAAGACGGGATTGGATACGGTGTCGCCTTGCTTGAAGGCGACGAGTTCCTCATCGACGCCATTGGCGGCAAGACGGACTGTGTACTCCAGCGAAACGCCGCCCGAGGTCAGCTCTTCGGGCGCCATGAGAGTGTTGCCGGGACCGCGCGCGAATTCGAGATGGCTCGATCCCTTGTCGTCCGCATTCCAGTCGATATTGAGATTGCCTGATGTCGGCTGTACCAGGGGCAGCAGGCTCTCCGGCACATTGCCCGTACCCGCAGGGCTGGTGACGACCGGAATGTCGTCGGTGACATGCACGGTGAAGGCGGACGACGTGCTGTCGCCATCCGAATCCGTCGCGTTGAAGCCGAAGGACAGGGCCTTGCCATTGTGGTCGGCCCCAGCCGGATGGTCGATATTGTCTTCCAGGTTGAACGAATAGTTGCCGTTCGTCTGATCGTTGATCGACACGGTGAAGATGGTGCGGATGACCGAGTTGTGCGTGGCGGTCGCCGTCAGCACGGTGTCGTTGCTGGACAGAGTGTAGGTGATGGCATCGCCGTTGGACGTCAGGCCAGCCTGGACGCCGGCCAACGCCGGATTGAAGGCAACCGACCGGTCGTGAATGCCGCTGTTGGGATTGGCGTCGTCGGCTCCCCACGAGATTCCCAGCGAGCCGGTCGCGGAGGCCGCGTTGAATGCGTTTGTGGAACCCGCTGCGGTGCTTTCCGCCACGGTGGTCTCCGCCGCAACGATCACTGGCCTGTCATTTTCGACCACAATGTTCAACGTGCCGGCCAGGTTGACGCTGTCGCCGTCGAAGTCGGTCGCCTTGAAGAGCGAGCCGATGTCGATCGCCGTCGTTCCGCTGTCGCCGGAATTGAGGCTATGGTCGAGGTGATCGAGCAGCGTCAGCGTAAAGGTGCCGTTGTTGTTATCCGCAATCGTGAACACGGTGCGACCGTCCGCCGCGACGCCATCGACGGCATCGACACCCACAACGAAATGAACCGCCGATCCCCCCGACGACACGCCCGCCTGAGTTCCATTCTTTTCGACGTTGAAGGAGAAAGTCGCGTCGTCATCAGCGCCGATGGAAAGCAGTGGGACGAAGGCTGATGCCCCAAACGTAACCGAGGTTGGCTGGCTGCCGCCTTCCGAATTTCCGCTCGACAGGCCGGTCAGCGTGTCTTCGTAGACGGTCGGAAGAGTGGCGCTGCCGTTCAGCGCTACCGGAATGTCGTCCTCGATGCCGATGGTGAAGACGCCGCCGCTGCTGGTGGTGGTCGACGTATAGAGGAAATTTTCGGCGCGGATCTTGTCGCCGCTGTCGAGATCGAAGCGGATCACCAGATGGTCGAACGTGCCCGCCGGGTCGATCGTGACGACGGAGCCGTTGGCCGGCACGGTCATCGTTCCTGTCTGGAAACCGGAGCTGCCGGAAACCGGCACGCCGGCGCCATTGTAGGCTTCCCAGGAAATTGTGCCCGAACCGTTGCCGTTGATGGTGAAGCTCACCGCGTCGGTGCCTGGCCGCGAGAAGATGAAGCCCTCATTGTCATGGATATGATTGTCGCCGATGCCGACGCCCTGACCCGAAACGTTGAAGGAATCGCTCCCGGCGCCATTGTTGAAATCGTGAGCCAAGGCTCCATTGAACGTTAGTCCGTCGAACGTAACGCCGCCCACGGTATAGGTGCCGTAATGGCCGGAATGCAGACTCAGGCCTGTCGTGGCTGTGGTGGTCGTCGTCTCGCCGGTGATCGCGATCGTGTCGCCGTCGGCGTCGGTGAACTGGAGCGCATGTGTGAAGTCGAGCACCAGCTTCTGGTTGTCATCGTTGGCGGGGGAGTTCGGCAGGTGGTCGATCTGATCCAGCAAGGTGAAGGTGTAGGTGCCGTTCGGCTGGACATCGAGGGTGAAGACTTTGCGGTCGCCCGCATCGAGGCCGGGTGTTCCGCTCTCGACATAGCCGGTCAGCACCGTGCCGTCGACGTGGTAGACGATCGCCTCGCCCTTCGATGTCGCCGCCGGCAGGCCAGCGGGGTTCTGGATCAGCGAGAAGGAACCGGGTTCGTCCGCCCCGGCGGAGACCAGCGAGCTCAGCGAACCGGTCGCGACCGTGCCGAGGCCATCTCCGTCGGGATTGCCGACGGAATGACCATTCGAGTTCGCCAGCAAAAGCGCGTCCTCGCCGACATTGCCGGAGACGGTGGCGCTGGTCTGCACCGGAATGTCGTCGAGGACCTGGATCAGGAAGGTCCCGGCGCCAAGGGAGATGGAGTCGCCGTCACCGTCGGTCGCGACGATATACGAGGAAAGATCGATCGGGCTCGTCAGCTGGTTTTCACCATTGTCTCCGGCCTGGCCGTCCAGCGCCGGATGATCGATCTGGTCCTTGAGCGTGAAGACGTAGGAGCCGTTGGCCCCCACGGTCAGCTGGAAGATCTCGCGGTCGCCGGCCGAGAAGCCGGCGCCGTTTCCTGCCTCGGCATAACCATGCAAGGTGCTCCCATCGGATACGATGAGCACATGCGCGCCCTGCGACGTAAGGCCGGAATCCGCCGGCACGGCCGTCGAGGCAAGATGAAACGCCTGGGCGCCCGGGCCGTCGGCGCCGAAGTCGACGAGCGCGGTCAGCGCGCCGGCAGCGCCCGTGACGGTCGCGGAAAGGCCGATCGCTCCCGTCTCACCCGGCCTGCCGGCATCTGGGTTGTGCCCGGCAAGCCCGTCTTCGTCGACATTCGCCGTGATCGAGGCGGTTCCGACGGCCTTCGGCCCGTCATCCTCGAAGACGATGGTCTGGGAGATGTCGGCGCTTTGTGTGACGTGGTCGCCGTCGCCATCGGTCGCCGTGACGGTGACCGAGACCGAACCGGCGCCGAGCGCGATGCCCTCGTCGTTGCTGCTGGTGTCGGGATGCTGGAGCGAGACGTATTGCGCAACCGCGACCTGGCCGGTGGCGGCATCGACATGCAGCGCGAAGGCGACCTTGTCGGTGGCGGTAGCGCCGTTGTTGTTGGCATCATAGACGCCGATGATGTGGCCGTTGCCGTCGTTGAACAGCGAGATTGCGTGGCCATCGGTGGTCTTCAGGCCGGAATCCACGCCCGTATTGCTGGCAAGGGTGAGCGCATAGACGAGCGAAGCTTTCGCTGCCGGTCCGTCGGCGCCGAACAGCGCCGTGGCGTTCACGACGCCGCCGCTGCCTTGCGCATATTGGTGCAGCGGCATGTCGGGATCGGTCCCGGCATTGACGCCGGCAAACAGGGCCGCCACGGCAGGATCGGTGGTGTCGTCGGAATCGGCATCGACACCTGCGGTCTCGTCGATAACGATGATGTCGCCGACCTTGATGTTGGCAAGGAAGGTGCCGGTGTTGTCGCCCGCTTCGCCGATTTCACGGAACATCAGTGAGTTGTTCCCGCCGACCGCCGTGACGTCGATGGCGATGGTCTGCATGACGCCCGACGTGGGATCATAGATTCCGACCGAGACGCCGTTCCACAGCACTTCGAGCTTGGCGCTGTGTAGGAGGCTGGTGTCGTTGGCGGCGCCGATCTCGAAGGAGATGCGGTATTCGCCGGCGCTGAGCAGCATGGTCTGCGAGATCTGGATGTTGCCGGGGCTGGCCTCAAGGTCGACCATAACACTGTTGGTCGGACTGTCGGCGCCGCGATAGCCGTCACCGACCTTCTCCAGTTCGACGCTGGTGGCGCCGTGGGTTTCCGAGGCCTCGATGGTCCAGGCTCCGGCCGTGCCCGTGGTGTTCGTGCCGCTGCCCGCACCCCAGGCGTCGCCATTGGGGACGAAGCCGTCCAGGAACAGGCCGTTCAAGGCACCGTTCGG
>NZ_VFWB01000008.1:0-329066 GCF_006442375.1 Mesorhizobium sp. B2-2-4 | reverse complement strand
TCTGGGTTGCGGGCGTTTCCGAGCCAGTTGTCGGCAATACCGACGCCGCCGGTGAACGCGACCAGCCCGTCGACGATGAGCAGCTTGCGATGGGTCCGGTTGTTTACACGATCCAACGTATACCAATGAATAGGTCTATAGCGCTGGAACCGCACGCCGGCGCTTGTCATGATCTCGATCAGGTCTTCATCGAACGGCAGGCTGCCGACCCAGTCAACGAGCACACGGACCTCGACACCCTCCCGGGCTTTGGTTGCCAACGCGGTCGCGAACTCATAACCGACGACCCCCGACCAATAGATATAGGTCTCGAAATCAATTGTAGACCGAGCCGCATGGATTGCCTGCAGCATTGAAGGAAAGATCTCATCTCCGTTGACAAGGGTTTGTACTGCGTTTGAATCGAACAGCTGTCCTTGCGAATAACTGCTCATGCTCCTTGCAAAATCGGGATCCGACGCGTCGAAACGGTGCGGGACAAGCGCTCGCAAAATGCGTGGCTCTGGTGCCAAGTTTATGCTGAGCAACGTGATCAGGCTGGCGATGACGGCAACGGCCACGTATTTGAGGCTGTTAAGCAGCCTTCCCCGGTTTACGCCAAACCTCACTGGGTCCGCACCCGCCCGTAGCGCCGCGAGTCCGCATGGCACATCTCAATCGCCCTGCTGTTTACGAGTGCGATGCTTTTCGATTTCCTCTGGTTCCTCATCATCGATTCTGGTGATGTTCGATGCCGAGCTATTCGTTCGCAACATCTCATCCAGCTTGGCATGGATCGCCTGCGTGTCGCGATGTTCTGCGCGTTGAATGAACAGTGTCATGGCCCAGGTGAACAGGGTCGCCGCGCCGTGCCAGTTCAAACTCGCCCTGTCGAGAAATAGCCAAAGGGCCGCGTAAGCCAGCAGCACCAGGAATGCTGCCGGCCGAGAGGTCAACGTGCCAATTGAGGTGAGCACGCTCGTGATCGGGCGAGTTGCCATCATCAAGAACTTTCGACTGCAACGCAGGTTCCCGTTGTGCCAAGCTCTACAATGCATGCCGGCGGAGCGCCAAGCAGTGGTGGGAGCGCATGTTCCATTCCAAGCGGCGTTCGATCATCTTTTTTAGGAGCAGCCTGCGAGCATTCTCTATCTCACCATTTCGGCAGCAACGATCACCGTGGTTTGTGTTCCTCGATTGCGCGTTCGATAGCCTTTACGCGTCTCACCCAAGCGAAGGTCGGCAGTCTGGAAATCGTCTGATGGCCGCGCCACTGACAGTCTCCGAAGCCGACAGTTCCTCAACACGGGTTCGGGCGTCCAGCCGTGTGAAGATGCAATCGCTTCCAGTTCGGCGGCGGTTTGCGTCGTCGGCGCCCGCCAAACGGTGAGTACCCCGCAGCCGTGAGCGAGGCGGCCCATCAAATGACCGAAGATGTTGTCGCTCGACATCGCTGCATCGTACTTCAGCTGCCGAACCTCACGATTTGAGCTTCTATTGTGCAGCTTGCATCCGGAACCAAAGTCTGAGGAGCAAGTTTGGCCGTGATGCCGAAGTTTGGCATGGCCATTCAAGGAAGGAAAATCCGATGAAAGTACAATGTGGGACGACGGCAGCTGCCGCTGCTTTGGTCATGTTAAGCTTGCCGGCGCTGGCCCAGACGAGTGGGACACCGGAGCTTAAGCCGCCGCCGCAGCAGTCTGGATCCACACCACTGCCAGGCCCTAACAAACAGACAGAAGACCAGACGCGTGAGATGATGCGGCAGATGATGGACGAGATGTTACAGGACAAGCTGCAGGGAGATCGCGGCCCCGAAGAAAGGCTTCCGCATCGGCAAGATTGGCACCGGGACATAGGGCAAGGGCCGCACGATGGGGACAGGATAGCTCGAAAGCCTGATCGCATGGGGCCTCGCATGATGCACGCGGCCAGGATGAAAATAATGTTTGCGATAATGGACGCCGACGGCGATGGAGCACTTTCGCAGAGCGAGATCCAGGATGTGATCGGGAGGATATTTGACGTCGTCGACGAGAACGGCGATGGCAGGATTGACTTGGAGGAGATTGAATCCTTCTCACATAGTCGCGGAAGTGGAGAGATGCAGTAGCACTTCGAACTTAGGCGCTTTTTTGGACGCTATCCCTAGCACCGGTTGGTAGTATGCCCGGCTGGTCGATCGGACCTCCACACCGATGCGAGCATGCTCGTGCAGTGACCCGAAGCAGGCAAGCGTCTCTTCAATTCGTGGAACGTGCCAGAGGCCGAAGTGCCTCGGCGCTTCCAGCAAGGTTTCATGAATTGGCTCAGTTCCGCACCCTGATGGGCGGCTGGTGCAGGCAAAGCACGTCTATTCAAATGCAGGACTGCACAAAACCCGGCGCAAGCCGAACATCCGCCTCACACACCCGACCTTGCGCGTCTCCGATGCCGCGGCGGCGCGGACTCGCCACGACTGATCAGATAATTCGCGACGATTCTCCTGTGGCAGCGCCACCAAAGCGTTTCCGAGCACATGATGGCGCACCGCTGCTGCCTGCCGACGGACAAACGAACCTTAACGGAGACTTTCATGGGCAAAAATCAGCATGTCGTACCTCGCGACGGTCAGTGGGCGGTGCTCGGCGCCGGCAATAACCGCGCCACTTCGCTTCATCCGACCCAAGCCGGTGCGGTCGCCTCGGCAAGAGACATCGCCATCAACCAGCACAGCGAGGTGGTGATCCATCGCCCCAACGGGCAGATCCGCGACTCGAACTCTTACGGCAACGATCCCTTCCCGCCGCGCGGTTAGCGGCTTCAACACAAGGATATCCTAAAATGCAGACCCAGGAGAACGAAAAGGGCAAGGACAAGACCGTCACCATCATTGTTGACGGCAGCCCCTACGAGGTCCCGAAGAAGGACACCATCACCTACGCCGAGGTGGTGACACTAGCTTATCCCGATTATCCGCAGCACCCGAGATCACCTACTCGGTAACTTACACCCGCGGCGACGGTCACAAGCCGGAAGGCATCCTGGCTCCGGGTGGCAGCGTGAAGGTCAAGGAAGGAATGGTCTTCAGTGTTAATCGAACTGGCCAGTCATAACGACGACATCCGCCGACTGCTTGAAAAGGGCTACGCCCTGAGGATCGACACATTGCACCTCGTGGTCCGGGACGTTCCGTACCTCGCTCTCGCCGGATTGCCGAAGGGCCTTACACTGCACGGTTTGAGGAAGTCACTCGGGGTTTATCTCGCCGAGGCGGAAGCATCCACCAGGCAGATGATGGACGTTCTCGGCCATGACGATATCGACCATGCCGAACTCTATTCCCGGGAAGCGTCGCAGGTGCGTTTGGCTGTGCAGGGCATGGACCGAGTCGTAAGGCTGGTAACGCGCAAACCATTGCTTGGCGAAACCTGTTGGCCAACCTCGTGGCGAGCCACCATTTAACGCACTATAAATAACGATAATGGTGGGCCCGGAGGGACTGCACGAACCGCGCAATTCTGCGCTTTTCATCACCTCGGTTAGACACTAATGTTCCCGTATCGTTCCGCATCATCCCGTGAAGGGCTCCACCAATGACCAGCTATTTCGAACAGCGCATGGCCGAGATAAACGCCGAGCAAGAGGCTCGCCGCGCCGCTTACATTCCACCGCCAATTCCGAAGCGCCAGCCGCCCCCTGCCGAGCATGGGCATATCTATTTCATGAAGGCTGGCAACGCCGTCAAGATTGGTCGTTCAGCCAATCTTCGTTCTCGGTTTAAGTCGCTCCAGACCGGAAGCGCGGAAGAGGCGCGGATCGTCAAAGTCCTCCCCGGCGGCAAGCGCCGCGAAAAGGAGTTTCACAAACGATTCTCTGAATATCGGCTTCGGGGCGAATGGTTCGATCTACGTGGTGCGCTCGCGAAGTATCTGGAGATGTGCATCCACGCGATCGAGCTTCCGGAACCTGACCCGGAACCTGAAATCGAAATCAGGCTTTAGGGCTCCCCGCACCTTTTCGTTCGGATAGGAGATAGAGATGGCTGACGACTGGATGCACCCACGAACCTCTTTTAGCTACACGACGCCGCCGCCGAAGAACGGCACCTACTTCCAGATCCAACGGAAGCGAGCAACTCCTGTCTCTGGCAACGTCTCCTACATCCATAGCTGGGACGTATGGGAGGAGTTTGCCACGAAGGAGGAGAGAGATGCGAAGCTAGCAAAGCTACGCGAGCAAGAATCTGAATGGCACTTGCGGGGGCGTACCCTGCACTATTCCAACGGCCAGCTCATATCGGGTGGCGATCCATTCGAATATCGCGACGATTGACCTGCAACCGCGATCCAATGAGAGAGTGGCGATGACAATACGCAATTTACCCTACCTTGCTGCGATCGGGGTTGTCATGCTGGGGATAGCTTGGGCGATGGGCTGGATCTAAAAACCCTTGGCCTTCGCGTAGTGGCTTCTGCCCATGCCAGAAACCTTGTCCGGGTCAGGCGAGTAGATCAGCCCAACCGCCTTGCCGCCGCACCGGGCACATCTCAGCTTGGGGATGAGGTCGTCCGCCATGGCCGGCGCATCCGGCCCGAGCTTGGCTTTCAGCAGTTGAAGGTCCAGATCCTGGCTATGATTGCATGACGACCGGTGGCAATAGGCCCGGAGATGCATCTTGCCGTCTATCAACGTCTGGACCGTCCAACGCATTGCCGATCAACCCTCCTGACATTCGCTCATCCCTTGAACCTTTCGGTGTGCCAGGTGATCTTGCCGCCGACCTTCATCGGCTTGTGGATCATGAGCTTCTTGGGAAGGTGCTCGGGGTGCACCTCGAGCAGCGTGACCTTGATTGTCGGCTTGCAGCGGTCGCAGGTGAAATTCAGGGTTTGCGGGTCACGGCCGCCGCCGAACACCATCATCAGGTCTGCGGAGCGGTGATAGCGGACGTTGCCGCAACTGCATTCCGCCTTGACGAGCATGTTGTGCCGGGTCGCCTTGCCCAGCGTGTCTATCGGTTCGTGCGCCATGAGAACAGAAAAGGAACAATTTCCTGTTTCGTCAAGGCGTCCTTGACGAATTTTAGCGCCGTCACATATCCCACGCCGATGTTGTGGTTTTCACCGCCTGTTCCCGTCAAGACGAAACGCGTCGGCGTGACGCGCGAGGTGAACAGTGTCGAGGCCGCGGCGGAGGAGCTGCTGACATGGGACAAGCGCGACGCCCAATGGCAGGCGGCGGTCAAAGCCTGCATAGCGGCCAAGGAAGGCAACGGGACGCCAGAGGCCGCCAGGCACGCGTTTCTGGCCGCGGCGAAGGCTTGCGGCATGTTGCGCGGCCAATAAAAGGAAAGCCCGCCCGGCGAACCGAGGCGGCCTGAATGCGGGAATGGTTGATGAAGAACGATCCCGAGGAACGAGCCGCGTTGCAGTTGATCAGGCGCACGATAGAGGAGCATTGCCCACCGGACGTGCTGCCCAGCGAAGAGATGGTCAACGGGCTCTATGGCCCGACATTGATTGGCGAGGCCGAGGCGATTTCAGCCGCGATCGTCGCCACGGTCGAGAGATTGCAGTTGCAGACGACCGTGAAGCCGCCGGCGCCGAACATCAAGGCATAGCCAGAAACGCAAAAAAGCCCGCCCCGGCGTGAGCCGAGACGGGCGATTTGTTATGCAGTAACAAGTGGTCTGGGCTAACCGCCGCGCAGCACGCGCCAGATATCTGACCAATATGCGGTGACGAGCGAAGCCAGGGCAGCGGCGGCCATGCCGGTGACGCCCAAGGCGCCAAGCCCCATCAGCTTCCAGCGCGTCACCTCGGCTGTCACTTCCTTGACGCTGGTCATGTCGGCGTTGAGCTTGCTGACCGCGCTCTCGGTGGCGCTCACGCGCTCCACCAGCTCATCCGTCTTCTGATACATCTTGGCCCGGCTGGACGCGGCGCGCTGTTCGGATTGCTCGTAGCTCAGGGCGGCGCGCGCATCGCTGTCCTTGATATCGCGCCGGATCTCGGTGATGTCGCGCTGCATGTCCTGTGTCGCTTGCAGCAGGCCGCCGATCATCATTTCGAGGCTTTTGGTTCCAGATGTCGGCATTGTCCCCGCCCTCGGTGCGACGCTATTTCGTGCAGGCCGGCGACCGTTTGCAGGCGCGGTTGTTGCCCGCTACCGCTTCGGCGAACGGCCGGTCATTCTTGATGATGAAGTCTCGCGTCTGCCCGGACGGCTTCAGCAGGGAAAAACCAGCGCCTTCAATCGCAGCGGTCTGGCTGCACCCACTTACCGCCAAGCTCAACGCAAAGCTGAGCAGCATCAAAAGTCGTGATCTCGGCATTGTCGTCGTTCCTTTTTTGGATGAGATCGAGGGCCCTTTGCCGCGCTTCTGCCTGGACCAAGGTGCGCGTCTCCGCTTTGACCGCAGGGACGGTCACCAGCGCTGAGTAGGTAGCCATCACGCCGAAGGTCACCACAGCGGCTGCAACGGCCCCAGCGCCCACGGAAAACCAGTTGAGGCCGAACATCACGCCGGCCCCGTCGAAAGCGCCTCAGCGAGCCTCGCTGCCTTCCTGTTGACGTACCAGCGGTATCCGAGACCCCCGATGACCAGAAGCGCGCTCACGGTGGCGAGGATGACCACGATGCGGCCAACCCATTCGCTGGCGTAGGAGAGCGGAGAAAGCTGGTCCTGAAGACCTTGCAGCGTGCCGGCAACCGTACCGCCGCCGACGCCTGCACCCGTCGCCACATCGGCAGGCGCACTCGATGGTGCCGCCTTGGCATCCTCGACAAAGGCTTTCGCCTGTCCGGTATCCACGAAGCTGGCGGCCTGCGGCGTCTCGCCGGTCGCCCATGCCTTGCCGATCGAGCGGACTTCGCTGACACGCGAGGCCCAGCCCTTTCCAAAAGTTGGCCACGTCTTCAGGTGGCGGAGGAAATCAAGGCGCTGATCGCAGATCCGATCGATAAGCGCATCGTGGTTGTTGACGGCGTTTACCGCGGCGATGGTTCCAACGCCCATGACGCCATCGATACCGCCCTTGTAGAGCGGCCCAAGCGCGCGCTGGAGCCATTTGATGGATTGGCCTGGTCCGGAGTTCACAGCGCCATCGAACACCACGTAGTCGACGCCTGGGGGAAGCTGGTCGCCCTTCACGGCGTCCCAGTACTGCCGATCGTAGATATCTGCCACTTCCTGGCTCGTGATGCCTTTGACAGAGCGCGTGGTGAGGCCCTTGCTTTTGCGGTAGCCATCGTACACGCGCTGCGTCACGCCCTTGTTGGTCGGCCCGCCGGGATCGGCCGGATGGTTCACATAGCCGCCTTCGTGAACCAGCACGCGGGCAAGCGATTCCTTCTCACGGGATGCGGTCATGGGTTGTCCTTTCCGCCCAAGGCTGGGCAGCTTGTTCGGTTCTGAATTTTGGCTATGGTCGGCGCCGGGAGGGGCCGATGGGGGATATCAAAGTCAGGTACACGGTCGAGACGATGCGCGGCGGCCAAGCCGTGACGCGCACCGATGTTCAGGCTGGCAGCATGAATGAAGCGGCGGCAACGCTTGGCCCGGTGAAGGCCGGGCTTGGTCGGGAGCCGACATCAGGGGAATGGATACGGGTGACGGAGTTCGTCAGCGGGCGGACGAACTGGTTTCGGGATGCCGATTAGGTGCTATTCGGCCGGGGCCGCGACTACGTCAGAGGATACGTCAGGCAGCATTGCGCGCCGCCTTGTAAGATATCGGCCAAGCCGAACGCCGCCCTGTTCAAACCAACGCTCTGAAAAGTCCGCGATCGGCAACGTGAGCGCTGTCGTCACCACCCCGAGAAGGATACCCATTTCCAGTGGGTTGGTTTCGCTGAAGCCGATATCCTTTATCAGCGCCCCGACAACCCACATCACCGGAACGTTGAGCAGGTACAGACTGAAGCTTATACGCCCCAGAAACCGCAAAGACCGGGCGTTCAGAAGATCGTAGAATAGTCCCGCTCGGGCGCTAAAGGCGGCATACACCAGACAGCAAGCGAGCATCGTTTGACTGATCGTCGCCGTCGTAGAATGCATCGGAACGACCAGTCTGGCAAACAGGAAGAAACCAACGGCGATCCAGACTGCTTGCTCGTTAAATGTTGCCGACTTGGTCTCCGCCAATAAAATTCCAGCCATGAACGCGAACAGGACGCCCGACATGTTCGGGAGGTTCAGCGCCAAGAACGGCGATTCAATCGCCATGACCGAAATGGCGAGGCAGATCGATATCCCAAGAACCCCCCACTTCCTGCCAACGAAGAACGCCAGCAGCACAAAGGGAACGGCTAAGACCTCGGCCTGCAAGGTCCATGTCGCGCCATGCATTGTGATTTTTGCTAGCGTCGCATTGAGCAAAACCAGATGAGGGTTGGCGGCAGCCGCGAGATGAGGGCTGGCCGCGAACCATGGAAGATTGGTCAATGAGGAACCCAGCGCGAAGCAAAAAACCATGCAGAAAATTATCGCCGGATACAGACGGCACAACCGCCGCACGACGAACTCCCGGCAAATCGACAGCGTTGAACCAGTCGCTCGGCTAAGCGAGTGCTTCAGAACGAACCCGCTCAGCACGAAAAATAGAAGGACTGCACTTTGGCCGTTAGCGACCGTAAGAGCGATCTTGGTTGCGGCTTCCCTGTAAGAGGTCAATCCCTGGATCGGTGGATCCAGCACGGCGACCGTCGCTGCGCTTTGATCGAGGATGGCATGATAAAAAACTACAGCAACGGCAGCCAAGCCCCGGAGTCCGTCAAGCGCCGCGCTGCGCCCTTGAGTTGTCATGCCCTGCAACCTCGCCAATTGAGGACATGACTACCACTAGTAGGCCGCACCAGCAGTTGCGCAAATGCAACACCAGCGATCATTCGCAGACGCTTTTACGCAGTAGCCGGCCCAGTCACATCGGCGAGGGTGCCCGCGCTCACCATATGATCGCGCAGATAATCGGACGCGCTCACCAGAGAATAGTTGCCGGCTGTGTTCGACGCGGTGAGGCAACCGTGGAACAGATTGGCCGAGCTTGCTCCCGTAGTCACGATGCCGCGACCGGTGTTGAGGGAAAAGTCGCCCATGACGTTCAACTTCGTGCAGGCATCCGCTAAAAAACCATTCCTCGTGTAGCCGGTGGCGGCCAACCCCTTCCCTTTGAACGTTGTCGTGCCCGTAAGGTTGAAGCCGTCTTTGGCCGCCAGCCCGATTGTCGCCAACTGCGTTGCAAGGACATCCGAGATACTGAACAGGCTACCGCCAGAGACCACAAAGCCATGATCCACACTATTGACGAGAGTGCTGTCGCCACCCCTAACATTGTTGCAGCTAAGAAAGACCAAACCTCGACCGCCAGAATGATCCGGGATGAAGTTCGTGAAAACAACAAAGTTGCAATTGTCGAACACTGCCCCATCCTGCAACGCCTGTACACTGGTCGCCGCTGACCCGTTGTGTGCGCAATTACGGAAGAAGATACCTTCGGCGCCGTTGAAGTAAAAGGCCGGGGAATTATAGGCCGTGCCTGTCTTTCCAACCCTGCTGACCACGACTTGATCTATGTGGTAAGAAGCCCAGCAGTCCCATGTGGCAATTCCATAACCACGATGCCCTTCCATCGTGATATCCCTGATATTTACGAACAGGGCAAGATTGGCGCCGTTGTTCATGTCCATGATGCCTGCACCGCAGTTTATCAGGTAGAGACTCTTGATGTTGACGGTGGTCATGCCTCGTAAATCGGTCTTAATGCGGATCACAGGTAAGCCGGTAGTCTGCAAGGTTCCGTCTATCATGAGCCCTTGCACTGTCTGGTAGCTGTTCTCGATATTGAGGACCGTTCCGGCACTTGAAATCAGTTTCGGCCAACCAAACCCCTGCAAAAGATTTCCAACATCCTTCAACCGAATATTGTTGACCTTGACCGCCGATCCTTTCCACTCAAGAACGTTGGCATATCCCAAAACATCGAGAGAACCCTGGATAGCTGCATCGTCTAACGTGACGCCGTCCTGTACGGCACCAAACACTGTGATGTCGGGGGCGGCGTCAATGCGTTTCCAGTAGAACCCAGCCGTGTTGCTGACGACATAGACACCCTCTTGCGTGTCGGTGACGGGCGGTGAGCCGGCCTTGAGGACGAAGGTTCCTTCTCGGCCTGCCTCGTACAGGATTGCCACGAGGTCTTTCGTTGGCGTCAAAGCCTTCATCGCCGTGCGGGTCGAGACATAGACCGGTACCGCAAGATTACCCCGCGCGTCCGGCTTGCTTGGCAAATCCGCTAAGTTCGATGTCTTGGCAAGCTTCAGGTCTGCGTAAGCCTTGACGCTCTGCTGCGTCGGAACCTTGCTGGCGCTGTTGGACACCATGTCATCTTCATCGATGACAAACCCGAAGCCCGAGGCGTTAGTGTCTGCCGGCTTGATGGCGGTAACATCGGCCCCGGCTTCCTCTATCGCCACAATCGCGTCAGCCTCAGCGGCGCTGATGGTGACCAAACCGGCGGCAATAGCGCCATTCACTTCGCCTATCGTATCGTCCGACTGGTAAAAGACGATCGACAAGGAAGTATCGCCAACAACAGGGTCCAGCGTGTTGAACACGAAAGTCTTGCCCTGGTTGGCCGTGCCCTCCTGCACATGGACCGTGGTGCCTTTCTGCATGGTCCGCGCGGTGCGCGAGTCTGCTGCCCGATACCATTGGCCTGTCGATACCGTGCGAATGCCGTTCTCCGAACCATCGCTTTGGTCTTTGACCAGTACGCGATCGCCTACCTCGGTCTGCACGCCGTCGATTGTGAGCAAGCCTCCGGCATCGACGTCGATATTCGCCGTGGTCGCCAAGCGCACGGGTTCGCGCTCGCCGGTCAGGAGACGAACGGCGGCAGTTGCGGGTCGGGCCATGAGGCTTGCTCCATAGTAAAAAGCCCCGCGCAAAGCAGGGCCTTCAGGTCAGATTTTCAGGTGGTGGTTAGTCGCAGACTTCCGAGTTGGCGCGACCGTCCCAATCGATATGGCAGTTTTGTGACCCGCCGCCGGAATGAGGCGCGCCCGTCATGATGGCAAGGAATGCACAGAGGACAAAGCCTGCGCCGAACTTGCCGACTTTTGCCATGTCGCCCTCCATGAACCCACCGACGCAAAAAAGCGCCAAGACGAGACCGAGGATTCCAAGGGTGGCAGCGAGCATCATTTCTTTCGAGTGTCCGGCAGATCGAGCGCATCGCCGGTTATCGCCTCAACCTTATCGAACAATGAGCGAACGTAGAAGAGGTTGTTCGCCGGGATCAGTTGCCGAACCTTGTGCAGGTCGGATTTCGTGGTGTCCCCGGCGAAGATCGACCCCGAGACCTGGAAGATGTCGGACACCGCATCCGCCGTCGGGCCAAGGAAAGCGCCAGTGACGTTGCGACTGGCATAGCGCGAAACGGGCTTACCGGTGATGGCCGAAAACCCCACCCTGCCCCGTGTCGCCTTTTCCGCAATATTGTTGGCATCCATCAACCAGCCTGTCAGGCCGGACTTGTCTAGAGCTTCCACGGCCCATTGCGTGGGATCATCCGATGTCTCCCGGCCGGCCGAAGCTGACTTTGCCCAATAGGTGAAGGCGCCGAGGCCAAGCGAAACCAGAACACCATTCAGCGTGGCGGCGTCGCGCTGCTGTAGACCGGTCAGCATGGTTTTCTGCATCGAGGAGATGCCAAAACTTTTGAACTGACCCACGGCCTTGCCGAGTTCCGTCGACATCCACAGCGGCTTGTCCTGCCCCGGGGAGACAATGGCCCGGTCGACCTCTCTAACAACGGCGGTGCGGAAGGCCTCGCGTGCCTCGATATCGCTCCAGTCGCCAGCCTTGGCCAGCAGAACCCCATCCTGATTGTCGCCATGGGTTGCGAACTGTTTGGTGATCCGCTCGGCGAGATCGGCATCGATGCCCGATGAGGCCAGGTTGCGGATATCACGAGCCGTGCCCTTGCCTGCCGCGACCCGTTCGGCAGACCGCAGGATATTCGTCATGGTCAGCAGGCCGGTGAACTGCTTTAAGGTAGCGTTCCATGGGGCCATGAGCGAGACAACGCCAAACCGGGTCGAGAGCGATGATAGCCCACGTTCGAAAGCCGAATGCCTGCCGAAGTCGTCGGTAATCTCCGCCATCGACATGGCGCGGCTGTCCAGCACCATATCGAGCGCGGTTCCGGCGTCCTTCACCTCCTGAGCCGCCAGCCGGAACGCCTTGAAGTTCTTCACCATCGGGATGAAGCCATCGCGAAACGTGCTGGTCAGGCCATGAGCGAACACCACCTTACCGAGATCAGGGATTGCGGAAACCGTCATCCCACCGAGCAAGCGCAGATAGTTGATGTTGCGGGCCAAGCGGCCGGCGCGCAGCACCAAGGAATCGGGGTTGGACGGCAAGGCATACTGGCCTCGGAGCCGATCACGAATGCCGGACAGGTCGCGAATGGCCGCCTTGCGCGATGCCTCGACCCGTTGCCGGCCCTTCTCCGTCGTCTCAGTCGCGATCCTGGCATTTGCCTCGTCGTTGATCTTGCGGATTTGCTCGGCCATGTCGACCGAGCCGAACTTGCGGGCGATCTCGACATCCGCTGACATCGTGCGAATCTGGGCACGCAAGACCTCCTCGATGTCGGTGTTGAGGAAATCCTGTATCTTCCGGCTTTCGATGTTCAGGACGCGTTCCTTCAGCGGGCCGCGCGGACCGGACGCAATGTCGTAGGGGATGCGACTGTCGGCATGGCCAAGGATACTGTCGATGGTGTCATTGACGAGTCCCTTCACCTCGGCATCGGAGAGATTGCCGAACTGCGCATCCCGTTCGGCCTGAGCCGCAGCCTTCGGATCGATCTTGCCATCCGAACCGGCTTTCTTTGCCAATGGCGATTCCGCGCGCGCTGCCGCCGCGTTGCGAGCCGTGATGAAATGATCGTTCAGGATCGCCGAGAACTCGCCCCGGCGCGCGATGATCTTGTCTTTGTTGTACATGCGGAACAGGTGGGAGACATCGCCCTTTACCGAGACATCCTCCGACAACAGTTTCGCCTCGATCGCCGCTTTCTTCATGGCATCGTCGAGTTTGCGATAGATTTTCGCGGCCTCTGCCACCTGGGCGATTGGGTGTTGCTCACCGGAGAATGCCGCCTTGCCGACTTCCTCCTTGAACTGCTTATAGGTCAATCGATCCGTCGAGCCGCGTGCGCGGTCGAACTCCGATTGCATCGGGGCAAGAAAGCGCTGGAATGCGTTCGGCTCCGGTGCGCCATGGAAGTATTTGGCGTAGCTGGTGTCGATCTCGCGCAGCGCTGTTGCCAGCGGCGCGTGCCACATCTTCATGCGGGTTTCGACTGCTCCTCCGCGCTCTGTGGCGACACCGGCGGCATTGTCGGCATATTCCAGCGGGGTTTCGGCAAGCCCGCGCACTGCCTCACGGCCGGCATCGATCTCGTTCAACTGGAGCCGGATCAGTGGATCTTGCCGGTTGATGATCGGAAGCTTGGAAATGAACGCCTCATCCTTCAAGGCCAGTGGGCCGACATCACGCGCTGCGGCGCCTGCGGACGCCCCCTTGCCCATATTGGTGAATTCGCGGTCCGCCGCGGCAAAAGCCGCCTCCTGCCCTTCAATCTTCGTAGAGAGCGCCCGAGTGCTTGCGCTGTCCAGATAGCGGCCCGCCAGGAGGCCAAGAGCGCCGCCGAGCACAATGGAGCCGCCGATATTCAAGGCGCTCTCCTCGGCTGTCCTTGTGGCTTGTGTGGCCTGCAAAACCCCTTCCGAGAATGTCGTGTCGATACCGGCGCCAAGGGCAGCGCGACCGGCGGCGGCAAGCTTGGAGCCTCCGCTGATAGCCGCGCCGCCGCCGAACGACGCCAGCGTGGGAAGATCAACGACGCCGGCCGCCATCTGCGCGATTGTGCCCATCGTTCCCGATGCAGCCAAAGTGCGTTGATCCTGAAGCTCCTGATCAATGCGCAACTTCTGTGCCGTTCCTGCCTTGCGGTTCCTGATGCCAGCAAAGGAAGTGACAAAGGGTGCATATTTCGGATCGCTGGCAGCGTCCGCAATTGCGTCATAGCCATCTTCAACGATGCCAGCATCAGGGATCCCGCTGGAAGCGACGAACGAGCCGACCGTGTTTTGCGTACGGAAGGCCGCGCCCCATGTCTGGAGAGCCGTCGGATCGGGCGCAGGCTCATCGGTCTGAACGTTGCTGAGATCGTTGATGGAGCGCTGCTCATCGAAGAATGGCATCACTGCGCCCTCTTCAGAATTGCCCGGATGCGCTTGTGCTGCGCCACACGCTCCTCATAGGCCTTCTTCGCTGCCTCCTCGGCTGCGATCGCTTCTTGCCTGGCGCGGGCCTTTTCAGCACTCGACGCACTGAGCATCCGCTGCTGGAACTCCTCGAAATCCCGATCGGTCAATGGCAGGCTGGATTGCGGGGCGGTGTCTCGGGCCGGACGGGCAGGCACCGGGTTGTCATTCTTGGTCGGAGCGGCATCAACGGCTGGACGCGGCGCCGCACCTTCCTGCTTTGCCGGGATATCGGCAGGGATATTGGCGCCGAGCTCACCGCTTGGTGCGGCGATGCCCGCCGGCTGCTTTGGCTGCATGGGCTCACCGGTGAGAATGTTCACCTCATACAGCGCGTCATTCTGCCTTGCGTTGGCCGTTGTCTCGGCTTCGGTTTTGGTGCGGTTCACCGCCTGATTGGCCAGCATGTTCGTGACATCCGGCCGCCACACCTTGCCCGGAATTGTCTGCAGATTGCCGTTGGCGTCTTTCCACATGACCGCGTACCCCGGAAGACGGCCGGCCTTTACATCGGCCTCGGTCTCCGGTGTCGTCACCAGGCGCACAGTCGAGGGATCGATGGCCAGGTCACCACGGTAATACTGCTCTTGGGTCTGGTGCAAAGCCTGTGCATAAGCATCGGCATGATCGGGCGTGTCGAACTTTCCGAGATGTTGGCCGGTCTGATGATAAAGATCGATCGCCTGTTGGTCGGTCAGAATCTTTCCATCTGGCGAAACGGTCGGGACCAACACCTCCCTGCCATCCTCTTCGAACGACATGGAGCGAACCGTGCTGATCGAACCGTCGGGGTTTTGCACCTGTGGTCGGCTGGCCAAATCGATATTCCCAGCTTCAACCCTGCCGGCAAACTGTGTGATTGGGCCGGCTGGGCCGCGACCCGAGAATTCGTCGATCTCGCTGCGAAGCTGCGTCTTGGCATACCGGAGCGGGTCATCGGCCCCCACTACACCGGCTATGAACCCCCTGCTGTCTTCCTTTGGCCAATACCGCTCCGGTGGATACTTCACGACCGTGGCCGAACCGCTCATCCGAGAGACGCCGTAGATGGCCTTCATCTGCTCTAGCGCGCGGTTCTTCGCCAGGTCGGGATCGCCATTCGCCGCATAGAATTGGTCTTCGGCCATGGCGAGGAAATCGGCCTTGATGCCCGCTTCCTGTGCCGGGTCGAGGCCAAGCGCTGGCGCACCGCTGAAAATCCCGCCGTCTTTGAATTCCGACGACAGGTCGACATCGCCCATGGTCTTGACGAATTCCCTCGCCGCCGGCTCCAGCGCCTTGCGGTCGCGCTGCTTTTCCGGCGACGCATTGTCGATCATCCGACGCGCGGCTTCCTCTGGCGACAGGTTTAGTTTCTTCACGTAATAGCTGAAGTCGTCGGCAGCCTTCTGCACCTCGGAGCCGCCATCGCGCCGGCCAAGTGCCGCCGGGTCGAAGCTGGAAATCTTCTGTGCGGTCTGCGCCGCAGCGATAACTTGGCCGGGGTTCTGGCTGGAGAGCCCGCGCCGCATGTCGTTGATGATCGGCTGGGGAACCACATGGGTCTGCTGGATGATGGTCGTGGCAAGCCCTGCCTGCTGCTCCAGCGGAACCTTGCCGGCGGCGGCCGAGTAGAGATTGTCGGCGCGCTTCTTGTCGTCACTGGCGTAGGGATCAAGCGAGAGCGTACCTCCGTGCAATGCGCTGAGATCGCCCTGAAGCTGGAGGGCGCCCTTGTTCTGCTCATTGAACGAGCGCAGCAACGACGCCTTGTCGCCATCGTTCAGCGTCTTGTCGTTGTGGATCAGCGCCGGATCAGCAATGGAGCCATCGACAATGCCCATCTCAAACCGGTCCTTGTAGGCGGTGTAGCTCGCCGTTGCCTGAGCCTTCTCGGCCGCCTGCTGTTGGCGGTACTGCACATCGGCCTGGTTGGCGAGGGTCAGCCGATCGTCCGGTGACAGGCCGGCGAAACGCGGGTCAACTGCACCTCCGCCAGCGCCGCCCATCTTCTTGTCTGACCATGCGATGGTGTCGGCGACTGTCTTCCCAGCAAGAAAACCATTCGCGCGCACAACATCCTGCCCGACCACGCTTGCAATGGAGGCGTTTGGGTCAGCCTTCAAGACGTTGACCGCGCCCAGCGACCCCAGAAAATGGGCGAGGTAGAGATTGCCCGGTGTCGTCGCCAGCCCGCGGTTAGTCAGATAGTCGGCGTTGTCCTGCGTGAAGGCCGCGACCATCTGCCGGCCGAGCACCGGATCTGATTTCAGCGCAATGATCTGTGCCGCGCTCTTACCTGCCGCGATGTCGGGGCGATGCTGGCGGATGGTCTGCACCCAGGTCGAATCGAGGAACTGGCCAACGCCGGAAGCTGACGAGTTGGGGTTTTTCGCCGTGGCGCTGCCGCCACTTTCAACGCCGATGATCCGATCCACAACAGCGTTAACCGCGCCACCACCCTGTGTTGCGACCGGCGCCAGTCCGAGCGCCGCCCTTGCCTTGCCGGCGAAGCTCGGATCTTTGTCGAGCATCGCCTGAAACAGGCCCTTGGTGGCGCTCTGGCTCCAGTTATAGGCGGCCTTCTCCTTGTCGAGAGCCGACATGCCCGATGCCGCGATACGGTCCAAACCGTTCTGCTTGAAGGCCTCGAAGGTCTGGGTATCGTTCGGATCGCTTTGCAGAATGCCGTTCAGCAGGGTGTCTTGGGACTTCGTAAGCTCAACCTGCTCATAGGCCTGACGCTGGGTCTGCTGGTAGCCCGCCGTGCGATTTGAGCCGGCAAGGCGCATCGCCTCCTTGCTCGCCATGAAGTTGGCGCGCTGGCTTTCCGGAACTTTCTGGGCATATTCGTCAAAGAGCGTGTCGAACGCGCCCGGACGGACGGCCCGGCCATTGACGTCCATCTGGCCATAAACGCTATCATGGATGCCCGAACCGTCGGCAGGGGCATTGCGGACTGCATCATCCTCCGCTTGGGCAAGGCGCTGGCGAAGCTCGTCATCAACAACACCGGCATCGAACCTGTCCTGTTGATCCTGCTTGGCCTTGAAATGCGCGGCGATCTGGGAAAGCTCGCCCCCGGCGCCCTGAAGCGCGCGGCCGATCTCGCCACCCTGCGGATATTGGACCGTGCCGCCGGTATCGAGCGACCGGCTGGCGACTTGGAGAGGAATAACGGCCATTATGCGAACGCCGATCCGCCGAACTTCACGGCCTTGTTGGGGTCATACAGATTGGAGATGCCCGAAACCAAGGTGCTGCCCGCGTTGATCAGGCTGGCACCCATCGCCTGCTTGCCGCTGAAGCGCGAAATCCCGGCTTGGGTGTTGAGGTTATTCTGGCGCAGCGTGGACCCGTACTGGATCGCCTTTAGGTCGATCTGGTTCTGCCGGGCGTTGGCAGCCAAGACTTCGCTTGGAGAACCCGCTGCGGACACGCCCGAGGCCCCTATCGCGGCGCGGGCCTGAGCCTGAAGCAAGTCCTGCTTCTTCTTCTCCTGCGCCTGTTCGAAGGCTGATGCCTGCGCATCGGCGCGGGCCTGCTGCTCATAGGCCTTGGCCTGCATGTTGGCCATTTGCTGCTGCTGCGCGCCTTGAGCCACAGCGCCGACGGTCGAGACAGCCGTGCCGGCCAAGCTCAGAAGGGCGAATGTGCACATGGTGCTGTCCTATGGCTCGGCATCGAAAACGGGCGTGAAAGCGCGGATTGTGCAAGGTGTCGGGTTGGAATGCCGGATGCGCACCCGGCCCTGACCTTCCCAACTGTCGTCAATCGGCACTTCGATGTTGCCGGTGAACAGATTGGCCACGCCGTTCGGCGCCACGATCGAGGGGATACGCACCGGTTCCCATTTGCCGCGCACGAGGGATTGCACCTGAAGCCCCGTCGTGTCGGTCTCCATCACGGACATAATGACCTTGGCAACCTTCTTGCGGCGGCCGACGATCGATCCGTCCTTGCCGCCGACATCAAGCTCCAGCGTGTCGGCAGATGACACATAAGGGAGGCCAACCTGCCATTTGGCTGCTGTTGCACCACCCGGCAAGGTGACCTGCCCGGCCGCGACCGTCAGCCCCTTGTAGACCTTGCCGTCGGCGAGGACATCGACCATCTCGCCATTGAGATGCGATAGGCCAGAAACAGTACCGACCGCAGCCCCGGAATAGGTCAGACCGCAATCCACCTCGAAGGCATCGGTGATATCGCCATATTCGAACGGCGCAGTCTTAATCTCGATATAGCGCTTTGTGACGCCGCCGATGGTGCGCTTGACAATCAGCCAGAGATCATCGTTTCCGGTCTGGCCAGGAGTGACACAGGCGCTTTCAACGATGCCCCAGGCCGAACCCGCGAACGAGCCGGCGATATCATGCCGGTGCATGCCCCTCACATCCTGCGAAGGCTGATGCGTGTACCCTCCAAGTTCCCCATTATCGAGCGGGAACCACAGCAGCGGATCCGGATCGGTCTGAAAGGCGAGTTCGACCACGCCCTTTTTCGGGATGTGCTCGGATATTTGCCCGATATCGTCCGAGGTGAAGCGTCCGGTGTTAGCTTGGGAGAGTTCCGCGATCGACCGCCGCGAACGGGTCACGTAAAGGAACGACTGTCCAGCATCGACGGGGCGGATGCGCGAACAGCCGGAGGTGCGGGAGCGCCGATTCTTGAAAGAGGATGGTGTGAGCGCTTCATCAATTCCTGATCCGGACAGTGCGCGGACACCACCCAGCGTGCCGATCAGCAGCGCACCGTCCGATTCCGCGATCCATGTGATGTCGTTGGCCTGACCACCACCCGCCTGCAAGAATTCCAGAGCGTCGTCGTCTTCCTCGCCCAGCGCGAAATTGTTGAAGTCTCCAGTTGCCGAGGCATAGAGAGAGAATTTGCGACTGAAGGCTAGGCGCTCTTCATAGAGCGAGCCCGATTCCAGATATTTGCCTGGAACAAGCGTGCCCAGGCGCCAGCGCGAAATCGGGCTCAGATCGGGCAGCGCAAAGCCATTGATCTGGACTTTAACGACCGTGGTGCTGGTGCGGCTGGTGATCTTGGCCCAGCGCCAGCGGCCATCGGATGCAAGAAGACGCACGGCACGGCCGACATCGGAGGTCTGGAACCCGGTCCCTCCATTGATGCCGACGACGGATGATGCCGTCAGGTTGAAAGGCGTCTGGCTGGCGGCGGCACGGTTGAGGTTTAGTTCCGCGAACTTGCTGTCAGCGGCGCCGTCGATCGCCTTCCATGTGAAGGCATGATATTCGAACCCAAGCTTGTTGAGAAACTCATAGTAGCGGGTTTCGCCGCCTGACCAGCCGGTTTCGCCGGTGCGGCTGTCGAGCGTCACCCATGTTGCGCCGTCATTCGATCCTTGCAGCACCCAGATCGTTGGCGTGCGATCGGCAGATCCTCCGGTGGAGGCAGTCAGATAATAGTTGTCGACAATCACCTGTTCGCCGCCGGCTGTCCTGTAGACTACAAACCCATCAGTAGCGCCCGAGATGGTTGTGGCGGTGCTGGTATCCTTGTCGAAGACTGACCATGCATCTGCCGCGCCGCCCATACCCGAAACCGTGCCGGAAGGCGCGGTGTTCGATGTCATCTTGGGCGTGAGTGAGCCGTAATCCGCCGGCGTCAGCGTGGTAGAGGTGTCGTTGATGTCGTCATAGGGCCCGTCGTCGATATCGTAATCGTCGAGCGTCCATGTCGTGTGCGCGGTGCGCGTCAAGACCTTGAGCGGATAATCCCGGTGACTGATCCACATCTGGTCAGCGGACTGCACATAGTCCAGCTCGAACAGGTCAGCCTCAAGATAGGGCGTGGCGACTTCGACCGTGCCCACCCTGGCGCCGTAGGCGTAGACGCGGATATAGAGATCGCCGAATTCCAGCATGTAGGCTTGGTCGGCCGAGAAGATGAACGGGATAGCCCGCGTCGCCTTTGCCGATGTTTTCACTTCTGCGGTGAAATATGTCCCGCCGCGCTTGCGCAGACCGCCATGCGGGAGAGTGATGTAGTTCTCACAACGAGACAGGCCGGCACGGTAGAGATCGAGCGAGGCGCGCGCATGCAGGCGGGGGCTGATCTCGCCCCTGACGAATGTGTCCTGAAGCGGGTAAAGAGTCGCCACTCACGCTCTCCAGCGGTTGTCGCCGCGCTGGATGGCCCAGGAGGACGTTGACAGCCTGCCGGCGCGCTGGATGGCCTGGGAGCGGAAAGCCGCGTCCACGGCCCTGTCATAGGCCGCGCGGGCAATGTCGATCATGCCAGCCTTGTGGGTGAGAGGATGGGCGATCTTGACCGCAAGCGCTGCGACGAGAACGTCCGTGAACAGCGCATCCCAATCGTTGGGATCGGTGAGGTTCGCCACATAGCGGATGATGCGCGGGCTGGACTGGTCGGAATAGATGATGTCCGCTTCCTGACGCCATGAGATCGGCACACCATTGGGCTCGCCATCATAGGTCAGCGGCAGCGGTCGAAGGCAGTCGGGCGGGAGTTCATAGGCCCAGTTCAGCGTGCAATCCCCAGATCCGGTATCGCTGCCGACGACAGAAGCCGTGAGGATGGCAAACACCCAGGCGTATTTCGTCAACTCGGCTTCGCGGGTCAGGTCATAGGGCAGATTGAGCAGACGCGCCGCCTTGATATCTTGATCGAGGCTATCGATCGGGGCTTCATCCAGCGTGGCCAAGGCCATGTTGGCGATGTCGACGGGCGTGATTGCCATCTGTTCAGACCTTCACCGAAGAGTGCCGCGGCTTGTGGCGAGGGCGGCCGCGCCTATCGAGGGGGACGACGAACGGGCTCGGATTTGCCAGTTCGGCCAGCATGCGATAGCGGGCGCGGGCGCGGGCCAGATTGACGCGCGGCGGGGCTTCCTGCTGCTCTGGAGCGGCAGCAGGCTGCGGGTTCTTGCGCGGGCGGCCATTCGGGCGCCCTGTGGGTTTGTACGGCATGTGATCTCCACAAGGAAAAGGCGGACAGCCGAAGCCGCCCGCCTCGTTGGCATCAGCCCCGATCAGGCCTCGGTGGTCTTGAGCGCGATGAAGGTCATGTTCTTCACGCTGGAAGCCGTGCGGTCCCAGTTCGCCGCCAGTGCAAGTTCGGCATCCGTGGCAAATTCGCCGGCCGTCGAGGCATCAAGGAAGCGGGTACCGGGGACGTGCGGGACGAAGTGACGACGTGCCACCATCTCGGTGACGCCACCACCATGAGCCTGGCGCGGTTTCCGGTCGAATTCGAGGGGGCCGCCCTCGGTGTTGACCGGAAGTTCGTTCCACATGATGGCCTTGTCCTTGAACATGAAGGCCGTGTATTCGCCGGTGGCGACGGGGATGTCGTCGTCGACGATGCAACGCAGGCCCATGTAGTAGGGGATCAGCATGCCGCCCTGTTCGGACGAAGGCACGTAGTCGATGAGGTCCGCGAGCTTGAGGGCCTTCATCTGCTTGGAGTGCATCCATATCGTCTTGAACTTGTCGGCGCGGTCACCCATGAGGTAGGCCGCTTCGATGATGTCGGTGTCGACGATGGAGGCATTGGTGTCGCGGACCAGATCGCCGGAATCGTTGGCGATGTTGTCGGCGACGACGCCCTTCAGGATGCTGATCAGCGTCAGCTTGTGGGCACGCTGCCAGTAGTCGGTCTGGCGGCGCACGATGACCTTCTGCGGATCGTCGCCTGCAAGGATCGAGGTCAGATCCGGGATGCCCCAGGCCTGAGCGCGGACATTGCGGGCGGCGGTTTCGCGCCGGCTGCCGATTTTCTTCATCTCGATCGAATCCGCCGGATCGTCATTGACGGGTTCCGAGGGATCGTTGCCGAGGTCTTTCCAGCCGGGGATGTCGACCGAACGACCGCCGAGCGAGAGCTTGGAGGTGATCATCGGATCGTTGAAGAGAATGCCGGCCTGGAAAATTTCGAGGGACTGGACGTGTTCCTCGAAACTGTACTGTGCATACACGGAGGGGACGATCGCGTCCGTGATGCGAGTGTAGGCGTCTGCCATTGTGGTCTTCCTTCAGATGATGCGAGCCGGCAAAACCCCTACTCAGAGGGGATTGTTGGGCATCCAGAGGTCGGGGTTTTCGCCCGCCTCGATTGCAAGCCGTTTCGCTTTTGCGGGGTCGCTTTGGACAAGGGCTGAAATCGCCGCCGGACTTACGATCTTGCCGTCCGGACCGCGCTTGAACGGGTTCACCCCGCCAGGCACGCCGTCGGCTCCGATCTTGTCCTCCTTGAACATCGCCTCGCCGATCGCCTGGAATGCTTTCGCAATCTGAGGATCGGTAAGGCTCCCGTCGGCCAAGAGAATGCCCTTGGCCTTATAGGCGTCGACGAGACCGAGACCCTTCATCGCCCGGTTGGCCACTTCCAGCTTCTCCTTGAAGCCTTCGGAGGTTACCGGTCCCCAATCCTTCACGAGGTCGTCGTGGGTTTTCGTGACCGATTCGGCGATGGCGATTTGCTGCGCCTTCGCCATCTCGGCCATATGACCGGCGAACTTGTCATGAAGAACCTGAGACTGCTTTGAATTCAGGCCAGCGTCGACCATCCATGACTTGGAGGTGTTGGCGAGACCGTCATCATAAGGCAGGTCAGCGGGGAGCCCTTCCGGGCGCTTGAACTCGATCTTGTCGGCGGATGCGACCGGGCGCATGGCCTCGGGAAGCTTGTCGTGGAATTTCTTCCACTCTTCCGGAGATGCGTCGGCCGCTGGAACGCGCAGGGTTTCGCCCTGCAACCGCTCCAGTTCGGCATAGGAGGACAGCACCTTTTCGATGCCGCCTTCTGGTTTGGTCCAGCCCTTGGTGTCAGCGAGCTTGCGGTTGCCTTCGGAAAGACCGTCAAACCAACTCTTGGCTTCCGGTGCGGCGGACCCGTTATCCGCACCGTCTGCTGGCGCTGCAAGGTTGCCCGCCGGTGGATCGACCACCACGGACCCGGCGTCTGCCTGATCTGTCATGAGAGAGAATTCCTTTGTTGAAGCGGCTCACCCAGCCGCAGGGTTACGCGTTGTCTCCCCAGTTCTCGACGAACAGGATGAGCTTGCCGTTGACCGACAGGATGCCGTCGGCGTCGATGTCGGTATTCGTGGCAAAGGCGAAGTTCATGTAGAGGTCGATAGCCGTGCCAGTGCCATCGAGCGTGGCGGCGGCGGCGACATCGGCGGCCGAAGCCGGCGACGGAGCGGCAACGGCGCCTGTCAGCGTGCGGGTGGTGACCGCAACGACGTTCTGCATCGTCGTGGCCAAGGTGATGCTGGAGGCAGCCGCTGAACCGATACCCCAGGTCAGCGAGGCGGAATCGTTGATGGTGGATGCGCGCGCCGTGTCCACACCGAAGGTGAAGGTGGCAGTCCCGCCCTTGATGCGGATCTTGCCATCGACGAAATCGAACAGCTTCTGGCTGGCATAGGCCAGCGCATCGGTGACCGTGACCTTCATGTTGGTCATGGTGAATTCGAGACGGTAAGCGCCGCCTTGGCCGCTCACCTTGCATGCCAGCCCAGCCTTGGGGACGGCTACGCCAAGCTCTCGCTGTGCGGCACGGTTAAGGGTTCGCTGAAGTCCGCGCATGATCGTATTCCTTCATTCTTGGGAGGGATTGAACGGCTGAACCCGCCGCAGGGCTATCCCTTGCCGTCCACGTGCTTGGTGAGGAACGGAAGGATTTCAGAGAACACCCAGCGTTTGGCCTGGTGCTCGATGCATGCCGCTTCAAACCCAGAGGCCGACCCGGTGTCCTTGACCCATTGGGCGAGCGAGATGTTCTTGTAATAGCCGGTCAGCCCGGCAAGGTGCTGGAGGATGAGCCGGGCTTGATCGCGATCCGCGTTCCCATCTTCCAGCGCCTCATAGGCGACCAGCAGGCGCTTGCGGATGGTCAGGTCCTGTTCCGGATCATCGAACTTGTCGGGCTTCATGCGTTGCCCTGCGGCTGCACCATGTTCTGAAGACCATCCAGCAAGCCGCTGTCACGGGCCTGCACGGCGGCGGGAACGGCGTCCTTCGCCATCTGAGTGCCGGCGGCGATCGTCGACATGCCGGCCTGCGATTGCTGCGCCTGCTTGCGTGCCTCGCGGATGCCCTCGACCTCTTCCTTGCGGCGGAAGATGCGCTGCGGGCTCCTGCCGGCGCCAGCGACGACTTTCAGGGCTTCGTCGCCGTCGATGTTGTCGAGCACGCTCGGATCGGACTGCGCCATCTGAATGGCCGTGGTGATCACCTGAATGGTGTCCTTGGCCTCCGCAGCCTTGCGCAGCACATCCAGGGGGCTGGTGAAGGTCGGACGCACGGTCTTTCCGGCAAGGCTCTGCGGCGGCAGGAAACGGCTGTCCTGGTCGTATAGCCCCTTGGCTTCGAGGATGGACAGTTCCCGATCGAGGTTTGAGGCAAAGCCCGCCTGGATGATCGAGCCCGACGGCCCGAGCAGCGCGCCCTTCTCCTCTTGGCGGATCAGCGCCTCGGTGGCGGTCATCTGCGGGTTCTGCACCAGCGTCTGGAACAGGTTGACGAACATCATGTCGCGGATTTCTTCGGCGCGCGTCGCGGCATAGTCGAAGGCGGGGCCGGGGTTCTGCCCGAGAGCGATCGGAGCAATGAGCGGCCGGCCATCATCGCCGATCAGGCCGGGATAGTTTTCCCCTGGGTTGAGAACCGGCACATAATCCAGCCGAGCCTTGGAGGCGGTGGCAGGATCGGTGATCTGCTGCAAGGCCCGCAGGCCGGAGCGGCGCACGGCATTCTCTTCGCGCACCGTGGTCAGGGCTTCGATGGTCGGGGATATCCCGTAGGTATCGCCCTCATACCGGCGCCAGTTGAAGCATGATACCGGGAAGGTGCGGAACCCGCTCTCCTTGCCGATCTCCTCCTCTTCCTCGATGACGTGATAGGACACGAACGCGGTGTCCAGATAATCGTAAGTGCCGGCAAGATTGTACATCTTGCGCTCCTCGCGCGGCTTGATGCACTGGATCAGCGATACCTTTTCCTCGCATTTGCCGGGATCATCAACCAGCATCTTGATCCGGCCCGGCAGTTTGTCATAGCCGAAGAGCTGCGCGCATTGCCTCGCGGTGCGCTCGTACTTGCGGTGGAAGGTGTCGGCGATGCCCCAGCGGTTGCGGCCGAGATAGCCTTCGATGACCGGGATCGAGGCATAATGGATCAGGGTGCCGCCGAAGCCCTCTTCCGCATAGAGGTAGGCGGGACCATACCGCACCACGTTCCTGAGACAGGCTTGCGTCGCCGGCACGAAATTGGAATTGGCGGAGTAGCGCAGCGAAAAAAGGAAGTCGCGGAGATCTTCCGCCCATTCCTTCTCTTCGTCGGTTTCCTCGTCGTTCATGGCAGCCGTCGAGAGACCATGCCACTTTTCCGACTGGGGGATGATCAGGCTCTCCAGCCCCGCTGCAAGACGGTTGGCGGCGCTGTTGATGGTGTTGGCGTAGACACGGGAACCCCGGCGCTCGGAGCGCTCCGGCTGTGACGTGCGCGCCTTGGAACCACGATTGGAGAACACATCAGGCGCGTCAGGGTCGCAGAACTCAGCGACCTGTTCCCAGACGGCCTCATAATCCGAGCGCTCGGTTTCGAACTCGGACTGGCGCGAGAGAACGTCGCGGGCGCGGGAATCAGCCATCAACCAGCCTTTCGCTTCAGGCGGTTGGCGAGCCGGCGCCAGAACCACCAAGGCAAGATGCGGTTGCGGAACACCCGCTTCATTGCGCGCATGATCAGACGCCCAGCAGAACGCGCTTCTGCCCAACCAGGTCAGAAGGAGCGAGATCGGTTTTCACGGTCGAGGCGGTGCCGTCATTTGCATTCAACTGCTGCTGCACGGCGGCGACGCGGTCCTGAGCGTCCTTGTCCTGAGCCGTCGGCGTCGGAGGGAGCGGCTTCAGTTCCGGTGGCTTTTGAAATAGACACATTGGCCCAGGTATCCCTTGTCCAGTCGAAGAGGATGAAGTCCTCACCATTCTTGCCGTAGGCGGGCAGTAGGCAGCGTTCATGCGCTCCCAGCCTGTTCAGCCAGCGGATGGCGAGATCGTTGTCAGCGAGCGCCCTTGCCTCGACACGGTGCGCTCCACGTGAAGCTACATCAGGCCCGAGCACATCATAGAAGAATTGCGTGATGCGCGGCACACAGCGCCGCATGCGCTTCGTTCCCCAGCTCCAGGCTATCCAGAGACCGGAGCGGACCTCACCAGCGCCAAAGGCTGCTTCCGGGTTGCCATCGAGCTCGGCGACATAAGCGAAGCCGTGCAGCGCCTGTATGGCCAATGTGGCGGGCGTCCAGCCGTCAAGCTGGCAATCGACTTCCGCGCGGTCTTCTGGTCTCAGGTTGGCGGCGATGTAGGAGAGGTCGCGAAGATTGCCCCCGATGATGCGGACGCTCACCGATAATCGCTCAACGGATCAGACATCCCCTGCGGCCGGCGCATTGCCTTGAACGCTGCCGGGTCCACAATCGAATGCCGCAACATCATCACGCCGTAGCGGGTGGCGGACATCAGGTCGTCGGCGATCTTCTCGACCTTGCCGTCCTTGCGGTGGTAGAGGCGGAATTCCTCGAACCAGTCGTTCAGGTGCCTGAACACCTTGAAGCGGCCGGACTGCATGCGGTCGAGCATGTCCATCAGACCAGCCTCGACCGAGACCGAGCCGTCGCTGAACTGCGCATGCGTTCCGAGCATATTGAGACCATGCTCGCCGAACTGCTTGGCCAGCGCATGCCCTGCCCCTTCCAGCGTTTCGCGGCGGCCATCTCGAGGCCATGACCAGGGAAGCCAGGAGCCCCACGGCTTCAGCGCAATGGCATGCTGCGCCGGCGCCTGCTCCCTGACCCGATAGGCTTTGACGACATGGACAACATCGCCCTCGGTGTCGTAGGCGATTTCAACCGCGGCGAATGGGTGGTCCCAGCCGAAGTCCATGGCGCCGAGGCGCGGCCAATAGCGCGGGATCTGGAATGCATCCTCGGTGATGTCGCTCTCGACAACCGGGAAGATGCGCCCCGAGCCCAGGATTGGCACACCGCGCACGCGTGCCTCTTGCTCGTGCGGCGGGTAGCTGTTGATGATCTTCTCGCGTTCCGCCGGTGGGATATGCTCGGCATCCTCGATCGTCATCACGGTATCGTGCCGATCCGGAGAATCGTTCCCGAGGAAACGCTTGACCACGCTCGACATGCCAAGCAGCGGCGTGAAGGTCAGCCAGACCATCCCGCCAGTCGCGTTGGTGCGGGTCAGGCCCTCAGTGTAGATGTCCTCCGGTGGTTCCTCATCATCCCAGACGAAATCCAGCGTTTCGGCCTGCCACTTCTCGCGGCCGGATTCGTAGGACTTGAACGAGACGGTGGAGATGCCCCCGGACACATGGCGCACCCGCACGGTGTCCACCAGATCGGCGACGCTCCTCGACATCGTGTAGCCGGCGATCGCCTCGCTTGGGATCATGCCGGTTCCGATGGAGCCAGGCCGGCCGAGCAATATCTTCTGCGGTCCGTCACGCACCGAGAGGCCGGTGACGCCACCGACCCAGCCATGAACCTGGCGATCCCAAGTCCTGCCCTCCCACCAATCCGGGTATTGCCCGGTGAGATGAAAGGCTGCTTCGGCGCCACCAGCGATGGTCTTCCCGAGCTGGTTGCCAGCGCGAAACAGGCGCTCGCGATACTTGGCGCCTGCGGCATGAAATGACGCCTGCTTACTGTACGGTCGGTACCCGGCCAGCCTTACCCTCGATAGCCGGTCCTTTATGTCCGCCAGCAGGTCCGCCCTCTTCTCGGGCGAGAGTTTCGAGAGCTTCTGCAATAGCTGTGAGTTCGGCAGGGCTGAGTTCATCGAATGGCGTCCGCTTCACTTCCACCTGCTGCAACGGCTTGCCCCATCCGCGCTCCAGAATGGCGACCGAGGCGGCAACGCGCGCCGGCTCGGTCTTTCCCTTGGTGCAAATCGCATGAAGCGTCTGCATCGCATCTCGGGTATACGACCGCGCCAGATCGCGGACGTTCTCCATGTCCTTGGGTTTGCCACCGGGATTACCGGAAACGCCCTTCTGGAACTTGCGACCCTCTGGAACAGGCACGGCTCAGGCTCCGCTGATTTCAGGCGGCCGGCGAGCGAACCGGAGCCGGCGAGCCTTCAGGGAAGCCATAGCCGCCCACGGCATTGACAGGGCCGCCCTTGATCATGCCGATCTGGACACCATCGGGAACCTTGACGGCCTTGTAGCCGCTCGGAACCTGGGGCGCAGCGCCCTCCATCTGCTTGATGTCGGAAACCTGGTCCTGACCTTCATCGTTGGTCACGAGGATTGCATATCGGGTGGACATTGGGTGTTCTCCTTTCGGGGGTTGTCCCTCAAACGGTCAATGACATGTCGGGTCCACGAGGAACTGATCGAATTGGCAGGGCTGGCCTGTCGCACAGGCTGTCAGCACCAGGAGTGCGGCGAGGATGACGGCTCTCATCCGAGTTCTCTCAGATCGACCGCTTCGGCCTCCAGAATGGATGCCGCCTCCTCCGGTGACATGCTGGTCAGCATCAGCGAGATCACCGCTTCAAGATAAGTGATGGAGGAGCGGCGCAGATAATCGGACACGGCGGCATCGGAGAGTTCGTTCAGCCGGCGGATGCTTTCGGCCATGGTCGCTCCCGGCAGAAGTCACCCCGCCCGCGTTGCGGGTGCCCTTTGATCCAGAAGTTCAGGGAGGTGCTGGGGCTTGGCATCCTCGGCGCGCCAGTGATTGGCGTAGCTCACCGAAGATATCTGATCTGGATCGACTTCTGCCGTAATTTCGGACACCGGGTCAACGATCACTTTCAACCGAACGACATGTAATCGGTTCAATTCCCCCGCAATATCTTGACAAATACGGGAAATCTGGCGGCGCAAAGTTCGGACGTTCATCCCCTCGCGCGAGGCGAAGTCGTTGATCGAGCGACCGCGCCGGGTTTTCACCCATGCCCAGGAATAGAGCAGCACTCGGTCGGACTGGTCAGGGTGCGCGTTTATCCAGCCCCAGGTTTCCGGCATCCGGTCGATCGCGTCACGGCTTGGGCGGCTTTTGTAGCGGGAGGGTTCGGAGCCATAGGCCTCCCATTCCTTAACCGGCGTCGGCATCGCTGAGCCATAGGGCTGCGGTCCGCGCACGTTCGGCAGCAGCATGAGGGTTTCGGCCGCCTCTATCACGCGGTCCTCTACCGCCTTCGCTGTCCATGCCCGATAGGTCATGCGGCCCCTCGCCATTCCAGCAGTTCGCCTTGCATCGGCTCATAGAAGCGGATGGCCAGCAGGACGCGGAGAACGTCTGTCGTCGCCACCGGACAATTCATGGCCCTGGCTTTTGTCCGCAGCGCGCCGAGGTCTATGGCGTTGAAATCGTCGACCAACGACCGCCGGCTGACCAGATCCGGCTTCCGGACCAGCACCGAGGAGACAGCCTTGATCATGTCGGCGTATAGCTCGGCCGCGTTCGGCTTGGTCCCGGTCATCAGCATCAGGACGAGACGCAAATGCCCTTCCCCGTGCTCTTGGCCGATCTCCCGCAGTGTCGGCTTGCAGAAGCATTCGAATGGCTTCCGGCTGGTCGGGCTGTGCTCGAAGCCCTCGCGCAGGATGACGCCGCATTCCCGCGCTACCTTCCAGATATCGCAGGGGTGCGTCATGCTCGCTTCCTCTCCACCTTCACCTGCCGACCGCGGATGATAATGGCGCCGAGCGCCTGTTCCTGCTGCTCGGCCTGATGGGCGGCGCGCTGCTCGTGCCATTGGGCCACCCCGAGTGCGTCCTTTACCGCTGCCTCACACCGGATCGGCGGGTTCAGCTTGGCGCGGACATAGGCCTTGGCCGCGTTGAGAGCCTGACCTGCCGTCTCCTTGGCCTCGCCGGGGATCAGGACGAACGGCTTTCCCTCGAATAGGCGGTAGGTGCAGCGGTACCCGCCGCCCTTGGCCGGCATCAGCTTGAACTCGGGGAGGAAGTCTCCGGTCATGCCGTCACCACATGCGTCTCTATCGTGTCGAACGTGCGTGAGCATTTGAAGCACCGCCGCTTGCGCTTCTTGGCTTCGTGAAGCTTGCGGGTGTCGATGATGGTCGACAGGGTGGAGCCGCAATATGGGCACAGGAGGCCGGAAGGTTGTTTCGCCATTCCTCGAAAAACCCCTCGAACGATGTCGGATGGTCGTCGACCAAGGAGGCGAACAGGGTGAACTCTGCCTCGAACTTGATCTCAGGCGATCGACCAGGTTCCCCGCGCCGGCGCTTGTGGTTGATGACTTGGGCGCGGCCGCGCGAGCGCTCATACTTCTCGATTAGCTCGTCTCGCTTTTCCTGCCGCTGCGTCTGCGGGATCAGTTCCTTGTAAAGAGGCTCCGGCCGATAGAGCGAAAACCAGACGTCGAGGTTCTGCTTCACCCCTGAGCCGCCGTAGGCGTCGCCCATCATGGGGCGGATATTCCCGCCCGACTGCCAGCGCTTTTTCCAGTCGTCGTTTCGCTGGATCAGGATGACGATCGCGACATTGAGCGATTTGGCCAGCGCCTTGAGGCCACGATAGAGAGCGTTCACCCGGTCGGCGAAGATGTCCTTGGGATTCGGCAGGGTGATCATCTTGGCGTGGTCGATGATGATCAGGTCCAGCCCATGGCTTTTCACCATCGCCTCGGCTTTGACCCGAACATCTGACAGCGTGCATTCGCCGAATCCGACGATGTAGAAAGGCAGATCGGCTGACGCCATCATCTCTTGCTCGAGGTCGGCGCCCTCCTTGCTGTTGAGGGTGTAGGCGTCGATCCGTCCCAGCGAGATATGCGACTGCTGCGCGGCGGCTTGAAGAGCTGCTTCCTCGTCCGTGACCTCTATTGAAAAGAACGCGCTCTTGAACCCCTTGGAGGCGGCAAAACGACATTGCTGGAGGCTGAACGATGTCTTGCCGCCACCACTGTCCGACATCAAGCCCACCAGGTTGCCGCGCCTGATATCGCCGAGTGCGGACGTGATCTCCGGCAGGAACCATGGAATGCGTGACGAGACGTCACCGCTGGACTTGGCCGCCTTGGTCACGGCGTTCGGCAGGATGACACCGTATTGAAGCGATGCTGCCCGTTCATTCCCTTCCCTGGCGATGCGGGTGAGCTCGTCAGCCGTTGCGCCTATGATCTTCTCCGGTGTCATATCCACCGGCATGTTTCGGGCCAGCGCGTCGAGATCCTGCGCGGTCGCGATGAGCTGGTGGCGGGCCCACATTTCGATGATGCCGCGGGCGTAGTCGTAGGCGCCGGAGGTCGTGACGGCCTCGGAGAACAGGCGGATCACATACTGGAACATGGTCAGTTCGCCGACCATCTCCTCCGCCGGGATATAGGGCTTGATGGTGATCGGATTGACCGGCCGGCCCTCGGCGATCATGGTTCCCATCACCTCATAAAGGGTGCCATGCAGCTTTTCGTGGAAGTGCTGGGGCTTCAGGAAACCCGCCACGCGCCAGTAGGCATCGTTGGTGTGGAGAATCGCACCCAGCAAGGCGGCTTCGGCCTCGATGGCGTCGGGTAGTGGGGCTTTGAAGTCTCTGGGGTGCGCGTTCATGCGACCTCCATCATCCGAACAAGGCGAGCTGCGCCGGCGGAGCCGCGCTCGGCGAGGCGAGTTGCGAGAGTGCGCACCGCATACGCTGCTTGAAGCGGGACAACGCCATTGCCGAGCATGCGAAGTCGGTCCACACGAGCAATGTCCAACCGGGAGGCCAGCCCATCAGCCACTCGACGAAAAGCGGGTTCAAACTCCGGCGAGGATGCGAGGACACTTGCCCAACGGGGTAGATGATCCGGTCCTGGAGGGAAGAGGAAAGGCGTTCCGACTGCCCCTTCAGAAGAGGTTCGTCCGACCGATCGCCCGAACGTGTCATCCGGCCCCCGGTCGTGTCCGCCACCGATGGGGTCGCCCATTGCATCGTCTGAGCCGCCAAGGGGATGCCGCCCGCTCCGAACCTCTGGTTCGGCCCCCCTTTCTCTCCATCCGTCGCCCGAGGCGTCGACCTGGTCGACGCCTGCCACACCTTGGCTATCTCGTTGAGAGGCGCTCCCTTTGTCCCACGATCGTGCAGTTCGTCGTTCGCACCCTTCCAGTCCCGCGCTGAAGGCGTCGGCCAGGCCGACGCCTGGAACTTCATCGCTGCCGTTTGAAGATTGTCCCCGCCCTCGCGTCCATCTGACCCGGCGCCGGTCACCATGTTCGCGGTTGCCGTGGGCCACGCCGAGGATGAAAACCCGCTCACGCTCGTGACTCGCGCCAATCTCTGCCGCCGTAAACAATCCTCCCTCAACGTCGAAACCCAGTCTTTGTAGGTCACGCCAGACGCGGAACGCGCCCGGATCGAGGCCGGGCTTTGCCGACAGCATTCCCGAGACGTTCTCGATGAGGACGAACCAGGGTCGAGATTGGACGACGATGCGCCTTGCGTCGCTCCACAGGTCTCGCTCATCGTCTGAGCCTTGCCGCTTTCCAGCATGGCTATGCGGCTGGCACGGGATGCCGCCAATGAGGCCGTCCACGCAGCCACGCCATGCTCTGCCGTCGAAGGTTCGGGCATCGCTCCACACAGGGCATTCAGCCAGGAGACCTTGCTGCATCGCTGCCACCAGGTGCGCGACGGCGAAGGCTTCCCTCTCCACCATACAGACCGTTCGAGCGCCTGGGATTGCCAGCTCGATTCCGAGATCGAGCCCCCCGCCACCGGTACAGATGGAGATAATGTCGAGATGTTGGGGATGTAGAGCCACATTCATGCTGCCCTCGCCTGCCCGGTGCGCAGCGCCATGAAAGAGGCCTGGTGCCTTGCCGGGATGAACGTGCAGCGCTCCCACGCAGCAGCGACGCCTATTGCTTCAGCAGCATCGCGCTGCGCCGCTTTGGTCGATGGAAGCGGGATTTTCTGCATCTGAGCATGTTTGATGGCGAGGTCTTTCCAGTCGTCTCTACCGACCGGCTTGACGCCCTTGCCGAAATAGACCGAACGCCATGTGGCGGAGGCGACCAGCCCCCATGGGATATGGAAGGCATCGAGGATGGCAACGGCGCCACCGGCAAGAGCGGACAGTTGCAGGGCGTTCGGATTGATCGTTTGTTCAACGCTCTGCCCTGCCATGTCTTCGCGCTTGCGGCCGAACGTCTTGACGTTGCGCTGGGGCATTTCGATCGCTGCGAACACAGGCCGGTTCGCTTTCAGGTAGGGGATCATGGACAGGGCCAATACGCCGGCCTTGTCCTCGCCGTTCTCTCCCGCCGAATGCCATGCGCCGCAGCGCCATGTGTCGGGCTTCTTATGGGGCTCGATAAGCCCATGACCGCAGGAGGTCGCGATGTCGAGCCCGAGCACCAGCATCAGGCGGCCTCGTCCTGTTTGTCGGCCTCGTCGCCGAACGGGTCGTCGCCTTCGTCCGATCCCTTGATCAGTTCATCGGCCGCCGCGTCTTCCTTCTTCTTGATGCCGGCGAATAAGGCGCCCTGCCCGTCATGCCAACCCCGCGCATATTCCTGCCCCTCGGCGGATGCCTCGTTGTAGGGATTGGACAGGGTATCTCCGCGCAACCCGGCTTCCTCGCCGTCGCGATAGGCGCGCTCGTCCAGCGGCATCCGGTCGGCGAAGATATCGAGCTGCGTGTTGATCGGCACGCCGGCGAACCTGAGAGCCTGGCGCTCGGCCTCCTGCGCTGCCTTGATCTTGGCGAGACCTTCCGGCGTCTGCGCCTTCTCATACGCCTTGATCTGGTCGAGGCCGTATTCGCCGAGATCCGCCTTGATGACCTTGCCGACCTGCTTCAGCTTGGCCGTGGCGGCCTTCTGCTCGGCGAGCGCGGCGAGATAGTTCTTGCGGTTGATGAAGAACAGGACCTTGCGGTCTGCTTCGCCGATGTCGACATTGTGACCTGGCTGCACTGCACTTGCCTTGCTTTTTGCCATGGTGTTTCAGGCTCCTTGGTTAGGGATTCGGATCTTCAGAATTCCGGTGGGGACGTTGGTGCCGGCGTCCGCGAAGCTGCCGACGGGCAAGTCAGTCCAGTCGCCTTTCAACTCGCCATGGTCGTACCAGGCAGTCGCCGGGAGGATGGAAACGAGCGTGCCGCCTGGCTTCAGGAACTTCAGCGCGTGGCGAACATGCTTGACGTAGTGACGGCCATAGAACGGCGGGTTCATCACAACGAAACCGAATTCGGGCTTGGCCGGGCATTCTAGGAAGTTCGCAGTCAGGACGTTGTGCCCCTTGGCGCGCGCCTCGGCGGCTCGGCCGGCGTGATACTCGATGCCGAAGACGCGATGACCACGCGACCTGATCGCATCCATGATCCGGCCGTCACCGCACGACGGCTCCAGGATGCGCGAAGGCTCGGGCGGGTTGTTTCGCCATTCCCGAAGATTGTAGATGCCGGCTACCTCCAGCGCCCGTTCGATCACACCGAGCGGGGACCAGTAGAATTGCAGGTCTTTCGAGACTGACGTGCCGGCGCGCGGCTTGGCGTTTTCCTCTTCGGCATCAGGCAACACTTCGCCATAGAACTCGGCCAGTGCCCGGTTGATGTCGGTCAGGGTTTCCGGGGCGAAGAACACATGCGCGTTGCCGTTGCTGAACTTACGGATCCACAAACCGCGATCCGGCAGCGGCGTCGGCTCGTCCTTGTCGCCGCGCTGGATAGGCGCGGGCCTGCCGTCGAGGATGCCGTCTTCTCCCGCGCGGTGCGCATCGCTGATAATCAGAAACTCGGCATGTTCCATTAGCGGTTGCCCGCGATAGGCAGCGAGCGCGTTCACGATGTCGCGAAGCTTGTCGCGCCCGTATGTTCCGGAATAGTCGCCGAAGTTGCTCAGGATGGCGCGCTTGGGCAGGCCCTTGACGCCGATCTTCACTTTCGAATGCGATTTGTAGGCGGGGTCGAGATCGGCGAACACCTCGGCCAAACCACGCAAGATGTGGTGGCGCGGCCGCTCCAGGTAATCGCCAAACGTAGCCTTGGCATTGTCGAACGTCAGTTCCGGAGGGTTTTCAATCGTCTGATCGAAGAGCTTGCGGTCGCGTGCGCTGGCGATACGATCGATCTGGAGGCGGTCGTAAACAGCCTTCCAGCCCGATTTGCAGAGGTTGCGCTTCAGCGTGTCGGCGCTGACATAGGGTCGGTGCTGGGAAACCGGACCGGCGAACTTGCCCTGGATGCAAGCAGCCATCTCCAGCCGCGAATAGGCCGCCTCGAAAGCTTTGACCTCGGCTTCGATGGCCTCGCGCTTCTCATCGTACTCGGCGATAAGATCGATGACGGTGCTTTGGCGGGCAATCGCGTTCACGGCCTACTCCGCGCTCAGCGGCGCAAGCGCCGCTCTGGATGCTGCTGCCAAACTGCGGTCTGCAGATCGCGTCGACGGCTGCGCAATCTGAACGATCCAGTTCCGTTCGCAGCGACCGCCGGGCGGTGGCGATTTGATGATCTTGATTTTCCCGTGGCTTTCGAGCCACCGAAGCAGCACCGAAATCGTGCGATGTACGCCAGTGCGGGCGGCCATCTCTCGCGAGGTGAAACGAACCGGAGCGGCTCGCCCGCCTGACCTGGCAACGATGTCGGCAAACACAGCGGTGAAATCCTCCCCTGCCTTGCGCTTCTGCAAGTGCGGAGGCTCTTGCCGGCTCCCTGGTCGTCGCGAGAGCTGCGGCTCCTCACCAGACATAACCGCCTTGATGACGCCACGCGGGTCGCTGAGCGAATAGCCAGAGCCCCATATGGTTTCGATCACCACGCCGAACGGTTCGACCTTCTTGCGCACCTTGCAGATGAAGACGTCGATGATTTTGATTTCGGGAGGATCATCGATCCGGTCGCTGTAGATGCCGCTGTGGATCTGCTCCTTGCGGCGGGGCCGACCATCACTGAGGAGCAAGAGCAAACTGCATTCATGCATTGTGAGACCGAATGCCCGCTGCACACGCAATGTGTCAGCCGGGCTGTTGGCCTCACGAACGGCCTCAAGTTGGGCCTCAAGACTGTCGACCCTGGCGATAAGCTGGTCGCGGGACATCCGCTCTGGATCTTGCTGCAACATTTTCCTTTGCCCTCGTAGCAATGGAACGCCGATGCCCGGCGCGTGGCACTGTTACTGGGCTGCGTTGAGAACCTGCTCGGCGGCCTGCTGTGACTGGATGACGATCCGAACCTGCCGAAGCTCTTCGCTGCGCTCGGCGATTTCTGCCTCGAGCCGAACTTCCGAATCCCTCAGCTTGGTCAGAGCGCTGGACACCGCCCTGCCGGCGCGCTCCATGATGCCTTCCGGCTTCAGTGCCGAGACGTCCTCGGCGATCGCCTTTGCTATGGCCGGGTCAACAGTGTCGCGGCTGAAGGCCAGCCGTAGTGATTTCCGCATTGTCATCTCATCTCCCTTTCCGCGCCTTGCGCAGCTTTCGCCATGCCGCCAGCCACCGCAGGACGGCTTTGATCAGTCGCATCGTTTTCCTCGATTTCCCGCGCTAGTCGGTCCATGTCCCGGGCCGCGTTTTCAACTCGCTCGCAAAGAGCCTCGTATCGATTGCGCAGAGCGCGGTAGACGTCGCCATCGATCGAAGGCATGACCTTCCATCGCTTCCAGACGCGTTCCGCTTGAGCCGGCGTAATGCCGGCATCCCTCGCTGCCCTGTCGCGCGCGGCTGTGGCTGTGTCGCCCCACCCGCGATATTGGCGCTTGGTCAACTCGTTGAGATAACCGAACGCCTCCGTTGTCGCCGTACTCATGACGCTTATGCCCCGTTGCAGGTCGGATCTGACCCGTTTGGTGTCACCCATGACCGTTTCCTTTCGATATCTCTGTGGGTGTCAGAGACAGCGACTAAGCCGGCTTGTCCGGCGTCGACGGGCGGATAAACAAACCGGCCGTCGGCATTCAGAGAGAGGTCAAGAAATGGATCGAACCACACGCTTGCAGGCACAGAGGCCGATCCAGATGGAACTTTTTTCATGGGCGAAAGCTCCTCGCCCAAAACTTGGAAACCGGGACCGAAGCGACCGCATAGGCAACCGCCAGCGGCCAGCCAACGATGACGATCCATTCACGCAGGCCCGCGGGTACATCCCGCCCTACGGCAGCAGCCGCGCCGATCACGCCAAGCAGATAGAGTGAGGCGGCGAGGACGGTCATTGCCGACCTCCGAAAGCTTCGACGGCCGCGGCGATGATCGGATCGGTTACGCCGATAAAACCGCTGCACGCGACCGCATCGAGGATGCGCTTCAAATGGAACTCGGCGCCTTGGTCATCGACCAGTTCAATTGTGCGGTTCATCCCTGGACGGGTGCGCACGGCACCGCGAAGTTCCAAGCTTTTGACCAGTTCGAATGCCCGGCTGCGAGACGCCACACCAATGCCGGCGGCGATCTCGCTATAGCTTGGGGCAAAGCCCTTCTCGGCCTGAAACGACCGGATGAAGGAAAGGGCGTCGGACTGGCGCTGAGTGATACCGTTCATGCCGCCACCTCGAATAACCCGAGTTGGTCTTTGGCGACTGGCGGCGTGTCGGCGTCGGTCTGCGGGAATTTCCTGCATGCCTTCTTCCAACTGACCCAGCGGACTGGAACCTGATGAACGGGGCGCTTGCCGATCTCGAAAATGAACCAGGCGAAGCACATGCCGGCATTGGACAGCTTCGGGCCGTCGTAGCCATGCCTGTGCATCATGGGCAGGCGCTCGCCGATCACGTGAACCCGGCGAAGTCCGACGCGCGGGAACCAGAGCATGCGACCTTCGCTCTCGAGGAAGGCAAGCCGGCACAGGAGCGCCACATAGGGCGACATCGCCACCGCGCGCTCAACAAACGTCTCGATGATGTTGAAGGGTGGATTGGTGACAATCCCGAACTTGTCGCCGTGGTCGGCCCGCAGGCGATCACCGTGGCGCACCGCAACCTCGCCGGTGAAGTCGACTTGCGCTTCGCTGCCAGGGCAACCCCAATTATTCAAATCGGTCGCATGGACATGGTAACCACGGTTTCGCAGGGGCAGCACCAGCGCACCATTGCCGGCGGCGGGCTCCCATATCGTCCGGGGCAGTCGCTTGCCCTCAGCGACCAGCAGCGGCGGCAGGGCCGCATAGGGCGAGCCGTAGAAATCATCGCCACGAACAGCCGCGCTCGCCGTCTTGTTGCCTGTCAGGAGCCCGGCCATCTATCCGGCCCTCGCCGGGCTTGTCTGCGCGGTGCAGATCATGCGGCACCCGCCGAGGCTGGACGCCCCTCCCCGACCCGATCAAGATGGAGGTGCGAAACAACATCATGATGAATCGGAAAGGGACGAACTTGGAAAACAGGATCGTAGAACTTGAGGTCGGACTGCGCATCGCCGAGGCGCGAGCCGACTTGGCCTTCAGCCTGATCGACTTCCTTTGCGACCAGCTTGCCGGTTCCGGCGTCATTAACTGGACGTCGAGCGATCTGAAGCGGCAATACCTCATCGAAAAGGACTTCGACATCGCCGATCTGGGCATGGAGTTCGCCCGCCTCGATCTCGACGAGAGCAATTCCGACGATTTCGGCGATGCCGTCAAGCTGCACGTGGCTCACACCAAAATGCGCATGGCCTTGCGAGAGAAGATCGCCCACGAGATTACGCATGAACGCGACCCATCTTGAGGTCACGCCGGGCGGTGCCAAGCGGCGACAGGCGGCGCAGTTCGGCGAGCTGCGCGATCCTCCTTTCGAAGGCTACATCGCGGCGGTACTTACGCAACACCGCGGCGCCGGTCGCTCTGTCCACGCGACAGAAACCGGCAGAGGCCGGAATATCGAAGCGCAACAGGAGCGAATATGCGCTGACGTTGAACGGGTCTCGAAGAGAGCGGTTCATGCTGCGTCCTCTTGGGCGGGGGCGCTCGCCTCCAGTGCATGGAGAAGCTTTCTGGCCGGCCCGCGCGGCAGCATGCCGTTCTCCCAGTTGGAGACCGTGCTTTGGTCAACGCCAACTGCGTCGGCAAGTTGGGCCTGGGTTAAACGGAGCTTTGTCCGGATCGATCGAACGTCAATTTCTTGTTCCATGCCCAGATTATGGAAAACTCATAGTCGCATGTCAATGAGTATCTCATAATAATTTCTGGCAAACTCAGAGGATGGAATTGCACGAGCGTTTAGCGACCGCGCGAAAGCAAGCGGGATACGATTCTGCGGTGGAAGGCGCTGCCGCCGTGGGCGTGCCCTATGGCACCTACTCAGGCCACGAAAATGGGAGTTCGGGCTTCCGGGCCGACAAAGGCGAACTTTACGCCCGGAAATTCAAGGTCCGCTTTGAGTGGTTGATGCGGGGTACCGGACCTATGGTGGATCTGGCGTCGAAATATCGCGAGCTGCTCACGACTTTCGATAGCCTTCCCCCTGAGCTCCAGGAATCTTACGCCGATGTTCTGCGCAAGCTTGCAGAGCCTTACCAACAGAAAGAGCCTGATCAAGAACGCTCTCCGGCAAAAGCAAAATCAGCTTAAGCACCGCGTCCCTCTCGACTATCTGCCGCATTTCCTGAAGCGAGACACCGTCTGCGAGGGTTCTTAGATTTTGGATGGTGTCCTCATTCCGCGTCTTTCCGCGCGGGATGTATTGGATCATTTCCCCCGGCCCCCTTTTTTGTTCCCTGTTAATTTACGGCGACGGCCCATTCGTGGTGCGGTCACATTGGATTTCGATTAACGGATTATATCAAGCTGTAATAATGAGCTTCGATGCCTGTGGATAACTGGTAGCACATAGTGGGACATTTGTAGCATCCGGTGGACCGATTTCAGGTTGTAAACCTTTGCGCCATAAGTCGCAGCCATGCCTGCGCAAGACCGCATCACAATCCATGTCCGCATAACTCCTGAGTTGCTCAAGCGGCTCAAATTGGCGGCTGTTGAGGGGAACCGCAGCGTCAACGCTGAGGTAAGTGCCAGGCTCGATCGCTCTTTCTCGCTTGACGATTCTGACCGCGACGCGGCTCTCAAGCTCTTGGCTGAGGTGGCAACCATCATCGACAAGGGTCGCCCCACACGTTGAAGATTTCATTATTCGCCTCCCGGTTAGGCGAATAGGAAAGCTGTCCTACGGCGCAGAGTCAACGATCAATCCTGGTATCCGCCCGCTGAGGCTCCTGACAAGTACCTTCAGGAGCATGCGGCGTTTGGATAGATTCCTGACATCGGCGCTTGACCGGTAAGGCCCCAAAAAATGGTTGTCGGCTAGAGCTATAGAACTCCACCTCATAGCCCCTATACCAAAGAAAGAATCTACCGTTATTATGATGTACCGTTATTAGGGGTGTCACCAGTGACACCTAGTCAAAGTGTCACCAGTGACACCTAGACGGCCCACGGGAAAATCAGAATGTAGTGGTTTACGGCGCGGTTTCGGCGCCCTCGCCTGACCTGATCCCGGTCGATCAGTCCCTCCTCACGAAGCTTCTTCACGGCCCGCTTTACCGTCTCGACGCTCAGGTTCAGATCGGCGGCGATCGTCGTCTGCTGATGCTTGGTATGCCCATCGTGCCGGTTCATGTGCAGAGCAATGAAGATGCCGACGCGCTGGCAATCTGACGACAGGTAATCCCTGCCCAAGATGTGCCGTACCCACTCATCGCGATTGCGATACCACTCCCCAGCCAGGCTGAGGCCGACGTCGTTCTTCATCCATTTTTCCATAGCCTTGATTCGCATGGCGCCGCTGCGGTGTCAAAATATTTTATGACTTTCTCATAATTTTGCCTTGACGTTCTTATGAGTTTTCCATAATCTTCCCCTTATCAGCCACGAAGAAGCTTCGGCCGATCTGGCGACCCACCGAGGGAATGAAGATGATGAAGACCGCAGCCGCCAATCGCACATTCACAGTCTGCCGCGAAGCCACGCGCGACTTCGTCATGCGCGTCGAGGCCGAGAACGACTACGATGCCCGCAGCTTGGTCAGCCGCCTGACAGGCTGGCGTTTTGACAGCCTCACCACCAACGTCAAGTCGAGCGCCGTCATCTACGCCGAACAGGTGTCGGCATGAACGCCGCCCTTCACCCGGCCCCGGTCGCCGCCCACGTCTTTGACGAGCGCCTTGGCAACACCTGGCGGCACAACCTCTCCGCTGTCCGTGACGATCTTCTGATGATCCGCCAGCACCAGAAGACCATCGCCGAGGCAGACGAAATGCTGACCCCGACGGTCCGGCTTCACTCGGTCGGCTACGTCGAGCATGCCCGCAAGCTGCTCCCGTGGCGGCTGTCGCTCTACCTCGAACACGTCAAGGCGGTCTCGCTCGCCGAGGCCAAGATGGACGCGATCGGCATGGAATATGCCGCGTCGTCTGACGATTGGAGGGCGTGATGGCTTACGCCCGCCCCAGCCCGCGCACTTCGGAGCAGAGGGACGCCGACGCGCTCGACCTCCAGGTCTTCCGCTGCATCGGAGCGCTTCTCCAGTTCGCCGATGACCACAAGGACAAGGACGTCCGGGAGATGGGCATTGCCCTCGGACAGATGCGCCAGCGCGTCCGCAAGCACATGCACCCCGTCGATCAGAAGGAAACCGCGTGATGGGCAAATCCGATCTGGTCGATATCGAAGTGCGATCAATCCACATGACCGACAAGGCGATCCTCGTCACAGCCGACGACGAACGCAGGGTCTGGCTCCCATTCTCGAAGATCGAAATCGAGTCCACCGGCAAACCAAACATTTTCATCGTGACGATGCCCGAATCGTTCGCGCTGGAAAAGGAGCTGATCTGATGCCCCGCGATCACCTCGCCGAGTTGGCCCTCCTCGACCTGTCCCGCGCCCAGCGGATGGCGTGGGAGCGCCTGTTGCTCCTCACCGCCGGCATCAGCCCAGCCGAAGCCGAGACCATCGTAACCCTTGCAGAAAAAGACCGGCAGGCTGTCGCCGCCGTGGAGATGGAGTTTGCCGCATGAGCACGAACCCCATCGACAACGACTTTGATTTTGACGAAACCCCGGAAGGAAACCCCATGACCAGACCCGCAAGCATCGACGCCGACGTGGACGGTATCCAGTCGATCGGACAGGCAAGCACATCCGTTGTCGAGCAGGCCGGCCGCGCCATGGCCGCGCGCCAGTCGACCGCCGTCACGCCGATGGAAATGCTCGACCGGGCATTGGCCAACGGCGCCAGCCTGGAGACTGTTGAAAAGCTCATGGACCTTCAAGAGCGGTGGGAGGCCAACCAGGCGCGAAAGGCTTTCACCGAAGCTTTTGCCGCCTTCAAGTCGGAAGTCATCACTATCGTCCGCAATAGGGAGGTTACCGACGGTCCGCTCAAGGGGCGCCGCTACGCCGAACTTTTCTCATTCGTAGACGCCGTTACGCCGGCGCTGTCAAAGCATGACCTGACGGCAACGTGGAATATCACGCGGGACGAGAAAGACTGGATTGAGGTCACATGCACGATTGAGCATGTCCTGGGCCACTGCAAACGCGTTCCTATGGGCGGTCCCCCCGATACTGGCGGCGCAAAAAACCCAATCCAAGCCCGCGCCAGCACGGTCACCTATTTGGAGCGCCATACCCTCAAGGCAGCTTGCGGGCTTGCTGAGCAAGGCGATGACAAGGATGGCAACATCTCGCAGAAAGGACCAAGCGGGCCGATCACAGATGCTCAGCGCGATACGCTCTTGGCTCTGATTGAAGAAACCGGAACCGACGTCGTCAAGTTCTGCGAGTGGGCGAAGATAGAGGCTGTCTCCGACCTGCTGGCCCGCCATTTCGACAAGGCCGTCGGCGTTCTTCAAGCTCGCAAGGAGAAGGCCGCGTGATCGAGATTTTCGACTGCGAGCAAGGCTCGGATGACTGGTTTGCATGCCGGGCCGGCATCCCGACAGCTTCCAAATTCGCCACCGTCATGGCGAAAGGCGAAGGCAAGACGCGTTCGGAATACATGCGCAAGCTTGCCGGCGAGATCCTGACCGGCGAGCCGATGGAGTCCTATACCAACGCGCACATGGAACGCGGCAAGACCATGGAGGACGAGGCTCGAGAAACCTATGCCTTCATCAACGACGTCGAGATCAAACGCGTCGGGTTCATCCGCAACGGAAACAAGGGCGCCAGCCCCGATAGCCTGATCGGCGAAGATGGCGGGCTCGAAATCAAAACCGCGCTGCCTCACATCCAGATCGAGCGGCTGTTGCGCGGCGATCTTCCGCCGGAGCACAAGGCCCAGGTTCAGGGGAACCTCTGGGTAGCAGAGCGGGATTGGTGGGATTTCACCAGCTACTGGCCGAAACTCCCGGCTCTCACGGTCAAGGTGAGGCGCGACGAACCCTACATCCAGAACATGGCCGGCGAGATCGACCGGTTCAACGACGAGCTGGCAGCACTGGTCGAGCGCATCCGCACTTACGGAAGTCGCTCCCATGTCCTGAAAAGTCAGCTCGTCCAAAGCGTGATGGCTGGTTGATCGTGGGCCGCGCTCTTCTCGTTTTGAATACGGAAGCCGATCGGCAGAAGGCCGCGCATTGGGTCAGCAAGGCCCCGTGGGGCACGCGCATCGAGTTCAAGGCGTCCAAGCGCTCGCTACCGCAGAACGACCGCCTGTGGGCCATGCTGACCGACGTGGCGGCGCACATGAAGGCGCTGGGCCGCGACTACACCACGGAGGAATGGAAGCTCCTGTTCATGAGCGCCTGGGGTCGGGAGATACGGTTCCTGCCCGGTCTCGACCAGAAAACATTTGTGCCGGTCGGCCAGTCGTCATCCGACCTGTCCAAGCAGGAGATGACCGACCTCATCGAATTCATCTACGCGTGGGGCGCCGAGAATGGCGTCACCTTCAACGATCCCAAGGAACAAGAACCATCGGCCGACGGCTCCAGCGTCACCGATGACGGCAGCGGGGTTGATGCCCCCCATCGTGGCCCCGCTGCCGACCAATCAGAGCCTGCCAGCGGCGGGCCTGCGGAGGCCGGCGACATGGGAGCGCGGGAAGAACCCGACGCGTTGCCGGCCTCCAACTCTCTTTCGGACGAGGACAAGGCATTCCTGGTCCGTGTCTTCAAGACCATGAAGGCCGCCGTCGGACCGGAACTCAATGTGTTCAAACGGCAGGCCCTGGTGTTCACCGACGAGATCGGCGGCAAGTCCAATCTGGTCCGCGCCAAGGCGACCAAGATCAGAACCGAGCTTGAGCGCTGCTGCGGAGATGAGCCCGCGGCCGGCACGGTCGAGGTCGGGAAGTATCTGGCCGGCATCATCGGTGTAGACGCGGCGGAGCTTGCGGACTGATGGCCACCATCATCATCTACGGCCAGTCGCACATGATATGGACGTGCAAAACTTGCGGTGTGGTCGCAACCTGTCCGACCGATCTCTACGACCAGCGGCGCAAAAGCGGCGGCTTCAATTCCTGCCCGAGCGGCCACCAGTGGGGCTGGTCCAAAGAGGATAGCGAGGACGAGAAGGTTCGCCGTGAACTTGACCTTTTAAAGCAGCGCTTGGCGCAGAAGGACGACGAGATCGCCTGGCAGCGACGCATGCGCGAGGATGCCGAGAAAACAGCCTCCGTCCGCAAGGGTCAGGTCACTCGTCTTCGCAACCGCGCGGCCGCCGGCGTGTGCCCCTGCTGCAATCGTACCGTTTCGCAGATGGCCAAGCACATGCAGTCCAAGCATCCCGGCTTCAAAGCCGAGGAGGTGGCGTGATGGCCGGCTTTGCAATCAAGCGCCCGCCGACGGCGTTCTCCACCTCGCCCGCGAAAGGCCGCCGCCGGCCGCGCCAGGAAGATGACGCGCACCTGAAATGGATACGCACCCTTCCCTGCATCGTCACCGGCGGCCGGCCCGTTGAAGCGGCTCATATCCGGTACGCGGATCCTGCCTACGGGAAGCGGGAAGTCGGCGGTGCGGAGAAGCCTGACGACCGGTGGACGGTCCCGCTGAGCGCAGCGCTCCACCGGGAGCAGCACAGCCAGGCAGAGCGGGCCTTTTGGGAAGGTCACGCCATCGACCCCTGCCGGGTTGCCTTGGCCCTCTATGCGGTCAGCGGTGACGATGAGGCCGCCGAAATCATCATTCGTTCATCGAGGATGCCATGACCGAGAGCACCGCCCCTCTGAAGCCTGCCCTGGAACTGCTTGCACGAGCCTTCGACAAGGAGGACGCATCGCAGCGCGGGGAACCTGATCCGTGGCTTGACGGCGGCGATGATGCCGAATGGGTTTCGGAGCGCTTGGCCTGTGCGCAAGTTGCGATCCGCGCCTATCTCGCCGCTTCCCGCGCCCCTCAAGAGCAGGGAGTGAAGGTGCGAGCCCTGATTTGGAATGAATACGAGCGCGAGGGCGTCATTGATGAGTGGGACGCATTCAGCGGCTTCGACGGCTACTACAATATCAAAATGGGCAGTTCCGCCTATGTGGTGCTGTGTCCCGATGCCGAGCATGAATGTGACACGCTTGAAGCCGCCAAAGCTGCCGCGCAGGCCGATTACGAGCGTCGTATTCTCAGCGCCCTCTCCATACAGGAGCCGGCATCGGAGCCGGGGACGAAGCCATGGGGTTGGACTTGCACTGGCTTTGGTGATGGATGGGAAGAAATAGACGTTCTGACGAGAGACCCAGAACTGGCATCCCATAGAGCCAACAGCTCGAATTGGACAGTGACGCCTCTCTTCACCCATCCACCCGCACCAGCAGTCCCAGCGGACCTGCGCCCGGTCATCTTCATGGACGAGAAGGGCAACGCGACCACGACCGATGGTCAAGCCGTGAAGGCGATGTTTAATGCCCTTCCGAAGCCCCCGATTGGCCAGAAGCTTCTCACCCTTGTGCCCGCCAGCTTTATCGCATCGCTCACTGCGGAGCGGGATGAGGCGCGGCGCGAAAACTCGCGCTGGCAGGAAAATTGGGACGCCAACGTGCAGGAGATGTCGGAGCGATTCCGGGCCGTCAACGTCGCAAAGGTCATGGCCGGCACGAACATCGATCTTCTGGCCCGCGCCGAGAAGGCCGAAGCGGCTCTTGCTGGCGCTCTGGAGGCGTTGAACCCGTTCGCGATTCCTCTCGGGCCGTCCTATCAAGCCCTCGATGATCGCGAGCAATTCCGAACATATTTCACGCTCGGAAACATCCGCGCCGCAGGTCGCATCATTCAATCCCAGAGGCCAGAACAATGAACGTCACCGAAATTCGCGCGCTGATCGAACGTCTGGATTCGCACATGGGCAAAGCCGATATGGGCGAAGTCTTGCGCGATTGCCGCCTCGCCGCAAAGACCCTCGAAGCCGCCCTCTCCGCATCCCCTGTAGGGCAGATAGCGGAGCCTGTGGCCTGGGCGAAACGCGAACATCTTGAAATGGGCCGACATCAGTTTTCGACCGTGCGAAGCCCAACTCCCGGATTCGATGTCCCACTTTATCTATCCCCCACTTCTGTAGGGCAGATAGCGGAAGGGTGGCGCATAGTTCCGGTTGAGCCGACCGAGGCGATGATTAACGCTGGTGTCAGCGAGGCGCACGGCAAAACCTGGGGGGACATCGTGGCAAATTGCCATCGCGCCATGCTCTCCGCCGCTCCTGCACCACCAGCAACCGGATGGCAGGATATTCCAGAGCCCCGCCCATGACCATAGAGCGGATAGAGAAGGAGCTGCGGGACGGGCTGGACAAGGTGACGCCAGGTCCGTGGTTCGCGCTTGGCCCGAAGGGCAGTGAGAGTTGTGGAGGGGGCACGATCGCCACTACTCCGACATACCAGGACCAGGCGTTCGCTCCGCTGGCTGACATTCGTTCATGGTCGGCAGGCATCACCCAGGAAGAGGCGAATAGAAACGCCGCCCATATCGCCCGCTGCTCTCCCGACAACATCCGCGACCTACTATCCGAGATAGAGCGCTTGCGGGAGGACGTTCTCGCCGTCTACGACGAATGCGAAAGCGTGGCTGTGCCTCACGAAGAAGGCTCATTCCAGCAGGTCGAAGCCTATCGCCGCACCATTCGGGCGCTCAAGGCCCGCGCCCTCACCATCCCCGGCGATAAGGAGGGCGGCGATCATGGGTGAGCCGAACGCAACGCATTTCGTCATCGATATGACGCAGCCTTTCCCAAAGCGCTGGAGTTCGCCGCTTGGGCCGATCACTGTCATGGCCGGGCCGGTCAAAGGCTACCTGATGGTGAGGCGCCCTCACGCGGCTCCTTTCGTCATCGGGCTTTGGCAACTGCTAAACGCAGAGAAGCACCCGTTGGGGCCGTTCGCGCCGATCACGAAGAAACCGCGCCGCCGCCCCAGCCGGTCCGGTGATGGTAATGGCTGAGCGGGCGCCAGACAGTATCGCCTATCCGCCGCGCGGGTTGAGCCGGGAGGAGGCGGCACGCTATATCGGCGTTGGCCCTACTCTGTTCGATGAGATGGTGGCAGACGGCAGGATGCCGCGTCCGAAGCGGGCCAATAGCCGGACCCTATGGGACCGGATCCAGCTCGATGCATTCTTCACCGACTTGCCTGGGGATGACGGTAACAAGATCGATCGCATCTTGTCGGGGCGCAACCGCGCGGCTTAGATGGACTGATGGAAGGTTACCCCTACGTCTCGCCGTTCGAAGACCGGCATGGAACGACCCGCTACCGCTTCAGGCGGGCGGGAAAGTCCATCTACCTGCCGCAAGAGCCTGGCCATCCCGAGTTCGAGGAGGCGTACAGCGCGGCTGTGGAGGGCCGGGAGCCTCGCCAAGCGGAGGTAATCGCCCATCCGAAGACAATCATCCCCAAGACGTTTGCCGATGCCTGGCGGCTTGTCCAAAAAGGGATCGAGTGGCGGAAGCTGGACGAGGCGACGAAATACAAGAACGAGCGGCTGACCAAGGAATTCCTTGCGTCCAAGGTGGCGGAGGACAACCCCACACTCTGGGCAACTATCCCGGTTTCCGATCTTCGCCGCAGGCACGTCAAGCTCATTCTGAAAGAGCATGGCGAGACGCCCCACAAGGCCAAGCACATCCTTACAGCCGTTCGCCGGTTGATTACGGAGGCTATGGACCAAGATTGGATCGAGTTCGATCCTTCCCTGAAGATCGGATGGAGACCCGAATATACCGGCTGGAGAGCGTGGACCGAAGACGAACGTGCCGCATTCGAAAAGCGATGGCCAAACGGGACCATGCCGCGAGCCGTCTATGCCTTGGCGCTGTGGACGGGCAACAGGCGCGGCGATGTAGCCTCGCAACTGTGGTCGGATGTGGATTTTGCCAAGGATCGGATCACGGTACGTCAAGCCAAGACGGGCAAGGTTCTTCGCCTGCTCATGCTTCCGATGCTGAAAGACGCCTTGATCAACCTGCCAAGGAAAACCGACACGGTGGCTGCCAACGCCTATGGCAAGTCGTTCTCGGAGAAGTCTCTCACGGGCATGATGGCGCACTGGACAGAGATGGCCGACATGGCGCCGGGATGTACCCTGCACGGGCTTCGGAAGACGCTGGGGAAATACCTGGCGGAGGAAGGCGCCACGTCGAAGCAATCGGCCGGAATCCTGGGGCACGACGACTTGGATCATGTGGAGCTTTACAGCAAGGATGCGGAGCAGGAGCGGCTTGCTGTGGATGGCATGACGCGGCTGATAAAGAGGTTTGTCTAACCGACTGTCTAACCCTATTGTCTACCCTTCACGCGAAGCCTTGCAAATCAATGGTCATGGTGGGCCCGGAGGGACTCGAACCCCCAACCAAGCGGTTATGAGCCGCCGGCTCTAACCATTGAGCTACAGGCCCCACGCGGGCTGGATTAATGTTTTTCGCATCGCGGCACAAGGCTTTCCGGGACCGCTGGTCACAATCGTCCAAATCAGCCCATAATCGCGCCATAAGGAGCCGCGTGCGCCCGCTGGGCGCGGATATGCTTACCCGAGGAGATTTCATGACCAGACCTCTTTTGCCCCTCGCACTCGCCGCCGCCATCGCCTTTCCGACGCTGGCCGCGGCCGCTGAGTCGCCGACACCGCCCCGTATCGTGGTTTCGGGCGAAGGGGCGGCGACTGTAGCGCCCGACCTGGCGGTCCTGACGCTCAGCGTCATGCGCGAAGCCAAGACGGCGAGCGCCGCACTGGATGCCAACAACGACGCCATGGCGGCCGTGATCGCCGCGATGAAGTCGGCCGGCATCAAGGACCGCGACCTCCAGACCGCGGGCATCCAGATCAATCCGCGCTATAACTACACAAACAAGCCCGACGGCGGCCAGGAGGCCGAATTGATTGCTTACCAGGTAACCAACACACTGTCGGTGCGCGTGCGCGACGTCGACAAGACCGGTGAGATCCTCGACAAGGCGGTGTCGCTGGGCGTCAACCAGGGCGGCGGCATCGTCTTCACCAACGACAATCCGGCTGCCACCGTCACCGAAGCGCGCAAAAAGGCGGTGGCCGATGCCATGGCCAAGGCCAAGACGCTGGCGGAAGCAGCCGGCGTCAGTATAGGCCGGGTGATCGAAATCACTGACCAGAACATCGCGCCGCCACCGATGCCGATCAACGCCAAGGCCTTCGACGCGGCCGTCGGTGCTGCTCCGGTGCAGGCCGGCGAGAACGCCTACAATGTCCAGGTCACCGTTACCTTCGAACTGAAATAAGCGTCTTCGATGGTCCATGGCCGAGCCCGACCCTGAACCGTCCGCCGTGGTGCATGAAAAACCCGTGGGATCGCTCCCGCGGGTTTTTTGAGCCGCATTCTTCCCGAAGGAAAGCGGCTCCACTACTCCAGACCGACCTTCGCAGAAGGTCGTGTCTCCAGACTGATCCTGACAGGATCGATCTTCGCAGAGGGTGGGTGTCTGCCGACTGACCCCGCAGAGGATCATGCCGCTACCAACCCTCGCAGAAGGTCGCGCCTTAAGAGGCTCAGCGGTTGATGATCGGGCAACCACGCTCATTGGCGAACACGATGACGACGCGGTCGCCATACTGGCGGCCCATCACCTTGACCGTGCGGCGGCTGACGTCGACGACGCGGGCACGGTGCAGCCCCATGCGTTCGGCCTTGTTCAGGGCCCAGTCGGGCGAACAGCCGCGGCGCCAGTCGTCGCGGCGTTCATCGCGGCGGTGGCGATAGCCGTCATCGCCGGCATAGACGCCGAAGCGCGGATCGTTGTTGTTGCCGAAGCCCAGGTAAAGGCTGTCGGCATGGGCGGGAACGGCCGCCAGCGTGCCGAGGCCGACGAGGGCCGAAAGGGCTGCCGTTTTCACCGAGTTGAACATGGTCTTCTCTCCTTGTTGCGGGCTCTCGCCCGTCCTCTTGAAATCGATGATGGGAGAATGCACCCGCCTGTCTGAACTATTTACGAACCTGCCGTTCATCGGCGGTTCATGTGGCGGAAAAAGGAAGCTTCTACGGGTTTTCCAACAATGTGCCCCAAACGTCTCGCATGGTTCCTGGTTCCTGCGCGCCCTTGCGGACACCGGCCTCAGGGCTCGTCATCCCGATGCGAGCTATGGTTCCTCGTCCCGATGCGAGCTTATGGCTCGTCGTCAAGCATATAGTCGAAATAATCCTCCGGCTCGGCCAGATCCGTCTCGTTGGCCTTGACCCGGCCGCGCATCGACATGCCGGCCTCATGCACCGTCTCGGCACTGCCCGACACCAGACGGTGCCACCAGTAGAGATCGTGCCCCTCCGCGACCAGCCGGTAGGCGCAGGTGCTGGGCAGCCAACTGATGGTGCGTACATTTTGCGGCGTCAGCCCGACGCAATCGGGAACGCGCGCCAGCCGGTTGTGATAGTCCGAACAGCGGCATGTCTGCGCGTCGAACAGGCGGCAGCCGACGCTGGTCCAGTAGATGTCGCCAGTATCCTCGTCCTCGAGCTTCGACAGGCAGCATTTGCCGCAGCCGTCGCAGAGCGATTCCCACTCGGCCGGGCTCATTGCTTCCAGCGTCTTTGTTTTCCAGAACGGCGTTTCCATCTCCGGCATGTGGCCCCAGCCGCCGCGAAGGTCAAGCAGGGCAAAGGCTGGAATGGGGCGGCACCCCCGTCGAAAGACATGAAGTTGCCTTCAAAAGGCCGGCCAATCGCCCCGTACGGTCCCTAACCCTGAGCCGCCGGAACCAATTTCGTTAAAATCGGTTTCGGCAAGGATGGGACCCCACAAGGAGAATTTCGATGAAACGCCAACCACGGATTCTGGCAGGCACCGCACTCGGCCTGCTGATAGCATCCGCGCCGTTGGGCGCATCCCCGCTTCAGGGAAGTGCCGCGTTCGGCCCCATGCGAGACAGCGCAATGCCGCTGGTCCTGGCCCAGGACACCCAGACTGACGATGCACAGCAGAGCGACCAGGAACTGCTACGCAAGAAGAAGCGCGATCAGCAACAACAGCAGACCGAACAGGCACCCGCACAGCAGTCCGCGCCAGCCGCCGAGGAACAACAGCCACGCAGGAAGAAGCGCGATCAGCAGCAGGTCGAGCAGGCGCCGGCTGGTGAAGCCGCGCCCGCTGTCGAGGAACAACAACCGCGCAGGAAGAAGCGCGATCAGCAACAGCAGACCGAACAGGCCCCCGCGCAGCAGGCCGCACCAGCTGCCGAGGAACAACAGCCACGCAGGAAGAAGCGCGACCAGCAGCAGGTCGAGCAGGCGCCCGCCGGTGAAGCCGCGCCCGCTGTCGAGGAACAGCAGCCGCGCAGGAAGAAGCGCGACCAGCAGCAGCAGACCGAGCAGGCGCCAGCCGGTGAGGCAGCACCCGCCACCGAGGAACAGCAGCCGCGCAGGAAGAAGCGCGACCAACAACAGCAGACCGAACAGGCACCGGCGGGCCAAACGGAACCTGCCAACGACAACCAGCGCAAGAAGCGCAAACAGGAGCAGCAGGCCGAGCCCAGCGCCGTGCCGACACCGAAGGAAGCACCTGCCGCAGAAGCACCCAAGGCAGAACCGGCACCCTCAGGCGAGCGGCCGGCAGCCCAGGGCGAACAACCCCAGGACAAGAGGAAAAAGAACGCCAGACAACCGGCTAGCGAGCAGCCGGCCAATGGCGAACAGCAGCCGGCCAATGGCGAACAACAGCAAACCGGCAGGCAGCCTGCAACGGGCGAGCAGCCGGCCACGGGTGAACAGCCCAGTGCCGGCAAGGCCGCGCCTGTCCAGGGGCAAAACCCCGAGCAGGCCGAGACGTCCGCCGACAAGAACGCTGCCCCCATTCTCGACAGCCAGAAGGATGCCAGACGCCGCGGCCGCGGCGAGAACGGCCAGGCCAGCAGGAACCCCGCCAACCAGAATGGCGAGCAGCAAAATGGCGAGCAGCAGAATGGTGGGCAAAACGCCCGGCAGGGCGGTGCTCAGGGCCGCCAACCCGCGGTCGCTCCCGTCGACCAGGGTCCGCCCCCGACCGACGATAGAGCTGCTCAGCAGGAGATCAAACCGGAAAAAATCGTCCCGGTTACCGAGGAGAAGGGCAAACGCCTCGAGCGCGCACCGGACGAGAACATCCGCGACCGCCGCCGCCCCAAGGGTGTCGACGTGCTCAAGGAGATCGGCGATCGCGTCATCATTCAGCTCAACGATCAGACATACGTTCAGAGCAGTGACCGGCCGCGCCTGACCCGCGGCGCCAAGGATGTCTACTATGAGGATCTGTCGCAAGGCCGCACGCGCGAGACAGTCGAGCGCGACAACGGCGTGCAGATCGTCACCATCCGCAACCGCTACGGCGACATCATCCAGCGGTCGCGCATCATGCCCGACGGTCATGAGTATGTGTTGAGCTATGTCGACGAACGAAGCTACGACGACGATAACGATTGGCGCGATCCGGGCGACGACCTACCACCGATGCGGCTGACCATTCCGCGCCGGGACTACATCCTTGACTCCGAAGAGGTCGAAAGCCCGGACGACTACTACACCTTCCTCGAGCAACCGCCGGTGGAGAAGGTGCAGCGCCTCTATTCGATCAACGAGGTCAAGCGTTCCGCACGGGTGCGCGACATTGCCCGACGCATCGATCTTGACACGCTGAACTTCGAATTCGGCTCTTCCTCGATCTCCGATGCCGAGGTGCAGAAGCTCGAGGGTGTCGCCACGGCCATGGAGAAGCTGTTGAAGAAGAACCCGGCCGAGACCTTCCTTATCGAAGGCCACACGGACGCTGTCGGCACACCGGAGGCGAACCTCGCTCTGTCGGACCGCCGCGCCGAAGCGGTGGCCGAAGCGCTGACCAACGCCTTCGGCATACCGCCTGAAAACCTGACCACGCAGGGCTATGGCGAGGAATATCTGAAGGTCGACACCTCAGGCCCCAACCGCGAGAACCGGCGTGTCGCCATCCGTCGCATCACCTCGCTGGTGGCGCCGGTGGCGAGCAACAACTGACCAGGATCCGGGAGCCGGAAACCGGCTTTCGGAAAAGATCATGGTCGATCAAATGTCTGCATTTCCAGCCGCTTGAGCAGGCTTCTGGAATCAGATCGGCAAAAGGCCCATCCCGGCTGAACCGGGATGGGCGAGATCGCGGGCAACGGCCCAAGTTCAACAAGAATTGTCCTGGTGTTAGATCCCGCTCATTGAATCGCGAGTTTGCCTACCCCAGATTCAGGATCGGGCGTTCCCTGCCCCGTCCCGACTCCAGCGGGACGCACTGAGCCCCGCCGGCCCTCTCCGGCGGGGCTTTTTGCTCAGAGCAACTGCAGGAAAGTCTGAAACCGAGTTCCATCCGGAATTGCGCCTCGATACATCTTTAGAAAGCCGTCCTGATCTTCGTGCCGGAATTGGCAAACACCTCGTCCGGGACAAAAAAGTCGCCGGCCAGCGGCCCGGCCGCACCCGGCGCATAGACCGAAAAATCGCTGATCCCCTCGGCGCGCAGCACTTCCTCGTCGATGTAGAAATTGCCGGTCGCTTCGCGTGATGGTCGCATGAAGATGGCATGCGCGGCATCGGCCATGATTTCGGGCGAACGGCTCATCGCGGCCACCGTCGCGCCGCCCAGAAGATTGCGCACCGCCGCGGTATCGATGGTCGAGATCGGCCACAGCGAATTGACCGCGATGCCGTCCTTGGCGAACTCCGCGCTCATGCCCAGCGTGCACATGGACATGCCGAACTTGGCCATGGTGTAGGCGACATGGTTCTTGAACCACTTGGCCTTCATGTCGAGCGGCGGCGCCAGATTCAGGATATGAGGATTCCCGGCCAACTTCAGGTGCGGAATGCACATTTTGGAAACGAGAAACGTGCCGCGCGTGTTGATCTGGTGCATCAGGTCGTAACGCTTCATGTCGGTTTCCAGGGTCCCGGTGAGCTGGATGGCGCTGGCATTGTTGACACAGATATCGATGCCGCCGAATTTTTCGACCGTCTTCGACACCGCTTCGGCCACTTGCGCCTCCTCGCGAATGTCGCACAGGACCGGCAGCGCCTTGCCGCCGGCTTGCTCGATCTCTTCAGCGGCGGTGTAGATCGTGCCCGGCAGCTTCGGATGTGGCTCAGCGGTCTTGGCCGCGATCGTCACATTGGCGCCGTCGCGCGCGGCGCGCAAAGCGATCGCCAGCCCGATGCCGCGCGACCCGCCGGAGATGAACAGCGTCTTTCCCTTGAGCGACATTTTTCCTCCGCTTGCTTGTCTCGTAGCGCGATCCTTGCCTGTGGCGGTCCCCGGATACAAGAGCTTGCGGCAGCGGCTGACGGTGACGCTGCGGAGGGTCCGTTCCTTGCCGCTGTAAATGATCTGGAGCTATAGGGGCAGCGCTGACTTTGACGATGATCGTCAAATCCTGGCTGAGACGTCACCCTAGACCAGCACCAGCCCCTGCCGCATCGCAATGGCGATGGCATCCGTGCGGTTGGCAGCGCCCAATTTGATCAGAATCGCGGCGACATGGAACTTCGCCGTATGAACGGAAATGTCGAGCCGCCGCGCGATCACCTTGTTGGGCGCGCCTTCGGCCAGCAGCGCCAGCACTTCCGCTTCTCGCGGCGACAGCGTCGGGCGGGCGGCATGCTCGTCGGGATGCTCCTCGTCGAAAAGGCCGTCGCCGCCAATATCGCCGCCGTGGAAATCATCGCGGCGGCCGGGAACGGATCCGCTGTCGCCAAAGACGCGGTAGCCGGCCGCCGCCAGCCTGGCGGCGGCCGCAATCAGCATTGCATCCGCCGCCGTTGGCAGCACGGCGAACACCTGCCCCTGCGGCCGTGCCAGGCCGGCCTGCGAAGACAACAGCACCCGCGCGGTCGCGGCGGGAACGGCGTCGCCCTCCCCTGTTCCCGCACCCGTGGGGCCGGCGGTCTCGTCGACGATGGCGACATCGACCGCTTCGCTGCTGCCCGGCGTCACCGGCAGCAGATCGTCGGTCGCGGCAAGCGACGCGGACAGCCGCTCGGCGCGCGCGGCGTCACCGAGCGCGACCAGCACGACCAGCTGCCGCTCGCCGGTGCTGCTTTGCGTCATCTTGCCTGTCGCGATCGCGTCCATTAATCCTCTCAGCTGAGCGGCTTTTCGCCGACCGTCAGCGCCACGTCGCGCTGTTCTCCGCCGCGCACGACACCGAGCGTAACCGAAGCTCCGGCACTGTCGGGGCCGAGCCTGCGGATCAGCTCGCGCGGGCCGCTCACCGCCTCGCCGTTCCAGGCGACGATGATGTCGCCGAGGGAAAGGCCGGCGGCCTTGGCCGGACCGTTGTCATCAAGGCTCATGACGATGGCGCCGCGGGCCTCGCCGTCACGGATCGGATGCAGACCGGCGCCGAGATAGCCGCGGGCGACATGGCCTTTTTCGCGCAGCGTTGCGACCGCTCGCTCGATCGTCTCGTAAGGCATGACCAGCGCGCGGCCGCGCGGCCCGAACAACAGCATGCCGATCAGCGCGCCCTTGGCATCGAGCACCGGGCCGCCCTCGAAACGGCCGCCGGCGCCCACCGCCAGGTTGATGCGCCGGTCGATGGTGCCGCCGCGCATTGAGCGCCAGGCCGGGCCGACTTCGCCGACCGAGCCTGAAACTGCCAACGCCGAACCCCGGCTGTTGCCGATGGCGACGGCAATATTGCCGGGCCGCACCGCATCCGCTTTGGCCAACGGCTCGGCATTGGTAGCACCGGCCGGCTTGAGCAGGGCGACGCCGGTCGAGGGATCGCGGCCGACAAGATCGGCCTTCACCGTCTCGCCCGAAGCCAGCGTCAGCTCGATCTCCTCGCCGGCCTCGACGGCTTCCTCGGCGGCAACGAAGTAGCCGTCGCGCCAATGGAAAGCGCTCGCTGTGCGATGATTGTGGGTGGTGAAGCTCGCGGTCGCCGGTGCCGCCTTGGCTGCCAGATCGGCAACGGCTTCCGAAAAGGCACTTAGATTGAATTCGCTCATAGCAGTCTCCTGGGTTCATCCATGCCCCAGATATCGCGCGGCAGCGCGCTTGGAGATACTCGCCTGACGGCTAGTCGGCCGGGCGACTGGCCATCTGGTCAGGTCGCGGCGGATGAAGCCGCTCCGCACATATAGTCATCGTTGCGCCTGAAAACATGGAGCCTGCCAATGGCCGTTGCTGCCGCCAAATTCCAATCCGACGACGCGCTGCTCGACGCCTACTCGACGACGGTGGCCGATGCTGTCGACCGCATCGGCCCGGCTGTCTGCCGCATCGAGCGCATCGGTGGCCAGGGCGGGCATGGGTCGGGCTTCGTCATTGCGCATGATGGGCTCGTCGTCACCAACTTCCACGTCGTCGGCGATGCCAGAACGGTGCGCGTATCGATGCCCGACGGCGCCTCCAGCGAAGGCCGCGTGCTCGGCCGCGACGCCGACACCGACATCGCGCTGGTGCGCGCCGATGGCAGCTTTGCCGATGTCGCGCCGCTGGGCGATTCCAAGCGCCTGCGGCGCGGCCAGATCGCCATAGCCATCGGCAACCCGCTCGGCTTCGAATGGACCGTCACCTCGGGCGTCGTCTCGGCGCTCGGCCGCTCGATGCGCGCTTCCACCGGGCGGCTGATCGACGACGTCATCCAGACCGACGCCGCGCTCAACCCCGGCAATTCCGGCGGACCGTTGGTATCCTCGGCGGGCGAGGTGATCGGCGTCAACACCGCCATGATCCATGGTGCGCAAGGCATTGCCTTTGCCGTCGCCTCCAACACCGCCAATTTCGTCATTTCGGAGATCATCCGTTTCGGCCGCGTCCGTCGCGCCTTCATCGGGATGTCGGCCGACACCGTCAACCTGCCCCGTCGCGCAGCCCTTCTGTCACAAGTATCGAGCAAGACCGCGGTTCGGCTGCGCGGCGTCGAGAAGGAGGGCCCTGCGGCCAAGGCCGGCCTCAGGGAAGGCGATATCGTCGCCGCGATAGACGGCCGACCGGTCACCGGCGTCGACGACCTGGTGCGTTTGCTCGACGCCGAGCGGATCGGCCGCGAGACGCGGTGCACGGTGGTGCGCCGCACCGGTGTCAGCCAGGTGACAGTGACGCCAGTGGCAAGGGCTGGTTGAGGGTTTCCACTCAGGCGCTCACTGCACCCTGCGCATACTGTGCCAGGAATTCCTCGCTTGGCGGGATCGGCTTGATGACATCGATCAGGACGCCGTTGGGATCCCTGGTGATGAAATGGCGCTGGCCAAAAGGCTCGTCGCGCAGGGACCGAAGGATGGACAGGCCGGCGGCTGTGATCCGCTCATAGACCGCATCGGGATCACGGACTTCGAAGTTGATCAGCAGGCCCGAGCTCCGACCCTGTCCCTCTTCCGGGATCGTCTCATGGTCGCCTTGCACGATACCGAGATTGACGCGCTTGCTCTCCACCGATTGCAGATGCACGTACCAGTCGCTCGTAAACAGCGGCCGGAAGGCGAAATGTTCGACATAGAACGCCGCTGTGCCGGCAACGTCCCCGGTCATCAGCACCGGATAATAGCTGGTCGTCTTCAACTTTCCTTCTCCCGTCAAGCAACATACAGTCTGCATGTAAATTGAATTAACATACAGGCTGCATGTATGCAACAGAGATCAGCGCGCCGTTCCAACCGTGACCGCACCGAGGCGACACGCGCCGATCTGATCGCCGCGGCGCGAAAACTGTTCATCGAAAAATCCTACGCCGAGACCGGCACACCAGAGATCGTCGCCGCGGCCGGCGTGACGCGCGGCGCGCTCTACCACCACTTCTCCGACAAGCAGGCGCTGTTCGGCGCCGTCGTCGAGCAGGAGGCAGAGGCCGTGGCGCGGGAGATCGAGGGCGCAGCGCCGCCTTCGCTCAATGCCCGCGACGCGCTCATTGCCGGCTCCGACGCCTATCTTGCCGCCATGCGCGCGCCCGGCCGCACGCGGCTCCTGCTGCTCGACGGCCCGGCCGTGCTCGGCCGCGCCGAAATGGACGCCATCGACAACCGCCATGGCAATCGCTCGCTGCGCGAAGGGCTGGTCGCGGCGATGCGGGCGCGGACCATAAAGAAGCTTCCGGCCGAAGCGACGACCGCCCTGCTCGCCGCCGCCTTCGACCGCGCGGCACTTGCCATTGAGGCGGGCGGTTCGGCCGAAGACTACCGCACCGTTCTCACGACACTGATCGATGGGTTGTCCCGCGCGTGATCCGAGGCTTCCCGCCGATGAGATCCAGGGCAAAGGTTGGAATCAAATCTGTGCGCTGGAAATTTCCGGCTCTTCGTCGGGCACCTCGCCCGGCTCGAACTCGTTGAAGCAGCCAAGTTGGCGCTTGAACTGGTCGATCAGCCAGGCCGCCGCCGGCTTCGGGCTGCGGTCGGCGCGGTGCATGGCATAAAGCGGCGAACGCACCTCTCTGAAAGGCTCGAGGTCGAGTTCCACGAGACGGCCGGTAGCCAGATCGTCAGCGATCAGCCAACGCGGCAGCCCGCCCCAGCCCAGCCCCTCACGCATCAACATATGTTTGGTGCGCAGGTCCGTCAGCCGCCAGGTTCGGTAGGCGAAGACGCCAAAATCGCGCCCCTTGGTACGCTCGGACTGGTCGGTGACGACGAGTTGTGTGTGTTCGCGCGCGTCCTCGATCGCGACCGGTTTGGGCAGCAGCGCCAGAGGGTGGGTGGGCGCGGCCGCCAGCACTATCGACATGAAGCCTATGCCCACCAGGTGGACGTCGACATCGCCCAGCAGGCCGCCAATGCCGAGATCGGCCTGGCCACCGACAACATGGTCGGGGATCACGCCGAGTGTGCCGATGTGCAGGCGCAGCATCACGGTCGGAAATTGCGCCTCGAACGCCTTGAGCACCCGCACCAGCACTGGCGAAGGCAGCGCCGCATCCACCGACAGCGCGACTTCCGCCTCCAGCCCCCGATGGTGACCATCGACGCGCGAGCGTATGCGGTGCAGCACGCTGATCATCCGCCGCGCGTCTTCCAGCATCGCCCGACCGATCTCGGTCAGCTGCGGCTCTCGCGTGCCCTCGCGCTCGAACAGCTTCAGCCCGAGTTGCGCCTCGAGATTGGCGATGCCGTAGCTGATGACGGATTGCGCCCGGTTGAGCTTGCGGCCGGCGGCGGAAAAACTGCCGGTGTCGGCAACGGCCACGAGGATCTGAAGCTGGTCGAGTGTCGGATTAGGCTGCATCATCGTATCTAATTAATGGATGGATCATATATAAAATATACCGGTTTATCTGATGGGTTAATAGCCCATATGTAGCGGGACAGTCCAATTCCACTGGAGAGACCCAACATGTCCATTCTTCTCGTCACGTCGAGCCCGCGCGGCGCTGCCTCGCACTCGACCCGTATCGCCACCGAATTCGCTCAGAAGCTGCTCGCAGCCGACCCGTCGAACACGCTTGTCGTGCGCGACCTTGTCGCCAATCCGCTGCCGCATATCGATACCGACTATGCGACCGGCATATATACGCCTGCCGAAGCCCGCACGCCGCGTCAGGCCGAAGTGGTCGGAGTCTCGGATGCCGTGCTCGACGAACTGTTTGCCGCCGACACGGTGATCCTGGCGACAGGCTTCATCAACTTCAACATCTCCTCGACGCTGAAGTCCTGGGTCGACCATGTCGCCCGTTCCGGCAAAACCTTTGCTTACGGCGAAAATGGCCCCAAAGGCCTCGTCACCGGCAAGAAGGTCTATATCGTGCTGGCATCCGGCGGCATCTACTCGGAAGGCGCGGCCGTGCAGTTCGATCACGCCGTTCCCTATCTGCGCTCGGTGCTCGGCTTCATCGGCATGACCGACGTCGACGTCATCCGCATCGAAGGCGTCGCCAAGGGTCCTGACGCAGTAAGCGAAGCGCTCGCCAAGGCAACCGCCAAGGTCGACGCCGTGGTGGCTGCCAGCCGGGATGTCGCGGCAGCCGCGTAAAAGCTCTGATTGCCAACCAGATCGAAGGCAGGCGCCCGCGCCTGCCTTTTTTGGCCTATCCAATGATGTGCCGCAGCAGTCCTGCCGAAGTGACCCCGATCAGCACGGTCGGCAGCATCGAAAATCGCGTGGCGGCAATCAGCGTGACGGCCAGAGCCAGAAGATCGGCCGGGTTTTTCGAGACGAAGGCAGGCGCGATCACCGAGATCAGCACGCAGCCGGGCGCCGCCTCCATCACGGCCGTTGCCCGCGCGCTGAGCACCCGATTGCGCAGCACGACATAGCCGCCGACGCGGCTGAGGTACGTGACACCGGCCATCAGCACGATGGTGAGAAGCGTCTGCGCGTCGATCATGCCTCATCCCTCCACAACAGCCAGGCCGAGACCAGCCCCGCCAGCGCGCCCGCCGCTACATACCAGGCGCCGGGAACGAAAAGGTAGGTCAGCGCCGCGATGATCAGACTGACCAGCCACGGCCGCGCAGCGGCAACATCCTTCCACATGCCGCGCAGCAGTACCAGGAAGACGGCCGCGAACGCCATGTCGAAGCCGTAGGTCTCGGCGTCGCCCAGCACCGGGCCGAGCAAGGCGCCAATTATGGTGAAGGCCACCCAGGTCAGGTACATCGCCAGTGCCGCGCCCATATAGTAGCGCCGGCTGAAGGCCGGCGCGACGCCGTCGGCGGCGCGCCGTTTGGCGTCGGCCAGGCCGAGCGCCCAGCTTTCGTCGCACATGAAGAACAGCGCGGAAAACGCCTTGCGCCGCGGCAGGTCGCGCAGGAACGGCGCCAGTGCCGCCCCCATCAGGAGATGGCGGCTGTTGACCAGGAAGGTGATGGCGACGATGAGCAGGACATGCGGCGGCGACGTCCACAGCTGAATCGCCGCGAATTCCGAGCCGCCAGCGAAGTTCAGTCCCGTCAGCAGCGACAGTTCTGCGGTGCTGAGCCCTCTCTGTGTGGCCTGTGCACCAAGCACCAGCGCATAAGGGATGGTGCCGAACAGCACGGGCGCGCAGGAGGCCACGCCCCGCCGGAACTCGGAGTTCAATCCGCCGCCCGCCGCCGATCTCGCAATGCTCATGATCTTCCTCCGGCCGCGCCGCGCGGCCGCCTCTGCCGGTTCCGTTGGATGTCGCTGATGTCAGGGCGACCATAGCCGCCAGGCCTCGCAATTTGGTTGCGAAGATTGTTGTCTTTCATCAAATTTTGGCATCTTGTACCATTAATCACCAGAGAAACGGAATTTAGAGCCATGAAACTTGACGAGATCGACAGGCGCATCCTGCGGGCGCTGCAGCGCGATGGGCGCATGGCCAACAATGAGCTGGCCGCTGAAGTCGGCCTGTCGCCGTCCCCGTGCCTGCGCCGCGTCAAGCTCCTGGAGGAGGCCGGCGTCATCGACCGCTACGTCGCAGTGCTCAATCCGGCCCGCATCGGCAAGGGCCTGACCTTCTTCACCCGCATCTGGCTGAAAGCGCAGGACGAAGACACGATCGAGCATTTCGCCACCGAAGTGGCCAAGCTGCCGCAGGTGATGGAATGTTATCTGATGCTCGGCGACTGCGACGCCATGGTGCGCGTGGTGGCGGCCGGCATCGACGACTACCGCCGCTTCCAGTCGGAACATCTCAGCCGCATCAAGGGCGTGCAGAACGTCAAGACCGACGTTCCCAGCCAGACCATCAAATACACATCGGAACTGCCGATCTAGGCGCCGGGAAATGGCCTCATCTCAGACTGGATAAAAAATGCAACCGGATTGTAGGATTGGTGCCGGCGCCGGCGTCCTTCGGACGCAAGCGGCAGGCCAAGTCAGGCCGTGCCGCACAACAAATGCCTTACGGCATGGGAGAAAACCATGAACCTTTGCTATCGTTGGGTCATTGTCGCGGCCGGCGCGCTGATGTCCTGTGTCGCCATCGGCACGATGTTTTCGCTGGCGATCTTCCTCGAGCCGATGGCGCTCGATACCGGTTGGTCACGCGCCGGCATATCGAGCGCGATGACGCTCAATTTCCTGGTCATGGGCCTTGGCGGCTTCGCCTGGGGCGCGCTGTCGGACCGCTTCGGCGCCCGCATCGTCGTCACGGTCGGCGCGGTGCTCCTCGGCCTGGCGTTGGTGCTGGCCAGCCGTGCGGGCTCGCTTGTCACCTTCCAGATCACCTTTGGCGTGCTCGTCGGGCTCGCGGCCAGCGCCTTCTTCGCACCGATGATCGCGCTTACAACAGGCTGGTTCGACACCAATCGCGGCCTTGCCGTGTCGCTGGTCTCGGCCGGCATGGGCGTCGCGCCGATGACGATCTCGCCCTTCGCCCGCTGGCTGATCTCGGCCTATGAATGGCGCACCGCCATGTTCGACATCGGCATCATGGCTTGGGTGCTGCTCCTGCCGGCGGTGCTTCTGGTGCGCCAGCCACCGAAGCCTGTCGTGACCGACACTGGCTCCTCGCCGGTTGCCGAGGGCGCCGGCCTGAGCGTCGGCCAAGCGCTGCGCTCGCCGCAATTCATCGTGCTGGGGCTGACCTTCTTCGCCTGCTGCGCGGCGCATTCGGGGCCGATTTTCCACATGGTCAGCTATGCCATGCTGTGCGGCGTGGCACCCATGGCCGCCGTCTCGATCTACAGCGTCGAGGGCCTTGCCGGGCTTGGCGGGCGTCTGCTCTATGGCGTGCTCGCCGACAGGCTTGGCGTCAAGCCGGTGCTGATCGCCGGCTTGTTGATCCAGGCCGTGGTGATCGCCGCCTATCTCTCGATCAGTCAGCTCGGCCAGTTCTACATGCTGGCCGTCGTCTTCGGCGCCACCTATGGCGGCGTCATGCCCCTCTACGCAGTGCTGGCGCGCGAATATTTCGGCCAGCGCATCCTGGGCACCGTGTTCGGCGCCGCCACCATGCTGTCCAGCCTCGGCATGGCGCTCGGCCCGCTCGCCGGCGGCATGGTGTTCGACGCCTACGCCAACTACCATTGGCTGTTCATCGGTTCGGCCCTCATCGGGCTGGGTGCGGCGGGCATCGCCATCGCCTTCCCGCCACTGCCGCGCAGAGCGTTGCAGCCGGCATAGCGGAGCAAACGAAAGGGCCGGCCCATATCTGGACCGGCCCTCGGATCTCTGGAATTCTTGAGCCGTTCGTCGGCGGTCTACCCGAACATCCGCTCGCCCTGCTCGTCGACGAGCTGGATGCCCTTCTTGATCGAGATGTCGACGGCGTCGTCCAACCCGGCGAAGCGATCGGCGCGGATGAATCTGTGTTCCTTCAGGACGCCGTCGACGTCCTTGGAGACGACGCCGCAGGTCTGGTACTGGCCATCGGCCTTGTAGGGCGTGGCGCTGATCGTGAAACCCTTGTGCTCCACCTGCTTGGCCGGTGCGGCGCTCTTTGGCTCGGCCGCTTCATCACCGCCACCGCCGAAAAGACGCTTCAGAAAAGACATCGGGCTTCCTCCAACAGCATTCATCCCGCACCACATCATTCATCCTGCACCACATAATGTGGCGCAGGATGAATTTCACTATCGCTCCTTGCTTGAACGGGCAAGGGCCGTGCCGGTTGGACCGAAGCCGGCTATTTGCGCGACAGCGCTTCGAGCGCGGCGGCGGCGTCTTCGAGGATGCTCATCGCCGCGGCCTGCTTGTCCGCCGGCGCATCGACGATGTCGCTCAGCGCGGCGCGCAGCCGGTGGCGCAGCGCACGGAATTCGTCGCGCTTTTCCGAACGGCCGCCTCGGCCGCCGCGCCGGTCCTCGCTATCGTCATTCCAGCCGAACCAGTCGCGCGCCTTGGCCATCTTGCGGCCGAAGCGCTCGAGATGGTCTAGCACGCCCTCGATCATCTCACGGTTGTCGGCAAGATGCGCCTGCCCGGCCTCGGTGATGGAAAACACCTTCTTGTTGCCTTCGCTCGAGGACACGGCATAGCCTGCCTCTTCCAGGAAGGTCAGCGTCGGGTAGACCACGCCCGGGCTCGGGCTGTAGATGCCGCTGGTGCGCTCCTCCAAGGCCTTGATGATGTCATAACCATGGCGTGGCGCCTCGGCCAGCAGCGACAGCGTGATCAGCTTGAGGTCTCCGTCGGCCAGCATGCGCCCGGCGCGGAACATGTCGCCCGGGCCGCCGCGTCCGCCGCCCCTGCCATGGCCGAACGGGCCAAAGCCGCCGCCCCCGCCTCTGCCGCCAAATTTGCCGGCCATGTGCATGAAGACGCGCTCGGCGCGATCGCCAAAATGATTGTGTCCGTGCATTGATTGCTCCTTGAGTTATATCTTACGACATATCTTAGCTAGGCACACGCCAGCGTGGAGTCAAGATATATCTTACGATGTATCGGGCCGGAAGCGAACAGCATCTGTCAGACGCCGATCCGTCGGTCGCGCTCGAACATGCGTTCATCATGATTGGAGTAGCCGGCGCTACCAGCGGCCGTTGCGCCGGTTCCAGGCATAGAGCAGGTCGGCGAAGCGGTCGTAGCCGAAGCGAGCGAGCGGTAGCGTAAGGGCGTTGCCGAGCAGCTTTGCCAGCCAGCCCTCGCCCGGCGTCAGCGCCCACACGGCGATGGCGACATCGGCGCCGACCAGCAGCCTGCCCTGAGCATCGGTCGCGTGCAGCCGGCGGCGGATGTCTTCCAGCGAAGCGCCAAATCCGGCCAAGGCTGCCGGTTCATGATTGATGTCGCGAAATTCGATCCGCCCGGCCTTGACCGCCTCGATCAACCGCCGCTTCTGCCTGGCAATGCCGGCATCGCAGACCGGGCAGCGCGTGTTGTACCAGACGGTCAGCAATGGCCTGGTTCTGCTATCGATCACTTCAGGCCCATCGCCGTCTTCGGCCCGACGCATTTGTTGTCGCGAAACAGCGCCCACTCTTCGCACAGCCGCCGATTGGGCAAGCGGCAAAATCCATATTCATTGCCAGCCTTGTCCTTCTTGATCATCAGGCGCCCGCCGATCTCTCCGCAATGGACCGATGCGGGATTGGACATGCCGACCGGTTTTTGCGGGGCAGTGTGGGCATCGATCGGCATCGACGACCACGCGGCAAGGCTGATAGCCAATATCGAAACTTTCTTCATCGCGATCTCCGCTGGCTGCACTCTATCACGATGGAGCGCACCGTCTTGCCGCAAGGCGCCGTCGAGCCGGCACCTGCTCATCGGCTCCGGAACGTCCCGATTTGCATCATCCAAGCGACGAGATGATCTCGCGGTAAGCAAGCTCCGGGAAAGCCTTCAGGGTCCGTGACTTGACGTTGCCGCCCGCGGCCAGCATCAGCGCGAAACGCGCCAGCACCGCATCGTCGGGCGCTTCGACCACCGCCACCATGTCGAATTCGCCCATGGTCAGGTAGAACGACTTGAACGATCCCCCCATCTCGCCCAGCTGCGTCTTGGCGGCATCGAGGCGCTTGGGGGATTCGCGCACGTTCTTCGCGCCCTGCTCGGTCCAGTTCATCAGCATGATGTAAGTCGTCATGGCACGCCTCCTCCGGGGCCACGGAGCACGGTGCTCAGGCCATGGCGATGTCGACACGGCCTCGACCGGGGCGGGCTTCCCGGGCTGTCGCCCAGAAAAATGCATCCGACACGAAATTATCCTCCCTAAGGGCGCGTGCCGCAATGGCGAGCGCCAAAGAAAAAGGGCGCCACGATGGGCGCCCTTGATCTCTTCACAATCGGTAGGCCTCAGCTATCCAGGAAGCTTCTAAGCTTGCGCGAGCGGCTCGGGTGCTTGAGCTTGCGCAACGCCTTGGCTTCGATCTGGCGGATACGCTCGCGGGTGACCGAGAACTGCTGGCCGACTTCCTCGAGCGTATGGTCGGTGTTCATGCCGATGCCGAAGCGCATGCGCAGCACACGCTCCTCGCGCGGCGTCAGCGAGGCGAGCACGCGCGTGGTGGTCTCGCGCAGATTGGCCTGGATCGCCGCGTCGATCGGCAGGATCGCCATCTTGTCCTCGATGAAGTCGCCCAGATGCGAATCCTCCTCGTCGCCGACCGGCGTTTCGAGCGAGATCGGCTCCTTGGCGATCTTCAGCACCTTGCGCACTTTTTCGAGCGGCATTGCGAGCTTCTCGGCCAGTTCCTCCGGCGTCGGCTCGCGGCCGATCTCGTGCAGCATCTGGCGCGAGGTGCGCACGATCTTGTTGATCGTCTCGATCATGTGCACCGGAATGCGGATGGTGCGCGCCTGGTCGGCGATCGAACGCGTGATCGCCTGCCTGATCCACCATGTCGCGTAGGTCGAGAACTTGTAGCCGCGGCGATATTCGAATTTGTCGACGGCCTTCATCAGGCCGATATTGCCTTCTTGGATCAGGTCGAGGAACTGCAGGCCGCGATTGGTGTATTTCTTGGCGATGGAGATGACGAGGCGCAGATTGGCCTCGACCATTTCCTTCTTGGCGATCGCCGCTTCGCGCTCGCCCTTCTGCACCTGGTTGACGATCTTGCGGAATTCCAGGATCGAGATGGCCGTTTCCGTGGCCAGATTCTGGATCTCGGCGCGCAGATCCCTGATCGCGTCCTTCTCGTTCTTGGTGAACTCCTTCCAGCCGCGCGAGGTCAGATTGGCGATCGAGCGCGTCCAGTTCGGGTCGAGCTCGGAGCCCTGATATTCCTTCAGGAACTCCTCGCGGCGCACGCCATAGCTTTCGGCGAGACGCAATAGCTTGCCCTCGTTCTGCACCAGGCGCTTGTTGATGTCGTAAAGCTGCTCGACCAGCGCCTCGATACGCGCCGTGTTGAGCGACAGCGACTTCACCGCCTTGATGAGCTGGTCCTTCAGCTCCTTCAAGCGGCGGTCCTGGCTGGGCGACAGCGTGCCGGCCGCGGCCAGCCGGTTCTCGACCTGCTGATCCTGCAGCTTGCGCAGCTTCTTGTAGGTGTCGGCGATGACGTCGAGCGTTTCCATGACCTGCGGGCGCAGCTCGGCTTCCATTGCCGCCAGCGACAGGCTGGCCTCGTCCTCGTCCTCCTCGTCGTCATCCCCGATGCCGCGCGTGTCAGCGCCGACATTGGTGATGTCGTCTTCATCGTCGCGTCCGCGGCGCGGCTTTTCCTCGACCTTAGGCGCTTCCTCGACGCGCTCCACCACTGGCGCCTGCTTGGCCTCGGGGCCGGCATAGGTGGCTTCGAGGTCGATGATCTCGCGCAGCAGGATCTTGGATTCGTTGAGCTCGTCGCGCCAGATGATGATGGCCTGGAAGGTCAGCGGGCTTTCGCACAGGCCCGCGATCATCGTCTCGCGGCCGGCCTCGATGCGCTTGGCGATGGCGATTTCGCCCTCGCGCGACAACAACTCGACCGAACCCATTTCGCGCAGGTACATGCGGACCGGATCGTCGGTGCGGTCGGTCGGCTCTTTCTTCGTGGTTGTGGCGGCGACGGCGGTGCCGGTCTGCTCGGCCAGTTCGTTGGCGTCTTCCTCGGCATCCGCCGCGGTGTCGCCGGCCTCGGCCTCTTCGCCCTGCTCGTCGTCCTCGACGACGTTGATACCCATGTCGGACAGCATCGCCATCGTGTCCTCGATCTGCTCGGAGGTCACTTCCTCGGAGGGCAGCACCGAATTCAGCTCGTCCATGGTGACATAGCCGCGCTTCTTGGCGGCCTTGATCATCTTCTTGACAGCATCATCGGAAAGGTCGAGCAGAGGGCCATCGGTGGCGCCTTCGCGTTCGGTCTCGACCTCTTCCTTTTCCTTTGTCGCCATAGTCTTTATCTTCTCCTAGCGGCCCGACATCGAGGCCGCGCAAGCTGTCGGACCGGTCAAATCGGCTGGGCTCGCTTTTGCAACGCGCTTCACCGGGCCAATAACTGCATCATCTCTTTGTTGGTGCCCTGTCGTCGCCCAAAACCGGTTTCCATTTTTGGGCGACATGCATTAAGTCCAGATTAACCCTGATATCTGTGGCAGGCTGGCTGCCTGTCCAGTGACCAAGACCTCACATCGCTGCTTTTCCCGTCGACGCGGGTGCGGGTTAACGTTTCGAATCGTCCTGATTCCGCCATTCTGCCGGAAGGTCAAGCGCCTCTCGCATGATTCGCATGAAAAAAGCGAATCAATTACCCGACTTAGCGCGGTCCGGCTCTAGAAGATCCATGACAACGCCGTCTTTCCTGCACTTGCTGGCATGAGCCCGTCCCAACCCTCGGGCCGAAATGAGCTCCGCCTTTCTTCTACTGGAGTATGATCGTTCCCGAAAACCGGGTCCCGCTTTTCGGAACCATGCTTCAGGCCCGACCAGCCCTGCCCGACGAAACACCGAAGCCTTCGATCAGCGCTTCCGTCGCTTGTACATCCCGAAATTGCGCTTGAATTTCGATCAGATGGCGGAAATTCTCGTCCGAAGGATCCGCATCCATCGCCGCTTCCGCCTGTTTCAGCTCCTTATGTAAGGTGCGCGCGCTGCGCTGCAAGTGCAGCGCCTGGTTCAGAGCGTCGCGGGCATCCTCGAGCGCTGCCGTCTCCAGCGCCGGCCACTGCCGCGCCCGCCTGATCAGGCCGACGGCACGCTCCCAGATCTCGGCGCAGCCGGCGCGCTCGATCGTCGCCACCACGGCGTGGCGGTCATTGGCCATGTCATGTGCCATCGCGTCGAGGATGGCGCCGTGCAGCCGCCTCAGCTCGGGGTTGGCGAGATCAAGGAACTCGACATGGGCGAAATTCTCGTCGATCAGCGCCGGGTGGTTGACCAGTGCCACGATGATCGTCGCTTCGCGCACCGACATTCCTTCGTTGCCGCGCTTGACCAGTGCCGACTGGCCGAGACTTTCCGTGATGGCGATGCGACCACCGCCGGCTTTAGCGAATTGTCCGCCGGGAGCGGGCGCCTTGCCCTGCCCCGGTTTCCAGTCCGGACGACCTTGCCGCGTTGCGCGCTGAGAACCGAAGAAGCTCAGCACGCGCTCGCGCATGTCCTGCTGGTAGTGATATCGCAGGCTTTCATCACGGATGCGGCTGGTCAGTTCGCGCAGCCGCTTCTCCAGTTCGGCCCGCCGCTCCGGCGTGTCGAAGACGCCGCCCGCCGTCTCGCGCATCCATAACAGATCGGCAAGAGGACGCGCTTCCGCCAGCACGGCGCGGAAGGCATCCGGCCCCTCCGCCTTGACCAGGTCGTCGGGATCCTTGCCTTCCGGCAGCAGCGCGAAACGCGCCGTGCGCCCGGCTTGGACTACGGGCAGCACCATGTCGGCGGCCCGCCATGCGGCCTTCAGCCCGGCCTTGTCGCCGTCGAAGCACAGCACCGGCTCGGCGGCCATACGCCACAACAGTTCGAGCTGGTTTTCGGTTAGCGCCGTGCCGAGTGGCGCGACGACATTCTCGAAGCCGGCCTGCGCCAATGCGATGACATCCATATAGCCTTCGACGGCGATGACCGTGCCGCCCTTGGCCAGCGCTTTTCGCGCGCGGGCGAAATTGTAGAGCACGTTGCCCTTGTGGAAGAGCTCGGTATCGGGCGAGTTCATGTATTTGGCGAGCGCATCCGGCGCCAGCGCTCGCCCGCCGAAAGCGATGACCTTGCCACGCGAATCCGGAATCGGGAACATGATGCGGTCGCGGAACCAGTCATAGGAGACCGGAATGTCATCGCCATGGCGCACCAGCCCACAGGCCTCGATATCGCCCTTCGGCACGCCCTTTGCGGCCAGATGCTCCTTCAGCGCATTGCGGCTGTCGGGCGCATAGCCCAGCCGGAACGCATGCTGCGTCGCGGGCGTCAGTCCGCGGTCGCGCAGATACGCACGGGCCTTGGCGCCCTCCGCGCCCTGTAGCCGCTCCTGGAAAAAGGCAGTCGCCATTTCCATGACGTCGGTAAGGCTGGCGCGTTCCTTCTCGCGCCGCTCCTCCTGCACGTCGCGAACCGGCATCGGCACGCCGGCCATGTCTGCGATCTTCTCGACCGCCTCGGGAAAGCTCAGTCCGTCAAGTTCGGTCAGGAACTTGAAGTGATCGCCCGAGACCGAGCAGCCGAAACAATGATAGCGGCCCTTCTTGTCCTCGCAATGGAAGGACGGGCTCTTCTCGCCATGAAACGGGCAGCAGGCCCAATAATCGCCGCGCGACGCATTGGTCTTCTTGCGATCCCAGGCGACGCGCTGGCCGATGACCTGCGAAATCGGCACGCGATCGCGTATCTCGTCGAGGAAGGCGGGCGGAAAGCGCATCGGGGAACTCGTTTATCCCCCATATAATCATGCCCGCGAAATCCGGCGACCCCTAATGCTGACGATGCCCGGTTTCCACAGGGCAAAAGGAAAGGCGGCCGTTGCGGGCCGCCCTTCCTCCAGTCTGGCACTATCGGGACTTTACTGCGCGGCAATGGCGCCAAAGATGATGCCGGAGAGGGCGCCGACCAGCACATAGTCGTTGCCGACGCGGATCCATTCCTGGCCACGGCCGGGACGATGCAGGCCGTAGCGACCATAATCGCGGACCGGCTGATGCTGCCGCCAGCCGGAATATTTCTGGCCATTGCGCCAGTTGTTCCGCTTCACGACGACCTTCTTTTGAATGGTGCGCTTCTGGATAACACGCTTCTGGATGACGCGCTTCCTGACATCCCGGTTGGTAGGCTTCTGCCAGTCGACATTGGTATAGTTCGACTGCGGCGCGACCGGCGCATTGAGCGGTGCGGCCTGGCCCGTCAGGGACGTGGCGGCCAGCATCGAGAAAGCAAGACCGGAAAGAACAATGCGTTTCATGAAGGAATCTCCTTGGTTGTCGATGCCGCAGAAATAGCCGTCGAAGAATGAACCGAAACTGAACATGAGCATTACAATTCCGTAATGAATCCGAAGCTTTAGACCGGTTGGTTGAACATCCTCGCAAATTCCGAGCGAAGGGCGGGCGGCAACACCGGCCTATCCGCCGCGTCAAGGCGGCGAGGCTCATGCAACCATTTCGGCATCCGTCCATTCTCCGACACGGCCCGTCGCGCGCGGAGAGCCCTTGAAATCGACAAATTTTTATTATCCGGCTAAAATATTCGAGCTATTATCGGCCAACGTCATGATCATGATTCGCACCCCTCCTCTTTCTCCCGACCGCCGCGCTGCCCGTGTCGCCGGCCTTGTCCGTATCGGTGCGCCGCAATGAGCGGCTCCGTGGTTCTCCTGCATCTGGCCGGCGCCGTGGCGCTGATGCTGTTTGCCACGCGCATGGTGAAGACCGGCGTCGAGCGCGCCTATGGCGACGTGCTGCGCCACAAGCTGCGCGCCACCATGCGCAATCCTGTCATGGCGGTGCTGGCCGGCACCGGCCTCGCTATAGCGCTGCAGAGCTCCACCGCCGTCACGCTGCTGGTCGGCTCCTTCGCGGGCTCCGGCATCGTCTCGGGCGCGGCCGGGCAACTGGCCGTGCGCGGCGCCGAGATCGGTTCGGCTCTGGTGGTCAAGCTGCTCACCTTCGATCTCACGCTGCTGGTGCCGCTTTGCCTGATCACCGGCACGGTCATGTTCATGGCCACCGAGCGGCGCGACTGGCGCCAGACCGGTCGCATCCTGGTCGGCATCGGCCTTTTGATCCTGTCGCTGGAAATGATCGGTCAGGCATCCGAGCCGCTGCGCAACAGCCAGTTGATGCCGGTCATCATCAATTACTTCTCCGGCGATTCCATCACCGCCTATCTGCTGGCGGCGCTGATCACCTGGCTGTTCCAATCGAGCATCGCCGCGGTCCTGTTGATGGCGACGCTGGCGGGCCGCGGCCTGATCACGCCCGAACTCGGCGTCGTCCTCATCCTGGGCGTCAATCTCGGTTCGTCGATCATCGCGCCCATGCTGACCCGCTCCTCCGGCCCCGAAGTGCGCGTCGTGCCGATCGGCAACCTCTTGATGCGCGGGCTTGGCTCGCTGGTCATGCTGATCCTGGTCATGATCTTCAGGCCGCATTTCGCGTTCCTTGGCGCGACGGCAGCGGACCAGATCGTCAATGCCCACATCCTGTTCAATGTGCTGATCCTGCTCGCCGGCCTGCCGCTGGCGGGTCTCGTCTACCGCGCCTCGGAGAAGATCGTGGCGCTCGGCACCAAGACGCCAGCCGCCACGCTCGACGTCGTCGAACTCTCGGCGCTCAACGAAAGCGCGCTCGACGTGCCGAGCCAGGCGCTGGCCAATGCCACCCGCGAGGTGGTGCGGGTCTGCGAGACGGTCGAGATCATGCTCAAGCGCATCATCGAGCTCTACGAGAGCGCCGATGCCGACAAGATCAAGGCGCTGGCCGCCCTTGACGACCGCGTCGACCGCAAGCACGCGGCGATCAAGCTCTACCTCGCCAAGGTCACCAAGAACCCGCTGACCGAGGACGAGGCGTTGCGCTGCCAGGAACTGATCGGCGCCTGCGTCAAGCTGGAGCAGGTCGGCGACATCATCGTGCGCAACATGCTGGTACATGTGAAGAAGAAGTTCGACCGTGGACTGGAATTCACCGACGAGGGTTGGAGCGAGCTGTGCGCCTTCCACGCTTCGGTGCTCGCCAATGCGCGGCTTGCCTTCAACGTGCTGGTGTCGCGCGATGCCGAGACGGCTCGCCAATTGGTGCTGGAGAAGGAACGGCTGCGCGACGCCGAAAAAGAGACCAGCGCCAGCCATTTCCTGCGGCTGCGCGAAGGCACTGCCAAAAGCGTCGAGACCAGTTCGATCCACCTCGACACCATCCGCGATCTCAAACAGATCAACTCGCTGCTGGCATCGATGGCCTATCCCGTGCTGGAAGAACGCGGCCTCCTCGGTGGATCCAGGTTGAAGGCGAGCTGATCAACGACATCTCTCCCTTCTTTGAGATACCTCATCCCACCTCGCTTTGCGACGCCACCTCCCAACAAACAAGGGCAGAAGGAAGAGCGCCGCACTCTGTCGAAAAAATTGTATTGCGGCAGAATTGCATGGCGTCGGTCCTTCGGCGGCAAAATTGCCATTGCCGCGTTTCCATCGCTCGGGCTAGGCATATCAGCCAAAGCTTTCGGAGGAGATCGATGGACACCCATTCGCGCAGTTTCGCCAAGGCGCTTTCGTGGCGCGTGACCGGCACCATCGATACGATGATCATCTCGCTGGTGGTGACCGGAAGCGTCAAGCTGGCGGCCGCCATCGGCGTGACAGAAGTCTTCACCAAGTCGCTGCTCTATTATTTTCATGAGCGGGCATGGTTGAAGGTTCCTTATGGACGCAAGACCCCGTTCTGAACCCGGGGTCAAGATTTTGAACCCGGAGATCAAGAAAAGCTAAAGCGGCGACAAAGATTTCTGGATTGCCGGCAGCGCGCATCCGTGGTTTGAGGCCTGCATTCGAGGATTTAATTCCCGCCATGTCGCTTCCGCTCATCGCCCTGTTCATCGCTGCCTTCGCTTTCGGCACCACCGAATTCGTCATCGCCGGCGTGCTGCCGCAGGTGGCGCAAGGGCTTGGCGTTTCGGTTCCGACATCGGGCTATCTCGTCTCCGGCTATGCCTGCGGCATCGCCATCGGCGGTCCGCTTCTGGCACTTGCCACCAAGTCCTTGCCGCGCAAAACCTTGCTGCTCGCCCTGGCGGTCGCCTTCACCATCGGTCAGGCGGCCTGCGCGCTGGCGCCCGACTTCACCTCGATGCTGCTTCTGCGCATTGCCGTCGCAGTCGCGCATGGCGCTTATTTCGGCGTCGCCATGGTGGTTGCGGTCGGGCTGGTGCGCGGGGACCAGCGCGGCATGGCGGTGGCCGTCATCCTGTCGGGCCTCACCGTCTCCAACGTGATCGGCGTGCCGGCGGGCACTGCCATCGGCAACATCTGGGGCTGGCGCGCGACCTTCTGGGTTATGTGCGCATTGGGCGTGGCGGCCACGCTTGCCATGGCAGCCCTTTTGCCGCGCACCACAGGTTATCAGGCCAAACCCGCCGGCCTCGCCCGCGAGGTCCGCGTGCTTGCCCGCCAGCAGGTCTGGACCTCGCTGATCCTGATGCTGATGCTGATGATCGGCCAGTTCGGCCTGTTCACCTACATCACCCCGACATTGATCGAGATCACCGGCCTCGACGAGAACCTGGTGCCCTGGGTGCTCTTGCTCAACGGCGTCGGCGCCACGCTTGGCGTCTTCCTCGGCGGCAGGCTAGCCGACTGGAAGCTGATGCCCTCGCTGATCACCATGCTGGCCCTGCAGGCGGTGACGCTTGCGGTGATCTATGCCGTCAGCCCCTATCCCGTGCCGATGATCGTGGCGATCGTCATCTGGGGCGGCCTCAACTTCGCCATCGGTACGCCGATTCAGACCCGCATCCTGTCCTGGACTGCGGATGCCTCGAACCTGGCCTCCTCGCTGATCCCATCCGGCTTCAATGTCGGTATAGCGCTCGCGGCATCGCTCGGTGCTGCCATGCTCAATGGCGGTTACGGTTATCGCAGCCTGCCGCTGCTTGGCGCTGTGGCGATGCTCGTCGCCGTCGCGGTGGCGCTCGCCTCGCACATCTGGGAGTGGCGCAGCAACGCCACGCCACCGCTGACGGCAGCGGCTGAGTAGATTATCCGCGTCAGGACATCCACCACCGATCATGCCTGATCCGGGCGTCCACCGGCGCAAGCACGACGCGATGAACAGTCATGTCTCGCCTGGCGGCTGCGCAGCTCCAACGCATTACAGATCGATGCGGAACCGCAGGGTCTCCGCTCCGCCATAGGCGGCATCTTCGAGGAAACGTTCGACCAGTCTGCCGCCGTTGGCCAGGATCACTTTGTGCGAGGCCGGATTCCCAGGTTTTGCGGTGATGTCGACATGAGCCAGGCCGACCGCCCTCGCCTCATCCAGCATAAGCCGCAGCGCTTCCGTCGCGTAGCCGCGTCGCTGTTTCCACGGCACCACGGCGTAGCCGATATGGCCAAGCACGTGCGGCGGCAGCGCCGACGTGCCCTTCTGCCAGCGCAGGCCGATCGAGCCTGACGTCTCGCCGTCCCACATCCAGCGCCTGAAGCCCGGCAGGCGCGGGACCTGTCTGCCGTCAGGCAAGGTGATCGGCGGCCCCTTGGCCTCGGGATCATCGAGGCTGGCCAGGAACGCCGCCGGATCCTCCTCGATTGCGGCAAGCTGCTCGCGAGCTGCCTCCATGAGCCGTACATTGTCGGGCGACCAGCCGCGCTCGAGCGCAGCCTTGTAGGACGCCAGATGCTTGAGCCCGGGCTTGACGATTTCGATCATGATCCATGCTCCCTCGCAGGCCAAGCAGGCATAGCGATGGCCACTGGAACGCTCAAGCGGGCTGGAAGCGGATCGCGCCCTTGTTGAGGAAACACGCTTTGCTGAACAGCGACAGATCCAGCGGGTTCGGTAGCCGAACGTCGCTGATATCGGGAAACGGCTTCGTTGACGGATCGTAGGAGCGGTCGATCTGCGAGATGAAGACCAGGATCACGCCCCTGTCACGCGCAAAAGCCTTCAATGTCCGGACCTGGTCCATCAGCTCCGGATTGTCCCGCTTCTGGTCGAGCAGTTGCAGATAGTCGATGACCGCGAGCGTCCCACGCGCCACCGATCCCAACACCTCGACGATGTAGTCGGCGCTGATGGCTTCGGAAGTGTCGGACGCGAACAATCGGTCGAACTGGGCGGGGTCCGCCCCGATGGCGCGAAACCGGTCCAGCACATCGCGATGCGTGTATTCCAACGAGAAGAACACGCTGCGATGGCCACGCTTCATGGCTTCGACCGCGAGTTCGAGGCTCATCAGCGTCTTGCCGTGGCCTGGTCGCGCACCGACCAGAACCAGGTCGCCGGGCATCAGCCGCGAGAACAGCCTGCCGGCGGCCGTCGTCTCGGCTGCCTTGGCCGCAAGCAGACTCCAACTCGCAAAACCTTCGCGGGCTGCAACACGGTCAAGCGCCTGATGGAGCGGAATCTTCTCCTTGCGGGACAACAGCCTGGCTTGACGCTTCAGATGGTAAATGGGCGCAATCATCGCAAACCTCCTGGTGCGAGCGGTCTTCGCAACCCCTCCTTATGCTTGGTGCTCGAACAGTCGGTTCGATGATCGGATTGCCCCGCATGAATGATGCTTTCCCGACGGAGGGAGGAGGCGTGGGCGCGCCGGAATCAGACAATACCCCAATGCTGACCGGTCGAAAACGCGCATACGTGCCGGGAATGCTGAACAAGATGTGTTTCGCCGGCCGGCATAAGCCGATTTATGATCGTGCCGGGGGTGATTCACCGCCAAAACACAAACGCTTCGACAGGAGAACGGGTCTGGTGCGGTTGAGATCTATCCCGCTGGGTGTCGTCGCCAGCCTCTTCCTCGTTGTCGTCGCTTTGACGGCACGGTCCTTTGCCGCGCCCTCGGCCATTCCGGCCTGGCTGCAGGCCCATGTCGGCGAAGGTGATGGCCAGATCTCAGCTGTGGTCCTGGAGCGGGCCCGAGCGCTTTACCTGAAGAAAGTCGGCGCAGGAGCCGTTAACAATCCCTGCTACTTCGCCATGGATGCGACGCGCCCTAGCGATCTGGGCAACAACAAACTGGGTCACCGTTATTACATCATCTGCGAGGCCAGCCAGGCGTTTCGCGCCGTTTCGGCGGGCCACGGCAGCGGCCGGAATCTGAAGGGCGTCGCAGATTTCGCCAATGGCAAGCGCTGCGCGAAGAACTTCGGCAATGCGCTGGATTCGTCACTGACCGCCGGCGGCGCCTATATGACCGGCGAGGCGAAAACCTCGTTCAAGGGCTATTATCGCACCGCAGCGAAGCAGGACGTGGCTTTCATGCGTACCTTCGTGCAGTTCGATGGCGAGGGCGAGGCCGCGAACGCCAGGCAGCGCGTGATCGGCGGGCATCCGGCGGAAGTGCTGAAGGGAATGTGTCTTCGCAAAGACCCGGCCAGCTCGCATGCCGACCATGACGGCTACGTGCCGTTCGGCAAGCTGGTGGATTATGCCGGCGGCCGCAGCAATGGCTGCACCAGTTGGTCGGCGGCGGATGCGCAGCAGATCATCCCGATGGTGAAGGACAATCCGACGACGCTCTACATCTACCCTGAATCGCGCGACATCGCCGCCGTTGCGCAAATCGTGGCGGCGGGCCGTTCGCTGTCGGACGCTGGCCCCTATTGGAACGCATCCTGCCTGAAGGAAATCGGCACGCCGAAATTCTGGCCGCGAAAGACGCTCGAGCCGATCATTGCCCAATACAGGAAGGACCACCCGGCACCGCCGCCGCAGCCGGTGCCGATCTGCAAGGAGCCGTGAGGTCCGTCCCGGCTCCGGGGATGCGGGGTCTACGGGATCGCATCCCTCAGCGCAGAAAATCGAACACCGCCTGCATGAAACCGGATGGATATTCGACATTCGACAGGTGAACCGCCGGCAGGACGACCAGTTTCGCGCCGGGCACCGCCGCGGCGATCAGTTCGCTGTGGCTGGCCGCCGTCACCGTGTCGTGCTCGCCGGCGATCACCAGCGTCGGCCGCGAGATCAGCGCCACGGTGCGGCGAAGGTCGGCGTCGCGCACCGCCGCAAAGAGGCCCGCCAGGCCTTGCCGGTCGATGGCGAGCAGCATGGCGCGAAATTCCTCGATGACGGGCTCGTTGGCCGCCACCATTTTTGCCGGGAACCAATTGTTGAGGAACGTTTCGGCGGTTTCGGCCATGTCGGGCGCCTGCCGGACGGCGGCAATGCGCTCGTCGAAATAGCTTGCCGGTCCGAGATGCGACGAGGTGTTGCTCAGGATCAGCCGGTCGATCCGCTCCGGCGCGTGGATGCCGAGCCATTGCCCGACGAAGCCGCCCAGCGACAGGCCGAGGAAATGCACGCGGCCAAGGCCGAGCGCGTCGAGCAGCTCGATCACGTCGCCGCCGAGCCGATCGAGCGAATAGGCGCCGGCCGGCACGCTCGATCCGCCATGGCCGCGAAAATCATAGCGCAGAAGATGGAAATGCCTGGACAACTCGCCGACCTGTCCATCCCACATATGCAGCGTGGTGCCGATGGAGTTCGACAGCATCAGAACCGGCTTTCGCGCATCGCCGTCGAAACGGTAGGCGATGCGCGTGCCGTCGCCAACAGTCACAAAATTCAGCTCACTCATGATGAAAGATCCTTCTGGAAGGGTTGAATGACAGAGCGTAGTCAGATCGTTGGTTTGTTGATATTACAAAGTCAGGACAATCTCTGTAATCAAAGCTGACATGGCTGAATTCACCTTGCACGACCTGCAGTGCTTCGACGCCGTGATCCGCACCGGCGGCTTTCAGCCGGCGGCGGCCCTGTTGCATCGTTCACACCCGGCTGTATTCGCCGCTGTCGCCAAGCTGGAACGGCAGCTCGACCTCGTTCTCCTGGACCGCAGCGGCTATCGCGTGCGCCCGACCGAGGCCGGGCTGTCGTTCCACCGCCGGGCGCAATCGCTGCTGCGCGAACTGGAAGGCCTGCGCGTGCATGCCGCCCAGCTCTCGATGGGCGAAGAAAGCGAAATCCATGTGGTGATCGGCGACCTATGCCCACGACCGCAGGTGCTGGGCCTGCTCGGGCGGTTCTTCGCGCAATGTCCCGGCACGCGTCTGCACCTGCACTTCGAGGCCGTCGGCGGCCCTTGGGAACGCCTTTTCGACGACGAGGCCGATCTGGTCCTGCACTGGATCGACAAGGGCGATGCGCGGGTGGAATGGATCGATTTGTGCAAGGTGCCGTTCATTCCCGTGGTGGCACCGGGCTTTCTGCCGGAGCGCATCGAGCCGCCGATCACACCCGACCAGATGCAGGCGCTCACCCAATGCGTGATGCGCGACACTGCCCGCCATTCACCGCAACAAGACTACTTCATGGTCGAAGGCGCGCCGCAATGCCTGGTCGCCGACCAGGGCATGAAGAAGGAGATCATCCTGCAGGGCCTCGGCTGGGGCCACCTGCCACGCTTCCTGATCGAGGAGGAGCTGCGTGATGGACGCCTGCGGTCCATCGCCGGCCCTCATATGCCGGGCCGCACCGACGAACTGGTGGTTGCGCGTCGCCGCGACCGTCCCCACGGGCCGGTCGCCAACCGTTTGTGGGATCATATCCAGCAGGAGGCGCCAGCATTGCGCCACGCGTTGGAGCCCCAGAAGGTTGTTTTATAGGCAGGCGAGCGCTGGCGCTCGCGCTCGACGCGCCGACTATTGCAAAAGCCCCTTGATGATGCCGCTTGCCTTGCCGAAATCCATCTGGCCGGCATATTTCTGCTTCAGTGCCGCGATCACCTTGCCCATGTCCTTCTGGCTGGCGGCACCGGTCGCCGCGATCGCCTCGCGCGCCGCGGCGGTGATGGCGGCATCGTCGAGCTGCGTCGGCAGGAAATCGCGGATGATCTCCATCTCGCTGCGCTCCTGCGCGGCCAGTTCCGGACGCTTGCCGTCTTCGAAGGCCTTGGCCGATTCTTCGCGCTGCTTCACCATCTTGGCCAGGATCTGCAGGATCGCCTCGTCGCTGGCCGGTTCCTTGCCGGCACCGCGATTGGCGATATCGCGATCGTGGATGGCGGCTTGGATCAGCCGCAATGTCGGCAGCCGGTGCTTGTCCTGCGCCTTCATCGCGCTCTTCAGGGATTCGGCGATTTTTGCGCGCATCGTGCTCTCTCCTTCGGTCGGCGCGGACAATAGCGCCCGGTGCGGACCAACGCAAACCCTGATATGTCGAGGCAAGCCTATGATATTGCTCAATGAAATAAATCGTAGCGGCATTTCCCATCATCATTGACCGACCTGCCCCCTTCCCCTATGTACTGGGCCTTGCATGAACTGAAGCTTGAGTGCGTGGAGGCAGCGAATTCGCCGCTCCGCGCCGTTTGCCGCGCAAATAGCCCGCCGGGCCTGTTTGAAGCGCGCGGCCTGATAGGAGTGCCGCCATGGCCGACACCGCGTCCACCCCCGCTTGGGCCACCGAGAAACCGACGGCATTGCTGGTGCTGGCCGACGGCACCATCATTGAGGGTCGCGGTCTCGGCGCAACGGGTTCGGCGGTCGCCGAGGTCTGCTTCAACACCGCGCTTACCGGCTATCAGGAGATCCTGACCGATCCGTCCTATGCCGGCCAGATCGTCACCTTCACCTTCCCGCATGTCGGTAATATCGGCACCAACGGCGAAGACATCGAGGACCTCAATCCGGCTGCTCGCGCCGGTGCCGTCGGCGCCGTGTTCAAGGCCGATGTCACCAATCCCTCCAACTACCGCGCTGCCGGCCATCTCGATCAATGGCTGAAGAAGCGCGGCATCGTCGCCCTCTCGGGCATCGACACCCGCGCGTTGACCGCGTTGATCCGCGAAAAGGGCATGCCCAACGCCGTTATCGCGCATGCGCCCGACGGCGTCTTCGATCTTGACGACCTGAAACGCCGCGCCGCCGCGTGGTCCGGCCTGATCGGCCTCGACCTCGCCAAGGAGGTCACGTCAGGCCAGTCCTCGGTGTGGCGCGAGACGCCTTGGGTGTGGGACGAGGGCTTTGGCGAACAGGACGAGCCCTCCATGCATGTCGTCGCCATCGACTATGGCGTCAAGCGCAACATCCTGCGCCTGCTTGCGGGGCTTGGTGCCAAGGTGACCGTGGTTCCGGCCAAGACCGGCGCCGAGGAAATCCTCGCCATGCAGCCGGACGGCATCTTCCTGTCCAACGGCCCCGGCGACCCTGAAGCCACCGGCGCCTACGCCGTGCCGGTCATCCAGGACCTGCTCAGGACCGAGATTCCGGTGTTCGGTATCTGCCTCGGCCACCAGATGCTGGCGCTGGCGCTGGGCGGCAAGACCGCCAAGATGCATCAGGGCCATCACGGCGCCAACCATCCGGTCAAGGACCACACTACAGGCAAGGTCGAGATCGTCTCGATGAACCACGGCTTTGCCGTCGACGCCGACTCGCTGCCATCAGGCGTCGAGGAAACCCATGTCTCGCTGTTCGACGGCTCGAATTGCGGCATCGCGCTGACAGGCCGGCCGGTATTCTCGGTCCAGCACCACCCCGAGGCCTCGCCCGGCCCGCAGGATTCGCATTATCTGTTCCGCCGCTTCGTCAACCTGATCCGCGAAAAGCGCGGCGAGGAACTGCTGGCCGAACGGGCTTAGTTCCGACAGATCCTCATATTCGTGCCCCATCTTCCGCGACGCCTTTGGTGACGGTTCCGAGTGCCGCAGGCCTCGCCACTTTCGTAACGAAGACAACGAGCGCCAGCACTAGGAAAACCGCGCCAACCAGGTAAGGCGCACCGCCGAAGGTCACTGGCGCGCTTGGCCCGGTGAACCAGGAAAAGATCGCGGTATAGAGCAGCGGCGTGACGATCGATGTGATCGAGAAGATCGACGTCATCGCGCCTTGTAATTCACCCTGCGCCGAAGGCGGCACCTTGGCGGCGGCGAGGCTCCTGAGCGGCGGGTCGGCCAGCGCTTCCAGGCAGCCGACGACGATCACCGCATAAATCATCCAACCCTGCGTCGCGAAGGCGTAGCCGAAAGCACTGAGCGCCGTGAACGCCAGACCGATCACCGCCGTCCTCCACTCGCCAAGCCTGGGAATGATGCGTGGCAGCACCGTTGCCATGACGATGGCTCCGCACAGGCCGAAAGCGCCGAGCGAAAAACCGATCTGCTGCTCGTTCCAGCCATAGCGATAGTTGGAGACGAACGACCAGACCGCCGGATACATCATGTGGCCGAGCGTCATCAGGAAGAAGACGAGCCCGATCCAGCCAATGCCTTGATATTGGCGCATCTGCAGAAGCGTGCCGACTGGGTTGGCGCGCTTCCACTCGAAGCGGCGGCGGTGCTTTTCATCGAGCGTTTCGGGCAGCAGGAACAGCGCGATCAGGAAGTTCACCAAGGCAAGTCCGGCGGCGAAATAGAACGGCACGCGCGGCCCGAAGGTGCCGAGCAGTCCGCCAAGGACGGGCCCGATGACGAAGCCGACGCCGAAGGCGATGCCGAGCAGGCCGAAATTCTTGGCCCGGTTCTCATCGTTCGAGATGTCGGCGATGAAGGCTGATGTGGTCGAATAGCTGGCGCCCGAAATGCCGGCCAGCACGCGCCCGATGAACAGCATCGGGTAGGACCAGGCTATGGCGCAGATCAGATTGTCGATGGAAAACGTCAGCACAGAGGCGAGAAGGATCGGCCGCCGGCCGAACCGGTCGCTCAACCCGCCCATGACGGGCGCGAAGAAGAACTGCATGGCCGCATAGACGAAGAACAGCCATCCGCCCACGATCGCCGCCTCCGAGACGCCGACGCCGGTCAATTCTTGCAGGTAGGCCGGCAGCACCGGCATGATGATGCCGAATCCGATGATGTCGAGGAGCAGCGTCGTGAAGACGAGCGCAAGCCCCCGCTTGGCGGTTTTGGGATCGATCATGGTTTCGTCTGCTCCTTCCCGGCGCCTGGCGCGCAGGCGGAGGCACTTATAGGCGAGCAGGCCGTCAGGAACAATGAGGGAACAAGCAGGACGTTCGCATCCTGACACCCCCTGACGACATCCTTGCCGTCAGGTCACCCGTGAAAGAACCGGATGCTCAGATCGGGTTGTTGAACGTATCGCAGTCGGAAAGCTTGCCGCTCTTGTAGCCGCGCGCCAGCCAGGTCTGCCGCTGCGCCGACGTGCCGTGGTTGAAGCTTTCCGGCACTACGTAGCCCTGCATCTTCTTCTGCAGCGTATCGTCGCCGATCTGCCTGGCGGCATTGAGCGCGCTTTCCATATCGCCTTGCTCCAATATGCCCTTCTGCGCCGTGTAATGCGCCCAGACGCCGGCGAAGCAGTCGGCCTGAAGCTCGACGCGCACCGACATTTGATTGGCTTCGGCCTCGCCCATGCTTTGCCGCATCTGGTTGAATTTGGACATGATGCCGGTCAGATTCTGCACGTGATGGCCGACCTCATGCGCGATCACATAGGCCCGCGCGAACTCGCCCGAGGCGCCGAACTGCTGGTCCAGCTGCTGGAAGAATGTCATGTCGAGATAGACCTTGTGGTCGCCGGGGCAATAGAACGGTCCGGCCGCCGACGAGGCGAAGCCGCAGGCCGAGCGGATCTGCCCGCTGAACAGCACCAGCTTGGGGTCCTCATAGGTCAGTCCGTTGGCCTTGAAAATGCCTGTCCATGTGTCCTCGGTCTCGGCCAGCACGGTTGCCACGAACTGCTTCATCTCGTCGGAAGCCGGCGCACCGGTGCCCCCGCCCTGGCTGCCGCTGTTGTCCGTTATCTCGCCGCCGCCAGGCAGCAGGCCTCCACCGCCGCCGCTCAGCACCTGGATCGGATCGATGCCGAAGGCTTTCAGGCCGAAATAGAGCACGACGAGGATGATGATGGTCGAGATCGACATGCCGCCGCCGCTGCTGCCGCCGATCGGAATGCGGAACTGGCCGGGTCCGCCGCCACCAAATCCGCCGCCGCCGCTGCTGCGCTGGTCCTCGACATTGTCACTCTGACGACGGCCTCTCCAGAGCATGGCAACTCCCCGCGCTGCGAATTTACTGGTCGATCCGGCGCGAGGCCGGCTCCACCTCATAAACAATTATCTCAATGGTTGCGCCAAGTCACAGCATTTTTCGCAGCCGTGGCCGTGCTGGCATGTTGGCTCCGCTGCTCTGGCCGCGACTGTGGAATGTCTATGGCATCGCCGGCGAAACGAGCCAACGGCTTGGCAAAGTCCCTAGCCCGCCGTCATCGCCTTGCGGAACGCTTCCAGTGTCTCGGCACTGACATGGTGCTCTATGCCCTCGGCATCGATGCGCGCCGTCTCGGCGCTGACGCCGAGCGAACGCAAAAAAGCCTCCACCGTCTGGTGGCGAATGCGGCTCTCTTCCGCGACCTTGCGACCTGCTTCGGTCAAGAACACGCCGCGATAAGGCTTTCTGGAGACCAGCCCGTCGGCACACAGCCTGGTCAGCATCTTGGCCACTGTCGGTTGGGCGACCCCCAGCCTGGCCGCGATGTCGACCTGGCGAGCCTCGTTGCCGTCCTCGATCAGGTCGGCGATCAACTCGACATAGTCCTCGACCAGCGCGCTGCGGCGCGCTTCGCGCGTCTGCCGGAACCCTTCCGAATGGACATCGGCATCGGGCAGCGGCTCACGCGGGACCGGTCTGTTCTTCAGCGCCAATATGCGCTCCTCCTTGGCTGCCCGAAGATTGAATCGGCCCGCATTCATAGCACGGGCCCCCACAATCCTGGCGTTTATTTGCATTCGGGCCCAGGCGCAACCGCATCGCCGCCGCGTCGGAGCACGATCGATCACATCACAAAAGCATGATCAATGAAATATAGCATATTGCATAATGTTGAGCCGCGACATAGATAGGAGACATCATCCATTGCATCAAGCGGAATTCGCCATGTCCGAGACCGACGCCACCGCCATAGCCAGACCAGCGTGGCGGTTCGACAGGCCAGGCGATGAGCAGCCGAGCCTGCGCGAGGTCAACTCCTCGATCGCCGTACCGAATTCGGGCGTCTGGTTCCGTCGCCTGTTTGCCTTCATGGGGCCGGGCTATATGGTCTCGGTCGGCTATATGGACCCGGGCAACTGGGCGACAGACCTCGCCGGCGGCGCCCAGTTCGGCTACACGCTGCTGTTCATCATCATGCTGTCCAACCTGATGGCGATCCTGCTGCAGGCGCTGGCCGCGCGTCTCGGCATCGCCACCGACCGCGACCTCGCCCAGGCCTGTCGCGCCTACTACCCGCGTCCGGTGAACTTCGTGCTGTGGATCGCCTGCGAGCTCGCCATCATCGCCTGCGACCTCGCCGAAGTGATCGGCACCGCGATCGCGCTGCAGCTCCTGTTCGGCATTCCGCTGATCGGCGGCGCCATGCTCACCGCGCTCGACGCCTTCCTGGTGCTTTTGTTGATGAACAAGGGCTTCCGCTATCTCGAAGCCTTCGTCATCGCGCTTCTGATCATCATCTTCAGCTGCTTTGCCATCCAGATCTTCGTCGCCGCGCCGCCGGCCGGCACGATCCTGCATTCGATGTTCGTGCCGTCATCCGAAATCGTCACCAATCCGGCGATGCTCTACATCGCCATCGGCATCATCGGCGCCACCGTCATGCCGCACAATCTCTATCTGCACTCCTCAATCGTGCAGACCCGCGCCTATGAACGCACCGACGAGGGCAAGCGCGACGCCATCAAATGGGCAACGACGGACTCGACCATCGCCCTGATGCTGGCCCTGTTCGTCAACGCCTCGATCCTGATCGTGTCGGCGGTCGCCTTCCACAACACCGGCCACCAGGACGTCGCCGAGATTGGCCAGGCTTTCGAACTGCTGTCGCCGCTGCTCGGCCTGAGCATCGCCTCGATCCTGTTTGCCGTGGCGCTGCTCGCCTCCGGCCTGAACTCGACGGTGACCGCCACGCTTGCCGGCCAGATCGTCATGGAAGGCTTCCTGCGCCTGCGCATTCCGCAATGGGCGCGGCGCCTGCTGACGCGCGGCCTCGCCATCATCCCCGTGGTGGTCGTCACCGCGCTCTACGGCGAAAAGGGCACCGGCCAGTTGCTGGTGTTCAGCCAGGTGATCCTGTCGATGCAACTGCCCTTCGCGGTAATCCCGCTGGTCCAGTTCGTCTCTGACAGGAAGAAGATGGGCAGCCTTGCCATCCCGCGCGGCGTTGCGGCGCTCGCCTGGGTGGTCGCCGCCATCATCCTGGTGCTCAACTTCAAGCTGCTCTACGACACGCTGTTCGGGATCGGCTGAGATCGGCCGCGACAAAGACGCGGCCCGCGCTATTTCTCGGTCGATCATGACCACGATAGCCCAATCCCGAAGCTTCTATGCCAAGCTGATGGCTGCCCAGGCGCGTTCCGCCGATCCGCGTCTTGAAGAGGTGTTCGCGGCCGTGCCGCGCGAGGCGTTTCTCGGTCCTGGCCCATGGACGATCGTCGCCGGCCAAGGCGCGGTCGAGACCCCGAGCGCCGACCCGCGCTTCATCTATCAGAACGTGCTGGTGGTGCTCGATGCCGACAAGGGCATCAACAATGGCGAGCCGTTCCTGCACGCCATGTGGATCGGGAAACTCGCGCCCAGGCCCGGCGAGGCTGTCACTCACATCGGCGCCGGCACCGGCTACTACACGGCTTTGCTGGCCAGGTTGGTTTCACCTGGCGGCACCGTTGCCGCCTTCGAACTGGACGCCGATCTTGCCTCGCGGGCAAAGGCAAACCTTGCGGGCTACGAGAACGTCACTGTCATTCCTGGCGATGCCGTCACATCGGATTTGCCGCCGTCGGACGTCATCTATGTCAATGCCGGCGTCGCGGCACCTCCACCCGGCTGGCTCAAGGCGCTGAAGCCGGACGGCCGCATGATCTTCCCGTGGCGCCCGGCCGAGCGCGTTCCCCTGGCCGTTCTGGTGACCCGCACCGAAAACGGTTTTGCCTGCGACCCTTTCATGCGCTCCTGGTTCATCCCTTGCTCCGGCGCGTCGGTTGCAAGTCTCGCGGCAAAAATCCCGACGCGCGACCAGGCCGCGCGCAGCCGCTCGATCTGGCTGACAGCGGACAAGTTGCCGGACCGCACCGCCACCGCGATCTTTGAGCATGTCTGGTTTTCGTCACGCAGCCTCGATGCGCGGCCTCGGGTCTGACGAACCGAAATTCGGCACGCCCTGTCGGACGGCCAGCCAGTCATCCGTCCTTGGGCTGAAGTCCGGCCCTGACGGCGTGGATCGAAACAGGAGGAGCATCCCATGAGAAAGATCATAGCGGCGACATTCGTCAGCCTCGACGGCGTCATGCAGGCGCCGGGCGGCCCGGAGGAGGATCCCGTCGGCGGCTTCAAGTTCGGCGGCTGGACGTTCCACTATTTTGACGAAGTGGCGGGCGCGGCAATGGATGAACTATTCTCCAAACCCTTCGCCCTGTTGCTCGGCCGCAGAACCTACGACATATTCGCCGCATACTGGCCGTATCAGAAAGATCCGATCGCGGATGCCTTCAACCCTGCGACCAAATACGTAGCGACGCATCGTCCGGATTCGCTCACCTGGCAGAACACGCAATCGCTTGGGCCTGATATCGTCCCGGCGTTGCGCCGCCTCAAACAGGAAGATGGACCTGACCTGCTCATCCAGGGATCGGCCAATCTGATCCAGACCCTGCTCGCCAATGGGCTGATCGACGAGATTCGGCTGATGATCTTCCCGCTGTTGCTGGGCAAGGGCAAGCGGCTGTTCGGCGATGACGCGATGCCGGCCGCCTTCAAGCTGACCCGCTCGCAGGCTTCCAGCACCGGCGTCATCATGGCGACCTACGAGCGCGCCGGCGAAATCAAGACCGGTTCCTTTGTCACGGGGGAGCCATCCGACGCCGAGCTCGAGCGGCGCAGGACCTGGAAGTAAACGCTTCTTTTCCTCTCCTCCACGAACGTGGAGGAGAGGAAACCAGGTTCTGAAAATTCCCTCAAGCCGCCTGCGGCCGGCGCGCCAGCCCGTCGCGTATATGCCGTGCGAACGCTTGCGCCGCCGGGCCGACGCCGTGCCTCGGCAGATGCAGGTTGATCGAGAAATTCGGCAGCGGCGGCAGGCCGGACTCGGACGGCAATATGTCGAGATCGGCCGGCACCGTGGAGGCCAGCCAGGTGGTGACGGCCAGATCGGAACGCACCGTTGCGGTCGTCGCGTCGATATTGCCGTTCTCGAACACGGTGCGCCATTCCAGCCCATGCTCGTGGAGCGCCGAAAGCACCACCGGCCGGAAGGCGCAGCTGTCGGCGACCATCGAGACCGGCAGGGGGCGCTTGGCGCGCGCGACACCGCCCTTGGCGCCGACCCACACCAGCCGATCGATGGCGAGGCACTCGCCATCCGATGCCCCCACCCGCTCCTCGATGACCGCCAGGTCGATAGTGCCGGCCGCGAGCGCCGCGGCCAATTCCGGTGAGGAGGCGCAGACCAGCGATATCTCGACCTGCGGATAGGTTTGCGCATAGGCTTTCAGCACCGGCGCCAGCGTCGTGCCGACAAGGTCGTAAGGCACGCCGAACCGCACCTGGCCGGCCACGACATTGGCAGCCATTTCGGCCCAGATCTCGTCGTTGAGGCTGAGCAGCCGCTTTGCCTTGCCGAACAGCCGCTCGCCGGAAGAGGTCAGCCGCAAGCCGCGCCGGTCGCGCTCGAACAGGCTGCGGCCGAGCGCCTCCTCCAGCCGCCGGACTTGCTGGCTGACGGCGCCTTGCGTCAGGTGCAGCGCATTGGCCGCCGCCGTCATGCTGGCCTTGTCGGCGACGGTGACGAAGGTGCGCATGAGCGTCGTATCGAGGTTGCGGATCATGCCTGCATTATAGATGCTAATGCCCGTCATCGCAAATATTGCATTTACTGATATTCGGCTGCATCTACCATGGGGCCTCCGACTGAGGACGCCGCATGCTCCAACCCGTCATCCCCCTGATCCTGTTCGCCCTGGTGGCGACCAGCACGCCCGGCATCGCCACCACCTTGTCGACGGCGTCGGGCGCGCAGTTCGGCTTTCGCCGCTCCATCCCGCTGGTGGTCGGCAGCGCGGCCGGCTTGGCCACCGTCACCGGGGCGGCGGCCGCCGGGCTGGCCGGCCTGCTTCTCGCCATGCCGTCCTTGCAGCTTGCCATGAAGATCGCCGGCTCGCTCTACCTCGTCTGGCTGGCGCTCAAGATCGGCCGTGCGGGGGCCCCCAAGCTCGATGTGACGATGATCAAACCGAACAGTTTTCTCGGCGGTGCCGGCATTCAGTGGCTGAACCCCAAGGGCTGGGCGATGGGGCTTGGAGCCGCGGCATCCTTCGCCGCACTCGCCGACGGGCCGGCGCGGCTGGCCCTGCTGCTCGGCTCCACCTTCGGCCTCACCGCCGCCTTCTCGCTGTCGCTATGGTGTGTGGCCGGCATGCTGCTCGCCCGGCTGCTGAAGACCGAGCAGCAATGGCGCGCGCTCAATATCCTGCTCGGCCTGGTGCTGGCGGCATCGATCATTCCGATGTGGCGGCAGGCGTAAGATGGGCCTGCAGAACCTGGGTTCCTCGCCCCCGCAAGGCGAGGCGAGGAACCCGAATCCTGTCAAGCCGCGTAGCGTGCGGCTGGCTTGTCGGCGTGCAGGCTGCCGTAGAAGGTCTGCCGGGCGCCAAGGAAGGCGTCCAGCTTGGCCGTATCGGCAAGCGCGGGCACGGTGACGGCTTCGCCCCTGGCCAGGCCGACAAGGGCAGCATCGACCATATCGTCGGCGGTCATGATGATTTCCTTCGGAAGCTGGTCGATATCGCTTCCCGCGACTTCCCAGAAATCGGTCCGGGTCGCCCCCGGCAGCACCACCTGCGCCTGGACATGGGTGCCGGCAACCTCGCGCTGCAGGGCTTCGGTGAAGTTGACGACATAGGCCTTGGTGCCGCTGTAGATGCCGCCGAACGAGGTGTCAAAGGCCAGCACCGAGGCGATGTTGACGATAGCGCCGCGGTTGCGCGCGAGAAATCCCGGCAGCACAGCACGCGTCAACCGCGTCAGGGCGATCACATTGACCTTGATCATGCGTTCAGCCGCATCGGCGTCCGCCGTCGCAACCACCTGCGCACCACCAAGCCCGGCATTGTTGACCAACAGCGTGACGCTGTCATCCGTCGACACCGTCCGCTCCACCCGCCGCACATCATCGTCGTTGGCCAGATCGGCACTGATCACGCTGACCTTGCGGCTGTAGGCATAGCGCAGCCTTTCAGCCAATTCCTCGAGCCGGTCCGCGCGGCGCGCCACCAGCACCAGGTCATAGCCCTGCCCCGCCAGCCGGTCGGCATAGACAGCGCCGATGCCGGAGGAAGCGCCGGTGATGACGGCGGTGCCCTTGTTCTCATTCTTGCTCATTGTCCTGTTCCTTTCGCGCTCTTCGCTCTGGTTCGGCTTCGACGGATGCGCCGGCTGCCGAGCTTCTCGATCGTCAATTGGTGGCATATGCCACTTTCGGCGAAGTAGGTATATGCCACTATCTTGTCAACGGCGGCCGCGAAAACTATTTCTGCGGGCAGGCTGGCACAGGCTTTGCCAGCGAGGAGTTGACATGACCGATCTTCAGCAACCGGGATTCAGCCGATGCAACAATGCCACCTTGCGGCGCACCGCGCGCAGGCTCGGCCGCTTCTACGACGACGCGCTTGCGCCTTCCGGGCTGAAAGGCACGCAATTTGGCCTGCTCTTTCAGATCAGTGCCAGCAGCGAACCGGCGATGGGGACCGTTGCCGAGGCGCTGATCATGGATCTCTCGGCGCTCGGCCATACGCTGAAGCCGCTGGTCCGCGACGGCTATGTCGAAACTTTCCCCGATAAGGACGATCGCCGCGTCAAGCGCGTCCGGCTGACGCCGCACGGCCAGGCCAAGCTCGAAGAGGCGATCAGGCTGTGGAGTGTCGCCCAGCAGCGCTTCGAGGAGATGATCGGCGCGGAGCAAGCCGCGAAGCTGCGTGCGACGCTGGATGATGTGGCCTCTCTGGACCTCGAAACGCCGGCGGCCGCTCCCTCCAGTTGAAGCGGCCGCGTAAGAACCAGTGACGAAAAGCTCGGCACCCTCTACTCCGCCGGCATGGCGACCGGCCGCGCCAGCATCCGGCCGGCCAGCACGATGCCGAGCCCGACGACGGGGAAGACGGCCGCGATGAGGCCCAGATCGGCCGGACCGCCATAGCGCAGCACGGCGCCGCCAACCACCGCGCCGAGCGCCACGCCGAGGTAGAGCGCCGAGGCATTGAGCGACAGCACGATCGGGGCAGCGTCGGGGGCGAGCTTGATGATGCGGCTCGCCTGCGCCGGCGGAAAGGCCCAACCGACGATGCCCCATGGCACCATCATGCCCATCAGCGCCGGCCCGGCGAGATGATGCGGCAGAAAGGCCGGGATCAGCGAGAAGGTGACGAGCATGGCAGCGCTCAGCGCCAGCGACCAGCCGACGGTGCGCGTCGCGCCAAACCGGTCCGCGGCCTGGCCGCCGGCGATGTTGCCGATGACGGCGCCGACACCGAAGGCGAGCAGCATGCCGGGCAGCGCTATCGGGGAGAGCCCGCTGGCTTCGATGGCCAGCGGCGCGATGAAGCTGAACACGGTGAAGGCGCCGATGAGGGCAAGCGTGGTCGTCACCAGGATCGGCATCACGCCGGGACGCATTGCCGCCGCCAGCCGGCGCTTCAGCGGCAGCTTGGTGCCGATGATGCCGCGCGGCAGCCGATACCAGAGGATGGCGCCGGCGAGCGCGCCGAGGCCTGCGATGGCATAGAACGTGCCGCGCCAGCCGGCTATCGCCGCGACCAGCGCGCCGAGCGGGGCGCCCACCGCTACCGCCACCGTGGTGCCGCCGACGACGACGGCAATGGCGCGGGCCCGGTGATGGTCATCGACCAGCGCCACCGCCGTGCCTTGCGCGGTCGCCGCGAACAGGCCAGACGACAGCGCCATGATGATGCGCGCGGCGAGCAGCACTTCGAAGGAGGAGCTCAAGGCCGCGGCAACGTTGCCAATGACGAAGAACACCAGCGTCCACAGGATGACGCGGCGCCGGTCCCATTCGCCGGTCAGCGTCGCCAGGATCGGCGTGCCGACCGCATAAGCGAGCGCGAAGGCGGTGATCAGCGTGCCGGCGAGCGGAACGGAGATGCCGGCATCCCTGGCGATGTCGGGTAGAAGGCTGGAGACAACGAAGCCTTCGGTCGAGATCGCAAACGATCCGAGCGCAAGCCAGAAGATCCGCTTGTCCATGGCGATGTGTCCTTAGTTCAAAGGTTATTGAACAATTGGACATAACCCGGCAGGATGTCAATGAAGCCAGGAAAAAATAGCACAACCATCCTGACAGCCCTGTGTCAGCACGATCGTGAAAGGGAGAGCGGTGTGCAGGGCAGACGCGGAGCGGGTGCGTTGAAATCGGCCGGAACTGTGCTTAGGTTGCAGCCATGAGCCTGCCACATCCCAATACGGACCAGATCAGCCTGCCGATCGTGCTCGCCGTGCTCGGCGACCCGACGCGGCTGGCGATCGTGCGTTATCTCGCCAGCAAGGAAGGCGTGCCGCTGAACTGCAGCAAATTCCTCGATCTCGCCTCGAAGACCAATCTGAGCTACCACCTGGCAAAGCTGCGCGAGGCCGGCGTGACTCGCGCAGAAGTGGCCGGCACCAACCGCATGATCACGCTGCGCCGCGCCGATCTCGATGCCCGTTTCCCCGGCCTGCTCGACAGCATTATTGCCGCCGCAGGGGACGATCCGGCGCTGCCGGCCGTCGGCGGCCATGATATCGAAGTGACGGCCTGACCTCGCGGGATCTGGGTTCTCGCCCCACGGTAATGGGGAGAGGAAACGCTGCCTCACAACCGGAGCTCCCATGCGCATTGCTGTCCTCGCCGATATCCACGGCAATGTTCTGGCGCTTGACGCCGTGCTCGCCGACCTCGAGCGGCGCGGCGGCGCGGATATCACGGTCAATCTCGGCGACAGCGTTTCGGGTCCGCTCTGGCCGCGCGAGACGTTTGCGCGGCTGGAAGCGCTGGACCTGCCGACCGTGCGCGGCAATCATGACCGCCGCGTCGCCGCCGATCCGGCCGATGAGACCATGTGGGCCTCCGACATCTACGCGCAGGAACGGCTGACCGGGGCGCAGCGCGAGGTACTGTTCGCCCAGCCTCTGACGCTGGAGATCGCGCCCGGCGTGATCGCTTTTCATGCCAGGCCCGATCACGACGAGAAATACCTGCTCGATGCGATCGCCGACGGCCGGCTGGTGCGTGCGCCGCTGGCGGCGATCCGGCGGCGGTTGAAGGCGCTCGATCCGGCCTGCCGCCTGGCCCTGTGCGGCCATAGCCACCGGGCCGAACTGATCCGCTTGCCCGGCGGTCCGGTGATCTTCAACCCGGGCAGCGTCGGCTGTCCCGCCTATGAAGACTCGACGCCGCCGGCGCATTCCTCCGAGCAGGGCGCGCCGCATGCGCGCTATGGCATCGTCACTTCAGGCGAGCCCGGCCGGCCCGACCGTTTCGAGGCCATCGCCGTCGATTACGATCACGAGGCGGCCGCTGGCCAGGCCGAACAGGCGGGACGGCCCGAATGGGCCCATGCGCTGCGAACCGGCTTCATGCCCGGCTGAATGCTTTTTGCATTCATGCCGCGAGCAAGCGCATGCCAGGCTGAGCTCTCTCCCCGCTCTCCGATCATCGCCCTCACGCAGCTCCGTCCCTGCCGGAAGAAAATCTCGCTTCTGGACATGGCGCAGCGTCGTCGCCTATAAAATCGGCTTCGCGTGTGGCGGCGTTTTCGTATCTGGCGGTGCCTTTGGTAATGCAATCTATCGGCCACGGCGAAGTGATGAAGCGCTGGTCTACGCTCCGAACGACGCTCTTCGCGCTGATCGCCGCTCCTTTGCTTCTGACGGTGGCCCATGCCGAAGAGGGGCCGTTCATCTCCATCGTCACCGGCCTCGCCCCCGACGATCTCCTCAACGTCCGCGCCCAGCCATCGCCGATCGGCAAGACCGAGGCGCGTCTGGCCAATGGCGCCAGCGTGAACAATCTCGGCTGCATCGACGTAGACGGCCGGCAATGGTGCAAGGTCGAGGCCGAGAACCCGAAAATCAGCGGCTGGACCCCTGCCCGCTACCTGAACCCCGTCAATCCGGCTTCGCCGCCCGATCCGGATCAGGCGGATGCGGCCGCTGCCGCGACCAACAATGCAGGCCAGGCGCTCGGCGCCGCCAGCCCCGCGGCCGCTCAGCCGCCCGACCTGACGGCGCGGCTAGGCGGAGCCGACAATGCGGCTGCCCCCGCAACCACGCCGAAATCCGCCGCGGTGATCGCCATGCAGGATGCTTACGGCCTGGCGCTGGTGGCGAATGAACCGCGCACTGGGGAGAATCCGGCACAGGCGGAGGCCACCGCCGGAGGCGCCGCCATTGAAATTCCCTGTGCGCGCAATGTCGGCCAGCCGATGACCCTTTGCGCGGCAAGCGTCGAGCACAAGGGCAGCGACAAGGCCGACGTCACCGTGACCTGGCCGGACGGCGGCAGCCGCGTCATCTCCTTCTATGGCGGACTGCCCGCCGGCTCCGACGGCGACAGCGATTTCCGCTTCACCCGCGAAGGCAGCCTCAGCATGATCCGCGTCGGCATCTCGGAGCGATTCGAGATTACGGATGCCGTGGCGTTTGGGCATTAGTTTGGAAGGCAATGGGGCAGTAGGGCAGTAAGGCAATATGTGAAGTGCCTGGAGTGACTGCCCTACTGCCCTACTGCCCTACTGCCCTACTGCCCTACTGCCCTACTGCCCTACTGCCCTACTGCCCTCATTTTCGGGGTTACATCCCGCAAAACTCTTCCCTATAAGGCCCTCCTAGCCTGATACCAGAATCGCAAGCACAACCGGCCGGGTCTCCCGTCCCGGTTTTTCGTGCAAGCCGCTCGCCGAACGGAATTCATAAAGATGCCAAGACGCACCGACATCAAGTCGATCCTGATCATCGGGGCCGGCCCCATCGTCATCGGCCAGGCCTGCGAATTCGACTATTCCGGCACCCAGGCCTGCAAGGCGCTGAAGGAAGAGGGTTTCCGCGTCATCCTGGTCAATTCCAACCCGGCCACCATCATGACCGACCCGGAACTGGCCGACGCCACCTATATCGAGCCGATCACCCCCGAGGTCGTGGCCAAGATCATCGCCAAGGAGCGCCCGGATGCGCTGCTGCCGACCATGGGCGGCCAGACCGCGCTCAACACCGCGCTGTCGCTGCGCCGCATGGGCGTGCTGGAGCGCTACAATGTCGAGATGATCGGCGCCGACGCCACGGCCATCGACAAGGCCGAGGACCGGGCGCTGTTCCGCGAGGCGATGAAGAAGATCGGCCTGGAAACGCCGAAGTCGATGCTGGCCAACGCCACCGACGTCAAGAATGCCGACCGCAAGACGCATGAGGCCGAGCGCGCGGCGCTGAAGGCCGAAAAGCCCGACAATCTCGACGCCGCGCTCGACGCGCTGGAGACAAGCTGGAACCTCGGCGAAGGCGACCGCAAGCAGCGCTACATCAGCCACGCCATGGCGATCGCCGCCCAGGCGCTCGACCATGTCGGCCTGCCCGCCATCATCCGCCCCTCCTTCACCATGGGCGGGACCGGCGGCGGCATCGCCTACAACAGGGCCGAATTCTTCGACATCGTCCAGTCCGGCCTCGACGCCTCGCCGACCACCGAAGTGCTGATCGAGGAGAGCGTGCTCGGCTGGAAGGAGTACGAGATGGAGGTCGTCCGCGACAGAGCGGACAATTGCATCATCGTCTGCTCCATCGAGAACATCGATCCGATGGGCGTGCACACGGGCGATTCGATCACCGTCGCCCCGGCGCTGACCCTGACCGACAAGGAATACCAGATGATGCGCAACGCCTCGATCGCGGTGCTGCGCGAGATCGGCGTCGAGACCGGCGGCTCCAACGTGCAGTTCGCCGTCAACCCGGCCGATGGCCGGCTCGTGGTCATCGAGATGAACCCGCGCGTCTCCCGCTCCTCCGCGCTGGCCTCCAAGGCGACCGGCTTCCCCATCGCCAAGATCGCCGCCAAGCTTGCCGTCGGCTACACGCTGGACGAGCTCGAGAATGACATTACCGGCGGCGCCACGCCCGCCTCGTTCGAACCGAGCATCGACTACGTCGTCACGAAAATCCCGCGCTTTGCCTTCGAAAAATTCCCCGGCGCCGAGCCGGTGCTGACCACCGCGATGAAGTCGGTGGGCGAAGTGATGGCCATCGGCCGCACCTTCCAGGAATCCCTGCAGAAGGCTTTGCGTGGATTGGAGACCGGCCTCACCGGTCTCGACGAGATCGAGATCCCCGGCCTTGGCTCCGCCAACAGCGCCGACGACCGCAACGCGATCCGCGCCGCCTTGGGCACGCCGACGCCCGACCGGCTGCGCATGGTGGCGCAGGCGATCCGCATGGGCACCTCGCTGGAAGACGTGCACGCTATGTGCAAGATCGATCCGTGGTTCCTCGAGCAGATCGCCGGGATCCTCGCCATGGAAGCCCGCATCCGGGAGCACGGCCTGCCTGAGGACGCCGCCAATCTGCGCATGCTGAAGGCCATGGGTTTTTCGGACGCCCGCCTCGCCTCATTGACGAAGAGCGACGTGGAAGTCGTTCAGAAGATTCGTGAAAAGCTCGACGTTCATCCGGTTTATAAGCGCATCGACACCTGCGCGGCCGAGTTCGCGTCGCCGACCGCCTACATGTACTCCACTTATGAAGTGCCCTTCGCCGGCGCGCTCGCCAACGAGGCGCAGGTTTCGTCGCGCAAGAAGGTGGTCATCCTCGGCGGCGGCCCGAACCGCATCGGCCAAGGCATCGAATTCGACTACTGCTGCTGCCACGCGGCCTTTGCGCTGCGCGACGCCGGCTATGAAGCGATCATGATCAACTGCAACCCCGAGACCGTGTCGACCGACTACGACACCTCGGACCGGCTCTATTTCGATCCGCTGACGGCGGAGGACGTGCTGGAGATCCTGCGCGCCGAGCAGGCGTCGGGCGAGCTGGTCGGCGTCATCGTCCAGTTCGGCGGCCAGACGCCGCTGAAGCTCGCCGACGCACTGGAGAAGGCCGGCATCCCGATCCTCGGCACCTCGCCCGACATGATCGACCTGGCGGAGGACCGCGACCGCTTTCAGAAGCTGCTGCACAAGCTCAACCTCAGCCAGCCGAAGAACGGCATCGCCTATTCGGTCGAGCAGGCCCGCCTCGTCGCCGGCGAGCTCGGCTTCCCCCTGGTGGTGCGCCCCTCCTATGTGCTGGGCGGCCGCGCCATGCAGATCATCCATGACGAGGGCATGCTGCAATCCTATCTGCTCGACACCGTGCCCGGCCTGGTGCCGGAGGACATCAAGCAGAAATACCCCAACGACAAGACCGGCCAGATCAACACGCTGCTGGGCAAGAACCCGCTGCTGTTCGACACCTATCTCAGTGGCGCCATCGAGGTCGATGTCGACTGCCTCTGCGACGGCAAGGCGACCTTTGTCTCTGGCATTCTCGAGCATATCGAGGAGGCCGGCATCCATTCGGGCGACTCGGCCTGTTCGCTCCCCGTTCACTCGCTGCCTTCGGAGCTGGTCGACGAGTTGGAGCGGCAGACGGCGGCCCTTGCCAGCGCGCTCAATGTCGGCGGTCTGATGAACGTGCAATACGCGATCAAGGACGGCACGGTCTATGTGCTGGAGGTCAACCCGCGCGCGTCGCGCACCGTGCCCTTCGTCGCCAAGACCATCGGACGTCCCATAGCGAAAATCGCCGCCCGCATCATGGCCGGCGAGAGCCTGGAAGACGCCTTCGCCCATTATGGCGCCATGCCCGACCCGCGCAATCCGGGCCACATCGCGGTCAAGGAAGCCGTCTTCCCCTTCGCCCGCTTCCCCGGAGTCGACATCCTGCTCGGTCCGGAAATGCGCTCGACCGGCGAGGTCATGGGCCTCGACCGTGATTTTGCCCTGGCCTTCGCCAAGAGCCAGCTCGGGGCGGGTGTTGATCTGCCCCGCTCCGGCACGCTGTTCGTCTCGGTGCGCGACGAGGACAAGAAAGGCATCCTACCGGCGGTCAAGCGCCTCGCCGGCCTCGGCTTCAAGGTGATGGCCACCTCAGGCACCGCCCGCTTCCTCGCCGAAAACGGCGTCGTCGCCGAGAAGATCAACAAGGTGCTGGAAGGCCGCCCCCACATCGAAGACGCCATCCGCAACCGCCAGGTCCAGATCGTCTTCAACACGACCGATGGCCAGAAGGCAGTGTCGGATTCCAAATCGCTGCGCCGCGCGACGCTGATGCAGAAGGTGCCGTATTACACGACGCTATCGGGAGCGGCGGCTGTGGCCGAGGCGATCGCGGCGCTGAAGGCGGGGAGTTTGGAAGTGCGGCCGCTGCAGGAGTATTTTGCTTAAGGCGACAGCCAATCAGTGAAAAATTCCGAGACGATGACACCCACGAGAAATCAAAGGTCACTTTCTCCTCGGATTCTTAAGCGCTATCAAATAGTCGGCAGACGAATCGACACTGTTCTTTGCAAACGTTTATTCCGGTTCGTTTTAGAAACACCTTCAATTTGCTTCGACCATTGACCGAGCGTATCTAGAATCTGCTGTATCTGTGACAGAGAAAACCTCTCCCCCTTGGCGAGGTAGAGGAGTGGGGTTACTCTTCACTTGGATGCAGGCCATTGGAGCCCACTCACGCCACCGCCACACACTCAATCTCAATATCAAACTCCATCGGCCACGAAGCCACCGGCACGAAACTCCGCGCCGGCGGGTTGGTCGAGAAGTACCTGGCATAAACCCGGTTAATCGCGTTGTAGAAGCCGGAATTGACGGCGTAGATGCGCACCATCACGACATTGTCCAGCGAGGTGCCGGCCGCTTCCAGGCAGTGTTTCAGCGCCTTGAGCGACGCCTCGGTCTGCACCTCGATGTCGCCGCGCACCATCTCGCCGGTCACCATGTCCACCGGCGGCGTCGCCGAGATGAACACGAATCCGTTGGCCTTCACCGCCGTCGAACAGGGCAGGCCGAGCGCCCGCACCTTGTCCGACATGACGGGCACTTCGATGATTTCTTTTTTCATGGTGATGCTCCCTGGGTTTGGGGGAGCTTATAGTGCCGGCCGGGGAACGCCAGCGCCGACCCGCAGTCCAGAGCCGGAACTCGTCCCTCGCCTGCGAAATCTCGTAGGGCGCTCCCCCTGGCGCCGACGCGTTGTCCAGCCTTCACCCTTGCCCCGGATAAGGCGTGCCGTCCTTGTGCAGGAAGCGTCCGTCCGAACTCGGGCTCATCATGTCGATGTCGGAGCAGGTGATGACATCGTCAGGGTTGCGCGAGCCGACCTCGAGGTAGAGCGCCGGCGTGGACGAGCGGTTGATCAAATGGTGGCCATTGCCGCTGTTCTTGGCGAAGGTGGCGCAGTCGCCGGCGCTGAGCAGCGTCTCGCCGCCATCCTCGACCAGCGTCAGTTCGCCTTCCAGCACATAGACGAACTCGTCCTCATGGCTGTGCCAGTGGCGCTGGCTGGACCAGCCGCCGGGCGGCAATGTCATCAGGTTGACGCCGAAATCGGTGAGCCCGCCGGCATCGCCAAGCCTGCGGCGCCTGCGGCCGGCGCAAGGGCCATCGAAGGGCGCGGGATAGCCCGAGCCCTTGCGGAGGGGCAGGGATGCGAGGTCGAGTTTGGGCATGGGTACTTCCCCGGGTGGGTGGTGCGGCAGTGTAGTCCCACGCAGGCATGGGAAGAACCCTGGCCGTCGCGCCGCCCTACGGCGCCCCCCTCTGTCCTGCCGGACATCTCCCCCTCAGGGGGGGAGATTGGCTGTCGCGAATGCTTTCGCCAAATTTTCAGCGTGGGCAGAAAGAGCGCCGACGCCCAAGCTGCCGATCTCCCCCCAAGAGGGGGAGATGTCCGGCAGGACAGAGGGGGGCGCCGTAGAGTGCTATCGTCTGCGGTTCAGCTCCCTCTCGACCGCCCTCACCCCTGATGCGCCGCGCCCAGTTCCTTCACATGCTTCTCGTGCATCTTCAGCGTCGGCAGCGTCTTCTTGGCGAATTCCTTCATCGCCGGATCATCGCCCGATTGGGCGTAGGTGCTGAAGAGCGCGACGGCGTCCTTGTGAGCTGCTGTCTGCATCATGATGTATTTGGTGTCGAAGTCCTTGCCGCTGGCGGCCTTGAGTTCGTCGAGCTGGCCCTGTTCTTTCGGCTGAAGCGCCGGGCCGGCCGGCTTGGTCGAGGCGGTGGTCTGGCCCTGCGCGAGCGCCGCCTTGAAGTCCTCGCCGGCCTTGGTGTGGTCCTTGATCATCTGTTTGGCGAAGGCCTTGACGTCGGCCGACGCCGATTTCTGCTCGGCGAGCTTGCTCGACTGGATCTCGAACTCGTTGGCGCCGGGCACCGTCTTGATGAAGGTCTGCGTGTCGACCTTGCTGTCGGCCGCCAGCGGCGTCGTTTGGGCGGTGGATTGGGCAAGCGCGGCGGGCGCGGCGGCGAGCAAGGCCGCGGCGGTCATGGTCAGAAGCGTTTTCATCTGCAATCTCCGGTCGGAATGGTTCCCTCGGGATTCCAACGCCGCAGATGCACGGAAGTTGCGCCGGGCGCCTTGCCGTCAATGGCAGCATGCCTCGCCATATTGCAGCTGCTCGTGCCAGTTCGGCCGGCCCTCCGGGGTGAAATCCATCAGGTTCCACAGGATCTCGCAGGTGCCGATGGCGCGCGGGTCCTGGCCGGGTTCGGGCGGCGCGAAGCCGAGTTCGGACGACCAGAAATGCCTGATGCCGTCAGCGTCGCGGTGGAACACCGAGAGCAGCGGGATCTGCGCACCGTCGGCATCCTCGGCGTTGTAGTCGCGCTTGAAGCTGTTGGAGGCCGACGACACCAGCCGCATGTTCTGCCAGCCACGGTCGCGGCCGAGCGTGACGAGGTTTTCGAGCGCGGTTTTCGCCACCACGGCAAAGTTGAAGCCGGCCGCCTGGAGATGGCCGACGGCGCCGTCGAACTGGTCGAGCAGCGCCGTGCAGGACGGGCATGGCTGGTCCGGCCGCGCCAGCTTCGCCGTGCCGCCCGTTATTGCCACGTCGCGCGTCTCCTGCGGATGGCGCGGGAACATCATCTGGTAGAGGATCAGCGTGTCCTTGCCGGGTGCGAACAGTTGCGACAGCTTTATCTCGGCCGCCCTGCCCTCGGCATCCAGCCCCTCGAACACGTAATCCTGTGGCACCAGCCCGCCCGGCGGCAACGCGCGGCGCGCCACGGCCACATCCTCCATGGCGCGGCGCAGCGCGATTTCCTTCTTCAGCAGCTTTTCGCGGGCGGCGCGGTATCTGGCGGATTCGTTGGGGAAGGTGATCATGATCGGCTCCTTGGGTCACAGCGCCGGCGTCCCGGCGCGGTTGCTCTAAGACCTAAGGACGCGCCGCTGCGGCCGGTTCCGACATTTTCTCCTCACCCCTTCACGCCGCCGGCGGTGAGGCCGGAGACGATCTTGCGCTGGAAGATCAGCACCAGCAGCACCAGCGGCACGGTGACGATCACCGATGCGGCCATGATGTTGCCCCACGGGATCTCGAACTGCGAATTGCCCGAAAGCAGCGCGATCGCCACCGGCACGGTCCGCTGGGCGTTGTTGGAGGTGAATGTCAGCGCAAACAGGAACTCGTTCCACGCGCCGATAAAGGCGAGCAGCCCGGTGGTCGCCAGCGCCGGCCACATCAGCGGCAGGAAGATGCGCGTGATGATGATCCACGGCGTCGCGCCGTCAAGGATCGCCGCCTCCTCGACCTCGACCGGCAGGTCGCGCACGAAGGCGGTGAGCACCCAGACGGTGAACGGCAAGGTGAAGATCATGTAGGAGAAGATCAGCGCGAGAAGCGAATTGTAGAGGCCGAACATCCGCACCAGTTCGAACAGTCCGGCCAGCACCGCCACCTGCGGGAACATCGATACCGACAGGATGGCGAATAGTAGCGCTGAGCGGCCGCGAAAACGGATGCGCGCCAGCGCGTAGGCCGCGGTGACGCCGAGGAACAGCGAGAGCGCGACGACCGCGCCGGAGACCACCAGTGAGTTGATCAGGTTGCGTGCGAAGGCGCCTTCGGTCAGCACGTTGCGATAATTGCCGAGGCTGAACGTCTTCGGCCAGAGGTCGGCCTGGAACAGTTCGGTGCCCGATTTCAGGCTGGTGACGATGGCGTAATAGAAGGGGAATACCGCGACCAGCACGATGGCCGCGACCAGCAGGTAGAAAGCCGTCCGCTTCAGGATCCACATCTCAGCGCCCGCCCTCGAGGCTGACCCCGCCGATCCGGATATAGGCCATGGTGAGAAGCGCAAGAATGAGGAACAGCAGCGTCGAAGCGGCCGAGCCGTAGGCGAATTTGTCGAACTCGAACAGGTTCTCGCGCGCGAACACCGACATCGACTTGGTGTGCACGTTGTTGGGCGTCAGCACATAGATCAGGTCGAAGATGCGCAGCGCATCGAGCGCGCGGAAGATCACCGCCACCATCACCGCAGGCCGGATCAGCGGCAAGGTCACCCGCCAGAAGATCTGCCACGGATTGGCGCCGTCGAGCCTGGCGACCTCGATGATCTCGCGCGGCAGCATCTGCAGCGCGGCAAGGATGAGCAGCGCCATGAACGGCGTCGTCTTCCAGATGTCGACGACCAGCACGGCGGCCATCGCCGTGTCCGCGTTGGCCGTCCAGGCGATCTTGGTGTCGATCAGGCCGAGATTGAGCAGAACCACATTGATGATGCCGAACTGGTCGTTGAGCATCCACTGCCACATCTTGGCCGAGACGATGGTCGGGATCGCCCAGGGGATGAGGATCGCCGCCCTGACGATGCCGCGGCCCGGGAATTCGGCATTGAGCACCAGCGCGACGACCATGCCGAGGATCGTCTCGCAGGTAACCGAAAGGGCCGCGAAACGCACCGTGTTCCAGACGGCGCTCCACCACACCGGGTCGGCCAGCACGCCATCGTAGAGCACCCGGCCGCTCGGCATGCGCAGCACCGAGAAGTAATTGGCGAAGCCTGCCCACTGGCGGGCGTCAAGATCGGCCAGCGAAGCGTCGGTGAAACTGAAATAGACCGTGCGGGCGAGCGGCCAGCCGGCAGCGGCGGCGAGCACCAGGAGCATCGGCGCCAGGAACAGCCAGGCCGAACGCACGCGCTGGCGCATCAGCCGCGAGCGCGGGCGGTGGGTCGCGACGGCTTCAGTCCTCGGCTCCGCTTCTGTCATCCCTCGCGCCGGGCGGGACATGGAGGCGCGTTGTGGCGTCACCAGCCACGCCCCTTCAGCCTGGTCAGCATGGCTTCGAGGTCGGCCAGATTGTCGCCCGCGGTGCCATCGCCCGACAGCGTCTTGTGGACGGCGTTCCAGAATTGGCTCGACGCCTCGTTGTACTTGATCCTGGCCGCGGCCGAGGGACGCGGCACCGCATTGAGGAAGATCTGCTTCCAGCGCGGAACGATCGGCTGTTGTCTGGCGATGTCGGTATCGTCATAGAGCGCCTGGATGGTCGGCAGGCTGGAGTTCCTCAGCGCGCGGTATTTCTGCATCGCGGGCGAGGCGATGAATTTGACGAGCCCGATCGCAGCGTCCGGGTGCCTGGAATATTTGGACACGGCAAGATTCCAGCCACCCAGCACCGCCGCCGGACGCGCGCCTTCGCCGGTGCCGGCCGGCAGCGGCGCTACGTCGAACTTGCCCTTGATCGGCGAGCCTTCGGAATTGCCTAGTGCATAGGCGTAGGGCCAGTTGCGCATGAAGACCGCATTGCCGGTCTGCCACACGCCGCGCGATTCCTCTTCCTGATAGGCCAGCACGCCGGGTGGCGCGATGGTTCCGACCCAGCCTTTGGCCGTGTCGAGCGCTGCCGCCGCTTTTGGATTGTTGATCGAGATGGTGCCGTCCGGCTCGATGATCTGGCCGCCGCCGTTCGACATCACCCATTCCAGCGCGTCGCAGGTCAGCCCCTCATAGGCATTGCCCTGGAAGACGAAGCCCCAGATGTCCTTGTTGCCGGCAGCCCGTTCCTTGTCCATGACCAGCCTGGCGGTGTCGGCCAGCTCCTTCCAGGTGGCAGGCACCTTGGCGCCGTATTTGTCGAGCAGGTCCTTGCGGTAGTAGAGCGCCGGCGCATCGGTGAAGATCGGCAGCGCCACCAGCCTCCCGTTGACGGTCTGCGACTGGATGATCGAGGGGAAATGGGCGCCGACGACATCCTTGGTCGCCGCGGTCAGGTCGACGAGCTGGCTGGCGAGCTGCGGCGCCCAGATCACATCGGTCTGGTAGACGTCGATATCGCTATTGCCGGCGGCAAGCCACAGCCTGTACTGGCCGAACTGGTCGGTCCCGGATGCCGGCATGACGACGATGCTGACCTTGTTGCCGCTGTCCTTCTCATAGCGGTCGAGGATTTCACGCAGCACCTTGATGCCGATTCCTGTGTCGCCCGATACGATCGACAATTCGACGGCTCGCGCAGGCACAGCCGCAATCATCGCGGCAGCGACCAACGTGGCAAATGCGTGAAAGAGCCTCATGGCGGCGGAGGATCTCCTTTCGGAACGGCGACGCAAGCCTTCGAGGCTCCGGAAGCTCGTCGGACCCCTCCACCATTCTTTGAATGCGGAGCGGCGCTCTGGGTTCCCGAGCGATGCCCGCGAGCGGCGGTGGGCCGGGCCGCGGCTTCAGCCTTCCCAGGCGACAGGGCTCATCCCAAGCCGCTGATAGAGCCTGACAGCGGCGGCGTTTTCCACCGTGTTGGTCTTGAGGTCGACATGGTCTGCGCCGCGTTCGCGAAAGACGGCGAAGGCGTGCCACATCAGCGCCTCGCCGATGCCCCTGCCGCGCGCCTGCGGATGCACGGCGAGATCCCTGACGAAGGCGCTCGTCCAGCACAGCGCCGCCGCCACCAGCAGGCCCTTGGCGTCGATGACGAGGAAACAGAGCGCAGAATCGAATTCGGGGTCGCCTGAGATGCGTGGCCACCATTCGTCGAACGGGCCGTCGGCGCCATCGTCGAACACTTCGGTCAGCAGCGCATGCAAGGCCGGCGCATCGCCGGGCTCGAGGGTGCGCATGACAAAGCCATCCGACCAGTGCGCGGGAACCAGCGTCTCGTCGAGGATCTTGCGCAGCCGGATGTCGTTCGGAGCCGGCGGGCGCGGTTCGGGCATTTCGCTCAGGCGTCGGGCAGCAGGCGGCGCCGCTTGCGGTCGACGCCGAGGCCGGTCGCCTCGAGCAGGCCCTTGCGCTTGGCGTCGAAATAGTAGCCGGTCTGGTAGAGCCAGTCGGCGCGCTTGGCGTTGCCGTCCGACACCAGCCAGGCGCCACGCAGGTATTTGACGGCGTATTTCAGGTTGGTTTCGGCATCGAACAGGCCCCTGGCCGGTCCGTCATAGCCCATGCCGCGCGCCGTCGCGTGCTTGATCTGCATCAGCCCCCAATGGCCGTTGTTGTAGGCTTTGGGATTGAAGGTGCTTTCGCGGTTGACGACATGGCGCACAAGGTCGACCGGCACCTGATAAAACGCGGCGTATTTTACGATCAGCCGGTCGATATCGCCGCGCACGCCGGTCGCATGCTCTTCCTGCACCGGAGCGGCAGGAAACTGGACGAGGGCAGCCGGATTCTGCGGCACAACATAGGCCGCCTGCTGCACGCCGGGCATGGCTTTCTGATCGTTCCTGGCGATCGCCGGCACGATGAGCCCGGCGGTGGCGTAGGTGGCTGCCGCCTTGATTGGTGCGCCGGCGCCAGCCGGCGGCGGCGCCTGCCAGGCATTGGCGGTCATCACCGCCGGCACGGCCGGTGCGGTTGGGGTCGCTCCGGCAAAGGCCGCGGTTGCCGCGGCCGCCTGTGTGGTCGGGCCGGCGGGCAACTCAGCGGTTTGAACGGGCGTAATCCCCGGCGGTTCCGGCAGCACCGAAACCGTCTCCGGCAACGGTATGGTGAAGCCGGCATCGGTGCCGGCGACGGTCGCTGTTTCGGTGAGGGAAGACGCGGATTTCATCTGCGATGTCGACGTGCAACCGCTGACGCAGGCCATGGCCGCGATCACGCCGAGCGCGATAAGGGTTTGTTTTGCTGGCAAGCCGCGTTCGGGTCCGGTTCGTCGGATGTTAAGAAATCCCTTACACCAGCGATTCCTGGCGAGCAATCGGGGCGCTCAGGTGGTTTTCGGGTGGCGAGACTCGGGCCGAAATGCCATATTGTTCCTGATATGTACCGGCATGAATGCCGGTTTCTGGCCATTTTGCGAAAGGAGCACGCCATGCAAACGCCGTCGCAGATCACAGCCGGCCACGCAGTGTTAGAAACAGTGATCGGCTTCATGGGGATTGCCTGGAGCGAAAAGGGCCTGATCCGGCTCTGCCTGCCCGAACGCAGCCGCGAGGCAGTGGAACGGCGGCTGCTGCGCCATGCCGGCGTTTCGGCCGCTACCGTGCAGCCGCCGTGGGTGGTCGAACTGATCGCCTCGATCAAGGCCTATGCGGCAGGCGAGGACGTCGATTTCTCCTCCGTGCCGGTCGATCTCGACGGCATCGACGATTTCCGCCTCGCCATCTATGGCGCGGCGCGAAAGCTAGCCTATGGTGAAACCACCACCTATGGCGAACTGGCCAAGCGCGCCGGCCATGCCGGCCTGCCGCGCGAAACGGGTGCCGCGCTTGGCGCCAATCCGGTGCCTCTGGTCATTCCGTGTCACCGCATCGTCGCCGCCGGCGGCAAGATCGGCGGCTTCTCCGCGCCCGGCGGCTCGACCACCAAGGAAAAGATGCTGGCCATGGAAGGCGTGCGCGTCGGCCCGCCGCCGCCAGCGCAGGTCTCGTTCGGATTTTGACGCGATAACAGCCGCGCCAGGCTATGGCCTAGTCGTTATGAAAAAACCGCCGGCGGAAACGCCGGTCGTTGTCCGGTCGCTTGCAATTGTAGACCGGGCAGGATTTCGTATCGGCGCTCGGCACATAGGCGCGTGTCCTCACCTCGCCCATGGTGCAGAATTGCTGGCTCTGCACGTAGCGGTCGTAGAGTGGCAGTCCCGGTACCCGCCTCGACTGGTAACGCAGGATGACGGCGCCCTGCCGCGCGATCGTCGCCTGTACGCGGCCACACTCCATCCGCGTCGGATCTTAGCGCGAGATCGCCTGCGCCTCGGCGGCAATCAGCGTCAGGCATGCTGCCAGCAGAATGGTCTTCATGGTCCTCTCCCCTGATGCGCGGCTCACGGACAGCGCCATCTGACGCAACGGTTTCACCGGATTGGGGCGGCCATTGGGCGGTCCCTCGATCACGGCTTTCTCACGCAGTCTTGTATTTCGTGCGAAAGCAGCCTATATCAGCCCCATTGATATTTCGGCCGATCGATCCGGGCCTCGCGATCTTCGCGTTTGCTGACGTCTATCTCCAAAATCTCGATGCACACCGGCTGGACCTCGGTTCAGTCAAACCAAAGCAAATGTGAAGGACTATTTTTATGGCAACTGGAACGGTCAAGTGGTTCAACGCCACCAAGGGCTTCGGCTTCATCCAGCCTGACGCGGGCGGCGCGGACGTTTTCGTCCACATCTCCGCTGTCGAGCGCGCTGGACTGTCGACCCTGGTCGAAGGCCAGAAGATCAACTTCGAGATCGAGCAGGACCGCCGCACTGGCAAGTCGTCCGCTGGATCTCTGAGCAAGGCAGCCTGATTTTGAAAATGGCGCGCGCCGGGCGACAGCCCGGGGCGCGCGGCAAGTCACGGATGTACTGACGGTCGCGCGAGAAGCGCGCCGGAGCGGAAAGACCCGACAAGCCGGATCAGCAGATAGCTGCCAGCCCGGACCGGACGCTCCCGATCAGGCTACCGAAATGGGAAGGCGGGCATTGTCCCGCCTTTTTATTTGCCTGGATTCCAGGCATGTAAAGCCGAACCTGGAGTCCCACCTGTGGTACCATTAGAGTGGTATTATCCGGCCATGACCAAGCTTGAGCAAATCGAAAAGTCCATCACCGAACTGAGCCCCGAGGAGCTGAAGGCGTTTGCCGCATGGTTCGAGGCGCTCCAGGCGGACCTGTGGGATCGGCGGATCGAGACCGAGGTGAGGGCGGGGCGATTGGACAAGCTTGCCGAACAGGCATTGGCTGACCATCGCGCCGGCCGGACTCGGCCTCTGTGAACAACGTCGCCTCTCCATCATTCTGGAAGGCTTATGAAAAACTGTCGTCGTCGATCAAAGCAAAGGCGGACAGGCGTTTTGTCATACTGCGTTCCGATCCTTTTCATCCCTCCTTACATTTCAAGCAGGTCGGTTGCTATTGGTCGGCGCGGGTCGACGAAACTACCGGGCTGTTGCCATACGCAACAATGAAGATGTGATCTGGTTCTGGATCGGCACCCATGCCTACTACGACCATTTGTTGAAATAGCTCCCGCGCAGCTTCTCGGACGATGGGTGGCCGGGCCTCGCGCCTGTTTGGCGCGCCTCGCCCAAAAGAGCCGCGGGGCGGTGGCGAGGTTGAGGATAAAATTACCCTACCCACTCCATAGAGACGTGCCCCGGATCCGCCACCACGCGGTCAAGCCACGCAGCCACCGCCGGATAGGCGTCGAGCTGGAAGCCGCCCTGCTCCGCCGTATGCGTATAAGCGTAAAGCGCGATGTCGGCGATGCTGTAGGCGTTTCCGGCGAAGAACGCGTTGTTCTCCAGGTATTTATTCATGACACCGAGCGCCTTGTTGCCGCGCTCCAGTGTCACCGCCAGCCGCTCGGGCGTCGCGTCCTTGGCCCTTTCGGGAAAGGTCAGCAGCGCCTTGCGCACGGCGATATAGGGCTCGTGGCTATACTGTTCGAAGAACAGCCATTGATAGGCGAGCCCGCGCTCATACTTGTCCGCGGGCAGGAAGCGCGTGCCCTCCGCGAGGTAGAGCAGGATGGCGTTGGATTCAGCGATCCGCCTTCCGTCGTCGAGCTCCAGCAGCGGCACCATGGCGTTCGGATTCTTGGCGACGAAATCCGCTTTTCGCGTATCGCCCGTGTGCGAACTCACCTCGACAGTGGTGAAAGGGAGGCCGAGCTTGGCCATCAGCAGGCGCGGCTTGTAGCAGTTGCCGCTGTCGATCATGCTGTAAAGTATCATCGCTGGTCCCCGAGCGCTGCCATGTGCAGACGCGATTATCGTAGCCGCGCCGTCCTCACCAATGATTAGTTTTGGCGCGACGATCAGCGCCGCTGATGTGTAGCACACGGCGCTACCCGAACAGCGGCACCACCTTGCTGTCCCTGCCCAGCAGCGCGTCGATGGCGAGCGGTCGCTCGTCGAAGATCACCCCGGCCAGCGCCGGCCGGGCGAGTAGAAAACCTTGCAGCAGGTCGACGCCGCCATCGAGCGCGACGCGCAGATGGGTGGGCTGTTCGATGCCCTCGACCAGGACCTTGGCGCCGCGGTCGTGCAGGCTGGAGACCAGCGGGCGGAAGAACCGCTCGGCGGCGGCGTGGCGGCAGAATTGCGCGAACCAGCCACCGTCGATCTTGACGATATCGGGCTTGAGCAGGCTGACTCGCTCCTCGGTCGAGTGGCCGGTGCCGAAGTCGTCGATGGCGATGCGGATGCCGTCGCGGCGCATCTCGCGTACCAGCCTGGCCAGCAGCGTGTCGTCGGCCGCCTGTTCGGTGATTTCGCAGACCAGCATGCCGGGGGCCAGGCCGAGCTCGCCGAGATGCCTGCTCATCAGCCGGATTTCGGCCAAGGCCCGGCCCCGACGGGCGTTGACCAATGGATTGTAGTTGAAGAACAGATCGAGCCCATCGACGCCGATGTTGCGGAAATTCCTGAGATGCAGCACCCGGCACATGGTTTCGACGAACAGCCGGTCCTGGGCCGCGACGCCTTCGAAGAACGCCCGTGCGGCGCCCGGCCGGCCGGCGCGATGCGGCTCGATCAAGCCCTCGACGGCGATTGCGTGCAGGAAGCGGCCGCGCGGCGCGAAGATCGGCTGGTAGGCGCTGCGCAGGCGGAAGTCGCCATAAACGCCATATTCGATACCGACCTCGTCCATGAAGATCGCATCGCCGACATCTCGCCGCCGTTCGGGCCTCATCGTGTGCTCCTGCGCCCAAAGACTTTCACCGCCCGCGCGGTATGCGGCGCGGCGGCCGGGACGGAAGAGGCATTGTCGGCGGCAGGCGACGGCCCGTCCTTGCCGAAGACGCGGAAGCTGGTCGGCGCCAGCTCCGGCCGCGCCAGCACGAAACCCTGGACCATCGAAGCCCCGGATTTCTCGGCCAGCTCCAACTGCCAGCCTTCCTCGATGCCCTCGAACACGGTGCGGATGCCTTGCGCCTCAAAGCTTTTCACCATGGACGTCAGCAGCGCAAAGCCGGCGCCGGACTCCATCAACTGCGTGATCCAGTGGGCATCGAACTTGACGATGTCGGGTTTCAACTCCTTGATGCGGTTGATGTCGGAATCGTCGGCGCCATAGTCATCGACGGCAATGCGAAAGCCGTTGCCCTTCAACGCCGCGACGAAACCGTGCAGGGTCTCCTGCGAGGCTGGACGCTGCTCGGTCACCTCGCACACGACACGGCCCGGATCGATGCCGGCCTCGTGCAGCACCAGGCGCATTTCGCGCAAGGCATTGTCGGCAACGGCGCGCTCGGTGAACACCGATGGATCGAAATTGACGAAGATCGACGCTTCCTGCGGCAGGCAGGCGCCGGCATTCAGCAGATGCAGCGTCCTGGTCAGCGCCTCGACATGAAGCCGGTCGGCGGCCGGGCAGGTGCTGAAGAAGCTCATTGGCGATTGCGGCTCGCCGTCGCGGAACGGCCGGATCAAGCCCTCGAAGGCGGCAACCGACAGCTTGCCTTCCCTGAAGGCGAAGATCGGCTGGAAGGCGCTTTGCAACGTATAAATGCCCCAGACACCTGACGAGGTGCCGTCATCATGACGGATGATATGGGCAAGCCCGATGCTGCGCGACAAGGTTCCTCGCTCCGCGAACTGGCGCAATTGGGTTACGATCCTGCCACGCAAGCCTCTACCGCCCGTTAATGAACTTTCTGTTGCCGATCACGGCTCATTGACCTCCTTGCGGCACTGGCCCAGCCGACAATGCTTGCACTCACGGGAATGATGCGACATGAGAAGCGCCGCGGCCGCTCCTGGCCGCGCTGATCCTTTCTGGAGAGAAAAAAGGTCATGGCCTTCCTTGCCGACACCCTTTCCCGCGTGAAGCCTTCCGCCACCATCGCGGTGACGCAGAAAGCCCGCGAGCTGAAAAATGCCGGCCGCGACGTCATTGGCTTGGGTGCCGGCGAACCGGATTTCGATACGCCCGACAACATCAAGAATGCGGCGATCGAGGCCATCCGCCGTGGTGAGACCAAATATCCGCCGGTGTCGGGCATCGCGCCGCTGCGCGAAGCGATCGCGAAGAAATTCAAGCGCGAGAACAATCTCGACTACAAGCCGGAGCAGACCATCGTCGGCACTGGCGGCAAGCAGATCCTGTTCAACGCCTTCATGGCGACGCTGAACCCTGGCGACGAGGTCATCATCCCCCGGCCCTATTGGGTCAGCTATCCCGAGATGGTGGCGATCTGCGGCGGCACTTCGGTGTTCGCCGACACTTCGATCGACAACGGCTTCAAGTTGACGGCAGAAGTGCTGGAAAAGGCGATCACGCCGCGCACAAAGTGGCTGCTGATGAACTCGCCGTCGAACCCGTCGGGCGCCGCCTACACCGAGGCCGAGCTTCGGTCGCTCGCCGACGTGCTGCTCAGGCATCCGCATGTCTGGACGCTGACCGACGACATGTACGAGCATCTGACCTACGGCGACTTCGTCTTCAAGACCATCGCCGAGGTCGAGCCGAAGCTCTATGAGCGCACGCTGACCATGAACGGCGTGTCGAAAGCCTATGCCATGACCGGCTGGCGCATTGGCTACGCCGCGGGTCCCGTCCAGCTGATCAAGGCGATGGACATGATCCAGGGCCAGCAGACGTCGGGCGCCTGCACCATCGCGCAATGGGCCTCGGTCGAAGCGCTGAACGGCCCGCAGGACTTCATCGCCAAGAACAAGGCGATCTTCCAGGGGCGCCGCGATCTCGTCGTCTCGATGCTCAACCAGGCGCGCGGCATCTCTTGTCCGTCGCCGGAAGGCGCCTTCTACGTCTATCCGTCCTGCGCCCAGCTGATCGGCAAGAAGACCAAGGCCGGCAAGGTGATCGACACTGACGAGGCCTTCTGCTCGGAGCTGCTCGAGGCCGAGGGCGTGGCGGTGGTATTCGGTTCGGCCTTCGGCCTCGGTCCGAACTTCCGCATCTCCTACGCCACGTCGGAGACGCTGCTGGAGGAGGCGTGCACGCGCATCCAGCGCTTTACGGCATCACTGACCTGATCGTGAAAACAAAACCCGGCCAAACGCCGGGTTTTTAGATCGGCTCGACACGGTACTCAGCCGCCACATTGGGCCGGCGTCACCGCTTCCAGCCAGTCGGCATGCACGCCCTCGAGCGCTTCCTGCATGGCTATATGCGTCATGGCCGTTTTCGGCCCGGCGCCATGCCAGTGCTTTTCGCCTGGCGCGAACGAGATGACGTCCCCTGCCCTGATCTCCTGGATGAGACCGCCCCAGGTCTGGGCGAGGCCGGCGCCCGACGTGACGTACAGCGTCTGGCCAAGCGGATGCGTGTGCCAGTGGGTCCGCGCGCCCGGTTCGAAGCTGACCAATGTCGCCCGCAGCCGTGCCGGAGCCTCCTTCTCGATGATCGGCGTCTGCAGCACCCGGCCGGTGAAGTACTTTTCCGGCGCGATGACGGTCGGCGTGCTGCCGCAAGCAATGATCTTCATCGTTCGATCCCTGGAACTGGTGGCGATGCAGGCGGCGGCGACGCCGCTCTTCTTTCGAGACCCTAGTTTCGGCCGATATGGCCGTCGACGCAACCGGTCTGTTCGGCTTGCAAATCAGCGGCAACCGCACCGCGCTCGGCCCTTGAGGCTACCTATTTTCCTTGCCCTGCCGGCAAACAAGTGGGACGATACCTTTGGGCCGGTTGAAGACAAGCCCGCCCGCGACGGTCGAACAGGCCGGCCGCCGCTCAGGACCGACTGACCTTGGCCTGAACCATGAATGCCAGTCGGTCTCCAGGGAAACGCCTGAGTGGAGGTCAGTCATGGGTAATCGCGCCGGAGGAAGACGCACGGGACCGAAATGCATTGCCATAGTCGGTCCCTTCGCAAGCGGTAAGACGACACTTCTCGAAGCCATATTGGCCCGCACGGGCGCCATTCCCCGCCAGAACCCGGTTTCCTCGGGAAACACCGTTTCAGATCATTCGCCCGAGGCGCGCGCGCACGCCATGAGCGTCGAGGCGACCTTCGCCACCACAGAATTCATGGGCGAGCAGTTCACCTTCGTCGACTGTCCCGGATCGATCGAATTCTCGTTCGAGGCCGAACCGGTGCTGGCCGCCAGCGACCTCGCAGTGGTCGTCGCCGAAGCCGACGAAAAGAAGATTCCCGCCCTCCAGCTCATCATGCGCAAGCTCGACGATCTCGGCGTGCCGCGCATCCTGTTTCTCAACAAGGTCGACAAGGCGATCGCGGGCGTGCGCGACACGTTGAAGATGCTGCAGCCGGCAAGTGCGGTGCCGTTGCTTCTGCGCCAGATACCGCTGCGCAAGGACGGCGTCGTCATCGGCTCGATCGACCTGGCGCTGGAACGCGCCTACATCTACCGCGAATATGCCGAGAGCGAGGTGGCCCAGATACCTGGCGACGAAAAGGCGCGCGAGCTGGAAGCCCGTTTTTCGATGCTGGAAAGGCTGGCCGACCATGACGACCAGTTGATGGAACAGCTGCTCGAGGAGATCGAGCCGCCCAAGGACGCGGTCTTCGACGATCTTGCCGCGGACCTGCGCGACGGCGCCGTCACGCCGGTGCTGATCGGCACCGCAGAGAAAGGCAATGGCGTGCTGCGTCTCCTGAAGGCGATCCGCCATGATGCGCCCGACATCGACGCGACCCGCAAACGGCTCGGCGCCCCCGAAGGCAACGCGACCGTGGTTCAGGTGATGAAGACCATCCATACGCCGCATGGAGGCAAATTGTCCGTGTCGCGCATCCTTTCGGGACAAGTCGCCGATGGCTCCGAGCTCTGGCTGCCCGGCGGCGACATGGCAAAGGTGTCCGGCATCTACAGGATGCTTGGCAAGGACCAGTCGAAGCTCACCGCGGCGAAGACCGGCGACACGGTCGCGCTCGGCAAGCTGGACGCGGTCAAGACCGGCCAGACGCTGACCTCGGCCAAGGGCGGCATGAAGCCGCTGCTACAGTTCGAGCCGCCGCAGCCTGTCTTCGCTTTCGCCTTGCGGCCGAAGGAGCGCAAGGACGAGGTGAAGATGTCGGCCGCCATCCAACGGCTGGCCGAAGAAGATCCCTCGCTCAGCCTGCATCATAACCAGGACTCGGCCGAGACCGTGCTGTCGGGCCATGGAGAAATGCACCTGCGCGTCGTACGCGAACGGCTCGAGGGCAAGAACCAGATTCCGGTCGAAGGCCATCCGCCGGCGGTGCCCTACCGCGAGACTATCCGCAAATCGGCGCAGCAGCGCGGCCGCCACAAGAAGCAGTCCGGCGGCCACGGCCAGTTCGGCGATGTGGTGATCGAGATAAAGCCGCTGCCGCGCGGCGCAGGTTTCCAGTTCACCGATACCATCACCGGCGGCGTGGTGCCCAAGACCTACATCCAGTCGGTCGAAAGCGGCATACGCGATTACCTGAAGTCGGGCCCGCTCGGCTTTCCCGTCGTCGACGTCGCCGTCAACCTGTCGGACGGCTCCTACCACGCGGTCGATTCCTCCGACATGGCCTTCCAGATGGCGGCCAAGCTTGCCATGAAGGAAGGCATGGCGGGCTGTTCGCCCGTGCTCCTGGAGCCAGTGATGAAGGTCGAGATCGTGACGCCCTCCGATGCGACCTCGAAGATCATCGCCCTGATCCCGCAGCGGCGCGGCCAGATCCTCGGCTACGACGCGCGACCCGGCTGGCCAGGATGGGATGTCGTCGAGGCGACCATGCCGCAATCCGAGATCGGCGATCTGATCATCGAGCTGCGCTCGGCCACCTCAGGCGTCGCCAGCTACCGCGCCGTCTTCGACCACATGGCCGAACTCACCGGCCGGCTCGCCGACGAAGCGATGAATGCCAACGGCAAGGCAGCCTGATTCTGATGCATGTCGTCTAAAGTGATCTCGGCTTTGGGACATCGACATCCACAAAGATTTGGGTGAGTGCCCTCTCGAACCTTGTTCGAGGGGGCGCAAACAAAAAACGACGCCCGGGGGGCCGGACGCCGTTTTGTTTGCGGACCGTTTTCTTGGGAGGAGAAACGGCAGGTCCGCCGCATCTTGAAGTCGCCGCTTCGGCGGAAGAAGGTTCGGACGCGGTAGCCGCCTGAGCCCGGATCGTCCGAGTGATGCCCCCATCTCCCGTCCGACCACACCGCGTCCTATGGTCTGCTTAGCAGGAGCCGAACGCCTTTGACATGTTACCAGAGGTTACATGTCACTGTTACGTGGCTATTTCGGTGGATTTTCCCGCCCTTCCGGCAGCCTCCGGGCAACAAAAAAGCCGGATCAATGAAGATCCGGCTGAGTTTGATTGGAAGTGCCTGTTAAGGCTAACCTCCAGAGGGGAACACTCGAGGGCGCTAATGGGAGGAGAACGCGCCCAGGAGATGAACTATATATGTGCTCATCATGCCCAAGAAACAAGCATCTATTTTGCAACACACGCATGCAAAAAGACGCAGGCTGTGGTCTAAGCCATTTCTGGACCCAATAGGACCAGCAGAATCACCGAAGCGGAACCCGCAATGAGACAATTGTCACGGCGGAATCGCGAATCACGCTCGGTTTTCATCCCGAAATGTCAAAAATGCGCAATGGCGTGGAATGAGGCAGCAGGCGTTTATTTCCGAGGCAACTAATGCATGTCGCGCAAAGTGTCCTCGGTTCGGCAGCGACGTGAACAACAAAGACTTGAGCGCGTCGCGGGAATCGGTTTGGGCGTGACATGCTTCAGGCGGGAGACAAGCAATGCGGACCTTTTCGGCGATCGCCGGCAGTGCTGCGTTCTTCATCGCGGCACCCTGTATCGTCGCCGGCCTCGTGCCGTGGCTGCTGACGGATCGCTGGGACCGGCCATGGTCGAGCCTGCCGGGTCTTGCCCCGCTTGGCTGGATCCTCATCGCGGTCGCCGTGGCGGCGCTGCTGCATGCATTCGCCTGCTTTGCGCTTGAAGGCCTCGGCACGCCTGCTCCGGTCGCTCCGACCGAGAGACTGGTGGTCGGCGGGCTCTACCGCCATGTCCGCAATCCGATGTATGTGGCGGTGCTGTCGATCATCATCGGCCAGGCACTGCTGTTTTCAAGCTGGACGCTTGTCGCCTAAGCCGCCATGGCAGCCGCGGCCATGGCCACCTTCGTCAAGCTGTACGAGGAGCCGACGCTCGCACGCTGCTATGGCGATGAATACCAAACCTACCACCGCAACGTGCCCGCCTGGCTGCCCCGCCTGACGCGCTGGCGGGGGTGAGGGTCTGCACGATCTCCGGTCAATACGACCAGCTCCGCGCCTTGGCGATGATGAAGTCGCGAAATACGTGCAGCTTCGCCTGGTTCTTCATCGCGTCCGGGTAGGCGAAATAGGTGTCGAAGGAAGGCACCTCCGTTTCCGGCAGGAGCTGCACCAGGCCGGAATCCTTGGAGATGACATAGTCGGGCAGCATGGCGATGCCGGCGCCGCCCTGCACCGCGCGCTTGATCGACAATATATCGTTGATCTGCAGCGTCGGCACGCGCTGGCCGCCCTCGAAATCGCCGACCGTCTCCAGCCAGTTCAGCTCCGACAGATGCGCCGGCACCGGCACGCCGAAAGTGACGATGCGATGCGCCTTGAGCTCGGCCACCGAAGCCGGCCTGCCATGCTTGGCGATATAGCCTGGCGACGCATAGAGGTGGAAATGCACCGTGAACAGGCGGCGCTGGATAAGGTCCGGCTGCTGCGGCTGGCGCAGCCGGATGGCGCAATCGGCCTGGCGCATGGTCAGGTCGAGCTCCTCGTTGGCGAGGATCAGCTGCAGGCTGATTTCAGGATAGAGCTCGATGAACTCCTGCACGCGTTCGGTCAGCCAGCCGGCGCCGAGCCCGACCGTGGTCGTGACCCTGAGCACGCCGGAGGGGCGGTCCTTGGTCTCGGTCAGCCGCGATTTGATGGTCTCGAGCTTCATCAGCACGTCATGCGCCGTGCGGAACAGCATCTCGCCCTGTTCGGTCAGCACCAGGCCGCGGGCGTGGCGGTTGAACAGCGGCACGCCGACATCATGCTCGAGCGCGCTGACCTGGCGCGAAATCGCCGATTGCGACAGGTGCAGCGTCTCGGCCGCATGTGTAAACGACCCTGCTTCCGCCGCAGCGTGAAACACGCGTAGCTTGTCCCAGTCCAACGCCATGATTCCCCTCGTTCCTGTTTGGCGTCTGAATGAAAAATCAGGCTTTTACACGGCGTTTCTAAGCCGTTCTTTCAACAGTTTGCGAACCGCTATTCGGCCGCCTCGCGATGCACCTCGATGCCGGCCAGGTACTTCTCCGCCTCGAGCGCCGCCATGCAGCCCAGCCCCGCCGCAGTCACCGCCTGGCGATAGATATCGTCGGTCACGTCGCCGGCGGCGAACACGCCGGGCACGTCGGTGCGGGTCGAATCCGGCGCCGTCCACAGATAGCCGTTCGGCTTCTGCTTCAGCTTGCCGACGAACAGCTCGACCGCCGGCGCATGGCCGATCGCGACGAACACGCCGTCGACCTCGAGCTGCGTCTCGACACCCGTCACCACGTTGCGCAGCTTCAACCCTTCGACCGACGGAGGCAGTGGCGTCTTGCCCGGACGGCCGGTGATCTCGTCGACAACCGTGTCCCAGATGACGCGGACATTGTCCTTCTTCAAGAGCCGCTCGCGCAGGATGCGTTCGGCGCGGAAGTCCGAGCGCCTGTGGATGACCGTCACGCTCTTGGCGAGGTTCGACAGATAGAGTGCTTCTTCCACTGCCGAATTGCCGCCGCCGACCACCGCGACATCCTTGCCGCGGTAGAAGAAGCCGTCGCATGTGGCGCAAGCCGATACGCCGAAGCCCATGAACGTCTGTTCGGTCGGAATGCCAAGCCATTTGGCCTGCGCGCCGGTGGCGATGATCAGGGCATCGGCTGTGTAGACGGTACCGGAATCGCCCGTTGCGCGGAACGGCCGCACGTTGAGATCGACCTCGGTGATGATGTCGGCGATGATGTCGGTGCCGACATGCTCGGCCTGCCTGAGCATCTCGCTCATCAGCCATGGACCCTGGATAGGTTCGCCGAAACCGGGATAGTTCTCGACGTCGGTGGTGATCATCAACTGGCCCCCCTGCTGCAGGCCGGCGACCAGCATCGGCTTCAGCATAGCGCGGGCGGCATAGATCGCCGCGGTATAACCGGCCGGGCCGGAACCGATGATGAGGACAGGCGCGTGCTTGGTGGTCATGAAAAGCCTCTGCGGAGGGCTGCCGGCGTTTGCGGCATGGAAAACTCGTCGATGTCGCGCGTAATGTAAGTGTTGCCCACGACGCCAGCAAGGCAAGTTGGCGTTCGTCCCCGGAAAGCTTTGTCGCACCGGGCGAACCGCTCCGGTACGACGCGGATTTCTTCGTAGGGGATGGCGTGGACAGCAAAGTCGTTTAATTACAAAATCCCGCAAGATTCTTGCGCCACCCGTAATCATCGAAAGCCCCGAAATGCCGCTCAAGGCCGACCTCGACGCAATCGACTGGAAGATCCTGCGCGAATTGCAGGCAGATGGGCGCATGACCAATGTCGAACTGTCGAACCGCGTCGGCATTTCGGCACCGCCTTGCCTACGCCGCGTCAAGCGACTGGAGGAAGCCGGCATCATTCGCGGCTATCGGGCGCTGCTCAACGCGCCGGCGCTCGGTCTCGACGTGGTCGCCTTCTGCCTGGTCGGCCTGCACCATCAGGCCGATGCCGAGCTTCGCATCTTCGCTGAGCGCACGCGCGGCTGGCCGGTCGTACGCGATGCCTGGATGGTGTCGGGCGAATCCGATTTCCTCCTGCACTGCGTGGCAAGCGACCTCGGCGCCTTCCAGACCTTTGTCATCGAGGAACTGACCTCCACGCCGAACGTCGACACGGTGCGCACAGCCCTCACCATCCGCCGGGTCAAGGATGAAGGGTTGGTCTCGTTCGAGCGGCCGTGACGCCGATCGATTGCGGCGCCCGGCCAAAGCGAATTCCGGAATTTCGCCACATCGCCGCCGCGTTGATAACGGACAGGCGCAGGCAGCCGGATCGTCTTGTGCGATTTGGCGCCTGATTGGTTTCCTTGCCCAAGCAGCGTAAGTTCCAAGGACAATCCGCCGTGGAAGGGACCATGACCAGGTTTGCAAGCCCGATTTCGGCGCTCATCATCTGCATGAACGAGGCCGATATGATCGGCCCGTGCCTCGAAAGCATCGATTTTTGCGCCGAGATCGTCATCGTCGATTCAGGCTCTACCGACGCCACGTTGGACATCGTTCGGCAGTTTGTCGCTGAGGGCTATCCGATAAAGCTGCTGCACAATGGCTGGCCGGGTTTTCCGCATCAGCGGCAATTCGCGCTCGACCACGCCACGCAGCCCTGGTGTCTTTCGATCGACCCGGACGAACGCGTCGACGACCGGCTGCGGCAGTCGATCATGGCGGCGGTCGAGACGGCGAATGCCGGCATCAGCGGATGGTACATCCGCCGCCGCGACTGGCTGAAGGGCTACGGCTATGCCCATCGCTGGGTGCTGCACAACAGGCTGTTGCGGCTTTTCCGCCGGGAAGGTGCGACCATGGACGTGACCGCGCGGGTCCATGAATCCTTCGGCGTTTCCGGCGAGACCAGCACGATCGAAAGCGGCGTGCTGCTGCATCGCCGCGAAATATCGGTCGAGGAGGATCTGGCCCGGGCAAATGCCTATTCCAGCCTCAAGGCGGCCACCCTGGTCGAGAAAGGCAAGAAGCCGGGCCTGGTGCGGCTGGTGCTTTCGCCGCTCGGCAACTTCCTGAAATTCTACCTGGCCAAGCGCTACTTCCTGTGCGGCCGGCACGGCTTCGTCTATTCGATGTCGGTGATGATCTATTCCTTCGCCACCGAGGCCAAACTGTATGAGGCCTCGCAAGGCAGCGAACCGGCGTGAGCGGTCAGGCCCGGATCAAGACCGCTTATCCCGGCCATCGAGCCGCCCTATGGCGGCGATGAGACCGTCGAGGTCGCTGCTGTCCCGCAAGGGCCTGATGACGAAGCCGGAGCGAAGCTGCGCCTCGCCGCCGACGAGCCAGCCCTGCGGCAGGCCGGCGCTCAGGCCTGCCTCCATGTCGGCCAGCTTGTCGCCGACGATCACGGACCGCCGGAGATCGAGATCGAGGCGTCTCGCCGCCTCGAAGAGCATGCCGGGATTGGGTTTGCGCATCGGGTGATCCGATATGCCCAGCGGCCCCACGCCAGCCTCGTGGTAGGCGCAGGCCAGCACCATGTCCACGACAACGCCCTGATCGCGCAACAGCTCGAGCACGCGGCGGTTCACATCGGCGAAGGCACTCCAGCCGAAATAGCCGCGCGCGATGCCGGACTGGTTGGTCACCACCACGACCGGGATGCCGGCATTGTTGGCGGCGGCGATCGCCGGCAACATCTGCGGCCGGAGCTCGATCTCGGCCGGATCGCTGGGATAGTCGGTATCGACATTGATGGTGCCGTCGCGATCGAGGAACAGCGCCGGCTGGCCGGCGGGAAAAACCCTGCCGCCTATCCGCTCCACCCACAGGCCCGGCTCGGCCAACGGGTGCGGCGCCTTGTCAGCCATTGCTGAGGCGCGCTTCCACCACCTCGCACAGGTGATGGTAGAGGCACAGATGCCCCTGCTGGATGATCGGCGTCGAGGTCGAGGGCACGTTGAGCAGGATGTCGGTGAGCGGCGCGAGCTTGCCGCCTGTGTCGCCTGTCAGGCTGATCACCGTCATGCCCATGGTCCGTGCCTGTTCGGCGGCCGCCAGGATGCTCGGCGAATTGCCGCTGGTCGAGATCGCCAGAAGCACGCCGCCGGCAGCGCCATGCGCCTCGACCTGGCGCGAAAAAACGGTGTCGAAGCCGTAATCATTACCCCAGGCGGTCAGCACCGCGGCATTGGCCGGCAGCGCGATGACATTGTAGCCCTTGCGCTCCTTGAGAAAGCGGCCGACCAGTTCGCCGGCGATGTGAATGGCGTCGCTGGCCGAACCGCCATTGCCGCAGATCAGCAGCGCCTTGCCCGACGAAAGGGCGGCGACGATCGCGCTCGCCGCACGTTCCATCGCGCCTGTTAGATCGCGCTCGACCAGCGCCGTGATCGCGGCCGCCGAGCGGACCAGGTAATCGTTCAGTTCGGACATGAAACCCTCAATTCTTGTTGCCGGCCGAGCGCAGCCTGCCGATGGTGCCGGTCGTGCTCTTGCCGGCGACGAGATCGACCAGGACCACGCGCCCGCCCGCTTTCTGCACCACGTCCGCGCCGACCACGGTGTCGACCGTGTAGTCGGCGCCCTTGACGAGTATGTCGGGCAGAAGCGCCTCGATCAGCGCCAGCGGCGTGTCCTCGTCGAAGACCACCACCGCGTCGACCGACGCGAGCGCCGCCAGCACGCAGGCGCGGTCGTGCTGGTCGTTGACGGGCCGTTCCGGCCCCTTCAGCCGGCGCACCGAGGCATCGCTGTTGAGGCCGAGCACCAGCCGGTCGCACTGGCTGCGCGCCGCGTGCAGCAGGCTGACATGGCCGGCATGAAGGATGTCGAAACAGCCATTGGTGAAGCCGACGCTGAGGCCTTCCTCCTTCCACGCCGCCACCAGCCGTGCGGCCGATTTGGCGTCGAGGATGGCATCCCTGTGGACGCTCGGACCGTGCGATCGAAACAGCGCGCCGTTGAGTTCCTCGACCGTCAGCCGCGCCGTGCCTCGCTTGCCCACCACAACGCCGCCGGCTGCATTGGCGATCGAGGCGGCCGCGGCCGAATCGGCGCCGGCGGCAAGCGCCAGCGCGAAGGTCGCGATCACCGTATCGCCGGCGCCCGACACATCGAACACTTCGCGCGCCTGCGTGGCGATGTGGCGCGCCTCCGTCGGACCGACGACGCTCATGCCCTTTTCGCTGCGCGTGGCGACGACGAAGTCGAAGCCATGCGCCGCAAGCAGCTCGCGCGCCGCGGCCACGATCTCGTCATCGCTGAACACCGGCCGTTCGACCGCTTCGCCGAGTTCCTTGCGGTTGGGCGTGATGGCGGTCGCGCCGGCATAGCGTGCATAATCCCGGCCCTTCGGATCGACCAGCACCGGCTTTCCCGCCTCGCGGCAGATCGCGATCAATTCGCCGGCGACGCCGTCGAGCAGGATGCCCTTGCCGTAATCCGACAGGATGACGATGTCGGCGTGCGCCAGCGCGGCGCGGAAATGCCGGACCAGCGCCGCGCGCTCCGCCGCGCCGAGCGGCTTGATCTCTTCCTCGTCGAAGCGCAGCACCTGCTGGTTGAGCGCGCTGAAGCGGCTCTTGGACGACGTCATGCGGCCGCGCTCCCGCGCCAGGCCTGTCGTGTCGGCGCCAAGCTCGCCGAGCATGCGCACCAGGCTGTCGCCTGCCGTATCAGAGCCGATCACCGAGACCGGAATGGCGGCGGCGCCGAGCGAGATGATGTTGGCCACGACATTGCCGGCGCCGCCCATCGCCAGGCTCTCGCCGCGCCCATGGAGCACCGGGATCGGCGCTTCAGGCGAAATCCGCTCGATGATGCCGTTGACGAACCGGTCAAGGATGAGATCGCCAACCACCAGCACGGTGGCCTGGCCGAAACGCGCGATGGCGCGATGCAAGGGTTCGGGGGAAAGTGGGTCGTGCTTGATCATGTCACTGGCAACGCGCAAAAACCGGTTTTGAAGATGCATGGAGGACAAATTGGCCGGGATCGGTCGTTCATGGCGATGCCGATATACCGCAATTTGAGCCAGCGCAACGCCGGCTGGCCTCGTCAACTCTTCTGCAAGGCGACATGGACGCCAAGCCCGACCAGCACCGCGCCGCCGGCTCGCTGCATCATGCGCTGGGCGCTGCTGGAGCGGCGCAGCCTGCCGATCACGGCACCAGCCAGGAACACGCAGACGATATCGGCCGAGGAGAACATCAGGTTGACTGTCGTGCCCAGCACGACGAATTGCAGCCAGACCGGGAATGCGGCAGAGGCATCGATGAACTGGGGCAGGAAGGCCATGAAGAAGATCGCGGTCTTCGGATTGAGCACCTCGACGGCGATGCTCTCGAAAAAGGCGCGGCAAGCCGATTTCCGCTCGATCGCCGGCAGTGCCATGTCGCCTTCCGCGCGCTTGCGGAACAGCGCCACACCGAGCCAGATCAGGTAGAGCGCGCCGACGAGCTTGACCGCCATGTAGAGCGGCGGCACGGCGTGGAAAAGCACGGACAGGCCGGCGGCGGCGGCAAAGACGTGAACATAGCCGCCCAGATGAATGCCGAGCGCCGCAGTCAGGCCGGACCAGCGGCCGCGCGCCATCGTCTGCGCGGCGGCATAGAGCATGGCCGGGCCTGGAATATAGGCGAAGATCGCCGTGGTGGCGAAAAACGCGACGAGCAGCTCTGTCGACGGCATTCCTGGTCCCTCATGATCGCGCCCGGCGGCGCGAGCTGACTGAAGCGGCAGCTTTGCGGCGCCACTGTGGCGCGCTGCCCCGCGCAGGGCAATCGCGGACGGGTCCACCCCTCGATTGTTCTTGCGGATCCCAGTGCCGCCCGGCAACGCTGCTTTGTCGACAGCTTCGCAAGCCTCCCTTATAAGGGCCGGAATCGCAAGCAACCAGAGGCGTTCATGATCATCGTCACGGGCGGCGCCGGCATGATCGGCTCCAACATCGTCGCCGCGCTCAATTCGGAGGGCCACGACGACATTTTGGTCGTCGACGACCTGAGCGATGGCCACAAGATCGCCAACCTTGCTGACTTGCGGATCGCCGATTATCTCGACAAGGACGATTTCCTGGCCCGCCTCGAGGACGGCGGGCTCGGCCGCATCGAGGCCGTCTTCCATCAGGGCGCCTGCTCGACCACCACCGAATGGAACGGCAAGTTCATGATGGAGGTGAACTACGCCTATTCGAAGCGGCTGCTGCATGCCTGCCTGGCGCTGCGCGTGCCCTTCCTCTACGCCTCCTCGGCATCGGTCTATGGCGGCGGCTCCGAGTTCCGCGAGGACGCGGAGCTTGAGCGGCCGCTCAACGTCTACGCCTATTCAAAAAAGCTGTTCGATGACTATGTCAGGCGCAATGTCTTCGATACCGATCATTCGCAGGTCGCGGGCCTGCGCTACTTCAACGTCTATGGGCCGCGCGAGGCGCACAAGGACGCCATGGCCTCGGTCGCCTTTCATCTGTTCAACCAGGTCGGGCGTGGCGAGAATCCAAAGCTGTTCGGCGCCCATGACGGCTTTGGCCCCGGCGAGCAAAGCCGCGACTTCATTCATGTCGGCGATGTCGCCGATGTCAATCTGTGGCTGTGGAAGCGCGGCGCGAGCGGCATCTTCAACTGCGGCACCGGCCGGGCGCAACCCTTCCGCGCCATTGCCGAAACCGTCATCGACACGCTGGGCAAGGGCGAGGTCGAGTACATCCCCTTTCCCGACCACCTCAAGGGCAGCTACCAGAGCTTCACGCAAGCTGATATGTCGCGTCTGCGCGCGGCCGGTTACAACGGGCAATTCCGCAGCGTCGAAACCGGCGTCAGAGACTATGTCGAATGGCTGAAAGCCCAGCGATCCTCGTGATCGGCCCACGCTGGGTGGGCGATATGGTGATGGCGCAGTGCCTGTTCTCGGCGCTGAAGGAGCTTCATCCAAATGCGGCGATCGACGTGCTGGCGCCAGCCTGGGCGGCCCCTTTGGTCAAGCGTATGCCTGAGGTCCGCCAGCAGATCGATTTCCCGCTGAAACCCGGCGCGCTCGAATTCGCACACCGCCGCCGCTTCGGCCGCCTGCTGCGCGGCCGTTACGACAGCGCCTATATCCTGCCGGGCAGTTGGAAGTCGGCGCTGATCCCGTTCTTTGCCCGCATTCCACGCCGTTTCGGCCATCTCAGGGAAATGCGCTACGGCCTGTTGACCGATATCGTTCCGCTGCCGGAGGCCGTGAAACGGCTCACCGCGCAGGCCTATTTCGGCCTTGCACGGGGTGGCGATTTTCGGGCGCCTCATCTGATGGTGGACGCCAAAAACCAGGCCACCCTGCTCGACCGTTTCGGCCTGGGGCCGCAGAAATTCGTGGCGCTGATGCCGGGTGCTGAGTTCGGCCCGGCCAAGCGCTGGCCGAGCGAACACTATGCCGGCCTTGCCCGGGAGTTCATGGCCAGAAGGTTCAAGGTCGCGCTGTTCGGGTCGAAGAACGACCGCGAGGTGACAGCGGAGATCGCAGCCCTCGCTCCTGGCGTGGTCGACCTGGCCGGCCAGACGCGGCTGGAGGACGCCATCGACCTGATCGCGGCCGCGCGGCTGGCGGTCTCCAACGACAGCGGGCTGATGCATGTTGCGGCGGCGGTCGGCACGCCGGTTGTCGCCGTCTATGGTTCGACCTCGCCACAGAACACGCCGCCGCTGGCCGAACGGCGCGAACTGGTCTGGCTCGGCCTGTCCTGCTCGCCCTGCCACCGCAAGATCTGTCCGCTCGGCCACCTCAATTGCCTGAAGACGCTCGAGGTCGCACGGGTCATGGCGGCGGCGGACCGGCTGCTGGACATCCCGGCCGCCGCATGAGGGTGCTGATCGTCAAGACATCGTCGATGGGCGACGTCGTCCACACCTTTCCGGCGCTCCAGGATGCGCGCCGCGCACGGCCCGATATTGCTTTCGACTGGTGCGTCGAGGAGGCTTTCGCCGGCATCGTCGCGCTGCACCCCGCAGTCGGAACCATCCACACGGTCGCCATCCGGCGTTGGCGAAAACATCTCTTCGACAAGGCCACCTGGCGCGAGGCGACCGCCTTGCGACGCGCCTTGCGTGCGTGCCGCTATGATCTGGTCATCGATGCGCAAGGCCTGTTGAAGTCGGCGCTGGTGGCCAGGCAGGCGAAAGCGCCGATCGCCGGCTTCGACCGCTCAAGCGCGCGCGAGCCTTCGGCAACGCTGCTTTACGACGTCGGCCACGCCGTCCCTCGCAACCTCCACGCCATCGAACGGACGCGGCGGCTTTTCGGGCTGGCATTGGGCTACCGGCCCGATCTTTCGATGCTGGATTCGGGCATTGTGCCGCCGCCCGGCAATCTGACCGGCATAGCCGGCAACACGGCCTTCCTGCTGCACGGCACCAGCCGCGAGGACAAGAAGTGGCCTGTTGAAGACTGGATCGAAACCGGCCGCCTGCTGGTTGAGCGCGGCATGACGCCGGTCACGACCTGGTCGGACGAGCGCGAACAGGCGGTGGCTGAAGCGATCGCCCGGGCAGTTCCATCGACGAGCATCGTGCCAAAATCACCATTGGCCGACATCGCGGCGATCCTGGGCAGCTCGAGGCTGGTAATCGGCGCCGATACGGGGCTCACGCATCTCGCCAGCGCCTTCGGCCTGCCGACGGTCGCGGTGTTTTTGGCCACGGAGCCGGGTTTGACCGGTCCGCGCGGCCCCTATGCATCGACGCTGCAGGCCGCGCCCGGTGAGCGAGTGTCGCCCGCGAGGGTGGTGGCTGAGGCTGAGAGGCTGCTGGAGCACCAGACGCATGGTCAGGCCGGCGCTGGCAAGAACTGATCTATTCAATCGGAAAGCTGGCGCTGCCCCTCATCGCCCTGCCGGGGAGAAGGACACCTTCACCGATGACTGCGCCAATTTTAAGCGTTTGCAGAATAGACGCCGACTTCGCGTTCAGCCGTCTTCTCCCCGTCACTATACGGGGAGAAGGTGCCGGCAGGCGGATGAGGGGCGGCGCCAACCTTGGCTAAAAACGCGCAGATCAGCGCCCCTCGAACCCCTTAGATAAACTGCACCTGGACGATCTCGTATCCCCTTGCACCACCCGGCGCGTTGACCTCGATGGCGTCGCCGACTTCCTTGCCGATGAGCGCCCGCGCGATCGGCGAGGAGATCGAGATGCGGCCGGACTTCACGTCCGCCTCCTGATCGCCGACGATCTGGTAGGTCTTCTTCTCCTCGGTGTCCTCGTCGACCAGCACCACGGTGGCGCCGAACTTGACCTTGTCGCCGCTGAGCTTGGTGACATCGATGACTTCGGCCCGGGCGATGAGATCCTCGAGCTCGTTGACACGGCCCTCATTGAGGCTCTGCGCCTCTTTGGCGGCATGGTATTCGGCATTTTCGGATAGGTCGCCGTGCGAGCGCGCTTCGGAGATCGCCTCGATGATGCGCGGCCGCTCCTCCTGCTGGCGCCAGCGCAGTTCTTCCTTCAATGACGCGAACCCCTCGCCTGTCATCGGGACCTTGTTCATGATACCTGACCTTTCCTGCCGCCACCCCCGCATTTCGGGGAAAGCCTTATCGATGGTGCAAAAAGAAAACGGTCCGGCAGCCTCGGGCTAACGGAACCGTTCACCGCAATTTCCCTGAATATAGCAATCTTTGCGGGCTTTTCACGCCCAAAAATCGGTTTCTGAAGAAATCATCACCGTTTTCGCGCGCGCCGTCGCAGGAGCCGGCATGGCAACAAAAAACCGGCCGTGATTGCTCGCGGCCGGTTCGAAAAGGCATTGAGGGGGTCAGCTCCTCATGAAATGGTCGATCTGTTCGGCCAGCATGCCGTATTCGCGTGAACCCTTGCCGGTTCGCTTTTCGATCTCCATCAGCTGTTGCTGGGCGCCGGCCAGGTCGCCGATCTGGAGATGGGCTTCGCCGAGATATTCGCGCACCAGCGTGTAGTTGGGATCGATGCGCAGCGCTTCCTCGTAATAGCCGAGGCCAACGGCGACGCGGCCGGAATGGCGGTGCGAATAGCCGAGATAGTTGAGGATGCGCGGGTCCTGCTTGTTGGCGGCGAGGCTGAGCACGGCGATCGCCTCGTCATAGCGGCCGGCCATCGCCAGGTCATGCCCGGCATCATAGATGCTGTCGTCGTCCAGCATGCCTTCCTGGGGTGCGACGCACTTGTTCTTCTTCTTGTCCCAGACCATGCCTTTCTTGCATTTGGTGGTCGTACTGGTGTCGTCACCGCTGCCTGCGGCAAACACCGGAACGGCAAGGAACTGCAGAGCGAGAAGCGCGCTCGCCGCCTGGATCAGCACTCTTTTATGCATCGGAGCCTCCTGGAGGGGTGAGAATGCAACACTAACGCAGCGTGTCGGCGGTTTCATCCCGGAAAAAAGCAAGGGGCTAACATGAGGTGACGGATGCTCGAAATCCGCTATCATCGGCGGCGATGAAAGCTGAGCCAGCGGAGACCGCCAGTGCAGCGACGGCTTGAAAAGAACTGGGATTTGACGATCGGGCCCGACACCGTGCGGCTGTTCATCCTCAAATGCAAGGCGTTGAGCGCCGCGATCAATGAAGACTATGCCGACGGCGCCGAACACGAAATCGAGTTCGATGGAAACACCCGTGACAATCATCATCATGACGGACTCGCCGAGGAAAGCTCGGAAAACCTGACCGAAGAGGAACTGCGCGAGCTGATCAACGACCTCAATGTCGACGAGGCGGCCGAGCTCGTCGCGCTCGCTTGGGTCGGCCGTGGCGACTACGATGCCTCGGAATGGGCCGACGCCGTCGCCGCCGCGCGCGAGCGCGCCAACAAGCACACGGCCAAATACCTGCTCGGCTTGCCGTTGCTCGCCGATTGGCTGGAGGAAGGGCTGGAAGCGATCGGTGCGTAACGCGCCGGTAATCGATTGTGATCGGGCCTAAGCGCCTTCCAGGCAACTTCGAGCATCCCGGCACCGTTTCGAGGCGATGGCAACACTGAGCTTTTCCCGAAAATACAGGATTGCATTGGTCATGGTCGTGACAGCACTGCTGGTGACGCCGGCCGATGCCAGGCATCGTCACAGGCATCACGAGCCGCTTTCACCACGGGTGGAACAGCCGCTGACGCCGCGGGTTGACCGGCAGCTGAAACCGCGCGGCGAAAGGCATCGCAAGCCGAAGCCGGCACGGCAGAGGACGCAAAATCCGAAGCCGGTACGTGCGGATGTCCCCGTGCCTGAACCGCGCCCCGCTGACGCGCCAGAACCGAACACGCAAAATCCAGCCGCAACATCCGACCGGTTTCAGGAGGAAGGATCCCCTCGGAAGCAACAAGCCCGGCCCGAGCCGCCAGCCGATGCGAAAGGCGAACCGGAGCCGCCAGCCGTGGCGCCGACGCCGACACAAAGGCCTGAGACTGCGGAACCGGAGGTTGAGCCGCCGGCCCTCGCCCCGCCACCGCCGCCAAAGCCGGCGGACGCGGACAAAAAGGAGATGCTTCCCGATCCGCGTTCGGCTGACCTGCCAGACGCGAAAATGCCTGCCGAGGAAGTCGCCTGCCGCGAGCGGCTGAGGGGTCTCGGTGTCGAATTCGAGGAGCACAAGGCTGAAAGCGATCGCGATATCGGCTGTTCGATCCCCTATCCCCTGGTGCTGAAGAGCCTTGGCAAGTCGATCGCCATTGCCCCGGGCGCCGAGCTCAATTGCGCAATGGCCGAGGCGGCGGCACGCTTTGCCGGCAACGTCATCCAGCCGGCGGCGAAAGCCGAATTCGGCACCGACCTGAAATCGATCGGCCAGGCATCGGCCTTTGTGTGCCGGCCACGCAACGGCACGCGCAAACTGTCCGAACATGCCTTCGGCAATGCGCTCGATATTGCCAGCTTCACACTTGCGGACGGCAGGACGATCGAGGTCGGCCCGGCGCCACCGGACAAGGACGCCAAATTCCTCGACGCGGTGCGCAAGGCCGCCTGCGGGTCGTTCAAGACCGTGCTGGGCCCGGGCAGCGATGCCGATCATTCGCTGCATTTGCACCTCGACCTCGAGCCGCGCCGCCACGGCGGTACCTTCTGCCAGTAGGGCCGGCTCAGAAGCGATGCCGCAATTCGGCCGCAGGCATGAACGCCGGCGCTGATTTTTCCTTTACCGTTGATCGTTAAAATCCCGCCTATCGGGAAAGGGACTGCCTATGGACGGGATATTTCGTGCCGCGCTGGCGCTTGCGCGGCAATCGAAACGCGCGCGCGCCGCTGCCGGCGGGGTGGCCGCCCTGCTTGCGCTGGCCGCGGTGTCGGCCTGCAACACCGGCAACGTGCTGGCACTGGAGCCGGCCGTCGATGTCGGCGCGCAGACCGCGGCCGTGCCGCAATATTCAGGCATGCAGCGGCTGGTTCCTTCCAATCCCTACATGACGCAGGCCGCCTATCCACGCATGGACGAGCCGATGTCGCCGGTCGAGCAGATGCCGGCCAGCGAGACCGACTGCCGTCAGCAGCTGAGGCGCCTCGGCGTCACCTTCACCGACCTGGCGCCGATCCATGAAGGCCAGTGCGGCATCGACTATCCGGTGAAGGTTTCGGCCATCGGCAGCGTCGAGATGAAGCCCGCCGCGACGCTGACCTGCGACATGGCCGCCAGCTTCGCCGCGTGGACGAAGAACGAGCTCGTTCCTTCCGCCCGCTGGCGCTACTTCTCCGGCGTCAGGACCATCCACCAGGGTTCCAGCTATTCCTGCCGCAACATCGCCGGCGAAGGCGTGCTGTCGGAACACGGCAAGGGCAACGCGCTCGACGTGATGAGCATCGAACTCAACAATGGCGACGACGTCGACGTGCGCAAGCCCGGCCTGTTCGCCTTCCGCACCCGCGGCTTCCTCAACAATGTGCGCGCCGACGGCTGCCAGTATTTCACCACCGTGCTCGGCCCCGGCTACAACTACGACCACCGCAACCATTTCCACTTCGACATCAAGAACCGCAAGAGCGGCTATCGCACCTGCCGCTGATCCCTTTGCCTGGCGGCGGCTTCGCCGCCTACAGTGACGTCGTAGAACTCGAGCGGCATCGATGAGCCAACGAAGCTTCCGACGACGCGCTGCGACCTGGCTGGTGTTGCTCCTGGCGACCTATCTGGTGCTGGCCTATGTCGCCGCGCCGGAATTCTGGACGTTTCGCGATCGCGGCTTTCGCAGCCAAAGCTTCGAGATGGTGACGCACACCCCGCAAGGCATTCCGGGCGACCCGATCAATGTCGGCCTGATCGGCACGCAAAAGGAGGTTGTCCATGCCTTCGCCGTCGCTGGCTGGGACACGGCCGACGCCGTGACGCTGAGAACCGCGATCGATATTGGCGAAAGCGTCTTGTTTTCGCGCCCCTATCCGGACGCGCCGGTGAGCCGGCTGCTGTTCGAAGGCCGCGCTCAGGATCTTGCCTTCGAGAAGCCGGTAGGTGGCAGCGCCGACCGCCGTCACCATGTGCGCTTCTGGCAGACTGATGCCACCGGCGACGACGGCCGTCCGCTATGGCTGGGCTCGGCCAGTTTCGACCGTGGCGTGGGCCTGAGCCACGACACCGGCGCCATCACCCATCATATCGGCCCCGACATCGATGCCGAACGCGACTTTCTTATCCAGGATTTGACCGCCGCCGGAATGCTGATCTCAACCAGCGACCTGGAAGGCATCGGCGCCACCACGCACGGACGCAATGGCGGCGGCGACCCCTATTTCACCGACGGCAAGGCCGTGCTCGGCGTGCTGAAGCAACTGCCGTGATGCCAGAAGTCAGCTCGTGGCGATCACGACCTTGCCGAACGGTCCCTTCTCCAGATGCTGGAAGGCCTGCGCCACCTCCTCGAAGCCGAAGACCTTGTCGACCACCGGCCGGATACCGAGCACCTCGATCGCCTGGTTCATCCGCTCGAAGGCGCGGCGATGGCCGATCGATATCCCTTGCACGACGATGCGATTGCGCAGGAACGGCACGATCGGAAAGCTGAGTTCCATCGAGCCCAGCAGGCCGATGACCGACAGGCGGCCGTCGGCGGCCAGGGCATCGAGCGATCGCCGCGCATTGTCGCCGCCGACCATCTCCAGGATATGGTTGACGCCGGTTCCACCCGTCAGGTCACGCGCGGCTTCGTCCCATGCCGGCTGGGTGCGGTAGTTGATCACTTGCCAGGCGCCGAGTTTCCTGGCCCGCTCGAGCTTGTCGTCGCTGCTCGAGGTGACGATGGCACGCAGGCCGAAAGCGGCCGCGAATTGCAGTGCAAACAGCGACACGCCGCCGGTACCCTGGATAAGAATGGTCTGGCCGGGCACCGGCTTCGTCGCCTCCGCCAAGGCAAACCACGCCGTCAGCGCCGCGATCGGCAGCGTCGATGCCTCGGCGTCGCTGAGCGAAGGCGGCGCCAGCACGACGGCATCCTCGTGAAGCAGCACGTAGTCGGACAAGGTGCCGGGCAGTGACAATCCCAGCGTGTGCTGGTGAAGCACCGGCGGCGCATCGCCGTCAGGCCAGTCGGCGATCACTTGGCCCAGCACGCGTTGCCCGGCCTGGAAGCGGCTGACGCCACCGCCGACCGCCACGACCTCGCCCACCGCATCCGATGTCGGCACGAAGGGGAAGACGAGGTCCGGGATCAGCACCCCGTCTAGGATCATTCGATCCTTGTAATTCAGCGATATAGTCTTGATCCGCACCAGCAGCTCACGAGGCCCGGGTGCGGGTACCTTTCCCCGCGCCGGTTGCAGCTTGGACAGGCCAAAACCGGTCATTTGCCAGGATCTGTTGATGTCTCTGTTCATCTCGTCTGCTCCGGATTGAGTTGCTGGCGAGATCTTTACGTCATTCCACTATGGAAAAAAGTGCTTCTATGCGGCATAATTGGAAACGAATTGAAGATCATTATTCTACAATAGGGGCACAGCCATGGAATCCGCCGATCTGCAGGGCATTGTCGCCTTCGTTCAAACGATCGAAGCCGGCAGCTTCACCAGTGCGGGAGAACGGCTGCGCGTGACGAAATCGGCGGTCGGCAAATCGATCGCACAGCTGGAGCATCGGCTTGGCGTGCGTCTGCTCAATCGCACCACCCGCAGCCTGAGCCCGACAAGCGAAGGCCTCAGCTATTACGAAGCCTGCGTCAGGGCGCTGTCCGAAATCGAAGCCGCCCAGTCGCTGCTTGCCTCGCACCGGCAAGTGCCCTCGGGCCGGCTTCGGGTCGATTTGCCGTCGGCCTTCGGCCAGCGCTGCGTTGCCCCAGTTTTGTTCGACATTTCCAAGCGCTTCCCCGATCTGGCGATGGAGATCTCCTTCAACGACCGTCGCGTCGATCTCATCGAAGAAAGCATCGACCTGGCAGTTCGCATGGGCGAGCTCGACGACAGCCTGTCGCTCGCGGCGCGGCGGCTCTATGTCCAACGCTCGTGCGTATTGGCCGCCCCCGCCTACCTCGAGGAGCACGGCAGGCCGCGAACGATCGAGGAGCTCGCCGCTCATAAGCTGATCGGCTACACCCGTAACGGCGTCGCCCATCCCTGGACCATAAGGCCCGCCGACGGCCAAATCGGAAAGTTCACACCGCGGGCAAGGCTGGTCCTCGACAATGGCGAGCCGATGCTCGACGCCGCCCTTGCCGGCTGCGGCATCACCTTCCTGCCGACATGGTTGGCGGCGGACAGCCTCAGGAGCGGTGCGCTCGAAATGGTGCTGTCGGACCGCCTCGTCGAAAACATTGCCGTCCACGCCGTTTGGCCGGTGACGCGAGCAGTGACGCCGAAGGTCCGCGTCGTAGTCGATGCGCTGGTCGAGCATTTTTCGGCGCCGCCCTGGGATGCCACCTGACGGGGCCGCATGCGCTGTCATCTTCCTGAAAACGGCTGCTGACTATTTTCCAATCCAGCACGGCAATGCTATTGACCCCTGATGCTATATGTTGAAATCGCCACCGTGGTCGTCCTCATCTGCGTGAACGGCCTTCTGGCAATGTCCGAGCTTGCCATCGTCTCGTCGCGGCCGGCCCGCCTCAAGGCAATGATCGATCGCGAGGTTAAGGGCGCCGGCCGGGCGCTTGCGCTTGGCTCCAACCCCGGCAAGTTCCTGTCCTCGGTACAGATCGGCATCACCCTGGTCGGCGTGCTGTCCGGCGCCTTTTCCGGCGCCACGCTCGGCGAAAGGCTGGCGCAGTTCCTGGCCTCGAACGGCATCCGCGAAAACATCGCCGATCCGCTCGGCGTCGGCATCGTCGTGGCCATCATCACCTATGCCTCGCTGATCATCGGTGAGCTCGTGCCCAAGCAGATCGCGCTGCGCGACCCCGAGCGGGTCGCCGTGCGCGCCGCCCCGGCCATGACCGTCCTCGCCACCGTCTCGGCGCCGCTGGTCTTCCTGCTCGATATCTCGGGCCGCGCCGTGCTTTGGCTGCTCGGCCAGCGCGGCGAGAGCGAGGAGAAGGTTACCGACGAGGAGATCAAGATGCTGGTCGCCGAGGCCGAGCATCACGGCACCATCGAGTCCGACGAGCGCCGCATGATCGCCGGCGTCATGCGGCTTGGCGACCGCGCCGTGCGCGCCGTCATGACGCCGCGCACCGAGGTCGACTGGATCAACCTCCAGTCCGACGATGCGACCACCCGCAAGCTCCTGATGGATACGCAGCATTCGCGCTTGCCCGCCGGCGACGGCGGCGTCGACGCCATGATCGGTGTCGTCCAGACACGTGATGTGCTGGCGGCATTGCTGGGCGGCCGCGCGCTCGACCCGCGTCGGCACGTGCGCACCGCGCCCATCGTGCACGATCAGGCCGACGCGCTCGACGTGCTGCAGACGCTGAAGGAATCCGACGTGCCGATGGCGCTGGTGCACGACGAATACGGCCATTTCGAAGGCATCGTCACCCCCGCCGACATCCTGGAGGCCATCACCGGTGTCTTCCGTTCCGACCTCGAAGCCGGCGAGGAGGAGAATGCCGTCAAGCGCGACGACGGCTCATGGCTGCTTGCCGGCTATATGCAGGCCGACGAGATGGCCGAGGTGCTGGGCATCGACCTGCCGGAAAACCGCGACTACGAGACCGTCGCCGGCTATGTGCTGTCACACATGCACCATCTGCCGGCGACCGGCGAATGCGTCGACGCGCAAGGCTGGCGTTTCGAGGTGGTCGATCTCGACGGCCGCCGCATCGATAAGCTGATCGCCACGCGCCTGCCCAGCGGCCACCGCGAAGTGGTGCGCTGATTGTTCCAACTTTGCCTCGGGCCAAGCGGTCATTGGCCGTCCGTCCGCGCCTACTGCTCCCTGAAGGCGCGGGCGAACGAATCGAGCATCGGCCGCGCGAGATATTCCAGGAAAGTCCGGTCGCCAGTGCTGATGAACGCCTCGACCGGCGTCCCGGGATAGAGCTGTTCGGGCTTCACGCGGGATGGCAGGTCGTCGATCTTCAGCTTCGCCCGGAAATAGGGTTCACGCGTAGCCTCGTCGATCAGCCGATCCGCGGAAATCTGTGTCACGGTGGCTGGAACCTCGGGCGTGAGCCGCGTGTTCAAGGCGGACAATCGCAGTTTCACCGGCTGGCCGACGCGCACCTGATCGATGTCCTTCGGCCGCAGCTTCGCGTCGACGACCAATCCCGATGCCGTCGGCAGGATCTCCATGATCTTTTCGCCCGGGGCAACTACGCTGCCCTTGGAATTGTAGGTCGACGACACCACGATGCCCGCTGCCGGCGCCTTGATTGTCGTGCGCCGCAGCACCGCCGCGGCCGCCCTGATCTGTTCCTCGACGTCGGCCAGGTTGGAGCGAACCTCGTCCAACTTCGTCAGCGCCTCCTCCACCCGTTGCGTGGTCAAGCGCTCGGTCTGCTCCTGCGCCTCGACGATCTGGGTGCTGGCCGATGCAAGACTGGCCTCCAGCGCTCCCGCCTGGCCGACGAGGTCGGCTTCGCTGCGCAGAAGCTGGGAGTATTCGGTGCGGTTGGTCAGGCCTTTGTCCAAAAGGCTGGTCTTGATGCCGAGCTCCTTTTTCACCACGTCTACCTGCTGCTGGATGGCTTGTTTCTGGGCGTTCAATCCCACCACGGACTGGCGATGCATGGCGACCCGCTGCGCGAGGATGGATCGTTCCGACCGGAACCGGGCGAGCCTGGCGTCGAATTCCTTCTGCTGTTCGCGAACCAGCATTTCGAAATCGTGCTGAAGCGGCGCCGGCGCCGCTGTTGTGATCGGCGCCAGCCTGTCCAGCCCGTCCCGCTCCGCCTCTAGCCGCGCCGCACTTGCCCTGAGCGCGATCGACTGCCTCGTCAGCCGGTTGAGCTCGGCCTGCGCGGCGGTTGGATCCAGCACGATCAGATCCTGCGCCTGCCGCACGCGATCGCCTTCGTGGACCAGCAACTCTTGGACGATGCCGCCCTCGGGGTGCTGGATGAGGATGTTCCCGCCCATCGCCGAGATCGTGCCTTGCGTGATCACCGCTCCGGACAAGGGGGCATAGGCCGCCCAATAGCCGAAGCAACCTGCAAATACCGCTATCGCAGCATAGCCGGCCAATGCCACGCGTCCTGTGTCGGTGCGCGGGCTGCATTCCTCGGCGAGGCTGTGCACTGTCATCATCTACGATCCAAAGCGGGTGTTTTGCGGGGCACTGCGGAGGGTCGTGGCGAACGACCCCGTCACCACCGTATTCTGCCGGGAAGAATTGCCGGCGAGCGGCTGCCGCAGCAACTCGCTGCTCGGGCCGAAGGCTTCGATCGCGCCGTCGCGCAGCAGCATCACGCGGTCGCAGGCCGCTGCGATCGAAGGGCGGTGCGTGATCACGATCAAGGTAATCCCCGCCGACCGCGCATCCGAGAGCACCGCTTCGAGCGCCGCCTCGCCGGCGCCGTCTAGATGGGCATTGGGCTCGTCCAGAACGAGAATTCTGGGGTTGCCGTGCAGGGCGCGCGCCAGCCCGATCCTTTGGCGCTCGCCGCCCGACAGCGCCCGGTCAGACGGACCGATCATCGTCTGGTAGCCGTCGCGCTGCGTCAAAATCAGTTCATGGGCCTGGGCACGCTTTGCCGCCTCGACGATCGAGGCGTCATCCGCGTCGGGGTCGAAGCGGCCGACGTTCTCCGCGATCGATCCCGGGAACAGTTCCACCTCCTGCGCGAGATAGCCGATATGCCTTCCAAGCTGCTTTTCGTCCCAGGTCCTGAGATCGGCACCGTCGATCCTGACCGAGCCGCTGACCGGTTGGAGCGCACCGACAAGCAATCTGGCGAGCGTCGATTTGCCGGCTCCGCTCGGGCCGACGATCGCCACCGCCTCGCCGGCCCCGATGTGGAAATTCAGCCTCTTGACGATGGGCGGACCGCCGGGCGTATTCGGCGCGACGTAGATCAGATCCTGCGCCGAAATCGCGCCTGACGGATCAGGCAAGGCCAGTTTTTGCACCGCGGACGGACGTGCCGAAAGGGTCGCCTCCAGCCGTTTCCACGATCGCCTGGCGTCGACGATCTGCCGCCACGAGCCGATCAGTTGGTCGAGCGGCTGCAGCGCGCGCGACGATACCAGGGAAGACGCGAAGATCATCCCGGCCGTCATCTTGCCTTGCAGGACAAGCCATGCACCCACGCCCAGTATCGCCAGCTGCAGCATCATCCGCACGGCCCGCGACGTTCCGCTGAAGATCGCATTGGCCGTCGACGCGCGGTCGTGAACGATCAGCGCTTCGGCGACGTGCTTTCCCCACGCCCGCGCGGCGTTCTGGACCATGCCCATGGCGCGCAGCGTCTCCGCGTTGCGGGCAAAGGCCTGCTCCGACTGGCTGGCGACCGCCGAACGTCGTGAAAACAAGGCGCCGTTCCTGCCGATGGCAAGCTGGGTTGCCAAGACCAGTGCAAGCAGCATCGCCACGCCAGCCAGGGTGAGCCAGAACAGGACGGGATGGATCAGGTAGAGCAGTCCGAGGAAGAACGGAGCAAACGGCAGGTCGAACAGGACCGCCACGCCGCGCGACCTGATGAAGGCGCATACCGAGGCGAGATCGCGCAATGGCGACAGGCCTGCGGAGGCGTGGTCGGCGCCAAGCGAAGCGGCGAACGTCTCCGCCCCGAGCTTGCTGTCGATGCTGGCCGCGACGCGCTGCGTGTAAATGGAGCGCACCGCGTCCAGAAAGCCCAGAAAGACCAGCGCGAGAACCGCGATGACCGACAGGTAGACAAGCGTCTCGACATTGGAGGAAGGCAGGACCCGATCATACACCTGCAACAGATAGAGCGGGATCACCAGCAGCAGGATGTTGATCAGCAACGAGAAAACGCCGACATCGGCGATGGCGCGCCACAAGACCGCCCGCAGACCTGACTGTCCCATCGTTCCCGCGCTCCCTTGGCGGCTCATGTCCCGAGACATCGGCGCTCAGACCGAGTGGTCGCCCGCGACGTCCAGGGGGTGGTGCTGCAGGTCATCCAGCGTATAGGCGCGGATATAGTCGATCTTCATCTCCGCCGGCGTGGCGAGATGGTCGGGAGGCGCGCCGGCAAAACCGCCGACGGCGAGATCGGCCAGCATGTACATGGGCGTGTGCATGTCGGACGGCGTCGCGGCTTCGGCGACCTTTACGCCGTCATAGGTCCAGACGAGCGTATCCGGTGTCCACAGCAGGCCATAGGTATGGAAGCCGTCGGTGTCCGAAACATTCACCGAGGAAGAGACCTTGGTGTGCTGTCCCGTCTCGTTCGTGTGCGCCGTCATGATGAGCGTGTTCGGATCCTGCCCGCGCGCTTCCAGGACGTCCAGTTCCGGCGGCCACGAGCCGTCTTCCGGCAGCAGCCAGAAGGCCGGCCAGGCTCCGGCCGTTTCGGGCAGGTCCGCCCGCATTTCGAAATAGCCGTAGGTTTGCGAGAAGCTTTCGTGGGTCGTCAGGATGCCCGAGGTGTATTCGTAATTGTTGATCAGTGGCTTGATGTCTTCGGGCGCTTGCGCCGCGGTGATGGTGAGCACCCCGTTTTCCACGCTGAACGGGTGGACTGAGCTGGTCGGGCCGTAATTGGCGTCGATGTACCATTGCAGCTCCCCATTGCTGCTCAACGTGCTTCCGTTCGGCGCTCCCCACCAGAAGTTGGAATTCCAGGTGCCGTTATGGCCGTTCCAAAGGCTGAGCGTGTTGAAGTCGTCGGAAAAGGACAGCGTCATTCCGGACTTGTCGATCGGCAGTTCGAACTGGCTGGGCGCCAGCTTGTCCACCGTCGTGTTGTTGAACACCAGCACCTCGTCGGATCCGAGGTTCAGCAGAAGGTTCGATCCTGCCTGGGTCATATGTGCCTTGACGTCGTCGAAAGACATGAAGTCGTAGCCATTGAGGCGGACCGTGTCGTCCGCGCCGAAATCGGTGATCAGGTCGCTTCCATTGCCCTTGGTGATGATGAAAGTGTCGGCGCCGCTGCCGCCGATCAGCACGTCGTTGCCCTGACCGCCATCCAGCGTCTGATGGCCCGAGCCACCCTTGATGATGTTGTCCAACGCATTTCCGAACGCATAGCGATTGTTGCCGGTGACGACGAGATTCTCGAAATTGTCGGGGAGCTTGTAGCTCATCCATGTGTCGATCGTGTCGATGCCAGCCCCGGGATCCTCCACCACCTTGTTGTTGGTGGAATAGAGGTGATAGTAGTCGTCGCCCGCGCCGCCATAGATGGTGACGTTGACGCTGGCGTCCCCCCAGAAGGAGTCGTTGCCGGAGGTGCCGTGCAATTCCGGCCCGGATCCGGTCGCCGAGAACCAATGGGTGGACGTGCCCGTGTAGGGGAGAGGGATGCCTTTGGCGTTCACGACGGTGCTCATCAGGAAATCCTTTCCTCGCGCCTGTTCAGGTCATTCGAAACGGCAACCGCTTACGGAGCAACGTTGCCATGCACGATGTCGTTCCAGGAGCTTGCCACACAGTTCAGCATTACATCGACTGTTGGGTGACATTTTTCGAAACGAAAGCACTAGAGGCCAAGAAATGGTCTATAAATCGTAATGAAGTCAGTAAAACTTTTAATAAAATTTTCGCTTATACCGAGAAAACGGCGATATACTTGCTGCTACGCCTGACGTAGGTCACAAAAAAGCGATTCCGGCTTTCTGGCGGGCCGTAACATTGCCGCTCTGGAGCGATGGGCGAATTCGAGGGCTGGCGCATCGAGCGAGGGAACAGGCCTCGGGCCGGCGGCGCAGTGCCTGCTATTTGTCGCAGGGGAACACCGTCAAACCGCGGCTTCGATCGGTTCGGAAAGCTTCGGGTTCGAGCGCGAGGCGATCAGGCAACTGGCCACGATGAGGCCCGCTCCCGCCAGCGTGGTCCAGGTCACCGCCTCGTCGAAGAAGAACCACCCAAGCGCAATCGCCCAGATGAAGGCGGAGTATTCGGTCGGGATCAGATATTGCGCTTCGGCGCGCGCGTAGGCCCAGCTCATCAGGAATTGGCCGGCGAGCGAAAGCGCCGTCACCCCGGCGAGAGGAAGCCAGAGCTCGCTTGGCAGCGCAATGGCAAGCCAGGGTGCCGCGAGACCGAGGATGACGGCAACGCAAAGGTTCTGGAACAGCATGATTTCGATCGGCTTGGCCAGCAGCGCCTGTTGCCGCGCGAGGATCAGATTGTAGGCGTAGAACACCGTCGATACCAGCACGGCGGCCGTGCCGAGCAGGGCATCCTCGGCATAGGTCGCATGCCCGAACTGTCCGGCTATTATGATTGCGACGCCGGCAATGCCGGCCAGCGATGCCCAGATCGCCTGTCGCTGTATCCGTTCGCCCAGCAACAGTGCGGCCAGCAGGAGCGCAAACAGCGGCGCCACGAAACTGAGGCCGATCGCCTCCGCCAGCGGCAGCCTGGCAAGCCCCCAGAAGAACGACAGCAAGACAATGCCGACAACAACGGCACGCAGCGCATGCAGCCTCAACACGGAAAGGGCGGGAAATGAACGCGACCCTGCCGACCAGCCGGCGCCCGCGACCACGGTTGCCAGCATGCTGCGCCATAGCACCGTGTTGTAGACGCCCACGGCAATGACCAGAACCTTCATCGCTGCATCCATCCCCGACAGAAGGAAGATGCCGAGCGCGCACACCAGCACCGGGATCATGGGGGAAACGACGCCTGCCAGGCTGGATGACTTCACGGGGCTTTGCTCATGTGATGGATCGCGGCCGGATATATCAGGGCAGAACGGCCGAGCCAGATGGCAGCTCCGCCCATATGGAGGGCCAACCCGTATCGGTCCGGCATCGCGCGAAAGCAACCTTCACAGCTCCACGCCTCAGCCCGGATACGATGCTGAATCCGCTGTCTTGCTCACTTCCGCTGCCCCGAACGCCGATGAAAACAGATGAACTGCCAAGCTTGGCCGGCGTTCCCCGCGCATGATGCGGAAACTCTTCGTGTTTGGTACCTTGAAGAAAGGCTTTCCCCTTCGCTGGACCTCGCTTCGCTCCGATGATGTTCAATGAACCAGGCGTCGGCTTCCAGGTCGGCGGCGAACTCTACGCCGTGGACGATCGCGCCTTGGCAAACCTCGACAGGATCGAATCCGTTGGCAAGCCCGGAAATTTGCGCGTGCTGATCGAAGCAGAGCCTGTCGATGGCGGGCCGCCTGTCTCGGCATATGTCTACATGAAATCCCGGCATCTCGCCGCGCCGATCCACTCCCGATATCTCAAAGACTACAATGATCGGCGCTTCGCGCTTTCATGGGGTGGCTAGAACAACTCCAGGAAACGTGCATGGCGTTTCCCGCCTGGTTCGGCTTTTCTGCGACGCCAAGTGGTTTCACCTCGCCACTGATGCTCCGGCACGTTTTAGCGCCAAGGGATTTTGAGCTAAGGTGACGCATCACCGATGCGGCATAGAGCATTCTCATGACTGAACGTACCGGCGCCGGAGACAGCAACACGGCAGTCGCAAGCGATCCTGCCGACGACGATCCTCGCCTGGCATTTATCTATCAGGAGGCGGTGCGAGGCCTCAATCATCAGCAGAATCTCGTCGAGAACATGAACACGCGCGCGGGCAGCCTCATCTTCGCCACCGCGTTTGTAAACTCGTTGCTTGGCGCAAGGGCGCTTTCCGACGGGCTCGGGCTCTGGGATTGGATCGCAGTGGCCCTGCTGTTCGGCATCGGCGGACTGATCGTCTTCCTGCTTTGGCCCTATCACAAATACACGTTCCGCTTCGATCCGGAAGAGCTGCTCCATCACTATGTCGATGGCGACAGGCCGCTGAAGATATCGGCCATGCAGCGCGCGCTTGCCCTTCGCATCAAGGCCGACATGGCCAGCAACTGGCGCATCATCCAGCGGCTTCGGGTAGCATTGCAGATCGCGCTGGTTCTTTTGTTGTTCGATATCCTGGCGTGGCTTTTCGCCGTCGCCGGCGTTTGACACGCACGATTTTGGGCCGAAGGCTATTTCCATCCCCAGCGGATTGCGCGGCAGCCCGACGCTAGGGCATCAGCACGACCTTGCCGATCGAGCGGTGCTCTTCGAGCAGGCGATGCGCCTCGCCGGCTTGGTCGAGCGGAAAGCGCCCGCCAGTCGTGACGACAATGTCGCCGCTGGCAGCCAGATCGAAAAGCTCCGAAAGGCTCGCTCTCAGCACTCCAGGGGACAGCAGCGGGAGCAGCGCGAAGCCCTTCAACGACTGATTCCTGCCGATCATCGCCTCAAGCCGGGCAACGCCAAGCGCATAGCGGCCAAGTGCTGCAAACACGAGCTCGCCACCGGGCGCCAGGATATCGAGGAAGTCCCCGGTCATCGCTCCGCCGACGGTGTCATAGATCGTATCGAGACCACCCTGCGCGGCGTCTCTGGTTTCGGCCACCCAGTCTCCGGAATGACGATCGATGGCGATGTCGGCACCGTGCGACATGGCGACGTCGAGCTTGGCCTTGCCGCCGGCGAGCCCAATGACCCGGCGCGCGCCTTGGCGCTTCGCCAACTGGACGAGCAGCGAACCGACCCCGCCCGCGGCGGCGGGAACCAAAACCGTCCTGTTCGGCGGCGGACTTTGCCGCAACAGATGAAAGGCGGTCAGCCCCTGCACCATCAACGCCGTCGCCTCCTCGAACGAAAGCGGATCCGGCAAGGGAACGGCCAAGCGTGCGTCGATCGTCACATGCTCGGCATAGCCGCCAAAAGAGCGTGTCGAGGCAAACAAGGGCGCCGCGATCCGGGTCCCGATCAGCGTATCGTCCGCCCCTTGCCCGACGGCCTCCACGACCCCCGCCGCCTCGACGCCGGGAACCATCGGCAATTGTGGCGTGACCGCATAACGATCCGCGCGCATCAGCACCTCGAAGAAGTTGATGCCGGCGGCATGAACGCGGATCAGCACCTCGCCGGCCTGCGGCTCCGGTGTCGGCAGGTCGACAATCTCCAGCACCTGGGGGCCGCCGAAACGGCTGAATTGTACGGCTTTCATGGCAAACTCCGATCGCTATGGCATCGGCCGCGGTTTGCCACTATCTGCGGGGCCTCGACTACACACTCATTTGTCCCCTGCTGACCAGGTGGTGACCATGGCCGGAATAACCAAGAGACTGCCGTTGCTGCCGGCGGAGCGTGCCCTGAAAGTGATCGCAGGGCGCTGGAAGGCGGTCATCCTCTACCATCTCTTCGACGGCCCAAGGCGGCTGACCGCACTCAAGGCGCTGATGCCGGGCATCACCCAGAAAGTGCTGATCCAGCAGCTCCGCGAAATGGAGGAGCACGGTCTCGTCAGCCGCGAAATCTTCGCCGAAGTTCCGTCGCGCGTCGAATATTCCGCCACGCCGCTCGGCCTCAGCCTCGAGCCCATCCTGCTGGCGCTGTGCCAATGGGGCCAGCACCACGCCGACGAACTGAACGAAAAGCATCGCCTCGCCGACTGCGTCATCCGGCCACGGCCAGGGCGGGACGAGCAAGCAGCCTTCCGCAATTGAAAAGGGCGGCGCAAGCGCCGCCCCACATCCTTGGGAGGATGATTTCGAGGCGGTCAGGCCGCCTTGATTTCCTCGTCTATGGCGTCGGCCTGGCGCGCGGTCTTGAGCGCCTTGGCCCACCAGGCGACGTCGTTGACGAGCGCGGTCGCGGCCTGGTTCAGGTGCTCGATCTCCTCGAGCTTCTTCTCGCCCTGGCGCACCGCGAGGAAATCGCCCCAGGCGATATGGACGGCCGACTTGACCGGCGCCATCTGCAATTCGACCGCGTGGAGGCGCAGCTGCTCGACAGCGCGGGCACCGCCGACGCTGCCATAGCCGACGAAGCCGGCCGGCTTCTTGTTCCATTCATTGGCGGCGTAGTCGATGGCGTTCTTCAGCACGGCCGTCGGGCCGTGATTGTACTCGGCGGCGGTGAAGATGAAGCCGTCATATTCGGCGACCTTCTTCTGCCAGCGCTGCGCCACCTCGTTGGTCGATGGCACCCAGGCGGAGGATGCGACCTCGTCGAAGAAGGGCATCGGGAAATCGCGCAGGTCAACGACATCGACCTCGATATCGGCATGCGATTTGGCGATCTTGGCGATCCATTGGGTGGGCACGTCGGCGAAGCGCGCGGCGCGTGTCGAACCGACGATGATGGCGATCTTGGGTTTGGACATAGGGGCTCTCCTGGTAAGCAATTCCTGGGCAGGTAAGACTGGTATCGTTTGGATACCGGGGCTATATGAGTTCCTGTCAACTTCATGCGCAAGGAGGCACCTTTTTGTTACTGAGGAACCCGCACAACACCGAAGACTGCCGTGCCGTTTCGGAAATCCTGCAGCGCGTCGGCGACAAGTGGACCGTGCTCGTCGTCGGCAAGCTCGGCGACGGACCGCTGCGCTTCAATGAGCTGCGCGCGGCTGTCGGCGGCATCTCGCAGAAGATGCTGACCACCACCTTGCGAGGGCTGGAACGTGACGGTTTCGTCACCCGCACCGTGTTCCCGACCATTCCGCCGCGCGTCGACTACGAGCTGACCGAACTCGGCCATGAACTGCTGGTCCCCGTCAGCGCGCTCGGCGAATGGGCGCGCAGGAACACCACGCGCGTGCGGGCCGCGCGTGCGAAATTCGATGGCCTGCATGGCTGAAATTCTACAGTCGTTCAGCAATCATTGACTGATTGTCTTCGTGCCTGCACCGCCGCCGCAGGGCTGAAAGACAGTTTCACAGCGCTCCCAGGCTTTAGTTTTCGGCTGGAACGGCCTTCGGCTTGCCCTCGCCGTCCAGCGCCACCATGACGAAATCGGCGTGCGTGACCTTTTCCATCAGGTCGGAGAGATAGCGCTGCGCCCAGGCCTCGACCTTGAGCGTGATCGAGGTGCGTCCGACGCGCTCGACATGGGTGTAGATGCACAGCGTGTCGCCGATCTTCATCGGCTTGGCGAAGGACATCTCCTTGACCGCCGCCGTCACCACGCGGCCCTTGGCGCGCTCGGCGGCGCGGATGCCGCAGGCCAGGTCCATCTGCGCCATCACCCAGCCGCCGAAAATGTCGCCGGCGGCATTGGCGTCCGAAGGCATGGCCAGCGTGCGCAGCGTCAGATCGCCGATCGGCCGCCCGTCCGCGTAATGCACCATGCGAGTTATCCCCAGAGATTGACTGCCCTGATCCCGTATCGTCAAGGCGCCAACGCGTCAACGCGAGACGATCGCGATCCACGGCTCGGACCTTCATTTCGAGTCCCCCCGCAAGGGCTCGCGGCCTTCTATAAATAGCGCTCGAGGTTCGCTCGAATGCGATCGAGAACAGTATGCCCGGAAACCTCGGGGACGAACGTCTTGCCGGTGATGGCCTCGTAAGCCTGCGCATAGACTTTGGAGGCCTGTTCGACGATCTCATCCGGGATTTCCGGAATAGGCTCCCTGTAGGGATCGCAGCGCGCCGTCACCCACGACCGGATGAAATCCTTGTCGAAACTCTCCGGCCGAGTGCCGTTCGCCAGGGCCTGTTCGTAACTCCCGGCGATCCAGTACCGGCTGCTGTCGGGCGTGTGGATTTCGTCGGCCAGGATGATCGTCCTGTTTTGGTCGATGCCGAATTCGTATTTCGTGTCGGCGAGGATCAGGCCGCGTTCGGCGGCACGCGCCTGGCCGCGGGCGAACAGGTTCAAGGCGTAATCCGAGACGGTGTCCCACTGCGCCTGGGTGAGCAGGCCCTGTTCGATGATCTCGGTCCTGGACAGCGGCTCGTCATGGCCGCCATGCGCGGCCTTGCTGGTCGGCGTGATGATCGGTTCGGCCAGCTTCTCATTGTCGCGCAGGCCGTCCGGCAGCCGCATGCCATACATGTCCCGTTCGCCGCGACGATAGCGGGTCAGGATCGAGGTGCTGGTGGTGCCCGCCAGATAGCCGCGCACGACGATCTCGACCGGCAGGATGTCGAGCCTGGTGCCGACGACGACATTCGGGTCGGGATATTCGAGAACATGGTTCGGGCAGATATCGGCGGTTTCCTCGAACCAGTACCGCGCCGTCTGCGTCAGGACCTCGCCCTTGAACGGGATCGAGGTCAGGATGGTGTCGAAGGCGCTGAGGCGGTCTGTGGCGATGATGATGCGCCTCCCGTCCGGGAGGTCGTAATTCTCGCGGACCTTGCCCTTGTAGTGACCCGGCAGTTCGGGAATGAAAGCATCCGACAGGACACGCATGGGATCTCCTGCCTTGCGCAGATTGGCCGATGTCCTCGCATAAGCTGTCGACCCCATGCGTATCAAGCGGGATTGTTAAGGGTTCCCCGCAACTGGATCCGGCATCGCGGTCGCTTTTTTCACAACGCATGCCGGAAGGCCCAGCGACGCGGCAAGCCCGCCCCGTCTAGGCTGCGGCCAGATTTCCGGAGCCGGCCATACCCATCATGCAGACCTACGACTTCATCATCGTCGGCTCCGGCTCGGCCGGTTCGGTGCTCGCCGATAAATTGTCGGCCTCGGGCCGCTTTTCGGTGCTTGTGCTCGAAGCCGGCGGCAGCGACCGCCGCTTCTACGTGCAGATGCCGCTCGGCTACGGCAAGACCTTCTTCGATCCCACGGTCAACTGGAACTACAAGACCGAGCCGGATCCCGGTCTTGGCGGCAATGTCGACCACTGGCCGCGCGGCAAGTTGCTTGGCGGGTCCAGCTCGATCAACGCCATGGTGTGGATCCGCGGCGCGCGCGAGGATTTCGACGACTGGCGCGACGCGGGCAATCCCGGCTGGGGCTATGACGACCTGCTGCCGGCCTTCAAGGCGCTGGAGGACAATGAAGCCGGGGCCGATAGATGGCGTGGCAGAGGTGGCCCGCTGCACATCAGCGATACGTCTGATGCCGTCCACCCGCTGACGAAGCGCTACCTCGCCGCCGGCCAGCAGGCCGGACTGCCGTTCAACTCCGATTTCAATGGCGCTGCCCAGGAAGGCGTCGGCGTCTACCAGATCTCGACCCGCAACGGCCGCCGCATGTCGGCCGCGCGCGCCTTCCTGCGCCCGGCGATGAAGCGCGCAAACGTCCGTGTCGAGACCAACGCGCTGGCAAGCCGCATCCTTTTCGAAGGCAAGCGTGCGGTCGGCATCGAATATCTGCAGAAGGGCCAGACGAAGACGGCCCGCGCCGGCCGCGAAATCACCCTGTCCGCCGGCTCGATCAACTCGCCGCAGCTTTTGCAGCTCTCCGGCATTGGCCCGGCGGCGCTGCTCAACGGGTTTGGCATCCCGGTCATTCACGCCAACGAGAATGTCGGCGCCAATCTGCAGGACCATGTCGGCATCAACTACACCTTCAAGGGCAGGCTGCCGACGCTGAACCAGATACTGCGTCCCTGGTGGGGCAAGCTCATGGTCGGCATGCAGTACATTCTCACCCGCTCCGGCCCGCTGTCGCTGTCGATGAACCATGGCGGTGGCTTCTTCCGCACCGACCCCGCCTTTTCGCGCCCCAACATGCAGCTCTACTTCCAGGCGTTTTCGACGGTGATCCCGAAGAGCGGCGAGCGCCCGATTTTGACTCCCGACCCCTGGCCGGGCTTCTCGATCGGCTTGTCCAACTGCCGCCCGTCGAGCCGCGGCGAGATCATGATCCGCTCCAGCAATCCGTTGGACCATCCCAAGATCGTCGCCAACGCCTATTCGACCAATGCCGATCTCGAGGAGATGCTGGCGGCGGTGAAATTCGTGCGCAAGATCGCCTCGATGCCGGCCATGGCCGAGATCATCGCGGAGGAGGTTTTGCCAGGCCCATCAATCACTTCGGACGCCGACCTGATCACGGATTTCAGGAAACGCTCCGGCACCGTCTATCATCCGGTTTCGACCTGCCGCATGGGACCCGATCCCGCGCGCGCCGTGGTCGATCCGCGGCTCAAGGTACATGGGCTGGAAGGCTTGCGCGTGATCGACGCCTCGATCTTTCCCGACAACATCACCGGCAACACCAACGCCGCCTCGATCCTGACCGGATGGAAAGGCGCCGAACTGGTTCTGGAGGACCAAGAATGAAGATCACCGACGTCAAGACCTGGGTTGTCGGCAATCCGCCGCCCGGCATCGGCGGCAAGTATTTCATCTTCGTCAAGCTCGTCACCGATGGCGGCGTGGTCGGATATGGCGAAGCCTACAACGCCACCTTCTCCGCCCATGTCACGGCCAGAATGGTCGAGGACATGGCCGAGCGCTATCTCGTCGGCCGCGATCCGCATGACATCGAGAATTTCTTTCGCCGCGCCTATTCCTCCGGCTTCACGCAGCGCCCCGACGTGTCCGGCATGGGCTGCTTCTCGGCGCTGGAAATGGCCTGCTGGGACATTATTGGCAAGGAAGCGGACAAACCCGTCTACAAGCTGCTCGGGGGCCAGGTGCACGAGACGCTGCGCTCCTACACTTACCTCTATCCGCATACCGGCAGCGTCCATTCCGAGGACGCCCCGGACGGCAGGAATGTCTACAACGACCCCGAAATGGCGGCGGCCTGCGCGCTCGAATATGTCGAGCAGGGCTTCAATGCCGTCAAGCTCGACCCGGCCGGTCCCTACACCGCCTTTGACGGCCACCAGCCGCGCCTGCTCGACATCGACGTCTCGACCCGCATGATCAAGGCGATCCGCGAGGCGGTCGGCACGCGTGCCGACATATTGTTCGGCACGCACGGCCAGTTCACCGCCTCCGGCGCCCTGCGCCTTGCCCGTGCCATCGAGCCCTATGACCCCTTGTGGTTCGAGGAGCCGGTGCCGCCCGATATGCCCGAAGTCATGGCGCAGGTCGCCCGCGCGACTTCCATCCCGATCGCCACCGGCGAACGGCTGACGACCAAGTTCGAATTCGCCCGCGTCATCGAGAACCGCGCCGCGACCATATTGCAGCCGGACCTCGGCCGCTCCGGCGGCATTCTCGAAACCAAGAAGATCGCCGCCATGGCCGAGGCCTACCACATCCAGATCGCACCGCATTGTTATTGCGGACCGATCGTCGGCGCCGCCAACATCCAGCTGGCGGTGACGCTGCCCAACTTCCTGATCCTGGAATCGCTGAAGCAGTGGGACGGTTTCCACGCCACGTTGCTCAAGAAGAAGATCGAGTGGCAGGACGGCAACGTCATCCCGTCGAAGGAACCTGGCCTCGGCGTCGAACTCAACGAAGACGTCTGCGACGCTCACCCCTACACCGGCAAGGACCTGCATTTGCAGATGATGCAAACGCCGCTGGTGCCGTGAGCGAACGCTACGCCTTCATCGGCCTTGGCCATCTCGGCGGCAAACTTGCCGCCAGCCTGGTGCGCAACGGTTTTGCCGTCACCGTGTTCGACCGGGAGCCCACCGCCGTCCAGCGCCTCGTGGCGCTCGGCGCTATTGCTGCCGGCAGCCCCGCCGAGGCGGCTGAGCGGGCGGGCAATGCCATAACTTGCCTGCCATCGCCGAAGGCCAGCGAGGCGGTTCTCGCCGGGCCTGTTGGACTGCTCAACGGCCTCCCCGCCGGCGGCACCTGGATTGAGATGTCGACCAATGGCCGCGACGAGATCGTGCGCCTCGCGGGCCTCGCCTCGGCCAGGGGAATCGAGACCTTGGAATGCCCGGTCACCGGTGGCGTGCATCTGGCGGCGGCCGGGAAAATCACCGCGCTGGTCGGTGGCGATGCCGCCCTCTACGAGCGTCATCGCCCTGCCATCGATGCGATGTGCGCGAAGTCGTTCCTGATGGGCCCGATCGGCTCGGCGGCGGTGATCAAGGTCATCACCAACATGCTGGCCTTCATCCATCTCGTCGCCGCCGGTGAGGCGCTGATGCTGGCTAGGCAAGGCGGGCTCGACCTCGCCCAAGCCTATCACGCCATCGTTGCCTCCTCCGGCAACAGCTTCGTCCACGAAACCGAAAGCCAACTCATCCTGAACGGCTCCTACGACATCGGCTTCACCATGGACCTGGCGCTGAAGGACCTCGGCTTCGCGCTGGGCATGGGTCGGGATTTCGGTGTGCCGGTGGAACTGGCATCGCGCGTCAATGCGATTTTCGAGCAGGGCAAGGCGGCTTACGGCGGCGGCGCCTGGTCGACCCAGATCGTCAAATTGATCGAGGACGCTGTCGGCGCCGACCTGCGCACGCCCGGTTTTCCGTCCAAACTGGAAATCTGAATCCGGGAAACTTGAAGCGGTTTCAAAAGGTTGAGCGCTCATCTGGAATCAGGACCGGAGCGACCTGAATCAAAGCCGCAACGTCTTGATTCAATATCTGAGCGTCAGAGCGCCGGGCAGGATCTCGAAGGTCGCTGGTATGCGCCCGGGCGACTCGCCGTCGATGTCGACCAGCGCGCCGTTCTTTTCCACGTCGCCGAGCGGTTCGACAACCACTTTCTTGCCGCGCAGGATGGTGATGGCCGGATGGTTGCGATGCCTGCCGCCATAGAGCAGGCGGATATCCCAGATCAGCTTCAGCTTGCTGGCCGCGCGCAGGATGACGATGTCGAATTGGCCGTCGGTCAGTTCGGCGTCCGGCGCGATCATCATGCCGCCGCCGAAGAATTTGCCATTGGCCACCGCGACCAGCGCCATGCGCGCCTCGACCGGCGCGCCGTCATCGACTGAAATCGTTACATCCTGGAACCGGTAGCGGGCGAATTCGACCACGGTGCGACACAGGAACAACATCTTGGCCGCAACCTTGCCCTTGCGCTTGTCGGCGTTGACGGCGCGATCGGTAGTGCCCGAGAGCCCCAGGCTCGCAATGTTGACGAAGTGCCGGCTGGCCAGCGCGCCATGGTCGTCGATATAGCAGATGCGCCCTGCATCGACCGCCCTGCCCTTGGCCCCGGCGATCCGCTTCAGCGTCGCGTCCACCTCCTTCGGCAGGCCGAGCCCGCGCGCGAAATCGATACCCGTGCCGCACGGCAGCAGACCGAGTTCGGGCGCGCGGCCGTTTTCCTTGGACGCCTGCAACAGGCCGTCGGCCACCTCGCTGGCCGTGCCGTCGCCACCGGCCGCGATCACCAGGTCGAACCCGTTTGCCGCGAGGTCGAGCGCCAGCCTTTCGGCATCGCCTTCGGCCTGCGTTTCGCGCAGTTCGAAATCGCCGAAGTGAGTTTTCAACGAAGCGGCGACCTCCGACCAGTGCCGTTTCAGCCAGCCGCCGCCGGCAATCGGATTGAGCACCACCCCGACCTTCAATGCGCATCCCTCCCCGCAAGGCGCCAGGCACGCACTGCCCGACCCTTTGCCGGCATTGAAGCCCGCGCCCGTTGGCGGAGCAATAGGCGCTCTCGGTTCGCGTGCCGAAAAAAGCAGGGCAGGCTGTGTAAGGCCTTGGAGCGTGAAATTCCGAGGCATCTGGCAATGGTCCCCGATAATCCCGCTATCCACAGGCCCGCGGGCATTCCCCAGCACCCTTGGCCGGCGTAAGTTCAACCCATCTCAGGCGGCTACCGATCGCCCAGCCGAAAGGCGAAAGTGAAAGGCGGATTTCCTGAGGCCCGTACGGCCCGAAGCGAGAGCAGGCTCGCCTGCTTCGAGGGACGGAAGCCGAGACCTACGGGGCCGCGGAAAGCGTGCCAACGCCGACGGCGGACCGATGCTGCCATGAAGGACGGCAAAAACCTTCGATGGCCGCAGGGCAAAGCCCGCAAGGGTGGAGACCGGCGTGGTCTGGAACGGGCGCGGCCTTCGGGCGGCGACTGGCAGGACCGTCAAAATCAAGGCCGGCTTGGTGCGACGACTTTAGGGGAGTTGCTGCCGTGACCGTGTCCTGGTCTGACAGGGAGGCGCTGGGAGAAATCCCGGCGCCGACTGTCTTTTTGCTTCCCGCTCAAGCGCCTTCCCGGCGAAGTTGCGGGCGCCGCTTCACCGCGCGCCAAAATCGGTTAGTATCGCCCTGTCAGAGTCCGTTTGCGTTTGCTGGCGGGTTCGCTGAAGGGGGATACTTCATGACATTGATCCAGAAGCTTGCCGCCGCCATGGCCTGACCGGCCATGGTCCTGTTTCGCTTCATGAAGCGTATCATCAGGACGATCCTCTGGCTGATCGTCATCATTGTCTTGATCCCGATCGCCGGGCTGGCCTACGGTTTCCTGACGACGCCGTCGCTGGACAAGACACCGTTGCCGGGTATCGCCGAAGGTGCACCGCAGCCGGCGCTCGCCGCCAGGGTGCGCGCCGAAATCCCCGGCTACCAGCGACCTGAGGAATCGACCTTCCTCACCTACCCGGAATGGGCCATCGTCTATGCCGCGCGCGAATATGCCGGCTTCGTCGCCAAGGACCAGCCGAGCGGCTTTCCCTATTTCGCCTATGTCGGCCGCTTCTGGCAGGACTACGCCATGGTGATCCGCGCCAGCTCCGCCTACAAGTTCAACTACGCCAACCACCAGATGCCGGTCGTCATCGGCACCAGCCACACGATCGAGCATGCCGTGCAATGGGCTTATGAAAACACGGTCGGCCGCATCACCGAGGCGATTGCGGGCAGGCGCACGGCGACTGACATCTACCAGGGCAAGTTGGCGGCCGAATACGCCGCCTTCCTCGACCAGGGGCCGTGGTACCAGTTTCCCTATGCCGAGAAGCGCGCCGGGCTTTTCGCGGTCCAGCCGGCGCCGGGCGACAGCGCCGTGCGCTCCAGCGAACGAAAGCTTGCCTTCGGCCTCGCCGACACGATCAAGCAGTTCTATGCCAGCCTGATCAGGCAGGCACTCGCGGCAACGTCCGATCCGGCCTTGCTCGACATCCACGTCTGGGCCAAGGGACCGGTCGGCGAAGCGACGCGCAACGAAGCCGACACCTTGCTCGAACGCGACTACGGCCCCGACGGCACCGTTTTCGTCACCAAGCGCTACCAGATGTTCACCGACATGATTCCGCGCCTGATCGACAAGGGCGTCTCATTCGTCGAGATCGGCGGCAACGACGAGATCATGATCACCGTGCTCTCCACGGATTCGATCGCCGTCCCCGAAGGCATGCGCATCCTGTTCAGCTATCCGCTGCCGGCCGATCCATCGACACGCCGCACCGGCATGGTCGTAGCCGTACCCAGGCTGCATCTGGTATTGCCGGCGCTGATCAAGTCAGGCGCCAGGCTGGAGCACGTCTACGACTACTGAGGCCTTTCGGCCACGCTGCGCGGAGAACGGCCGTGTCGAGCGCCCCGCCACGCTCATTTCACAATCGCGGCCAAATCCCGCCTTGTTCGCGCGCGATGGACTGTCGCATGTCGCCCAAAGCGTGCCCGCGGGCTCCGCTCAGGGACCGGTTTGGACAGCGACATGCACCTGAATGGGCTGCCGAGGGGCACATCGAGGGGACGAGACCGTGATCAAGACCGCCCTTGTCGCCATGACCATCGTCGGCTGCGACTGCGACGCCAAGCTTTGCGAATATATCGGCGAGACGCCGGCCAAGTGGTCGACCATCGCCGAGTGCGAAGCGGCGATGAAGAGCCAGATGCTGCACGAGCGCAATTTCAACTATCCGCTCGTCTCTGGCATCTGCCGCGCGAAAGGTTCCGCGTCCTCCTCGCAACTGGCCGCGACCGCTTCGCGCCCGGAGCTGAGGCCCGCCAGCCGCGCCGTTGAACCGACGCTGCCGCCCGAGCTGAGCCACAGGCCGACGGTCCCGGTCGGCTCGCCGACGACGGCGATGGAAGCGGCGGCCGCGCGGCCGGTCGCCTATGAACAGGTGGTCGATGGCGGCACCGGCGTGCTCTATCGTACGAAAAACGGCTATGCCGTCGTCAAGACCGATCTTGGCCGCGCTGTATCGGCGACCGCCGACGTGGCCAAGCGGTCAGCCAACTGGCTGGCTGGCCTGGTGCCGAGCAAGCTGTAGGGACGAAACTTTCTTCACCGGCGTCACCATCCCGGTCTGTCATCAACGGTCGCCGCCACCTTGGACCTGAAGAGACAAGACTCGCGCAAAGGTTGCAAACCGGATGGGGATGCAGCATTGTGTCGACCGCAACGATGAAGGGGGGCCTTCCATGAAACCAGCGGTTCGAACTGCGGCAGCCTTGATGCTGGCGCTTGCTCCGGGATCGGTCGGCGCGCAAGGCGTGGATCCGGGTGACGACAAGGGGATCATCTTCGCTCCGGGCGATCCCGACATGGCGGCGGCGACCGCGCAGGCGCTCGCCGGCCTCGATGAATTCCTGGCACTGTCCGAAATGCCTCCCTCCGGCACAGGTAGGTTCAAGTTGAAGGTCAAGGTGCGGGATGGGCATGTCACCGAGCACTTCTGGGTCATACCGTTCCGCCGTGCCGGGACAGGGTTTGTCGGCATATTGGCCAATGAGCCGGAGGCAGTGCACAACGTCGTGCTCGGCCAAAACATAGAATTCACCAGGGACGACATTTCCGACTGGGGATATACGCGGGACGGCCATCAGGTCGGCAGCTTCACGATCTGCGTGATGTTCAAGCGAATGTCGAAAGAAGAGGCGGACAACATGCGCGAAAAGTACGGCTTCGATTGCTGACGGGAACGCCGGCTGATCAAGCCGCTTCGTCCCTGGCGCCGATCTTGCGCACCAGCGCTGCCGTCGCCAGCATCGCGCCCATATCCGATATCATCGGCGCGACATGGGTCTGGTAGTCCAGTGGCACCGAAATGGCGGGCAATTCGAAGAAATTCTTCGCCTGCGGCAGGAGCAGAAAACCGTCGCTGCCGTTGAGGGCCACGCGCGCCGGTTCCTCCGGCCAGGTTTCGCCCAGCCATTTCAGCGCTTGCGCCAACCGGCCGCTCACCAATGGCTGCGCCGCCTCGGCATTGTCGGTGCGGAACTCATAGGCGGCATCGAGTTCCGGCACGCCGGATGACAGTTCCTGCATCTTGCTGGCGAACATGCCACGGAAGAAGCCGACGACGGCATTGGTCCGCCGCGTCGCCACCAGGATTCCCGGCAACGGTTCGATGGCTTCGAAGGCGACGATCACGCCTTTGAAAGCCGTCGATGAGCCCTTGCCTGTCCCTTCCCGCAGTTCCGCTTCGTAGAGCTCGAACGAAAACTCTTCGTAGCGGCCGGAAACGACATCGTCGAACGACTGCCGGTTGAACGGCCCGACCGCCTCGCGCGGCAGCCGGTCGAAGGAATTTGGCCGCCCGCCATGCGCGTAGCGCACGTCGCGGATGAAGCCGAAGATGATGGGCAGCAGTGTTTTGCGAAATGATTGCTGCAGCCGCGTCGCCGGCTTCATCGCCTGGAAATAAAGCAGGATCGAAGCTGCGAAACCGACGACATAGAGGAACACATGCGGCGTCGAGAACCATTGCTCGTTGGGATCGGCGACCTTGTTGAACAGCCAGGCGATCAGCACCACCGTCGCCAGCACCAAACCGACGAACAGCGGCACCCGCCAGCGTACCTGCCGCACCACGGAGGCCCGCGCCGCTTCATAAGCCTCGATGTTTTTCCGGATGCCGGCAACCACGGCGTCGCCGGGCATGAAATCCGCTGTTTCCACCGCCACCCCCGCTTGCCTGGACCGGTTCATGATAGCCGGTTTTGTCTGAAGTATCGACTGTGGCGCCTCTTCAACAGATGCTTGCGCCGCCCCTCATTTCGCCAATCATCAGCGCTTGGAAAAGCGCCGACATGGCGATTTTGGCCAATGTCCACCACCTGTGGTTACGGAAAGACCGCGCTCAACCGCCTCTCCACCTTGTCACGCATGCGGCCCTCCAATCCCTCCACCGGCGCCAGCCGCTCATGATCCCCGGCGCGCAGCCGCACAAACGGATGCATTCGGTAGGAAACGACAGACCCCCGCGTTTCCGCATCGGCGCTGATATCGGCGACAAGGATCCCGCCAATGCGTCCCGGCCAAGGCTGGCGGACAAGGGCGGTTCCGAGGAAATCGCCAAGTCCATAGGCGACGATCGTATTGCCGATCCGCTCCACCGGCTGCACGACATGGGCGTGGTGGCCGACGATCAGCCCGACGCCCTGCCCTGCCAGGCGCCTCGCCAGTCTCCGCGTTTCGGCGCGCGGAAAGTGGCGGAACTCCCAATCCCAATGCGGCACGGCGCAGAGGAGATCGAACCCGTCACCTCGTCGGCGGGCAATATCGCTTTCCATCGAAACGCGGCCGGCGAACAGGTCCTCGCCCGCATTGCGCCACAACGTGAAGGCGGCGAACCCGACAGTCAGCGGTCCGACTTCGACAGGCTGTACCGGGCCGTTGCCGGCGAGGCCAATAGTGCCGATACCGAGCCGCTTCAGCGCCGCCACGGTCTCATCGAAACCGGCGACGCCCTGGTCGAGCACATGGTTGTTGGCCAGCGACAGCACCAGTCTTTCACGCGAGATGCCGACTGCCGCCAACGCGTCGCCGAGAAAGCGCTCGCTCATCGCGTGATGGGTGCCGAGCCTGGTGCCGAGCACGGCGCTTGGCTTGTCCACGATCGGGCTTTCGCAATTGCCGATCACCAGGTCGGCCGCGCCAAGCAGCGTTTTGATCACCGGATCACAGTCGGGCGCGCTGCGGTTGGCCACCGCCGAAATGTCACCGACGAAGGCGAGCCGCACCGTCTGCCTCGGTGCCGGATCCATGATTGTCCCGGCCATCGCCGCGAAGCCCTGTGCGTCGCCGGCCAGCGACGGTTTCAGGAATCGCGGCAGCCACGACAGTTTGTAGGAGAGCGGATAGTTCGACACGCGATGTCCAATCGTTTGCCCTGTGTAGACCGTCCGCCGGGCGCGTTGAAGCCAGCCAATGACAATCATGCGTCAGGGCCGGCAGACGCGGCATTGCAAATGCGTGTATGATTGCCGGCACGACGCGCATGGGAGGGGGAAAATGACACCACTGGCAAGTCTGCTGGCATTGGCACTTGCTCTGGTTCTGCCGATGTCTTCGGCGCAGGCCGCCATGCCCGAAACCGCGGCCGCTCTGTTCGAGGCCAAAACCGTGGTCGCGCGCGACACGGCGCTCTCGACGCTGGAGGCAGCCGCATCCACCGACCCGGCATCCGCCTATGCCGCCGGCGCCGGCGAATTCTTCACCGCGCTGGAATTGCTGGCCAGCGGTCTGCACCGCCACGGCTTCGAGAGCCCGCGATCCTTCATGCTGCCGCTGATGCGGCTGCCTGTGCCGGAAAACCCGAACCCCGAACCGCTGACCTACGAACAGTTCCGCGCCATATTGGTCGCCTTCCGCAACCGGCTCGAGAAATCCGCAGCCACGCTGGGCTCGGTGCCTGCCGATGCCGATATCGGCATTGTCATCGACCTCACCCAGGTCGGCATCGACCTCGACGAGGACGGCACGATCGCGCCGGACGAAAGCATTGCCGCCATAATGGCCTCGCTGTCGCGCGGCGTGGCGCCCGACGATGCCGCGCCTGCGCTCACCTTCCGCTTCGACCGCGCCGACGGTTATTGGCTGCAGGGCTATGCCGAGTTCCTGATGGCGCAGGCCGATTTCTGGCTGGCGCATGATTTCAGGAGCACGTTCGACGGTTCCTTCCACATGCTCTTCCCGCGCGCAAAACTGCCGTTGCAGGACATCCTCGTTCCGCCGGCTGGCGACATGGGCAGCAGCATCTTCTCCTCGGAATGGCGCATCGCCGATTTCATCTCGCTGGTGCATCTTGTCAACTGGCCGGTGGTCGAGCCCGAGCGGCGGCAGGCGGCGCGCCGTCACCTGCTGGAGATGATCCGGCTGTCGCGCGAGGACTGGAAGGCGATCCGCGCCGAGACCGACAATGACCGCGAATGGCTGCCGGGACCGCAACAGAAGGGCGAAAACCCGCTCACCGGCCTCGAAGTCGGAGAGCAGCAGGTCGCGGCCTGGCTCGCCACCTTGACCATGGCCGAGGACCTGCTCGAAGGCCGCGTGCTGCTGCCGCATTTCCGCATCACCGGCAAGGGCATCAACATGAAGCGCTTCTTCGACGAGCCGAAACCCTTCGACCTGGTGCTGTCGATCACCGGCCCGGCCATCGCGCCCTATCTCGAAAGCGGCAGGATCCTGACCAGCGACGATTTCGACCAGATCCAGAGCGAGTTCGGCGGCGGTGGCTTCCTGACGTTTGCGCTGTGGTTCAACTGAGGGCCCAAGAGGGCTGCGTTCCTGGGCGGTCAGCGCCAGCCCCCCACCCGGACCTGCGGTCCAACCTCCCCACAAGGGGGAGGTAGAAGCTCCATTGCAAACCCTAGAAAATCGCGCCTTGGTACAGCACCGCTTCCGCCTCCTCCGGCGCGAACCGCCGCGCCAACACGGTGGCCGATCAATGGTCGCCGCGAAACCGCGGTACGGGTCGGTTATCTGCTGCGGGCGGATAGCAGTTTTGGGGCGACGCACTGGGCCTTCTCGGGAGTACGGAATGACACGCGCCACCGTCGCGGCCCCGCTGAAACGGCCATTCGCTTCAATTAGCAAGAGCTGTTTTGCTTGACTCGGCCGTTAAAAGCAGGCAGCAAAATACTCTTGGAAGGGCTGCAATACCGCGTTCATGGTCGTGGACGAGCCTTTTTTGGCACAAAGTCCACGTCTCTCGGTTGGTTTTGAGAGGGATTGGTTAACCAACTTTGTCCATATTTTGAAGCAATCGGCAACCAAAGACAGGCGCGGCAAACGCGTCGGGGACCACCTGGGATCACTCACAGAATGGTCGTCGCGGCTATCACAGCCGCGGACGTGGGAGCCGATTGGAGCAAGATTGGTTGAATGGCGTTCTTGAGTAAGAAAATTGTCGGGGACAGGCGTTGGGACGGCGAAGCTGCCGGCAACGCGTCACGTGCCTCATCCTTCAACTCTAAGCGGATCGTCCGCTGGGTCGCGGTGCCCGGCGTCAGCGCTGCCGTTGGCCTGTGGCTGGTCGGGACAATGGCTGGTCTGAGCTCCGTCGGCGCTTCGCTGTCGTCGACGTCGAGCGTCCTGCCGCAGAGGCTGGCCATGCCGGGCTCGCTCGCTCTTGCCGATCCGCTGAAACAGCATTTCCTGATGCCCGCTGCGCCATTCGCACTGGCCAACGCCGATGGCGGCACGCAGGCGCTGCAGAACCACGCCGTGCAATGCGGCTCCGGATGCTTCAGGCTGGCCGCGCTCGCTCCTCGGGCGGAAAAGTCGGCGCGCCTCGTGGCCGCGTCCACGGCACACCCTGTCCCGGTCGCCAAGACGACCTCGCAGGAGCGCTTCGAGCGCATGGAAGCATCTCTCTCGCCAAGCAAGCTCGCCGCCGCCTTCGCCAACGCGGCCAAGCCCGTGGCCACGGCCGGCGCACCCGCCCGTCCTATCATCTCAACCTCCGCTCCACAGGTCGCCGAGGCATCGCTGGTGCCGGGCGCCAAGCTCGTCGCCAGCCTGTCTGAAGACTTGCCGGCACCCGCGGCGGAGCGCTTCGCCCGGATCGACACCGGCTCGGTGGTTGTCCAGACAGCGCCGCAGCCGATGCATTTTGCCCAGCCGGATGCCGGCACGCCGGACAATTCGCAACTGGCCCTCGCGCTTGCCCGCTCGCTGCCTGTCGAGGACGAGGCATTCGCCTCGCCATTGCCGATGACGGACTCTTCGGCCGATGTCGCGGTTTCGCCTGTCGAAACCCAGCAGGAACAGCCGGGCGATGCCGCGGCCTTGCCCGACGCGCTCACCGATGACGTGCCGCTGCCGACCCGTCGGCCGCAATTCGACGCGCCGGAGCCGTTGAAGTCCGTGGAGCAGGAAAAGCCGACTCAACAGCCCAAGGTCGTGCAGCAGAAGCCGGCACCTCAGACAAAGCCGGTCCAGCAAGCCCAGCCGGCAAAGCCGATCCAGCAAGCCCAGCCGGCAAAGCCGGCCCGGCAGGGCCGGCCGGCGGATGGCGGCGACGCGTTGGCCTATGCAAAGCCAGACACGCCTTCGGGCGGCCTCGGCCAGGCGTTCAGGAACCTGTTCAACGCGCCGGGCGGCTCCAGGAGCGGAGCCGGCAGCGGTGTCGCCATCTATGACATCAGCGCCAAGACCGTCTACATGCCCGACGGTTCGAGGCTCGAAGCGCATTCGGGCATCGGCGCCATGGCGGACCAGCCGCGCTATGCCGATCAGAAGAACCGCGGACCGACACCGCCCAACACCTACAATCTGTCCTTGCGCGAGTCGCGCTTTCATGGTGTCGAGGCTTTGCGTCTGACACCCGTCGATGGCCGCAATAAATACAACCGCGACGGGCTGCTGGCCCACACCTACCTGCTTCGGGGCCGCTACGCACAGTCCAGTGGATGCGTCGCCTTCAAGGACTATGCGCGCTTCCTCGCCGCCTTCAAGAAGGGCAAAATCAAGCGCCTCGTCGTGGTGCCGCGCCTGAACGGATCGCCGACACGCGTGGCGGACAACGCACGCGGCGCCTGACCGCAATAGGCAGGCATCACCGGCACTTGCCTCCTCCTGACAGCCTTCTGTCAGGAGCGGCATCTGGTGGTGCGCCTCGGCTGATCGCGCTCTTTCCATTTTCGCCGAGACCTCCCATATTCCGGACATGGCCAAATCCACCGAAAAGAGAACGCCGCCGACGGCGAATGACGACCGCGCCGCGCCCAAGCGGCGCAGCCCGCTGACCGATTTCCTCGACGCCTCGGAACCGCTGCACAAAGGCGGCTTCGCCGAGATGCCGCAGCCCGAACTGTCGGGCACGCCGCTCACCGGTTCGGTCGCGGACTGGGCCGAGCAGATCGAGCAGGAAGCCGAACGCGAAGGGCGCCAGGCCGGCAAGGACGGCGGCAAGTCGCCGAAGCCATCGAAGAAGATCCCCGAGCGCTCCGCGGCGCCCGGGCGCACGGCGCGTGGCACCTCGATGGGCGGCGCGGCGACAGCCCGCGAGCGCGCGGCGGCCGGCCTCAATCCCGTCGCCGGCCTCGACGTCTCGCTCGAGGAAGCCGAGACGATGACGTCGAGCGGCGTCACCGCGACGGTGGCGGCTCTCTCGGCATTGATTGAATCCGGCAATCCGCTGCACAAGGACGGCGTGCTGTGGACGCCGCACCGGCCTGCCCGGCCGGAAAAGTCCGAAGGCGGGATCACCATCAAGATGGTGTCGGATTTCGAGCCGGCCGGCGACCAGCCGACCGCCATCAAGGACCTTGTCGAGGGCGTCCAAAACAACGACCGCACGCAGGTGCTGCTGGGCGTCACCGGCTCGGGCAAGACCTTCACCATGGCCAAGGTGATCGAGGAGACGCAGCGTCCCGCCTTGATCCTGGCGCCGAACAAGACGCTGGCGGCGCAGCTTTATTCCGAGTTCAAGAAATTCTTCCCCGACAATGCGGTGGAGTATTTCGTCTCCTACTACGACTATTACCAGCCGGAAGCCTACGTTCCGCGCACCGACACCTTCATCGAGAAGGAATCCTCCATCAACGAGCAGATCGACCGCATGCGCCACTCGGCGACGCGCTCGCTGCTCGAACGCGACGACGTCATCATTGTCGCTTCGGTCTCCTGCATCTACGGTATCGGCTCGGTCGAGACCTATACCGCCATGACCTTCCAGATGCAGATCGGCGACCGGCTCGACCAGCGCGCTCTGCTCGCCGACCTCGTCGCCCAGCAATACAAGCGCCAGGACATCAATTTCGTGCGCGGCTCCTTCCGCGTGCGCGGCGACACGATCGAGATCTTCCCGGCCCACCTTGAGGATCGCGCCTGGCGCATCTCCATGTTCGGCGACGAAATCGAGGCGATCACCGAATTCGACCCGCTGACCGGCCAGAAGACGGGCGAGCTGAAAAGCGTCAAGATCTACGCCAATTCGCATTATGTGACGCCGCGCCCGACGCTGAACCAGGCCATCAAGTCGATTAAGGAAGAGCTCAAGCACCGTCTGGTCGAGCTCGAGCGCGCCGGCCGCCTGCTGGAGGCGCAGCGTCTGGAACAGCGCACCCGCTTCGATCTGGAAATGCTGGAAGCCACCGGCTCCTGCGCCGGCATCGAGAACTATTCGCGCTATCTCACCGGACGCCAGCCGGGCGATCCGCCGCCGACACTGTTCGAATATATCCCCGACAATGCTCTGGTCTTCATCGACGAAAGCCACGTCACCGTGCCGCAGATCGGCGGCATGTATCGCGGCGACTTCAGGCGCAAGGCGACGCTTGCCGAATACGGCTTCCGCCTGCCTTCCTGCATGGACAACCGGCCGCTGCGCTTCGAGGAATGGGACGCCATGCGCCCGCTCTCGGTCGCTGTCTCGGCAACGCCCGGCGGCTGGGAGATGGAGCAGTCCGGCGGCGTATTCGCCGAGCAGGTCATCCGACCGACCGGCCTCATCGACCCGCCGGTCGAGGTGCGCCCGGCCAAGACCCAGGTCGACGACGTCGTCGGGGAGATCCGCGAGACGACCAAGGCCGGCTACCGCACGCTGGTCACCGTGCTGACCAAGCGCATGGCCGAGGACCTGACCGAATATCTGCACGAGCAAGGCGTGCGTGTGCGCTACATGCACTCCGATATCGACACGCTGGAGCGTATCGAAATCCTGCGCGATTTGCGCCTCGGCGCCTTCGACGTGCTGGTCGGCATCAACCTTTTGCGCGAAGGCCTCGACATTCCCGAATGTGGCTTTGTCGCCATACTCGACGCCGACAAGGAAGGTTTTTTGCGCTCGGAGACGTCGCTGATCCAGACCATCGGCCGCGCCGCCCGCAATGTCGACGGCAAGGTCATTCTCTATGCCGACCAGGTCACCGGCTCGATGGAGCGGGCGATGGCCGAGACCAACCGCCGCCGCGAAAAGCAGATGGAATGGAATGCCGCCAACGGCATCACGCCGGAATCGGTCAAGTCGCGCATCTCGGACATTCTGGATTCGGTCTACGAGAAGGACCATGTCCGCGCCGATATCTCGCAGTTCACCGACAGCGCCGGCGCCATGATGGGCAACAACCTCAAGGCCCATCTGGACGCGCTGGAGAAGCAGATGCGCGACGCCGCCGCCAACCTCGATTTCGAGAAGGCGGCCCGCATTCGCGACGAGATCAAGCGGCTGCGTGAGATGGAGATGTCGATCTCCGACGATCCGCTGGCCAAATACGCCGATATGGAAAGCCCGGTCTCGGGCCGCGAAAAAGGCAAGCACAACAAGGGCGTGGCCAGGCATCGTACATCGGAGGAACAGGAGCGGTTCCGCAAGCTCGACGAAGCACGCGCCGCCGAAGAGGCAGCCAAGGCTGCCCGGCCCAATCTCTTCCGCAAGCCTGATCTCGACGAGATGGGCGCCGATGGCGCGGTGCCGGTGAAGAAGCCCCTGTTCGCCAAACCGTCGATCGACGACATGGGCCCAGGCACCGACATGCCGACGCCGGCCGGTGCCGTGTCGCGCTCGCTGTTCAAGAAACAGTCGGCGTCCGAAGCACACGGCTCGGATTTCGGCATCCCCGGCGAGCCGACCAAACCACTGTTCAAGAAAAACTCTCTCGACGAGATGACCGTGCGTCGCACCGAGAAACCGGTCGAGGGAAAAGTGCCGGCGAAGCCACAGCCGATCTCCCCCGTTGTTGGGGCCGGCAGGACAGACGGGGGCGCGAAGGAACGCGAGGACAAACCAATCGTGCGCCAACGCGCCGGCATTGGTTCTTACGAAGCCCCCGGCGACGCCCGCCGCGAAAAGCGCCGGCCCGCAAAGACAGGAAGGCCCGGAAAGTAGTTCGTTCGAAATGCCGGCTGGACAGCGCCCCCTCTGTCCTGCCCGTCCTCCACAGCAGCTGCGCTGCAGCTGCGGAGGGTGGACCGGACATTTCCCCACGAGTGGGGAGATTGGCAGCTTCAGCGCCTCGCTCGACGCTACCCTCCTCTTGCCCAGCGCATGACCTTTGGTGTACTCAGTCCCCACACCCAAACGTCTTGAAAGGAGGGCTGCGTGTTTATCGATCACCATCGTCAGCGTGGCCCGATTTCCGCCCTGCGAGCTTGCTTGCAGGGCTGACCAGGGACGGTCCGGGTTTTTCCCGCTTCGATTTTTTGGTCTGCCCTTCGTGGTGCGCATTGCCGAGCCTGATGGCCGCTTGCGCACTGACAAAGTGCATTGAGCCGGACTTTCCGGATAGACCAGAGAAATCGACATGGCCCTGATCAGCCTCAAATCCCTCGGCGTCACGATGAGTGCGCCGCTCTTTTCCAATCTCGACCTCACCATCGGCAGCGGCGATCGGCTCGGCATCGTTGCCGCCAACGGTCGCGGCAAGTCGACCTTGCTCAAATGCCTGGCCGGCGAGATGGAGCCGACCTCCGGCGACATTAGCCGCACGCGCGGCTTGCGCGTCGGCCATGTCGAGCAGTCCGTTTCCCCTGCCCTGCTTGGCCGCAGCTTTCATCAGGTGGTGGCTGACGCTTTGCCGCCCGAGCAAGCCGAAAGCGAACTATGGCGTGTCAATGTGGTGCTGGATTCGCTCGACGTTCCTGAGGCGATGCGCGAGCGAGAGATGCAGGCGCTGAGCGGCGGCTGGCAGAGGCTGGCACTGATCGCGCGTGTCTGGGTCACCGATCCCGACATGCTGCTGCTCGACGAACCGACTAACCATCTCGACCTTGCCCGCATCAGCCAGCTCGAAACTTGGCTGAACGCGCTACCGCGAGAGGTGCCGGTGGTGATCGCCAGCCACGACCGCGCCTTTCTCGACGCCGCCACCAACCGCACGTTGTTCCTGCGCCCGGACCAGTCGCCGGTGTTTTCCCTTCCCTACTCCCGCGCCCGGCAGGCCCTCGATGAGGTCGATGCCTCGACCGAGCGAAAATTCCAGCGCGACATGAAGGTGGCGCAGCAATTGCGACGCCAGGCCGCCAAGCTCAACAATATCGGCATCAATTCGGGCAGCGACCTTCTCACGGTCAAGACCAAGCAGCTCAAGCAGCGCGCGGAGCGACTTGAGGACGCGGCGGCCCCGGCGCATCACGAGAAATCGGCGGGGGCGATCCGGCTGGCCAATCGCGGCACGCACGCCAAGGTGCTGATCACGCTCGACGACGCGGCGGTGGAAACGCCCGACGGCACGCTCTTGTTCAGGACCGGCAAGCGCCACATCTGCCAGGGCGACCGCATCGTGCTGCTTGGCCGCAACGGCGTTGGCAAGTCGCGCTTCGTCACGCTGATCCGCAACGCCATTATCGAACCCGACACGGTTCAGAACGTGAAGGTGACGCCGTCGACGGTGCTCGGCTACAGCGACCAGGCCCTGTCCGGCATCGGCGGCGACGATACGCCACTGGCGATGGTGTCGCGCCGTTACGATGTCGGCGAACAGCGCGCCCGCTCTCTGCTTGCCGGCGCCGGCGTCGGCATCGAGATGCAGGAGCGCAGGATCAGTGTGCTGTCCGGCGGCCAGAAGGCGCGGCTGATGATGCTTGCGCTGAGGCTCGCCAATCCGAATTTTTATCTGCTCGACGAGCCGACCAACCATCTCGACATCGACGGCCAGGAAGCGCTGGAGGAGGAATTGCTCAAGCACCAGGCAAGCTGCGTGCTCGCCTCGCACGATCGCTCCTTCATCCGTGCCATCGGCAACCGCTTCTGGCTGATCGAGAGGCGGCGGCTGACCGAAGTCGACGATCCCGAGGAGTTCTTCCGCTCCGTGGCTGAAGGGGCGGGATAGATCGGATTGTAAATTATTCGCTTACAGGTCCTTGAATCTTGTAAGCGATCTGTTTACATACCTCATGATCAAGTCTTTCAGGAACAAGGCCCTGTCAGAGCTCTTTCAAACCGGGAAAACCGGCAAGATCGACGCCAAGATGCACAAGCGCGTTCTTGTCCGGCTTGACCGCCTGGAAGCTTCAGAAAAGCCGGAGGAGATGAACCTTCCTGGCTTTGCCTTCCATGCGCTGAGAGGCTTCGATCCCATCCGTTACACGGTCCACGTCAACGTCCCGTGGTGCATCACGTTTGAATTCGACGGCAAAGACGCCGCCCGCGTCGATTTCGAGCAATACCACTGAGGCGGCCAGATTGGAGAAGTTCGACCTATGAGCGTGCACGAGCCGACGCGTCCTATCGAGCGCTGTCCCTCCCACCCGGGAGCGCTGCTTGAGGACATTATCCCGGCAACTGGAAAGACCAAGGTGGAAATTGCAAAGCTGCTCGGCATCTCCCGGCAGCAGCTCTATGACATCATCCGCGAAAAGAAGCCGGTTTCACCGGCTGTAGCCGCCCGCCTTGGGAAGCTGTTCGGCGACGGGGCCGCGATCTGGCTTCGCATGCAGGCAGCTTTCGATGCCTGGCATGCCGAACGTGAGGTGGATGTTTCGGCTATTCCGACGCTCAAGGTCGCGTAGGCGGTGGCGCTCGAATGAGAAATTAAACGCTGCGAGAAAAATCGACGACCTGTCGGATCGCCTGAACCTGCCTCGTCCTTGGGATGCCGACACGATGATGCCGGCGCCAACCCAGGGAGAATGCATCATGTCCGTCCTTTCCTCCATCGGCCGCATCGCAACCCGATATGCGGCGGCGCGTGCCCGCCATCGCAGCGAGCGCATCCTGCTTTCGCTGCCCGTCGAACTGCGCAAGGACATCGGCTTTCCGGAACTCTTCGACGCGCAGAACAGCCGCCGCTCAGCCGCCGTCCCGGCCAGGGTCATATGAACGGCCGAGCCATGCGTCTATTGCTGGAGTTCGCCGGTCGCCCGGCCAGTCCGGGCCCGGCCCACGAGAAAAATTTCAAGCCCATGTAGGACCGCCGTCACCTCACGCGTCCTATGTCCGCAAGGCCAAATCAAACGTGAAGAGGAACACGCAATGACCGACCAGACCCCTGTTCAGCCCAAGGCGAAAGTGCTCGGCGGATTGACCCCCTATCTGCAGGTGGACGGCGCCTTCAAGGCTGCCGAATTCTACCAGAAGGCGTTCGGCGCCGAACAGGTCTTTGCCTACCCCGCGGACGAAAAAGGCCGCACGATGCATGTCCACCTCCACATCAACGGCTCGACGCTGATGTTGGGCGACGCCTATCCCGAGCACGGCCACCCGCACCAGGCGCCGCAGGGCTATACGCTCCAGCTTCATCTCGGCAGCGACGAGATCGACGGCTGGTGGCAGCGCGCGGTCGACGCCGGCTGCGAGATCGTGACGCCGCTGCAGGTGATGTTCTGGGGTGACCGCTGGGGCCAGGTGAAGGACCCTTTCGGAGTCGCATGGGCGATGAACGCTCCAGTGGAGCAATAACCGTCGCAATTCGATAGCGGGCGTCAGCACTCTCGGCGAGAAGTGCGCGCCCACCTGCCCCGGGTCGCATCCCTGCCGGCCCGGCGCCGGATGCAGCAAACAAGGAGATTGCCATGTCCTATGTCGACGGTTTCGTGCTTGCCGTGCCAAAGGCAAAACTCGACGATTACAAGAAGCTGGCCAACACCGCCGGCGCCGTCTGGAAGGAACACGGCGCGCTCGCCTATGTCGAGTGCGTCGGCGACGATGTGCCTTATGGCGAGGTCACGTCGTTTCCACGCGCCGTGCAGGCCAAGGACGACGAAGTCGTCATCTTTTCCTGGATCGTCTACAAATCCAGGCAGGACCGCGACGCGGTCATGGCCAAGGTGATGGCCGATCCACGATTGCAGCCGGATATGTCGACAATGCCGTTCGACGGCAAGCGCATGATCTTCGGCGGATTCCAGACGTTCATGGAATTGTAGGCAACGCAATTGGGCGGAGCGGGAGCGCTCCGCCGGAAATGCCGAGCCGCATTAAGCCAGTCTGTCCAGCAGGGGCTTCAGCCTGTCGCCGTAGCGCTTCCACAGGTCGACCGAGCCTTGATACATCGGCTGGCGCACCTGCGCGGCGGAAGCCGTGCGCACCGGCCGGTCGGTCTGGTGGAACGACAGCACGGCATCGTCCCATGGCAGCCCGAGATAGTCGATCAGCGCCCGGCTCTGGCCTTCCTGGTCGGCGACGAAATCCTCGTAGCGCACATCGTGCACGACGCCAGGCAGCACCTTGTGCCAATGCGCCATGATGTCCGTGTAGAGATTGTGGAAATCGGCGAGTTCGCCCAGATCATAGCCGTAGCGGTGGCTGTCGCCGCGGAAATGCACCTTGTAGATCGAAAGGCAGGTTGCCGCCGCATCGCGGGCGCAATGGATGATCCTGGCCTTTGGCATCATCATGTGGATGAAGCCGACAAGCAGGAAGTTGCCCGGCATCTTGTCGGTGACGTGGCGCATGTGCGGATAGCGGGCATGCAGCATGTCGAGATAGGCGCGTCCCGCCTCGGCAAAATCCGTATCGGGCGCATCCGAAACGCCCCAGGGGAAGCCGCCGGGCATGGTCGCCGGGAACTGCCTGCCGACCGCCGTCTTCAGGATGCCGAGTTCGCCGGCGCCGTAGACCTGCGGATGGCTGGCGATGACCTGCTCGACCAGGGTCGTGCCCGAACGAGGCATGCCGACGACGAAGATCGGCGTATCGTCGGAGATCGCGCTGGGCCTGTGCTTCTGGAAGAAATCCCTGTCGAACACCGTTTTCATAGCCTCGAATTCGGCGCGTGTCCTTTCCGCGTCGTAGTCGATGCCCTTGCGGCGGATGGCATTGCCTTCGGCGAAATAGTCGAAGGCTCTGTTATAATCCTTCAGATCGTCATTGACCTTGCCGAGGCCGAAGGCAAGCTGCATGCGCGCCAGGCTGTCCGGCAGCGCCTTGGCGTGCTGGGCCTCCATCCCGGTCAATTCGGCATCGCGCTCCTTCTGACGCTTGACCTGCGTCAGCATCAGCCAGGCGCGCGCCATGCCGGGATCGGCCGCCAGCGCCTGCCGGAACAGGTCGGCCGCCTCGTCGAGCTCGCCTTTTTCCATCAACCCGACGCCCAGCCCGTGCAGCAGTTCGGCGTCCTTTGGACGGATCGACAGCGCCCCGCGAAAGACGGCCAGCGCCTCGTCCAGGCGCCCCGCTTCCTGCAAGGTTTCGGCAAGCCCGATGCGGGCGCGGAAATGGAAGGGATTGCGCGCGACCGTGCCGCGATAGATCTCCTCGGCGCCCTCGAACTGCCCAAGCTGTTTCAGTGACGAGCCGAGATTGTCGCGCGCCGCGAGCTGGTCCGGCCGCAGCGCCACCGCGCCGCGGAAGAAGTCGGCGGCCGCCGCGACACGGCCGAGATCGCGCATCACCGTGCCGAGGTTGTTGAGGAAATCCGGATTCTTCGGCTGCAAGCGCACCGATTGCTCGAGGAGACCGAGCCCCTCGGCGCTGCGCCCGGTCTGGTGCAGCAAAAGACCGAGAAAATGCGCAGCCGCCGCATGGTTGACCTTGTGCGTCAGCACTTGCCGATAGAGCGCCTCGGCCTCTTGCCGCCGCCCCGCCTGATGCAGTTGCAGCGCCCTCTGCACATGCTGGTCGAGACTCGACGGCGGCTGTCCGCCCGAGCCGGAGTTGGCGCCAGCACCCGCCGCTCGTCTCTGATCTCTGTTAATGGGAAACCTGCCGTGTTTGTCCGCCTGCCGCGATCTAGGCCATTGGCGCGGCGGGTTCAAGGCTTTGCTTGGTTTCTTGCGCTTGCCATCGGCGCGGACAAGATCAAATCAGCCGGTTGGTCTCAGCCGTCTGCCTGGCGCGCCGAACCGTTCCGTCAGTATCGGCGATCGTCCGCCTTTCAGCCTCGTCGCTTCTGATGGTCAGCCGCGCCGACTTGACGATCATAGGTTTGCCGGTACGCCCGATGGCGACGGCATATGCGGTGGCCGGCCTGATAGGCGGGTTGATCGCTGTGGTATTGCCTCTTGAGCTTCTCGCAGAAACCATGGTTTTTGTCCTTTTTGGAGAAATAAAACGCAAATTTCGGGAGCGGACCCCAAAATGATTTTTTGAGAATTTTTGGAAAATATCACCAAACCATAGCAGAGTTTTTCAAATGGACGCAGCGATCTTTTTCCTTTGGCTTACTTATTTTTCCAAATCTTCTTGAAACCCATGCAAAGTCGAGCTACATATATATAAGCGTTTGGGCCAGAATTGGCATTTCGCGGCGTCAGAGGTTCTCGACCCGCCAATCTCACTCCAAATCATCGATATCGGCAGCGCGGCGCATTTGCTCCGCGACCGTTCTCATTCTTCGAAAGATACCCATGAACACCGGAACCGTGAAATTCTACAATGGCCAGAAGGGTTTTGGCTTCATTCAACCAACCGACGGCGGCAAGGACGTTTTCGTCCATGTCAGCGCATTGGAACGCGCGGGCTTTCCTGGCCTCGCCGAAGGCCAGAAGCTGCAATTCGAGTTGGAGCGTGATGCCAAGGGCCGCGAGTCGGCCGCCAATTTGCAACTGATCTGATCCGGCCGAATTCGATGACCGCTGACCACGGATGTACTGGCAGCTCTCGAAAATGGCTTATTTCCAGCGATTGCCGGAAATAGGAAAGCGGGGCTCGTCCCCGCTTTTTTGCTTTGAGGCTCTCCGCCTCGCATGTCGCCACAGGGCTTAAAACATCAAGGCAGGACAATGCCGGACCGCACGACCCATTCCGTCGCACATTTCATGGCTCCTTTCGTACTCGGCGGGCTGGAAGGGCAACTGCCGGCGGGCGACTACGACATCGATCACGACGAAGAGCTGATCGAGGGCATGTCGCGGCTTGCCTGGCGCCGCGTCGCCACCTTCATCCATTTGCCGGCAAGGGCGGTGAAAAACCCGACCACCAGTCAACTCGTCGCCATCGATTACCTGGACCTCGAAACAGCGCTGAAGCGCGACAGGGAGAATGCAGCATGATCCGTTTCCAGCAGAATGCGCGTCCGCGCACCGACACGCCCTCGCATCTCTTCGCCGTCGGCCAGACCGTGCGCATGAAGAGCCGCACAGGGCTCCTCAACAAGACAACGGAACTGTTCGAGATCAAGAGCAGGCTGCCGGTCAAGGACGGCTCCCCGCAGTACCGCATCCGCAGCGAGCAGGAGACCCACGAGCGGGTCACCACGGAAGACAATCTCGAACCAGCCGACAATCCGATTGGTGACAATCCGACTGTTGGCAACAATCCGGCGGTCTGAGACCCCGGCGCCGCCAGACCACCAGCACGAGGAGCAGACAAGATGGCCAAGGGTCAACAGCGCAGCAACCGCGAAACACGAAAGCCCAAGAAGGACAAGGTGGTGGCCAAGCCCGCCTCCCCGTTCGGCTCGTCGGTCAAGCAGGCCGAGAGCGGCCTGAAGCCGAAATCGAAGAGCTGATCGCGGACGACTTCTTCCGCGCCCATCCCTGCCGCAGAATCTCCTGCCGGAGAATCTCCCTGGCGGAACAACGCATCATGGAGGCGTCCTTGAATTTCGTCATCGAGTTTTACCGATCGCGCGAAGCCGAGGAAGCGACGCTCGACAAGGTGTCGCTGGAAGCCCCTACCCTGCGCGCAGCCTGGCAGGGCGCCACCGCGCTCTTCCATACGCTCGCAATGCCGCAAATCCCCGATCGCGTGCGCATCTGCGATGAGCACGGCAGCGAGCTTTACTCCGGGCCGGCCGACGGCGCCTATCCATCCGCGTTGTGACCGTCACACGTCCCCGAAATTTGTTTTAGACGGCATCCGCGTTTTCCCAAGGTGCGGAAAAGACGAACACCCGGCCTTTCAGCAGCGGCCCCCGCCAACGATGCGGTAGTCGGCGGCGCGTGCCTCGCAGGCGTTGGGGAAGGTTCGCAACTCTCCGCCGCGCCGGGCGCAGACCGGCGCGTATTCGCGGGTGCAGAAAGTCTGCTCGCCGCCACCCTCGCCGCCGTCACGGCAGGGACCGTCGCGCACGATGCCATAACCCGCCCGGTCGGCAAGACAGGCATTGGCGAAGGTCTGGCGGTCGTCACCGCGCCTGGCGCAGACGGGCTCGTACTGCTTGGTGCAGAATTGCGGTCCCGGCCGCGGCGGCCGTGGCCGCGGTCCCGGGCCGTCGTCGACGACCACTGTACAGGCGGCAAGAACAGCCGACAGGAACAGGACGACAAAACCCTGTCGCGAGAAGATTGCCGCAAGAAACCTCATGATCGTCTCTCCCTCGATCCTCGCCTCGCTGCGTGCCGCTCCAAGTACGCAGCTGTTCGGGACAATGATATTCACGAAGCAAAGGCTCAAACCAGTCGCGCTGTTGCGATCCTCCGCATTCCATCGCCGATTGCAACCCTCGTTTGCAGCCGGCTGCTAAAAAGAACGTCGCCTGGATTATCCCGGCGCCTCGCACCGCCAGCCGTCGCCGCCGCTGGCCCATGCGTGACGGGGCTGTGGCCGATGACCCCTCAGGCAACGAGGCCTATTTGCGGCGCGTCGATGCTCGGATTGGTCGATTCATGCGTCGGGACGCGCCCATCGGGGGCGGCCCGCGGCGCTATCTTGCAACCTTCACTTTTCCGTGCGATAAATTCCGTGTTCGGGCATTTGCGACCCGGAGAGCGGAACGTTTTGGACGACCTTTCCCCGATACTGTGAATCTCTGACGGCCCCGTTTTTCGGCGGGGGGTTTGACCATGCGCCAATGCATGACTGCCGAAAGCTACCACCGGGAACTGCCCTCGACGCGAGGTGGCGGGCAGGACCATCAAGACTGAACGGGTGAAGGAGTTTCCCCAATGGCCCAGACCGGCACCGTTAAATTCTTCAACGCGACCAAAGGCTTCGGTTTCATCACGCCCGACGGTGGCGCCAAGGACGTATTCGTCCACATTTCCGCGATCGAGGCCTCGGGCCTGCGCACGCTCGTCGACGGCCAGAAGGTCACCTTCGACGTCGAGCCGGATCGGATGGGCAAAGGCCCCAAGGCCGTCAACCTCCGCGCCGCCTGAGCCATCGGCCAGCAGCACGCCCTTCCTAGCCGTGCGACTGAGGCTCCGAAGCTTGAATGACTTCGGAAGAGGCAAACGAATTTTGAAGGCGCGGCGATTTTCGTCGCGCCTTTTTCATGTCGCAGCGCAGCAAAAATGCTGTCGCCCCAAAGTGGATCCGGTGTCGGGTCAACGACATGCATCATAATGAAAACTTAAAGCGCGACGCGCTTTAAGTGCCCGCAAAACTTTCTCTTGCCGATGACGCTAAAATAAAGGACAAATTTCCATTCGGGCATTTGCCGGCCCGAGACTGGAGTTTATGGGATCAAAGGAGCTTCCCATGCCGCAGACCGGCACCGTCAAATTCTTCAACCATGCCAAAGGGTTCGGCTTCATCACACCGGATGATGGCGCGAAGGATGTCTTCGTTCATATTTCGGCCGTGCAGGCGTCGGGTCTTCCCGGTCTTGAGGATGGGCAGAAAGTGACATTCGACACCGAGCCTGACAAGCGCGGCAAGGGTCCCAAGGCCGTCAACCTGTCGATCGGCTGAGCCTGCTCCGGAACGGCGGCTGTTCTGGCAGGACAGCTTCGCTCCCTGGAGCGTTCGATAGTTGATGCCCGTGCCCTCCGGTCAGGCAAAAATTCGTTCAGCCCCCGTTCAGCCACGGTCTCATATTAATCTTTCGTAAAGCCGGACCGCATCCCCGGAATTCTTACGGGCCGGCACGAAGGAGATCGACATGAACCGAATTTTCAAGACAGCCGTGCTGTCCGCCGCAGTGGTTGCCACCACGTTCGCGGCCTTGCCCGCGGCCAATGCGGGCGATTGGCGTCACCGCCGCCATCATGACCATGGCGATGCCGTTGCCGCCGGCGTCCTCGGCCTCGCGGCCGGCGCGCTGATCGGCGGTGCGTTGGCCAACCAGCAGCCGCCGCCCCGCGACTACTACGATGACGGTTACTACGATCGCGATGTGCGGATTCGCCCGGCGCCGGTCCGCCGCTACTATGCCGAACCGCAAGTGGTCTACGCCGACCGCTATGCCGAACCGTGGACGCGCGGCTGGTACGACTATTGCTCCGACCGGTACCGCACCTTCAACGCCCGCACCGGCACCTTCACCGGCAATGACGGCGAGCAGCATTTCTGCACCGCTAACTGATCAAGGGCTTCCCTGCCTCAACAAAAAGCGCTGACCGCAAGGCCGGCGCTTTTTTTGTCAAGCCGGCACCGGCTTCGGCGCGACGCGCTTCACGTCAAAAACGGATTGCTCCGCCGCTCCTCGCCGAAACGCCCGCCCGGACCGTGGCCGCAGATGAAGCCGATGTCGTCGCCGAGCGGCAAAAGCTTGTCCTTGATCGAGGCGATGAGTGCCGCATGATCGCCGCCCGGCAGGTCGGTGCGCCCGATCGAGCCGCGAAACAGCACGTCCCCGACATGGGCGAATTTGGCCGCGCGGTTGTAATAGACGACATGGCCGGGCGCGTGGCCGGGGCAATGCAGCACCTCGAAGAGATGCGAGCCGAACGAGACCGTCTCGCCTTCGGTGAGAAACCGGTCGGGCACGCAGTTGCGCACGCCGGCAATGCCATAGCGCTCGCCCTGGTTCTCAAGATTGTCGAGCAACATCCTGTCGGCCTCGTGCGGGCCGATGATCTCGACGCCGAGCGCTTCCTTCAACTCCATCGCGCCGCCGGCATGGTCGATATGACCATGCGTGATCCAGATCGCGCCGGCCGATATCGCATTGTCCTTCAGCGCCGCCAGCACCTTGTCGATATCGCCGCCCGGATCGACGACGACACCGTGTTTGTCGTCCATGTCGAACAGGATCGTGCAATTCTGCTGGAAAGGCGTGACCGGCACGATGCCGGCATTGAGCTGACCCATGATCGTCCTTTCGATGTTCACGCCGTGATGTAGAGGCGCGAGCGAAGGGCGTCCACCCTTGGGATCGGTCGTTCCAAAGCGCGTCGCGTCGAAACGCATTCATGCGGCGCGCTCTGGAAACAGAAATGGGCGGCCGAAGCCGCCCATTTGGCCAGCCCGAGATCGCAGGCTTACTTCTTCATGGCGCCCATGACCGCGCCGATAATGCCGGTCAGGATCGCGCCGCCGCCGGCGCCGCCGACGATGTTCTGCAGGTTGAGCGCGCTGCCCAGACCACTCGTCGCTGCCGCAGCCGCTGCCGGATCGACTGTGCCGCCGAGCAGGCTGCCGAGGATCGCCGCGCCGCCGACGCCGCCAATGGCGCCGCCCAGGATCTTGGGAAGCTGCCCCAGCGCCGCCGTCTTGATCGCCGCGCCGACCGCCTGACCACCGATGATGCCTGTAATGATCTGAACGATGATCGGAAGAAGCGTATTCATGTCCATCTTACCAGTCCCTCCATAGCTGCCAGCCTCCCGGGCCGACACCATCATGGAGACGCTGAATTCGGCGAAAGTCAAATGCAGAAACGCTGAAATAAAAGGGGCGGCCCGAAAACCGCCCCTGCTTGCGTGAAAAGCTGTGACTTTCGTTATTCTGCGGCGATCGCGTGCTTCGGCTGAACGGCCGCAGAATAGTCATTCATCAGAGTCTTGGCGATCTCGCCGACCTCGAATCGGTACGGCCCGATCTCCGAAACCGGGGTCACTTCCGCTGCCGTTCCAGTCAGGAAGCACTGCTCGAAGCCCTCGAGTTCTTCCGGCATGATGGCGCGCTCCACCACCTCCAGGCCGCGGCCCTTGGCGAGGCCGATGACCGTGCGGCGGGTGATGCCGTCGAGGAAGCAGTCCGGCTTTGGCGTGTGGATCCTGCCGTCCTTGACGAAGAAGATGTTGGCGCCGGTGGCTTCCGCGACCTGGCCGCGCCAGTCGAGCATCATGGCGTCGGCATAGCCCTTGGCCTCGGCGGCATGCTTGGACATGGTGCAGATCATATAGAGGCCGGCAGCCTTCGATTTGGACGGCGCCGTGCGCGGGTCGGGCCGGCGCCACTCAGCCATATCGAGACGTATGCCTTTCAGCTTCTGCGCCGGATCGAAGTAGCTAGGCCACTGCCAGATGGCGATGGCGCAATTGATGCGGTTGTTCTGCGCCGAAACGCCCATCTGCTCGCTGCCGCGCCAGGCGATCGGCCTGACATAGGCATCCTTGAAGCCCTGCTTCTTCAGCAGGGTACTGGAGGCGTCGTTGAGCTCGGCCACCGAATAGGGGATCTTGAAGCCGAGCAGCCGCGCCGATTCATGCAGGCGCTCGGTATGCTCGTTGAGCTTGAAGATCTCGCCACCATAGGCGCGCTCGCCCTCGAACACCGCGCTGGCATAGTGCAGGCCGTGGGTCAGCACATGGATCTTGGCCTCGCCCCATTGCACGAACTCGCCATTCATCCAGATGAAGCCGTCCAGTTGATCAAAGGGAACGGATGCCATGGTAACCTCCCGCGGGCGGCAGCCCGCATATCGTTGTTCGTTGCGTGCTCTTGTCGGCCGCGCCATCTGGTTGGGGCGCCTGCCGCTGTCTGGAAAGGTAGGCGGATAATCGTGCTCTGGCAAACTCAGGAAGTTCCGGAAAACCCGGCCTGTCTTGCCTTTTCGTTCGCAATCCGCCCAAAACCTTGTCAAAAATTACCATTGCAGGGAAATTACGTCAATAGTACTGACATAATCTTCCCTGCCCATGGAGAAAAGATGACGGATCGAAGCCGAGCAGCCGGGACACCGATCAGGACCGCGATGTCAATCGAGGATGGCATTGATTTCGCCCTCATCGAGCTGTTTTTCTTCGCCTATCGCGATTTCACCTCGGATCCCGATCAGATCCTGGCCGACTATGGCTTCGGCCGCGCCCACCATAGGGTGCTGCATTTCGTCAACCGCAGGCCGGGCCTGACGGTCGCCGAACTGCTCGATGTCTTGAAGATCACCAAGCAGAGCCTGGCGCGCGTGCTGAAGCAACTGATCGACACCGACCATGTCGTGCAGCTGCAAGGGCCGCGCGACCGTCGCCAGCGCGAACTGTATCCGACCGCCAAGGGCCGCGCGCTGGCGCTGGCGCTGGCACGGCCACAGTCGCGCCGCATCCATGCTGCATTGGAAGATTCCGGAGCCGCCGAACGGACCCAGGTGGAACGCTTCCTCGAAGCAATGGTCAATCCGGAACTGAGAGCCCAGATCGACGTTGGGTCCGCAAAAATGTCAGGGAAAAGCCATGGAGAGCACTGAACGCGCTGATCACGCGGCCGCACCGGACGACGATGCGCCGCATTTGCTTGTGGTCGATGACGACACCCGCATCCGCAACCTGCTCAAGCAATATCTGACCGAAAACGGTTTTCGCGTCACCGTCGCCGGCAATTCGGGCGAAGCCCGGCGCAAGCTCGCCGGCCTCGACTTCGATCTTCTTGTGCTGGATGTGATGATGCCCGGCGAAAGCGGCGTCGACCTGACCAAGGCGCTGCGGGCCGAGAAGAACGTACCGATCCTGATGCTGACGGCGCTATCGGAAACCGACAGCCGCATCACCGGCCTGGAGGCCGGCGCCGACGATTACCTGCCAAAGCCCTTCGATCCGCGCGAATTGATCCTGCGCATCAACAACATCCTGCGCCGCGGCGGCCCCGCGACCACGCCCAAGGTGGAGCAGCTCGTCTTCGGTCCCTACACATTCCAGATCGCCAGGCGCGAATTGAAGCGTGGCGGCGAGGCGCTGAAGCTGACCGATCGCGAGCAGGAGATCCTGGCGATATTCGCCGCGCGCGCCGGCGAAACCATCCCGCGCCACGAACTGGTCGGCGACGAATCGGATGTCGGCGAGCGCACCATCGACGTCCAGATCAATCGGTTGCGCCGCAAGATCGAGCGCGATCCCTCCAATCCGGTCTGGCTGCAGACGGTCCGCGGTATTGGGTATCGGCTCAGCGTCGAATAGACTACCGCCTTCGGCCTGCCTGACGGCCACGGAGCGAGCGAAAGGTGAATGGCGACCACGGAACTGGAACAGCCGGAATCTGACGGCTTGAGCACCCGCTCCACACGGCTGCTCAAGAGGGGTCCGCGCGTCTGGAACCGGTTCTGGCGCCTCGTTTCGCTCTACATGCCCAAGCGCCTCTACGCGCGCTCGCTGATCATCGTCATCGCGCCGATGATCCTGCTGCAATCGGTGGTCGCTTTCGTCTTCATGGAGCGGCATTGGGCGACCGTGACGCAGCGCCTGTCGCAGGCGACCGTGCGCGACATCGCCGCCATCATCGACCTGATCGAGACCTATCCGCACGACGCCGACTACGCCAACATCATCCGCATTGCCCAGGACCGTATGCAGTTGAAGGTCGACCTCCTGCCGCCCGACCCGCTGCCGCCGCCTGGGCCAAAGCCGTTCTTCTCCATCCTCGACGACGTTCTCTCCGCCGAGATCACCCGCCAGATCAACCGGCCGTTCTGGATCGACACGGTCGGCAATTCCAACATCATCGAGGTGCGCGTCCAGCTCGAAGGCAAAGTGTTGCGCGTCTTCGTGCGCCGCAGCCAGGCCTATGCTTCGAACACGCACATCTTCCTGATCTGGATGGTCGGTACCTCGCTGGTGCTGCTGATGATCGCCATTCCCTTCCTGCGCAACCAGATCCGGCCGATCCTGACGCTGGCCGAAGCCGCCGAAAGCTTCGGCAAGGGCCGGCCGATGCCGCGTGATTTCCGCCCGCGCGGCGCGGAGGAGGTCCGCCGCGCCGGTTTTGCCTTCATCCAGATGCGCGAGCGCATCGAGCGCCAGATCGAACAGCGCACCGCCATGCTCACCGGCGTCAGCCATGACCTCAGAACCATCCTCACCCGCTTCAAGCTGCAGCTGGCGCTGGCGGGCGGCAAGGCCGAGACCAAGGCCGCGCTCAACCAGGACATCGACGACATGCAGTCGATGCTCGAAGGCTATCTTGCCTTCGCCCGCGGCGAGGCCTCGGAAGACACCGGGCGCTTCGATCTCGAAGCCTATTTCCAGAAGCTGAGCGAGGAAGCTCGGTTGCGCAAATGCAAATTGTCGACGACGCTTTCCGGCGATCCGACCGTGCATGTGCGGCCGAACGCCTTCGCCAGGCTGATGTCGAATGTCATCGGCAACGCCTTCCGCTACGCCAAGACGGTGGACGTGGCCGCCAATCATGGCCGCGGCTCGCTTGTGGTCACCATCGACGATGACGGTCCGGGCATTCCGGCCGAAAAGCGCGAAGAGGTGTTCAAACCCTTCATGCGGCTCGACGAGGCCCGCAATCTCGATGCCAGCGGCACTGGCCTCGGCCTGTCGATCGCCCGCGACATCGCCCGCAGCCATGGCGGCGACATCACGCTCGACGTCAGCCCGCTCGGCGGCTTGCGCGCCGTGATCAAGGTTCCGGCCTGACAGGGATTTTTATCGCGGGAAGCGGAAACCGTTTCCGGACGAGGTCATGCTCGGCCGATTTCATTGGCCCGTCATGAAACCATGCTGAAGAGCGCGCATGAAGCGCGCGACCTCACTTGATTCGAGCCCGCCGTCTGACTTCGATCCCGTACCCGCCCGGGTGTGCTGGAGCGAAGCGAGGGCAGCAGGCTGGTCGCCGTCCGGGCATCGGGCCGAGGCAACCGCCGACCTTTCTAGCAAAGGCCCGTCATGCGCATATTGATGGTCACCGACGCCTGGCGCCCACAGGTCAATGGCGTCGTCCACACGCTGGAGCGGCTCACCGAAACACTGAAATCGTTCGATGTCGCGGTGGATTTCCTGACGCCCAACATCTTTCGCACTTTGCCCTTGCCGACCTATCCCGATATCCGCCTGGCGTTGACCACGCCAGGTCATGTCGCGCGCCTGATCGAGGCCTACAAGGCAGACCACATCCACATCGTCACCGAAGGTCCGCTCGGCATCATGGCGCGGCGCTACTGCCGCAATGCCGGCCGGCCGTTTACGACCAGCTACCACACACGCTTTCCTGAATATCTCAGCGCCCGGCTGCCGGTGCCGGAAAGCTGGGCCTATCGCTGGCTGCGCGATTTCCACAATTCCGGCCAAGGCACGCTGGTCGCGACGCAGTCGCTGGCGGATGATCTTGCAGCGCGCGGCTTCAACAAGCTGAGGCCATGGACGCGCGGCGTCGACACCGATCATTTCCGGCCCGACAAGAGGAAGGATCTCGGCTTCCCCGGCCCGTTGTTCCTCTGTGTCGGCCGCGTCGCCATCGAGAAGAACCTCTCCGCCTTCCTCGATCTCGACCTGCCCGGCAGCAAGGTGATTGTCGGCGAGGGCCCGGAACTGGCGAAGCTCAAGGCGCGCTACCCCGCCGCCCATTTCCTTGGCCACCGCCCCAACGACGAACTGGCCGAAATCTACGCCTCGGCCGACGTCTTCGTCTTTCCGAGCCGCACCGACACTTTCGGCAACGTCATCATCGAAGCGCTGGCCAGCGGTACGCCGGTCGCCGCCTTTCCGGTCACGGGACCGATCGACATCGTCGGCGACGGCTTCGGCGGCGCGGTCTCCAGCGACCTGCGCGAAGCCTCGCTCGCCGCCCTCGATGTCGACCGCGCCCAGGCGCGCGAACGCGCCATGCGCTACAGCTGGAAAGCCTGTGCGGAAATGTTTCTCGATACGGTCCAGGAGGCGCTGGGCACGACGCGGAAGCTGGCCGCCTGACGCTCCCTCTCGGCTAAAACAGCCGCCCGCCGTCCGGCACCTTGCGCTCGATGGCGCCGAGCACCACGGCGCCCTCCTCGTCGGGAAAGCCGAGCGTCAGCACTTCCGACATGAATGGCCCGATCTGGCGCGGCGGAAAATTGACCACCGCGAACACCTGCCGGCCGATCAGCGTCTCGGGCGTATAATATTTGGTGATCTGCGCCGACGATTTCTTCACCCCGATCTCGGGGCCGAAATCGATCTTGAGCTTGAACGCCGGCTTGCGCGCCTGCGGAAACGGTTCGGCCTCGATGATCGTGCCGGCACGGATGTCGACACGATCGAAATCGGCGAAACTGATCTCGGGCTTGCGCTCGCTGCTTGAACTCATGTCGAAGGCATCTTGGTCAGGCGTTGCCGAAAGTCTCGAACAGCACCCCGGCCAGCGCGTCCTTGGCCGATGTGCCGGACCAGACGACGAACTGGAACGCCTGGAAGTAGCATTCGCAGGCCTCCAGCGCCGACGACAGCAGCACCTCGACCTGCTGGCTCGAAGGCTCGACCCCGCCGGCCAGAAGCAGCGACTGGCGGAACATGATCGCGCCTTCCTGCTCCCACAGGTCGAAATGGCCGAACAACATCTGTTCGTTGATCAGCGACAACAGCCGCATCACTTCCAGCGCGCGCGCCTCCGGCACCTTGATGTCGAAGGCGCAGGCCAGATGCAGCGCCTCGAAATCCTCCATCCACGAGAAGGAGACGTGATAGTCGGTCCAGCTTCCGGCGACCGAGATCGAGATTTCGTCGTCGCCGGCCCGTTCGAAGGACCAGTCATTGTTGTGGGCCACCTGCTCAATGACATCCACCGGATGGATTTCGCGGGAGAATTCGAGTTCGAGAAGTTCCATGGAATGCTTCCTGTGTTCAGGGGAGCGCCACACGCTCCGCGGGGCACACACGACGAACAATCTGATCTAGAACTCGGACGGCCAGGACTTCTCGACGCAAAGACCCCAGACCGGACCCCACCGCCCGGCGCATGACCCTGCTCCGAATCATGCAACAAATTCAGTCTATTGATCGGGAGTCGCGTGAACAGCCCAATTTTTCGCGCTGCGTCATTCGCATGTGGAAAGGCACTGTCACACAGAGTCACGCAATGCCGGTAAGCGATTCACGGCAAAGCGCTTTTCAGGCTGGTGCTTTGTGGAAAAGTTTAACGAATTATTTTTTCGGCCTGGGCTTTGCGGAAGCCGCAGGTGTGGCCTGCCCGGTCAGTTCGGCAAGCCTGGCCTCAAGCGCCTCGATGCGGTCGGCAAGGCGAGCATTCTCTTCCCTGGCCTTGGCGGCCATCTCGCGCGCGGCCTCGAACTCCTCGCGCTGCACCACGTCCATCGAATTCAGGATGCGTTCGGCCTGTCCCTTGAAGGCGGTCTCCACCTCGCGCCGCACGCCCTGCGCGGCGCCCGCGGCATCGGTCATCAGCTTGGCGAATTCGTCGAGAATGCGGTTCGGTCCGGTCGACATGGCAAATCCTCGGTTGCTGAAATTGAGTTAGTAGTGCCGCGCGCCGAATGCAAGAACGTTGAGGGTTGCCGTTCCATCTGCGTTGCTGTGGCGCATGGCGGTGCCATTCCTGTAAGAAGCTCCCGGACGACGCCAGAGCTGTACTTGAGGGCGCAAGCTCGCCTATTGTGTTCTCGTCTCGTATTGCCTCAAGCACACTTCAGTCAGGTCACCAATGGCAACCCCTCCGCGCCGACCGACCAATCCGATGGCAGCCGCCGAAGCTGCCTTCAAACCGGTGAAGAAGCCGGCACCGCCAATTCGCGAAGCTTCGGCCGCGCCGAACGTCCGCGAGCTTGTTTCGATCCGGATCGACCGGGCCGTGCTCGATCATTTCCAGGAAGATGGCCCCGGCTGGCAGGACAGGATCAACGACGCGTTGCGGCAGTTGGTGGCCGCCAAGCCAAGGGACTGAGCTCACCGCCCGCACGGCGCGATGGGCCTGCAAGCGGTGATCCGATCCGATCTTTGAGGCCGACCACCTTGCCTTGACCCCGCCAAAACCCTGCCGCATGGTCCGCGCCAAACGCAACCGAGAGCTCCCGTTGAACGAATATTTCCTGCTGCCGCTGGCCTCGTTGCCCTTTCCCAACATCGACCCGGTGCTGATTCAGATCGGGCCGCTGGCGGTGCACTGGTACGGCGTCGGCTACATCGTCGGCATCCTGTTCGCCTGGTGGTACGCCAAGCGGCTCGCCGCCAATCCGAAACTCTGGGCCGACGGCATCCTGCCGATGAAGCCGGAGGACCTCGATGATTTCATCATCTGGGCGGCCATCGGCGTCGTGCTGGGCGGACGCACCGGCTACGTGCTGTTCTATGACCTGCCGCGCTATATCGCGCACCCGCTCGACATCTTCGCCGTCTGGCAGGGCGGCATGTCGTTCCATGGCGGCCTGCTCGGCGTCATCCTCGCCATGACGCTGTTTTCGATCAAGCGCGGCATCCGCACCTGGTCGCTGTTCGACGTCGTGGCCGCCGGCGTGCCGGTCGGTCTTGGCCTCGTGCGCGTCGCCAACTTCATCAACTCCGAGCTCTGGGGCCGGCCAACCGACGTGCCGTGGGCGATCGAGTTTCCCAATGGCGGGCCGTTTACCCGCCATCCGAGCCAGCTTTACGAGGCCCTGCTTGAAGGCCTGGTGCTCTTTCTCGTGCTGCGCTTCCTCACCCATTCGCGCCTCAAGCTGAAGACGCCGCGCTTCGTCGGCGGCGCCTTCATCTGCGGCTATGGCCTGTCGCGCATAGCAGTCGAATTCTTCCGCGAGCCCGACCAGCAGCTCGGCTATCTCCTTGGCACCAACTGGCTGACGATGGGCATGATCCTGTCCTCGCCGATGGTGCTGGCCGGCATTTGGGCGATGACGACAGCCAAGCCGGTGCCGCAGTCACGGCCGCAGGCGACATGACGCGGCTGAAGGCACGCATCGTCGATCTGATCGAGGCAACAGGGCCGATCCCCGTCAACGAATACATGGCATTGTGCCTGTTCGATCCCGAAGCGGGCTACTACACCACGCGCGAACCGTTCGGCGCCGCCGGGGATTTCGTCACCGCGCCGGAGATCAGCCAGATGTTCGGCGAGCTCGTCGCCGTCTGGCTCTACCAGGCCTGGCTGGCGGTCGGCCGGCCGACGCCGGTCACCATCGGCGAGATCGGCCCCGGCCGCGGCACGCTGATGAAGGACGTGCTGCGCACCCTGTCGCGGCTCGAACCGGCACTGGCCAACGACGCTGCGTTCGCCATGATCGAGACCAGCCCGCGCCTGACCGAGGTGCAGAAACAGACGCTCGGCGCCACACCGTTCTCCATTCGCTGGCACGAGACCATCGACACGCTGCCGCCACAGCCGCTTTTCATCGTCGGCAACGAATTGTTCGACGCCATCCCCATCCGCCAGTTCGTCCGCACCGGCACCGGCTGGCGCGAGCGCGTGATCGGCCTCGACGGCGCTGACAATCTTTGCTTCTTCGCCGGCGCCGGCTCGCTCGACCCGACGCTGCTGCCCGCCGATGCCGGCGAGGCGCCGCAAGGCGCGATCGTCGAAGTGGCGCCGGCGCGCAGCGCCCTGATGGCGACCATCGCCGAGCGCATAGCGGCTCACGGCGGCTCCGGCCTGTTTGTCGACTATGGCCATCTGCGGCCGGGTGTCGGCGACACGTTGCAGGCCTTGCGTCGTCATGATCACGAAGATGTGCTGGCCAATCCCGGCGAAGCCGATCTCACCTCCCATGTCGATTTCGCCGCCCTTGCCGGGGTGGTGCGCGCGCATGGTCTCGACGCCCATCTGTCGACGCAGGGCGATTTCCTGCTCGGCCTGGGCATTCTGGAGCGCGCCGGCCGGCTTGGCGCCGATGCCAGCCAGGCGGCTCGCGACAAGATCGCTGGCGATGTCGAACGCCTCGCCGGGCCGCAGGCCATGGGCGACCTGTTCAAGGTGCTTGCCATAGTGCCGCGCGGCGTTGCCGTTCGCCCCTTTGCCCAGGCTCCGAGCTCGGATTGACAAGGCGTGACGACGGCCAGTCCGGTTGTGTCGGTAGCTTTTCATGGCCGGCAACTTCTCATGATAGGAATTTTTTCTTGACAGGGTGAAGGCAACTATGGTAGATATTTGGTTATGGTGCTGAGTTGCGCCAGGGACCCGCCGCACAGGCGGGTTTTTCCGTTCAATGCTCCCTCACCGCGCAGCGGCGAAGGAACCGTTACCCCGGATTGGTTGCGTTGCCCCTTCGCCACGCCGGATTGACTTTTCACCGTCACCCCTCCCAATCTCCCGTCCGGTAAAAGAGCGGCTGAACGCCGGCCGTCTCGCTTCGGACTTTTTCTTGACGAAACCGCCCACACGGACAACAACGCCCACATGCTGAATCAGACCAAACTGGATCCCGTGCGGTCGCCGCTGCTGGACCTGGCGCAGGCACAAGGCATCCGCCACGGTTATTTCACCCGCGTCGGCGGCGTCTCGACCGGCATCTATCAGGGCCTCAACATCGGCACCGGCTCGGATGACGACCAGGCGCTGGTCGCCGAGAACCGCCGCCGTGTCGCCGCCTGGATGGGCGTGCCGGCGGACCATCTCCTGACCGCCTGGCAAATCCATTCGCCTGATGTCGTCGTCGCCAGGGGACCCTTTGCAGGCGAGCGTCCCAAGGCCGACGCCATCGTCACCGACCGGCCGGGCATCGCCATCGGCGCCTCGACCGCCGATTGCGGCCCTGTGCTGTTCGCGGATGCCGCGGCGCGTATCATCGGCGCGGCGCATGCCGGCTGGAAAGGCGCCTTCACGGGGGTGCTCGAGAACACCATTGCCGCCATGGAAAGTCTCGGCGCCAGGCGTGAAAACATCGTCGCCGTGCTCGGCCCCTCGATCGGCCCGGAAAACTACGAGGTCGGGCCTGAATTCGTCGCCCGCTTCGTCGAGGCCGATGGCGAAAATGACAGATATTTCGCGCCTTCGGCGAATCCCGGTCATTCGATGTTCGACCTCAACCGCTACACGGTGGACCGGCTCGACAGGGCGGGTGTGACCGCGCAAGGTCTCGGCCGCTGCACCTATGCCGAGGAATATCTGTTTTACTCCTACCGGCGCACGACGCACCGCAAGGAACCCGATTACGGCCGGCAGATATCGGCAATCGTTTTGGAGAGTGAATAATGGCGCTGCATTTTGAACGATCCGAATTCGACGCGCGCCGCGACCGGCTGGTGATCGAGATGGCCGAGAAGAAGCTCGACGCCATCCTGCTCTTCGCGCAGGAAAGCATGTATTGGCTGACCGGCTACGACACGTTCGGTTTCTGCTTCTTCCAGTGCCTGGTGGTGAAAGCCGACGGGTCCATGGTGTTGCTGACCCGCTCGGCCGACCTGCGTCAGGCGCGCCACACCTCAATCATCGACAACATCGTGCTGTGGACCGATCGCGATGGCGCCAATCCGGCCGTCGACCTGCGCAATCTGCTGAACGAGCTCGACCTGCTCGGCGCCCGCATCGGGGTCGAATACGACACTCATGGGCTGACCGCCTATAATGGCCGCCGCCTCGACGAGCAGCTGCAGACCTTCGGCCAGATCGCCGATGCATCCGGCATCGTCGGCCGGCTGCGCCTGTTCAAGAGCCCGGCCGAGATCGCCAAGGCCGAGAAGGCGGCGAACCTGGCCGACGACGCGCTGGATGCGGCCTTGCCGCTGATCAAGCAGGGCGGTGACGAGGCGCTGATCCTTGCCGCCATGCAAGGCGCGATCTTTGCCGGCGGCGGCGACTATCCGGCCAACGAATTCATCATCGGCTCCGGCGTCGACGCGCTGCTGTGCCGCTACAAGGCCGGCCGCCGCAAGCTCACCAAGAACGACCAGTTGACGCTCGAATGGGCGGGAGTCTTTCATCACTATCATGCGCCGATGATGCGCACGGTGCTGACCGGCAAGGCCTCGAAGCGTCACCAGGACTTGTTCGACGCGGCCCGTGCCGCGCTGCTGGCGGTCGAGAAGGCGATGACGCCGGGCAACAGTTTCGGCGACGTGTTCGACGCGCATGCCCGTGTCATGGAGGCACGTGGACTGACCAAGCATCGGCTGAATGCCTGCGGCTACTCGGTCGGCGCCCGCTTCACCCCGTCCTGGATGGACATGCCGATGTTCTACCAGGGCAATCCCGAGCCGATCGCGCCGAACATGACGTTGTTCGCCCACATGATCATCATGGATTCCGAAACCGAGACGGCGATGACGCTTGGCCGCACCTATCTCACGACCGAATCACAGCCGAAGCCGCTTTCCCGCCATGATCTCGACTTGATCGTACAGTGAATCCACGATGGGAGGCGTTCTTCGCCAAGGAGTTAGAAGGCAAATGAGACGATCGCAGCTGACGACCGTGTCATTGCTCGTGGTCCTGGCGCTCGCCGCCTGCACCAACGCAAAAGACGTCCTCGAACCCTCCGCCATCACCCCGCCCACGGCCGCGGCGCCGGCCACGCCGGCAACCCAGGGCAGCGCCGCCACCCCGGCGCCCGCTGGCCCTGCCACGACCACGGCGGGCGCTCCAGCAACGACCACGACGTCAGCCACGCCCGCACAGACCGCCGCAATCCTTGCCAGGACGCGCCTGCAGATCGCGCCGATCGTCGGCGCTTCGGTGGAAGCGGCGACGCCGCTGACGGCGGAGTTGCAGACGCGCGCTAGGCAGCGCGGCATCACGCTGGCCGGCAGCGCCGACCAGACCGCGACCCATGTGCTCAAAGGCTATTTCTCGGTGATCTCCGAAGGCAAGGACACCACCGTCATCTATGTGTGGGACGTCTACGATCCCTCGGGCAACCGCCTGCATCGCATCAACGGCCAGCAGAAGGCGGCTTCGGCCAATTCCGGCGCCAGCGGGGGCGGCGACAGTTGGAAAGCGGTGGCGCCAGCCACCATGCAGGCGATCGCCGACCAGACCATCGACCAGTTCGCGGCATGGCTCGGCGGCAAGGCGGGCTAGACCATCGGACCCGAATGGAAACGGTCGAGGGGAAATCCGATGCTCGAACAAGGGGAAGGAGCAGCGGCGCCGGGTCCGCTGCCCGGTGTTGCCCATACGCGATGGCGCGAACATTTCCCAGGATTAGCCGGCGGATTTCCAATCACGGTGCTTGCAATAGCCGCGCGGGCCGCTAAAAGCCCGGTTAAAGGGCGTAGGCGAGTCTGTTGGGGCTCTCCATCCTCCACCAGGAACGGTGCATGAAACTCTTCGCGGGCAATTCCAACAGGGTGCTGGCCGAGGCGGTCGCCCGCTATCTCAACATCCCGCTGGGCAAAGCCAGTGTCAGGCGCTTCGCCGACCAGGAAATCTTCGTCGAGATCCAGGAAAACGTGCGCGGCGAGGATGTCTTCATCCTGCAGTCGACTTCCTTTCCGACCAACGATCACCTGATGGAACTGCTCATCATGATCGACGCCTTCATGCGCTCGTCGGCCAAGCGCATCACGGCGGTGATCCCCTATTTCGGCTATGCCAGGCAGGACCGCCGCGCCTCCGGCCGCACGCCGATCTCGGCCAAGCTGGTCGCCAACATGATCACCCGCGCCGGGGTCGACCGCGTGCTCACGCTCGACCTCCACGCCGGCCAGATCCAGGGCTTCTTCGATATTCCGACCGACAATCTGTTCTCGGTGCCGGTCATGGCCCGCGATGTGAAAGCGAAATACAAGCAGCTCGGCAACGTCGTCGTGGTGTCGCCCGACATTGGCGGCGTGGTGCGTGCACGCGCGCTGGCCAAGCGCTTCGACGCACAGCTCGCCATCGTCGACAAACGCCGCGAGCGTCCCGGCGAATCGGAGGTCATGAACATCATCGGCGCGGTCGCCGGCAAGGACTGCCTGCTGATCGACGACATCGTCGATTCCGGCGGCACGCTGTGCAACGCCGCCGATGCGCTGCTGGCCAACGGCGCCACCAGCGTCACCGCCTATATCACTCATGGTGTGCTGTCGGGCGGCGCGGTCGCCCGCATCAGCGGCTCCAAGCTGCAGGAACTGGTGATCACCGACTCCATCCAGCCGACCCAGGGCGTGCTCGACGCCCCCAATATCCGCGTCATCTCGATCGCCGACCTGATGGGCGAAGCCATCTCGCGCACGGCAACCGAGGAATCGGTGTCGAGCCTGTTCGACTAATTGTCGATCCCGGCGGGCGCGTAGCGCAGCAAAACAGATTACAACGTGCAATCAGTGCTCCTGCAATGGACCTTAGACCGAGGGTTGCCGCATCAGCTTGATGCCATCGGCATGCCTCAAGCGGCGATCGGACCGCCTATGCGCCGCGGGTTTTCGCCGGCATCTCGCGCGCCGCGCATATAGCCGCGCGGCGAGGCACCCAGCATGCGCTTGAACATGGTGATGAAGGCCGGCACGCTGTCATAGCCGAGATCGAGCGCCACCCGGGTGATCGGCTCGCCATCGGCGAGCCTTGGCAGCGCCGCGAACAGGCATGCTTGCTGGCGCCATGTCGATAGCGACAGTCCGGTCTGGCGATGAAAGGCGCGCGTGAAGGAGCGTCGGCTCATGCCGGCGGCGTCCGCCCACTCGTCGATCGTCGCGCGCGGCGACGGTGCCGCCACGAAACGCCGGCACAGCGCCGCCAGCCTGGGATCGGAGGGGAACGGCAGGCCAAGCGGCCGCTCCGGCAAAGTCGGAATTTCGTGCAGCAGGAGATTCATGATCAGCCCGCCACGCCCTTCCAGCACGCCGCCTTGCGGCAGTTTTTCCGATTCAACGATCAGGCTGTGCATCAGGTCGGTGACGCCGACGACGCGCAAGCCTTCCGGCAGTCCGGGGATCGCTCCCGGCATGACATAGACCGAGCGCATCGAGACATCGCCCAGCATCTCGACGGAATGCTCGGTGCCCGCGGGGATCCACATGGCGTGATCGGGCGGCACCATCCAGCGCCCGTGCCGCGTCGTCACCAGCACGACGCCGACCAGCGCATGTAGCAACTGGCTGCGGCTGTGGCGGTGCCGCGGCACATGGTAGCCGTCGGGATATTCGGTCGGCAACGCCACCGCCGGCCCGGCCACTTGCTCCAGCCATAGCCAGCGACGCTCGTGCAACTGCTCGAGGTCGGCATTGCCAGCGTGAAAAATTTCCCTGCCATGCGGCATAAGCTATGGCCCACTTGCGAAACTATTGGACCAAACCACGAAAGAAGTCGTCCTGCAAGCGGCCTATAAGCCATCCGTTCCCAAGGCGGCCGCAGGAGCGTCCGCCAGCTTGCCCGCGGGTATGCCCGCCAAAAAGACTACGGAGCCTGCCTTGACCGATACGACAGCCGTCGCCCCTCCCGCGACCGCCAGCCATGCTTCAGCCCAGGCGACGGCCTTCACCGTCATCCTGGCGGTGAGTTTTTGCCATTGCATCAACGACATCATGCAGTCGCTGCTATCGGCCATCTATCCCCTGTTGAAGGAGAATTACGGCCTCGATTTCTGGCAGATCGGCCTTCTGACCTTCACCTTCCAGGTGACTGCGTCGCTGCTGCAGCCGGTGATCGGCATGATCACCGACAAGCGGCCAATGCCCTATTCCCTGCCCTACGGCATGGCCTCTTCGCTGATCGGCCTGATCGTGCTTGCCTATGCCGGCCACTACACGCTGCTCCTGATCGGCGCTTCGCTGATCGGCATCGGCTCGGCGATCTTCCATCCGGAATCCTCGCGCATCGCCCGCTTCGCCTCAGGCGGCCGCTTCGGCCTGGCGCAGTCGCTGTTCCAGGTCGGTGGCAATTTCGGCCAGTCCATGGGACCGCTGCTGGCGGCGTTCATCGTCGTGCCTTTCGGCCAGACCAGCATTTCATGGTTCGCCGTCGGCTCGCTTATCGGCATCGTCGTGTTGTGGCAGGTCGGCGGGTGGTACAGCCGCTTGCGCGCCACACAGGCGAACCGCAAGACGTCCAGTTTCGTCTCGCCCTTCCCGCGCCGCAAGGTGATGGGCGCGCTGGCCGTGCTGACGCTGCTGGTGCTGACCAAGAACGCCTACATCGCCAGCCTCTCCAGCTACTACACCTTCTACGCCATCCATAAGTTCGGCGTCTCGGTGCAGATGTCGCAGGTCATGCTGTTCCTGTTCCTCGGCGCCTCGGCGCTGGGCATCCTGCTCGGCGGTCCCTTCGGCGACCGCTATGGACAGAAGGCGATGATCTGGTTTTCCATCGTCGGCGTGCTGCCCTTCACGCTGGCGCTGCCCTACGCCAACATGGAATGGACGATGGTGCTGACGGTGCTGATCGGCCTGATCCTGTCGTCGGCCTTCTCCAACATCGTCGTCTTCGCGCAGGAACTGGTGCCGGGCCGCGTCGGCATGATCGCCGGCATCTTCTTCGGCTTCGCCTTCGGCGTCGGCGGCATAGCGGCGGCCGTGCTCGGCATCGTGGCCGACATGAAGGGCATCGACTTCGTCTTCCAGATCTGCTCGTACCTGCCGTTCCTGGGCCTGCTGACGGTGTTCCTGCCCAATATGAAGGAAGCGCGGAAGGCCTAGCCTGGGAAAGCGCCTCGACACGTGCGAGCGCGTCGAGGCGTTAGTGCAGGCCGAATTCGCGCAGCAACTCCTCACGGTGGCGCACGAAGCGGCTTTCGCTGCGATCACGGGGGCGCGGCAGGTCGACAGTGATCAGCCGCGCCGCGCCGCCTTTCTCCTTCGGCAGGATCAGCACTCTGTCGGCGAGATAGATCGCCTCCTCCAGGTCGTGGGTGACCATGACCATGGTGACGTTTTCCTCGCTCCAGATGCGCGCCAGTTCCTCCTGCATGGAGATCTTGGTCATGGCGTCGAGGGCGCCGAGCGGCTCGTCGAGCAGCAGGATTTCGGGCTGCACCGTCAGCGCCCGGGCGATGCCGACGCGTTGCGCCATGCCGCCCGAAAGCTGCCGCGGGTAAGCATCGCTGAACTCGGCAAGACCGACCAATGCTATGTAGAAGCGCGCCCTCTGCTCGGCCTGCGCCTTGGGCACGCCGCGAACTTCGAGGCCGAAGGCGACATTGCTAAGTACGCTCAGCCACGGCAGCAAGCGCGGTTCCTGGAAGATCACCGCCCGCTCCGCGCCGACGCCTTTTATTTGCTTGCCGTCGATCGCAACGGCGCCTTCATCGGCGATCTCTAACCCGGCAAGGATGCGCAGCAATGTCGTCTTGCCCGATCCGCTGGCGCCGACAATGACCAGACACTCGCCGGAGCGGATGTCGAGATTGAGCGAACGCAGCACGGCGAGCGAGCGCCCGCCGAGTGCAAAGGACTTCGACAGGTCGCGGATCGTGACCTCGCCGCGTGCTGTGGCCATGCTGGGTGCCTCCTTGCTCAATTGGTCTTGCTTTCGCCTGGCCGGTAGAGGATGTCGGCAGCCTTGAGTTTGCCTCTCGGCAGGCGGCCGTCGCGCTCGAGCACAGCCACCCAGAAGTCGATGTCGCGGTCGGTCGCCACCGCCTTTTCGCGCAGACCGAAACCCGTCCAGTAGCGCGCCAGTTCGCCGTTCTCGCCGCGTTTGTCGAGGATTTCGGCCAGCACCTTGCGGGCCTCGTCGGGATTCTGCCGCGACCAGTCGGCCGCACGCGCGGACTGTTCGACGAAGTTCTTGGCGGCGTCGCGATTGGCGGCGATGAAATCCCGCCGCAGCACGATGAAGCCGCCCGCGATCTCGCCCAGCACGTCGGCGTCGTTGAACACGCCGCGCACACCGCCATTGGCCACCAGGGCACCGGCGAAAGTCGCCTGCCAGTAGCCGAGCCCGGCGACATCGACCTGATGCGAGCGCAACGTCTGCTCGAGTTGCGGCCCGGGCACCACGACGAGCTTGGCGGCGTCCGGCGGCAGGCCGACGCTGTGCAGCGCTTCACGCACCGCGTAGTCGAGATGGGCGCCGAGCGTGTTGACCGAGATCGTCTTGCCGGCGACGTCCGCGATCGACCTGATCGGGCTGTCCTCCAGCACATAGAAAACACTTTTGACCTGGCTGTTGATGCCGTTGCTCGGATAGGCGGCGACGAAGTCGTTGCCGCCGGCGATCGAGTTGATCACGGCCGGCGTGGCGGCCGAACCCAGGTCGACGCTGCCGGAGGCGAGCGCAAACAGCGATTCCGGGCCGCCGCCGGCATAGCCGACATTCTCGAGCTCGATGCCGAGGCCCTTGAAGTAGCCGAGTTGGTCGGCAAGCTCATGCGGCGAGATGCTGCCGCGGCTGGCGAGATAGCGTATCTTGACGGAAGCGGCCTGCGAGCGCGCGATCGATGGTAGCCCGACGGCGATGATGCCGGCGGCAAGAGGGGCGCGCAGAAGCAGCGAGCGGCGTGTGATGGTCATGATCCGGCCTTTCACTTTTCAAAAATGACGATGATGGGGGCGGCTGTTCAGCCGGCGGAACTGCTCCAGCGGCAAAGCCGCCGCTGCAGGCTGACCAGCACCTGGTTCGCGATCAGGCCGAGCGCGGCCAGGATGACGATCGACGCGAACATCAGCGGGATCTGGAAATTGTACTGCGCGTTCATCACCTGGAAGCCGATGCCTTTGTTGGCGCCGATCATTTCCGAGGCAATCAGCAGCAGCAGCGCGGTGGTCGCGCCGAGCCTCAACCCGACGAAGATCGAAGGCACGGCGCCCGGCAGCACGACGCGCCGGAATATGGTCAGCCGCCGGGCGCCGTAGACGCGCGCCATTTCGAGCAGCTTCGGATCGACCTCCTTGACGCCGCTGATCGTGTTGAGCAGCAGCGGAAACAGCGTCGCCCAGAAGATGACGAACACTTTGGAGGCCTCACCCAGACCCAGGAGCAGGATGAAGACGGGATAGAGCGCCAGTGCCGAGGTCTGCCGGAACAGTTGCAGGATCGGATCGAGCGCCGTCTCGACGCTGCGGGTCTGACCCATGACGAGGCCGAGCGGGATGGCGACCGTAGCCGCCGCGGCGAAGGCGAGGCCGGCGCGCTGCAGGCTGATGGCGATGTCGCCGAGCAGGCTGCCCCCGGCGAGGCCCTTCCAGAGCGCTACGACGATCATGTCGATCGGCGGCAATACCGCGGCATTGACCCAGCCGCCACTCGCCGCCGCCTGCCAGAGCGCCAGGAACCCCAAAAGCACGCCATAGCGCGACAGCAGACGCGTGAGGGTTCGGCCAGCCAGGCTCAGAATATCGGCGCCGAGCCCGTTGCCGTTTTCATGCGCGCCGATGCCGGTCGGCCGTTCAATGTGCTGCAAAGTCATCGTCATGCCTTTCGCTTCAACGCATCATTCGGCGGCGAGCACGGTCGAACGGGCAACCGTCCAGGGGTTCTGCGGCCGCTTGAGGCCAAGATTCTCGCGCAGCGTCCTGCCCTCGTAAGCAGTACGAAACAGGCCGCGCCGCTGTAATTCGGGGACCACCAGGTCGACGAAATCGTCCAGCGCGCCGGGCAGCCATGGCGGCAGGATGTTGAACCCGTCGGCGGCTTCGTTGCTGAACCATTCCTCCAACTGGTCCGCGACCTGCGTGGCGCTGCCGATCACGGTGTAGTGGCCTCGTGCGGTCGCGACCCATTGATAGAGCTGGCGGATGGAGAAGTTATGCTCGTCGGCGATCTGGCGGATCAGCGCCTGGCGGCTCTTCATGCCTTCGGTTTCGCGGCTCGGCGGCAGCGGTCCGTCGAGCGGATAGCCCCTGAGATCGAGCGTTTGTCCGGCAAGTCCGTTGAGCAGCGCGACGCCGTCCTCGGGCAGGATCAGGTCGTTCAATTGCTGATACTTGGCTCGCGCCTCTTCTTCGGTGCGGCCGACAAAGGGCGCCACGCCCGGCATGATCAGCACCTGTTCGGGATCGCGGCCGGCCGCCGCCACGCGGGCCTTGATGTCGCGATAGAATTCCTGCGCGGAGGCAAGGTTCTGATGCGCGGTGAAGATGACCTCGGCCGAGGCGGCCGCGAGCTTGCGCCCATCCTCGGACTGGCCCGCCTGCACGACCACGGGGTGGCCCTGCACCGGGCGGGGCACGTTGAGCGGCCCTTTGACACTGAAATGCTCACCCTTGTGGTCGATGTCGTGAAGCTTGTCCTTGTCGTAGAAGCGGCCCGTTTTCTTGTCGCGGATAAAGGCGTCGTCCTCCCAGCTGTCCCACAGCGCCTTGACCGTCTCGACATGCTCATGCGCTCGTGCGTAGCGCTCGGCATGGTTGGGCTGGATGTCGCGGTTGAAGTTGCGCGCCGTGTCGTCGCCCGCCGAGGTGACGACGTTCCAGCCGGCCCGGCCATTCGACAAGAGGTCGAGCGAGGCGAATTTACGGGCAAGCGTGTAGGGCTCCTCATAGGTGGTCGAGGCCGTGGCGATGAATCCGAGATGCGTCGTCAGCGGCGCCAGCGCCGCAAACAACGTCACCGGTTCGAAACCCGCGATCTTGGCGTTGCCGCCTTCGCGGGCGCCAAGCCCGACCGTCAGGTTGTCGGCGAGGAAATAGGCATCGAACAGGCCCCGTTCGGCGGTCAGCGCGAGCTGCTTGTGAAACTCGAAATTGGTCGCGCCGTCGGCCGGAGCGTCGGGATGGCGCCAGGCGGCGACATGCTGGCCGCCACCGGGTAGAAAGGCGCCGAGCTTGATCTGTCTTGATTTGATGGTCATGGCTGGGTCCCTTTGTTCGAAAACCATTTGGAGTTCAGGCGGCGAGGCCGACGCTGCGTGCCGTCCCGACGACGCGGGAAACCTCGGCAACCGCCTGCCGGGCGCGGGCATGGATGGCCTCCGACACCAGGACGCCGTCGGCGAAATCCTTGTCCGATGCGTAGATTGCGGTCGGCACGGTCAGCGCCTCGAAAAAACCGAACAGCGGCCGCAGCTGATGTTCGACGATCAGCGAGTGGCGTTCGCCGCCGCCCGTCGCGGCAAGGATGACCGGTTTCCCGCGCAACGACGACGGATCGAGCAGATCGAACAGATGCTTGAAGAGCCCGGTATAGCTGCCTTTGAAGGTCGGCGACCCCGCGACCAGCACGTCGGCGCCGACCAGTTGTTCGATGATGGCGCGGGCCGCAGGATCGAGATCGCCGAGGCGCCGAGCCGCCGGCAGCGACGGACCGAGATTTTCAATGTCGTATATAGCCGAGGTCGCCCCGATGCGGTTCGCCGTCTCGCCGGCGATGTGGCTGATAAAGGCCTTGGTCTTCGATGGGCGGGTCAGGTTGCCGGATATTCCCACCACCAGCTTGTTCGTCATCGGGCTCTCCTCGCGGTCCTTATTCATTAAGACTACCGATTTTGTAGAATTAAATTAGCGAGAAGATTTCAAAACTGGCGGAATAGAGAGATTGAGTTTGCGCCGCAGCGCCCTTCAGTGGTTCGGCAGATGCGCGGTTCCGGCCAAGGGCGTCGCCATTCTCGGACGCCAGGCCGACGAGCGACAGATCCAGGTCGACCCGACCGCCGCCGCAAGCTGCCCGTCCACTGCAACGCTCGAATGAGACCCCGACCGGACGCTGGCCGAACTCGATGCCTGAACCGAGAGATCCAGCCGCTGTGCGCGGCGTTGACGAGCGATCGTTAGCCACACCCGCGCCTGGCAGCCGTCCCGAAGGATGGATTGTGCGGGGCGAGGATCAAATCGACGGCCCGCCGTGCGGGTCGGCGGGACCTGAGCCAAGCCTGATCAGGCGGATTTCAGCACGGTGAATGGGCGCTTGACGGTCCGCTTGGCCTGGAAACTCCCGGCCGGAGCGGGACGGCCGACATGAAAACCCTGGACCTTGTCGATGCCGAATTCGCGCATGAGAGCCATCTGCTCGTCCGTTTCCACCCCTTCGACCAGGATTTTGTGGCCGCGGTTTCGGACCAGGGCGACAATGTCCTGGAGCATTGCCTTGCCGTTCGGGGTGGCGCAGTCGTGAAGGAAGGAGCGGTCGATCTTCACCGTATCGAAATCGATCAGGCGAAGCCACGAGAGGCCAGCGAAGCCGGTGCCGAAATCATCAAGCCAGATCTTGATCCCCAGCAGCTTCAGGTCGCTGATGCAGCGAAGAATGTCCGAATGCATCTCCATCTCCAGCCCCTCGGTGATCTCGAAGGCCAGCCTGTTGCCGGTTACGCCGGTCTCGCCCAGGATGGTCGCGACCGACGCCGCGAAGCCGGGCGTCTTGAGCTGGATCGGAGAGACGTTGACGCTGACCACGCGCACATGATCGTGCGCCAGGAGCTCGGCGCACACAGTCCTGATGGCCCAGCGCCCGAGTTCCAGGATGGCGCCGGTTCGCTCCGCTACAGGGATGAACAGGCTCGGCGGAACCGATGTGCCGTCCAGCATTTTGAGGCGCATCAGGGCCTCCACCGCTTCAACCCGGTCCGTCGCGACATCCTGGATCGGTTGATAGACGAGTGAAACGAGATCCTGGCCGATCGCGATCTTCAGCAAAGCCGCAATGTTCTCGCTCTCGTCGCTGCTCTGGGGATCGGTTGGGTCGAACAGCCGGGCACAGTTTCGACCGCCTGCCTTTGCCAGATAGAGTGCGCGATCGGCCTCGTGGATGATCTTCTCCAGCTTGGCACCGGTCTGCGTCCTGGTGAATGCGGCGCCAACGCTTACCGTCACAACCGAGATACCGTCGCGCCGCAGTTCGTGGGTAAGCGCCAGGTTCTCGACGGTGCGGCAGATGGCTTCCGCGATATCTATGATCTGATCCTTGTTCTCCATGCGGGCCAGGACGATGAATTCTTCACCGCCGTAGCGGCCGATCGAGCCATTGTATTCCCTGATCATATCCCGGAGGGCATTGGCGACATGGATAAGGCAACGGTCGCCTTCCTGGTGGCCGTAGCAGTCATTGAACTTCTTGAAGAAGTCCACGTCGATGAGCATCGCCACGAAACTGGTGCCGACCCTTTGCCACTCCCCCCAGTAGTCCCTGAGCTTCTCGTCGATCGCCCGTCGATTCTCCAGACCCGTAAGCGGATCGGTCCGCGACAGCCGCAGCAGGGCCTTGCCGCGTTCGGTGGCTTCCCTGTGCTGGATTTTGGCTTCCAGCGCGTTCAGGAAGACGTTGTAACGCTCCTCGTTCAGCTTCCAGTTCACATAGGACGTGAATGTGAAACACGAAACGTAGAAGGCGCCAAATACCATCTTGTATGTTACCGTGGCAGGCACAAAGTAATTCACGGCATACAAGACACACATGATGATGGTTGATGTCACGATCGATAGATTGAAACTGAATGTAAAGAATAGATTTGCACTCATCATGAAAATGGTGCCGAATACCATATAGTAGGCGACGCTTTCCTTGTCCGCGCTCATAAAGGCCGGGAACAACCAGCCGATGTAGCCGAAAATGATGGCCCCGGCGCAAGTCACGTCGAGCCATTCCGTGGCCACTCCCCGGCGAAGTTGCGCCTCCAGGATCGACAGCGCGGTCACGCCGACGGCGAAGCGCGCCATGATCGTATAGGCCGCCACGTCCGGGATCAGCAGCAGATCCGTTGCCGAAAACAGGAGATAGATGGCCACGGCGATCCAAAGCCCAGGCCGGGCTTCCAGTCTTCGCTTCGCCTGGGCTTCCCTCCGGTAAAGGACGCGGAGCTCGTCGGACCCCGGCTCGTAGCGGGCTTCGTACGGCTCTACATGCGCCATGTCGGCCAGTCTGGATGACACGCGTTCGCTCTCGACAAATCCTGGTTGAAGGGGATTTTGCGTTCCAAGTTCTTTTTTGGCTTCTGCCCCCACGCGGGCCAACTCCCTGGACGCGACGGCGACTGCGCACCTCACACGACAATGCAACGGCGCGAAACAAATTTCGGTTAATTCGGGCCGGGAATCCAATGCGGCGGGTTTTAACGCGCGAACATGGTTGGCGGGAAATTAAGCATACCGTTAAAATGCGTTCGGGACGACATTGGCAAATCGAGCATTGTACGCAATAAGTTAACTGACTGTTAACTATGGAGTGCTCGAGTGCAAAGTGTCTTTGATGGCAAAAGCCTGATTACTGCCGAGATGATTGCCGGCAGTTTTCCTCGAAGAAAGCCCGAGCATCACGGCGAGGCGTTCGAAACCGCCCGCGCGGAACTCGCGCTCATTCTCCACGCGACACACCAGCAGGTCGAGGAAGAGAAAGACCCTGCCGAGATCGTTCGTCGCCTGCTGTCCTATCTCAACGCCCTGCGGGCCAAGATTCACCCCGACGTTTGGCAGTCGTTGATACCGGTGGCGCAGAACCATCCGATCCTTGACTACTTTCTCCAGGACCCGCTCACCCGGTGGTCATTCACCAAGCCCAGGGGCTATTCCGGCGACGCGCAGTTGCTTGACTACATCTATTGTGATCCGCACGTGGCCGAAAGCGTGGCGAGCGCCTCGGACACAGGGAAGGCACTCTACAGCCATACCAAGGACGTACCGTCCTGCGTGGCGGCGCGGGAACGGCGCGATCTCTTGACCCGGTATGTCGACGAGACGGCGGACAAGAGCGGACCGCAAGCCGAGGTCCTGGCGATCGCCGCCGGTCATTTGCGCGAGGCCAATCGTTCGACCGCCTTGGCTGAGGGCCGCCTCAAGCGTTGGGTTGCGCTCGATCAGGATCCCCAGAGCGTTGGATTGATCGCGCGCGACTTCCAGGGCACCGCGGTCGAGGCCGTCGACGGCTCGGTGCGGACCGTGCTCACCAGGGGCCACAAGCTGGGCAAGTTCGACCTCATCTACGCCTCCGGCCTTTACGACTACCTCCAGCACAACGTCGCCGTGAAACTCACGAAGACTTGCCTGCAGATGCTGAAGCCGAACGGCAGGTTCCTTTTTGCCAACTACGCCGAGGGCAATCCCGACGCCGGCTATAGGGAAACGTTCATGGACTGGGTGTTGCTGCTGCGCTCCGAGGCCGACATGTGGAACATCATCAATGCCAGCGTCGACCGCAACACCGTCGAGGCGCAGGTGTTCTTTGGCGAAAACCGCAACGTGCTGTATGGCGTCATCGAAAAGCGCGGATAGGGCAATTCCAGGAAAAATGTGCAGCGGTTTTCCCGGAGAAAGTGCGTAGCGCCTTCCCGGGCAATTGCCTAAGACAAAGAACTGGAGCGGGTCGGCGATCCTGTCGACGCTGAACCGCTCCAGTGACAACCTTGGACCGGCGCCGGCGTGAAGCCTCGAGCGCTTTCGGCCGGGCGAGGCGTCCCGTCCCGGACCATTGCCTTTGGATGACTGCCTTTGGCTTGCACCTCCGGCCGCCTTCCGCTATAGAGCCGCCACCCGCGTAGACACCCTTGGAGGCAACGCGGCGGAAGGCCGCCTCACCCGGCGGCTTTCGACGTTTACGGTCCAGGCCCATTGCCAACCGCAAACGCTCCAGAACAACGCGAAAGGAAGTGCCATGAGCCACGATACTTACGAGCTCAAGGCCGAAGCGCGCGAACAGGTCGGTAAGGGGTCCGCCCGTGCAGTTCGCCGCAACGGTAAAGTGCCTGCAGTAATTTACGGTGACAAGCAGCCTCCCCTGGCCATCGCTCTCACCTACAAGGACATCTACTACAAGATCCACGGCGGCGGGTTCCTGACCACGATCGCCACGATCGATGTCGACGGCAAGAAGATCCAGGTCCTGCCGAAGGACTTCCAGCTCGACCCGGTCAAGGATTTCCCTGTCCATGTCGACTTCCTGCGCATCGGCAAGGACACCGAGGTCAATGTCGACGTGCCTGTCCACTTCATCAACGAGGACAAGTCGCCCGGCATCAAGCGCGGCGGCGTGCTCAACATCGTGCGTCACGAGGTCGAGTTCCACTGCCCGGCCAATGCGATCCCGGAATTCATTACCGTCGATCTCACCGGCGCCGACATTGGCGATTCGATCCATATCTCGTCGGTCAAGCTGCCGGCCGGCGTCAAGCCCGTCATCTCCGACCGCGACTTCACCATCGCGACCGTCGCCGGTTCATCGGCGATGAAGCCGGAGACGGAAGAGACGGTCGAGGCTGCACCTGAGGCGGCTCCCGCCGCCGAAGAGAAGTAACTTTTTCACGCCCGGAGCTGACGATGCCGCTTGTCTTTGCAGGCCTCGGCAATCCGGGCGCGAAATACATGAACAACCGGCACAATGTCGGCTTCATGGCGGTGGACGCGATCGCCCGCCGCCACTCCTTTTCGCCCTGGTCTAAGAAATTCCAGGGCCTGATCGCCGAGGGCACGCTCGGCGGCGAAAAGATCATCCTGATCAAGCCGCAGACCTTCATGAACCTGTCCGGCCAGTCGGTCGGCGAAGCGCTGCGCTTCTACAAGCTCGGCCCCGGGGCGTTGACCGTCTTCTACGACGAGATCGACCTTGCCGAAGGTAAGCTGCGCATCAAGACCGGCGGCGGCGCCGGCGGCCACAACGGCATCCGCTCGATCGACGGCCATGTCGGCAACGCGTATCGGCGTGTGCGCATCGGTGTCGGCCATCCCGGCGTCAAGGAGATGGTGCAGCATCATGTACTCGGCGATTTCGGCAAGACCGACCGCGACTGGCTGGACCCGCTGCTCGACACGGTCGCCGACAACGCGGCGATGATCGTCAAGGGCGACGAATCCGGCTTCATGAACAAGGCCGCCCTCGCCGTTCAGGGCAAGGCCGGCGTGGAACCGGAAAAGCCGGCGCCCAAGCAGCAAAGCCACATCCGCCAGGCACGGCCGCAACAGGCGCCCGCCAAGCTGCCGGAGAGCGGCCCGATGGCCGCCATGCTGAAGAAGCTGTTCGGCAACAAGGACTGAGCTCGGGTCCATACGGCGTTACAGGGCTTGACGTTCATCACCCCTATCGCCCATAGCCCTCACCAAATCTCAAATTCCCGATAGGACCGGACAAAATGGGTTTCAAATGCGGCATCGTTGGCTTGCCCAATGTCGGCAAGTCGACGCTTTTCAACGCGCTGACGAGGACGGCCGCCGCGCAGGCCGCCAACTACCCGTTCTGCACCATCGAACCGAACACCGGCGAGGTGGCGGTGCCCGATCCGCGTCTGCAGAAGATCGCCGCGATCGGCAAGTCGAAGGAGATCATCCCAACCCGCATCTCCTTTGTCGACATCGCCGGCCTGGTGCGCGGCGCCTCGAAGGGCGAAGGCCTGGGCAACCAGTTCCTCGCCAACATCCGCGAGGTCGATGCCATCGTGCATGTGCTGCGCTGCTTCGAGGATGACGACATCACCCATGTCGAGGGCCGCATCGACCCGGTCGCCGACGCCGAGACGGTCGAGACCGAACTGATGCTCGCCGACCTCGAGAGCCTCGAACGCCGCATCGCGCAATTCCGCAAGCGCGCGTCCGGCAAGGACAAGGAAGCCTTGACCGTGCTGCCGATGATGGAGGCAGCGCTTGAGCTTCTGCAGGCCGGCAAGCCGACCCGCATCCTGCTCGACGGCATCTCGGCGGAAGACCTGCGCATCCTGCAGGGCTTGAACCTTCTGACCTCGCATCCCGTGCTCTACGTCTGCAACGTCGCCGAGGCGGATGCTGCCACCGGCAACGAGCACACCAGGGCCGTGGAGCAGATGGCCGCCGCGCAGGGCGCCCGCACCGTCGTTATTTCGGCCGCGATCGAAGCCGAGGTTGCGCAGCTCTCCGACGAGGAAGAGATGGAATTCCTGTCCTCGCTCGGCCTCGACGAGCCCGGCCTGAACAAGGTGATCCGCGCCGGCTACGAATTGTTGCAGCTCATCACCTATTTCACCGTCGGGCCGAAGGAGACGCGCGCCTGGACTGTGCACAAGGGCGCCAAGGCGCCGCAGGCCGCCGGCGTCATCCACACCGATTTCGAGCGCGGCTTCATCCGCGCCCAGACCATCGCCTACAATGATTTCGTCACGCTGGGCGGCGAAGTAGCGGCCAAGGAAGCCGGCAAGGCGCGCGACGAAGGCAAGGAGTATGTCGTCCAGGACGGCGACATCATGCTGTTCAAGTTCAACACGTGATCCTTCGGTCATCTCCGCAGGGACCACAGGCCGGACTGTGAACAGACCAAGCCGGGTCGCATTCCCGACAGGGTAAGGCCGTGCACGGGCTGCCCTCGCTAGGCCTTTCCGCTATTGGCTCAGTGAACGCGGAAGGGGACCATATGAAAAGGACCATCCCGACCCTGATCGGCTTCTCGGCCATTCTGACCTGGTCGTTCCTCGCGCTGCTGTCGACCGCCGCAGGGCCGATCCCGCCCTTTCAATTGGCGGCAATGACGTTTCTGCTGGGAGGCTCAGTCGGGGCGGCCAGCTGGATTGTCCGCCCGTCGGCGCTCAAGTCGCTACGGCAGCCATGGCAGGTCTGGGCAATCGGCACGGCAGGGCTGTGCATCTATCACTGCGCGTACTTTTTCGCCATCCAGTCCGCCCCGCCCGTCGAGGTGAGCCTGATCGCCTATCTCTGGCCATTGCTGATCGTCGTCTTCGCCGCCTTCCTGCCGGGAGAGCGGCTGAGGTCTCACCACATAGCCGGTGTGATGCTCGGCCTGGCGGGTGCCATCGTCGTCATCACCAAGGGCAGCAGCGTGGGGCTTGCTGACGGCGTGAAGCCGGGCCACGTCATTGCCCTGTTCTGCGCCTTCGTCTGGTCCGGTTATTCCGTCCTGTCGCGCCGTTTCGGCCAGGTGCCGACCGATGTGGTGGCGGTGTACTGCCTGATCACCGCGGCCGTGGCCTTCACTCTCCATCTCGCGCTCGAGATCACTGTCTGGCCGCAGACGATGACGCAATGGAGCGCTATCGTCATTCTAGGCATGATACCGCTCGGCGCCGGCTTCTACGCATGGGACCATGGCTGCAAGCGTGGAGACATCATGATCCTGGGCGCGCTTTCCTATGCCGCGCCGCTGTTCTCGGTGATCGTGCTGCTGCTGGCCGGGTTCGGCGTCTTCCACTGGTCTGTTGCGCTCGCTTGCGTCCTGATCACGGTCGGCGCGGTGATCGCCGCCAAGGACGTGTTGCTGAAGTCGCAAAAACAACCTCTTACCGAGGAACCATCGCGCGCATAGGGCCCGATCTGAGACTGCGACGTGGCTACTGCCCCACCACCGCCCGTCCACTCACCCAGACAGCAGCGATGTTGGCGCGTGCCGCGTTGAGCACGATCTTCTGGAAGACATCGTCGAGCGTGTCGTCCGCCATGCTGACATGAATGTTCGAGGCCTTCGCCGTCGTGTCGATCAGCAGCGCGTCGAATTCATGGCCGACGCGAAAGCTGCCCGTCGGCAGGTCGAGCGCTTCGGCACCGCCGGCGGTGGCCAGCCAGAACGCCTCCTGATGCGTGATCGGCGCGCCGGGCGCGCCGCGCTGCGCTGCGTCCAGGCCGGCATGGACACCGCTCTGCAGCGTCCTCGAGGCTGACAGCGCATGCCGGCAGCCGTCGAAGAGCGACGGGCTGTAGCCGCCGGAAATGTCCGTCCCGAGCCCGACATGCATGTGCCGGTCAAGCGCGTCGCGCAGCGGAAACACCGCATTGGCGAAATAGAAATTGGAAAGCGGGCAATGCGCGACGCCAGCCCCCTTCCCCTTGATGAGGTCCATATCCTGCCCGTCGATGAAGTTTGAATGCGCCAGAATGGTGCGGCGCGTCAGCAGGCCGAAATCGTCCAGGCTAGCCGCGTCGGTGCGGCCGAAGCGCGTCTCGACGAATTTTTTCGCCCAATCGCTCTCTGAGCAATGTGTCTGCACGTGGCAGCCGAACTCGGAAGCGAGTTCGCCCAGGCCTTGCAGCGCCGCATCCGTGCAGCTTGGGATGAAGCGCGGCGTGATCACCGGCCGGACCAGCGGCCTTTCGCCCGAAGCCATCGCCCTCACCGCCTCGATGAACCGCCTGGTGTCCGACACCGCGCTTGCCGCGTCGGCATCGCGATAGAAAGACGGGCACTGCTCGGGATCGTCCATCGCCACCTTGCCGACCAAAGCGCGCTGGCCCTTTTCGAGGCATATCTCGGCAAGCGCCAAGCTGGCCTCGACATGGACGGTGGCAAAATAGAGCGCCGTGGTGGTGCCGTTGGCGAGAAGATTGTCGACCAGGTCGGCATAGACCTCGCGGGCGTAGCCGGTGTCGGCATAGCGCGCCTCGAGCGGAAACGTATATTTTTGCAGCCAGACCTCGAGCGGCACGTCCAGTGCCTTGCCCATTTGGGGCCCTTGCGGCGCGTGGATGTGCAGGTCGATCAGGCCGGGCAGCAGGAACTGGCCTTCGCCGAGCTCCACTAGGCTGCCCGCCTGGCGGGCATCGCTCTTCCTCGCCGCGTATTCGGGATGGCCGGGTGCGAGAATCTCCGCGATCCGTCCCTGTGCATCGATGCTGAACAGATGGTCCTTCAGCACCTCCAGCCGGCCGCGCTCCGGCGTGTGGAAGGCGGTGCCAAGCAGCGTGAAGGCCTCTCTTGTCATGGATCGCTCCGGTTGCGCTGGCGCGTGTGGCCGTTATTGCATGGCGCGCAAGAAAACAGTTGGCAAACCTTTGCGCCGCTGTCCTTTGGCACCGACTGATCCCATGATCGGCCGGGAAATTCCAGAGGGGACATCATGGAACGCACTGCACCGGAAATCACTTTGATTGCTCAGCCGGACGATCCGCTGCCACTGGGCAAGGCCGCCCTGCTCGGCCTCCAGCACGTGCTGGCGATGGATGTTTACATCGTGCCGTTCATCATCGCATCGGTCCTGGCCTTCAGCGCGGGCGATGCCGGCGCCTTCATCCAGTCGGCTTTCGTCGCGGCGGGCATCGCCACCCTGATCCAGTCGCAGCTTCTGATGCGCCTGCCGGTGGTGCAGGGGCCGTCCTTTGTGCCGATCGGCGCGGTGCTGGCTATCGCCTTCGGCGCCGGCGGCGGCATTGCCGGTCTTTCCGCGGTGATCGGAGCGCTCATTCCCGGCGCCATACTGGTCATGCTGCTCGGTTCGCCCACGGGAATCTTCCATCGCTTGGTGGACCGCTTTGTTCCGCCCATCGTCGGCGGCGCCATCATCATCGTCGTCGGTATCGCGCTGATGCCGGTCGCACTCCGCGAAAGCGTGTTCGCAGTCCACGGCACGGCCACCGTCGGCGGCAATATCATCCTTGCCTTTGTTGCGGCGGCGGTGCTCGTCGGCTGCATGCTGACCGGCATGGCACTCGGCGCAAAGGGCGCCTGGCTGCGCCTGCTCTCCGTAATCATCGCACTTGTGGCCGGCTGCGTGGCCGCCGCCTCCATGAGCCAACTCAACATGGGAGCGGTCTCCGAGGCGACCTGGTTTTCGATGCCGCGCATCGCCTTCCTCAATCTTGACGTGACGTTCTCGCTCTCGGCGACGCTCACGATGCTCATCGTCTATATCGTGGTCCTCGCCGAAACCACCGGCACCTGGTTCGCGGTCGGCGCCGTCATCGACAAGCCCCTGTCGAACGAACAGCTCGACAGGGGCGCCACCGGCGAAGGCCTCGGCTGCCTGGTCAGCGCACTGCTTTGCAGCACGCCGGTCACCGGCTATTCGTCGAATGCCGGCATCATCGCCATCACCGGCATCGCCAGCCGCGCCGCTTTCGCCGCGGCAGGCATCTTCCTGGTCCTGTTCGGACTGATCGGCAAACTGTCGGCGGTGATCGCCTCGATCCCGGGCCCGGTCATCGGCGGCGTGTTCGGCGTGCTCTGCGTCGTCATCGCCATGAACGGGTTCCGCGTCGTGCGCGGCACGCCGCTGACGGAAAGGAACATGCTGGTCGTCGGCCTGCCGATCCTGATGGCCCTGTTTGCTACGCTTGCGCCGCCGGATTTCGTCAAGACGCTTCCCGATATCGTGCAGTACATTCTGGGCTCGTCCATCGCCTTTGGCGCCGTCTGGGCCATCGTGCTGCACCAGATCCTGCCGAGCGCCCGATAGGGGATTCGCAGGCCGGCCCCCGCGGGTCCGGCCAGCTCTCCACGATAAGCCCGAAGCGCGGTCGATGACCCGACCCGTCGAAGCTTTCATGCTGCCGGCTGCTCGACGAATTTTCTGAGCGCCCCTGGTGTCGGCCCCAAGTCCGGCTTGTCTTGATTTTGTCATGCCGCAAGTCTAAGCGGCGGGCACAGGCTCGGCGCACGAAGGCTAGTGCGATCCGATACGACGCAGCAATCCGAACGCGCTTTCCGGCAGGGAGATCTGGCGATGATCAAGGCTTTCGTCGTGGACAATGATCGCCTGCGTCTCACGGACGATCTCCTGGCCAATGGCGACAAGGTCGTCTGGGCCGATCTCTTCAATCCGACCAAGGACGAAGAGGCAACAATCGAGAATTGGCTCGGCATCGCCGTTCCGACCCGCGAGGAGATGGAGGAGATCGAGATTTCCAGCCGCCTCTATATCGAGGACGGCGCCTACTTCATGACCGCCACCTTGCCCGCCCAGACCGACGTCGACGATCCCCTGATCTCGCCGGTCACCTTCGCGCTCGCCGGCAACAGGCTGGTCACCGTGCGCTATCACGAACCGAAAGCGTTCAAGACCTTCCCTTTGCGCGCCGAGAAGGTGGCGACCGGCTGCACCAGCGGCGACACCATCCTGATCGGCCTGCTGGAAGCGATCGTCGACCGGCTCGCCGACATCCTCGAGCGCGCCGGCCGCGACGTCGAAGCGATCTCGCGCGACATTTTCGAGGCGCGATCGACCAAGGTGTCGAAGCGCAACCGTGATTTCCAGGAGCTCTTGAAGGGCATCGGCCGCAAGGAGGACATCGCTTCCTCCGTGCGCGACAGCCTGATCTCCTTGCAGCGGCTGGCCGGCTTCCTCGCCCATGTCGCGACCCAGGCCAAGATGAGCAAGGACGTCCGCGCCCGCATCAAGACCTTGTCGCGCGACGTGCTTTCTCTTGCCGACCACGCCACCTTCCTGTCGCAGAAGATCTCCTTCCTGCTCGACGCCACGCTCGGCATGATCTCTATCGAGCAGAACGCCATCATCAAGATCTTCTCGGTCGCCGCCGTCATCTTCCTGCCGCCAACGCTGGTCGCCTCGATCTACGGCATGAATTTCGACGTCATCCCCGAGCTCAAATGGGAGCTCGGCTATCCGTTCGCGATCGCCATGATGGTTCTGTCGGCGATCCTGCCCTTCTGGTATTTCCGCCGCCGCGGCTGGTTATGATCGCAACGGCCGGCCGGGCGCCCGCGGCTGGCTCACCAGAAAGGGCTTGACCAAACGCCGTCCGGCCTGCATCCGGGTTTGCCGATCCATGTGGATCGCGCGTTCTGCAACCGGATTCCACGCCATGACTGGAAAGACATGGGCCTATGAGGACTTCGTCGAAGGAGCCTCGTTCGACCTCGGCACCAAACAGGTGAGCGCGGCCGAGATCATCGAGTTCGCCAGCGAATTCGATGCCCAGCCGATGCATCTTGAGGAGGAGGCCGGCAAGGCAAGCATCCTGGGCGGCCTCTCGGCCTCGGGCTGGCATACCTGCGCCATGTTCATGCGCATGCTGTGCGATGCCTTCCTGCTGGACTCGACCTGCCAGGGCGCGCCCGGCGTCGATCAGGTCAAATGGAAGAAGCCGGTGCTGGCCGGCGACACGCTCAAGGGCAGCCTCGTCGTCCTCGCCAAGCGCCCTTCGAAATCGAAGCCGCAGCTCGGCTTTGTGACCATGCGCAGCGAACTGGTCAACCAGCGCGGCGAAAGCGTGTTTGAGCTCGAGAATTCCGTCATGTTCCTGACGCGCAATGCCGTAGGGAGCCTTGCATGACGCTGGACGAATTTTTCCGCGTCGGCACCATTGTCACGCTGGGCTCGCATACGTTCGAAGCCGAGGCGATCAAGGCCTTCGCCCGCAAATACGACCCCCAGGTCTTCCACATCGATGAGGATGCCGCGAAGAAGAGCGTGCTGGGCGGGCTGTGTGCGTCCGGCTGGCATACCGCCGCCACCTGGATGAAGCTCAACCTCGAAACCCGCATGGACGCCGAGTGGACCGGCCCTGGCCCGACGCCCGAATTCGGCCCCTCGCCTGGCTTCAAGAACCTGAAATGGCTGAAGCCGGTCTATGCCGGGCAGACCGTGACCTTCACCCGCACCGCCCTTTCCCACCGCCCGATCGCCTCACGTCCGGGCTGGCGGGTGCTGACCTTGCGCTCGGAAGCCTTCGATTCGACCGGCGACAAGGTACTGGAGTTCGAGAGCGCCGTGCTGGTCAAGGTGGAGTAGGCGCCTCTTCCTTCTCCCCAGGGGGAGAAGGAAGAACTGTTCTCTCAATGCCCCTCGAACCCGATCAGCGTCCGCACCGGCACGCCGAGCGCTTCCAGCTTGGCGCGGCCGCCGAGATCCGGCAGGTCGATGACGAAGCAGGCGGCAAGGATATCGGCGCCGATCTGGCGCAGGAGATTCACCGCCGCCTCCGCCGTGCCGCCGGTGGCGATCAGATCGTCGACCAGGATCACTTTCTCGCCCGGCGACACGCCGTCCTTGTGCATCTCCATCTCGTCCAGCCCGTATTCCAGGCTGTAGGCGACGCGCACTGTCTCATAAGGCAGCTTGCCTTTCTTGCGGATCGGCACGAAACCGGCGGAGAGCTGATGGGCGACGGCGCCGCCGAGGATGAAGCCGCGCGCTTCGATGCCGGCGATCTTGTCGATCTTCTCGCCGGCATAGGGATGCACCAGCTCATCGATGGCGCGGCGGAAAGCGCGCGCGTTGCCAAGCAGCGTGGTGATGTCGCGGAACAATATGCCGGGCTTGGGATAGTCCGGAATGGTGCGGATGGCCGCCAGCAGCGTGTCTTCGAGCGAAGGTTTCATGAGGCGGCTCCGGGTGGTCCAGTTTCGGCGGAAAGGCGTGAAATGGCGCAGCGCCAAATCCTAACCCGGCGCGACCGACAACGGCTAGCGCGATGTGGCGGCCGAGACAAGCGCATCCGGCGAAAGGAGCATATAGGTCCAAGGGCTTGCCTCTGCCTGCGCTGCGATCTTTCGCATCGAAGCAATGGCCATCTACCGAAAACGCAAATTCCGGCGGGTCAACTGTTCGATCGAGCTGCACCCCATCAGCTTCATGCCGCGTTCGATCTCGATGCGCATCTGTTCGAGCGCCCGTTCGACGCCAGGCTGGCCCGCCGCCGCCAGCGGAAACAGATAGTAGCGTCCGACGCCGACGGCCTTGGCGCCGAGCGACAGCGCCTTGAGCACATGCGTGCCGCGCTGCACGCCGCCATCCATGATGACGTCGATCTGGTCGCCGACCGCATCGACGATCTCGGCGAGCTGGTCGAAAGCCGCGCGCGAACCGTCCAGCTGTCGGCCGCCATGGTTCGACAGCACGATGCCCTTGCAGCCGATCTCGACGGCGCGCCTGGCATCCTCCACCGACATGACGCCCTTGAGGCAGAACGGTCCCGGCCAAAGCCTCACCATCTCGGCGACGTCGTCCCACGTCATCGACGGATCGAGCATTTCGGTGAAGTAGCGGCTGATCGACATCGTGCCGCCGCCCATGTCGACATGCTCGTCCAGTTGCGGCAGCTTGAACGCCTCATGCGTGAAATAGTTGATCGCCCAGGCAGGCTTCATCGCGAACTGCGCCATTCCCGCCATGTTGAGCTTGAAGGGAATCGCAAAACCGGTGCGCTTGTCACGCTCGCGGTTCCCCCCGGTGATGCTGTCGACGGTCAGCATCATCACTTCGACGCCGATCTCCCGTGCCCGCTGCATCATCGCCCGGTTGAGGCCGCGATCGCGATGGAAGTAGAACTGATAGACCTGCGGGCCGCTGCTGATTTTTCGCACTTCCTCAAGGCTGACCGTGCCGAGCGAGGAAACGCCGAACATGGTGCCGTATTTTGCAGCGGCCCTGGCGACCGCCCGTTCGCCGTGATGGTGGAACAGCCGCTGGAGAGCGGTCGGCGAACAGTAGAACGGCATCGCCAGCTTCTGGCCCATGACGGTCACCGACATGTCGACCTCGCTCACCCCGCGCAGCACGTTGGGAACGAGATCGCAGGTTTCGAAGCTCTCGGTGTTGCGGCGATAGGTGACCTCGTCGTCCGCCGCGCCGTCGATGTAGTTGAAGATCGGCCCCGGCAGCCGCCGCTGCGCCATGCGGCGGAAATCGGAGAAGTTGTGGCAGTCGCTGAGCCGCATCATGGAACCCCAAACGCCCTATAGGCGGCAAAGCCTCGCCGCCGTCGGGGCGTCGAATAGCAATCGCCTGCCGCGCTGCCAACCGGCTTGTTCGACAACAAAGCGATCACCTCACGCGCCAGCCTCTTCGGCAAGCAAAAAGGGCGCTTCGCGGGCGCCCTTTCTTCAATCTCCGGCCGCGCGGCTTAGTGCGCGACTGCTTCCCAAACCTTGCGCTTGGTCATGTAGACCAGTGCGCCGAACAGGAGCAGGAACACCAGCACCCGGAAGCCGGTTTTCTTGCGGGCTTCCATATGCGGTTCAGCCGCCCACGCCAGGAAAGCGGCGACGTCGCGGGAGTACTGGTCGACGGTCTGCGGCGCGCCGTCGTCATAAGTCACCTGGCCGTCGGAAAGCGGCTTGGGCATCTTCAGCGACACGCCGGACATGAAGTACGGATTGTAGTGCGTGCCTTCCGGGATGACCATTCCAGCCGGAGGCGTCTGGTCGTAGCCGGTCAGCAGCGAGTGGATGTAGTCAGGGCCGCCGGCATCATACTGGGTGAAGATGTCGAAGACGAACTGCGGAAAGCCGCGCTCCACGCCCCGCGCCTTGGCCAGCAGCGACATGTCGGGCGGGGCTGCGCCGCCATTCGAGGCTGCCGCGGCTTCCTCATTGGCGAACGGCGCCGGGAAATGGTCCGACGGCTTGCCGGGACGGTCGAACATGTCGCCGGCGTCGTTGGGGCCGTCATGGATGGTGTACTCGGCCGCCAGCGTCTTGATCTGTGCGTCGGAATAGCCGAGGTCCGAAAGCGTGCGGAATGCCACCAGGTTCATCGAATGGCAGGCCGAGCAGACTTCCTTGTAGACCTTGAGGCCGCGCTGCAGCTGCGCCTTGTCGTAGGTGCCGAACGGGCCGGTGAAGCTCCAGTCCATTTCCTTCGGTTCGTTGATCGGGAAATGCGTCGGCGCCGCCGCGTTATGCGCCTCTTCGGCCGCGATCGCCCAGGTGCCCGTGGCCCCAAGGCCGGCGGCCACAAGGCCGATCAGCGCAAGCGAGGTGAGAATCTTTTTCATGCCAAATCCCCTTAGATTCTCTACCGCTCAGCCCTTGGTCTCAGGTGCGGCCGTGGCGCCCGCCGGATGCCCGCTGCCGCCCTTGTTCTTCTCGAGCACCGCCTCGGTGATCGAGTTCGGCAGCCTGCGTGGCGTCTCGATCAGGCCGAGCACCGGCATGATGATCAGGAAGAAGGCGAAGTAGAACAGCGTCGCCATCTGCGCCATGAACACGTAGCTGCCTTCCGCCGGCTGCGAGCCCAGCCAGCCAAGCAGGATGGCATCGGCCACGAACAGCCAGAAGAACAGCTTGTACCAGGGCCGGTAGACCGCCGAGCGCACCTTGGAGGTGTCTAGCCACGGCACCAGGAACAGCATGGCGATGGCGCCGAACATGCACAGCACGCCGCCGAGCTTGGAGTTGATCGGCCCGATGTTGAAGGTAATGGCGCGCAGGATCGCGTAGAACGGCAGGAAGTACCATTCCGGAACGATGTGGGCCGGCGTCTTCAGCGGGTTGGCGACCGTGTAGTTGTCGGGGTGGCCGAGATAGTTCGGCAGGTAGAAGACGAAATAGGCGAAGAAGAACAGGAACACGATCATGCCGAACGCGTCCTTGATGGTCGCGTAAGGGGTGAAGGCGACGGTGTCGGTCTTCGACTTCACCTCGATGCCGGTCGGGTTCGACTGGCCCACGACATGCAGCGCCCAGATGTGCAGCACGACCACGCCGGCGATCATGAACGGCAGCAGGTAATGCAGCGCGAAGAAGCGATTGAGGGTCGGATTGTCGACCGCGAAACCGCCGAGCAAAAGCTGCTGGATCCAGTCGCCGACCAGTGGAATGGCGCTGAAGAAGCCGGTGATGACGGTGGCGCCCCAGAAACTCATCTGGCCCCACGGCAGCACGTAGCCCATGAAGCCGGTCGCCATCATCAGGAGGTAGATGATGCAGCCGAGGATCCACAGCAGCTCGCGCGGCGCCTTGTAGGAGCCGTAATAGAGGCCGCGGAAGATATGGATGTAGACCGCGACGAAGAAGAACGACGCGCCGTTGGCATGCATGTAGCGCAGCAGCCAGCCGGAATTCACGTCGCGCATGATCTTTTCGACCGAATCGAAAGCCAGATTGGTGTCGGACGTGTAGTGCATGGCCAGCACGATGCCGGTCAGGATCTGCGCCACCAGCATGATCGACAGGATGCCGCCGAAGGTCCAGGCATAGTTGAGGTTGCGCGGCACCGGATAGGCCACGAAGCTGTCATAGATCAGCCGCGGCAGAGGCATGCGCGCATCGAACCAGCGCTCGATACCGGTCTTGGGCGTATAGGTCGAGTGTCCCTCGCTCATCGAAATATCCCCTGCCTCAACCGATAAGGATCTTGGTATCGGAAATGAACTTGAATACCGGCACAGCCATGTTCTCGGGCGCCGGGCCTTTGCGGATGCGGCCGGCGGTGTCGTATTGCGAACCGTGGCAAGGGCAGAACCAGCCGCCGAAATCGCCTTCCTGGCCCAGCGGAATGCAGCCCAGATGCGTGCAGACCTGAACCATCACCATCCAGGCTTCCTTGCCGGGCGTGGTGCGGTTGGCGTCGGTCGCCGGCGCGTCGGCCGGCAGGTTGGCGTTGCGGGCGATCGGATCCTTGAGATCGGCGAGATTGACGGCCTCGCCGTCCTTCATCTCCTTTTCGGTGCGGTTGCGCACCACCACCGGCTTGCCGCGCCACTTGACGATCAGCGACATGCCCGGCGTCAGCGAGGAGACGTCGACCTCGACCGAGGCGAGCGCCAGCGTCGAGGCATCGGGGCGCATCTGGTCGATGAACGGCCACGCGACGGCGCCCGCGCCGACCACGGCGGCCATGCCGGTGGCGACGTAGAGAAAATCTCGACGGTTGGGATCCTGGGTGTCGGTTGCGCTCACGGGTGCCTGATCCTTTCGCCTCTTCCGTGCCGGTGGGCGAGCCTTGTTCCCCGCTCATTCACGCCAACCCGACAGCGCATGGCGAACAGGCTAGCGAATTCCTCCGGCATTTGGACTTCGGTTTATGCGTGAAGCCCGTTTTTGTCCAGACGGGTGAAGGCACAAGGGCAGATTGTCGCGGGGACGAAATCCGGCACCGCGCGACAAGGCGGCGGATGACCGTGAAACACCGCCAAACAGCCGGGAAACAGTAGCGAATCCGGGGGCCACCTTCGCCTCGACACCTGGCTCCGGGGGGTCTATCCTGCCCCTATGTCGCATGTCATAGACCGCGAGGAATGGGCTGTTCGCCCCGACCGCTGGAAGGGCGAGTTGCAATGTGCCCCCTACGGTTCCAACTCCTGCCTGATCTTCAACTACCTGCCGGAGACCGGCGGCGGACCGCGCCTGCATTCCCATCCCTACGCCGAGATCTTTATCATCCGCCAGGGCATCGGCCTGTTCACGGTCGGCGGTGAGGAGATCGAGGCCTCCGCCGGCCAGATCGTCATCGTGCCGCCCGGCACGCCGCACAAATTCACCAATCTCGGCCCCGGCCCGCTGGAGACGACCGACATCCACGAGAACGGCACTTTCATTACCCAGTGGCTGGAGTGATCCAGGACCAGGTGATTCCTGGAAAAGCGCAATTCCTGGAAAAGTATGAAACGGTTTCCGTCCGCAAACGGGTCAAACAATCCAGCCCTGTCGGTCTTCCGATCGCCGCCTAGATCTATGGCATAGGCAGCCGGCAGGGTCAGGACATGCAAACCTCGAACATCGAAATCGAAGGGCTTAGCATAGCGATCCGCGAGGCGGGCCCGGCTGAAGCGCCTGCATTCCTGCTGCTGCACGGCTGGCCGCAAAGCTCCTATGCGTTCGAAGGGGTGATCGGCCGGCTGGCTGCCGAGTACCGTGTCGTCGCACCTGACCTGCCCTGCATCGGCGGCTCGCAAGGCATGCCTGAGGCCGGCGACAAGAGAACTCTGGCGAGGCTGATGAGAGGCGTTGCCGAGGCCTGCGGGCTGCGGCACCTCTTGGCGGCCGGTCATGATGTCGGCGGCCAGATCGTGTTCGCCCTGCTGCGTGATCATCCGGAGATCCTTTCCGGCGCGGCGATCATGGATGTCGCTGTTCCAGGTGTCGCGCCATGGGAAGAGGTCATTCGCAATCCGCGGATCTGGCACTTTGCCTTCCATGCCGTCCCGGCGCTACCGGAAACGCTGGTGAGCGGCCACCAAAGCACCTATTTCGACTTCTTCTTCAATGTGCTTTCGAAGGATCGGGCATCGATTCCGGCGCAGGCCAGGGAAATCTATGCGAGAGCCTATTCCCGGCCTGAAAGCCTCCAGGCCGGTTTCGATTGGTATCGCGCCTTCCCCGAAGATGCCAAAGCCAATGCTGCACGGCCCGCGACGCCTACAGCGATTCCGGTGCTGTATCTCAGGGGCTCGGCCGAGTCCGGCGATGTCGGCGACTATGTCGAGGGCCTCAGGGCCGCCGGGCTTTCGAATATCGAGGGCGACATCATTGCCGACAGCGGGCACTTCATCGCCGATGAGAACCCGGAGGCGCTCGCCGCCCGCCTGGCGAGATTCCACAGAGAGATCGGTGCAGCAAGCGCCAGCCTTACATCGCGCCAAGCCTGACCAGCACGGCCTTCGGGATGTTGTATTCGCGGATGACGGCATCGTGCTTCCGAAGGCCGCACAGTTCGCGCTGGATGAAGTAGCCATGCACCGCCACCGCCGCCTCCTTGAGCAGCCGGGGACGCAACTGCTCGTCGCCATTGTTGCGCAGCCGGGCCAGCGTTTCTTCGACGCGTTCTCCGGCGCGGCCGAGTGCCGCCGCCTTCTCGGCAAGGACTTCATGGCCGAGCGCGTCGAAGGCGGCTTCGGCGGCCGAGGCGCTGGTCAGACGGGACGGCGGGCGCAGGGACATTTTCAACCTCCTTTCTCGAAGATCATCCGGTGCGTGACGAATTCTTCGCCCGCCACCGGCGCGAAGCCAAGCCGCTCATAGAAGCCGAAGGCTTCCTGCGGCGCACGGGTGTTGAGCACGGCGAAATAGCGGCGTGCCCTGTCGACAACGGTCTCGACCAGCATGCGGCCAAGGCCCGTGCGCCGATGGCGCGCGCCGACGAACAAATGCCGGACCCGGCCATGGTCCCTGCCCTCGAAATAGGGATCGATGTTCAGCCCGCACACGCCGGCGAGTTCGACGCCGTGCCATGCTCCGAACAGTGCCTCCCCCTGTTTCAGGAACTTGTTGCGGCCGCCTGCCCAGCCGTCGCGGAGCCGCACCAGCATCCAGTAGCCTTCCCGCCGGCTCTCTTCCATCAGCGCATCGAAGGCCGGTGTCGTCGGCCGCAGCCGTTTCAGCAGATAGTCGGTCTCATGCGTCGCGCCCATGCCGCTACTCCGCCGGCCGCGTCTCTTCCAGCACGGCTTCCTCGTGATAGAGGAAGCCGCCGGACTGACGCTTCCACAGCCGCGCGTAGAGCCCGTCGAGCGCCACCAGTTCGTCATGCGTGCCTTGTTCGACAATGCGGCCGCCGTCGAGCACGACGAGGCGGTCAAGCGCGGCGATCGTCGACAGCCGGTGGGCGATGGCTATGACCGTCTTGCCTTCCATCAGCCGCGTCAGGTTTTCCTGGATCGCCGCCTCGATGTCGGAATCAAGTGCCGAGGTCGCCTCGTCCAATATCAGGATCGGCGCATCCTTGAGGAAGACACGCGCGATCGCCACGCGCTGGCGCTGGCCGCCCGACAGTTTGACGCCGCGCTCGCCGACATAGGCCTCGTAGCCCTGTCGGTCGCGATTGTCGCGCAAGGTCAGGATGAAATCATGCGCCTCGGCTTTCCTGGCCGCCGCGATCACCTGCGCGTCGGTGGCGTTGGGCATGCCGAGTTTGATATTGTCGCGCAGCGAACGGTGGAAAAGTGCTGTGTCCTGACTGACGACGCCGATATTGGCGCGCAGCGAATTTTGCGTCACCTGCGAGACATCCTGGCCGTCGATGGCGATCTTTCCGCCTTCGAGTTCGTACAGCCGCAGGATAAGGTTGGCGAGCGTGGTCTTGCCGGCGCCGGACGGCCCGACCAGCCCGACCTTCTCGCCCGGCCGCACCACGAGATCGATGCCGTTGAGCACGCCGAACCCCTTGCCGTAGTGGAACTCGACATTCTTCACCTCGATGCGCCCGCCGGCCACGACCAGTTCCCGGGCGTCGGGTGCGTCGACCAGACCGAGCGGCTGCGAGATCAGCGCCTTGGAATTCTCCAGCACGCCGAGATTGCGCAGGATGCTGTTGAGCTGCATCATCAGCCGGCCAAGCAGCATGTTGAGCCGCAGCACCAGCGATAGCGTGAAGGCGACCGCCCCGACGGTGATCGAGCCCTCGACCCAGAGATAGACGGCAAAGCAGCCGATCGCCGTGATCATGATGCCCGACAGCGTCGTCAGCGCCATGCGCACGCCGGTCAGCCGGCGCGTGAACGGGCGCAACGCGTCGAGATAGATGTCGAAGCCGCTCCTGATGTAGCGGTCGTCGCCATCGGCGGAGAACAGTTTCAGCGTCTGTACGTTGGAGTAGGAATCGACGATGCGGCCGGTGATCATCGACCCCGCCTCGGCGGTCGCCTCGGCATGTTTGCGGATTGCCGGCAGATAGAGCCTGGCCAGCCAGGCGAAGGCCGCGATCCAGATCACCACCAGCACTGCGAGCCTGATATCGAGCCCCGCGACCAGCGCCAGCGTCGTCACCGTATAGACGATCATGAACCAGACGACCTCGATGAAGCTTTCCATCAGGTCGCCGGTCGCTTGCCCGGCCTGCCAGACTTTTGTCGCGATGCGGCCGGCGAAATCGTTCTGGAAGAAGGAGTAGGACTGGCGCGACACGTGCCGGTGCGCCTGCCAACGCACCAGATTGTAGAAGCCGGGCGTGATCGTCTGCTCGTCGACCAGGGCCGACAGGCCGACGACGATGGTGCGGACGACCAGCACCACGACGATCATGAACACAAGTTCCGGCCCGGCGGCCGTCCACAGCGCATGCCAGCTGCGTTCGCCGGGAAGCTGGTCGAGGATGTCGACCAGCCGCCCGACAAAGTAGAACAGCCCGGCCTCGACCAGCGGCGCGATGCCGCCGATGACCAGCATGGCAAAGAAGGCGAACTTGGCCTGGCCGACATAGTGCCAGAGAAAGCCGGCGACGCCGGACGGCGGCCGAAGATTCGTGGGCTCCCTGAACGGATAGACCCAGTTCTCGAACCAGCGATAGACGGCTGTCATCATGCGGCGGCGGCCATCATTCAGCGGCTTGTCCCTTTGCGCCAACGTCATTGGCAACAACGTCGTTTGCGGCACCGATCGGGCCGTCATCCAGCAGGAAACCGCCCGACTGGCGCTGCCAGAGCTGCGCGTAGAGTCCGCCCTTGGCCACCAATTCCTCGTGCGAACCTTCCTCGATGACACGGCCCTGGTCCATCACCACAAGCCTGTCCATCGCCGCGATGGTCGACAGCCGGTGGGCGATGGCGATGACGGTCTTGCCTTGCATGAGCTTGTAGAGGTTCTCCTGGATGGCCGCTTCCGCCTCGGAATCCAGCGCCGACGTCGCCTCGTCAAGGATAAGTATGGGCGCGTCCTTCAACATAACGCGAGCAATGGCGATGCGTTGCCGCTGGCCGCCGGACAGTTTGACGCCGCGGTCGCCGACATAGGCGTCGAATCCCTTGCGGCCGCTATGGTCCGAAAGCCCGCCGATGAAGTCCAGCGCCTCGGCGCGCCGCGCAGCCTCGACAAGCATGTCGTCGCTGGCGTCGGGCCGGCCATAGAGGATGTTTTCGCGCACCGAACGATGCAGCAGCGAGGTGTCCTGCGTGACCATGCCGATCTGGGCGCGCAGCGAATCCTGTTTCACCGCTGCGATCTCCTGGCCGTCGATCAGGATACGGCCGGCTTCGAGGTCGTAGAATCGCAGCAAAAGGTTGACCAGCGTCGACTTGCCGGCGCCGGAGCGGCCGACAATGCCGACCTTCTCGCCCGGTTTCACCACCAGCGACAGGTTCTCGATGACGCCCTTCTGCTTGCCATAGTGGAAGCGGATGTCCTCGAAGCGTATCTCGCCTTTGGAGACCGTGATCTCCTTCGCACCGGGCCTGTCCTCGACAAGGCGCGGCAGCGAAATCGAGGCGATGCCGTCCTGCACCGTGCCGATGTTCTCGAACAGGCCCGACATTTCCCACATGATCCACTGCGACATGCCCCACATCCGCAGAACCAGGCCGATGACCACGGCGACCGCGCCGATCGTCACCGCCTGGCCCAGCCACAGCCACAACGAGATGGCGGTAACCGAGAACAGGAGAAGCGCATTCAGGATGTAGAGCGAGCCGAACAGCACCGTCACCAGCCGCATCGACCGGTAGACCGTGTCGAGGAAGCCCATCATGCCCTCCTTGGCGAAGGAGGCCTCGCGGCGGGCATGGCTGAACAGCTTGACCGTCTGGATGTTGGAGTAGCTGTCGACAACGCGGCCGGTCATGACCGAGCGCGCATTGGCCTGTTCCTCGCCGACCTTGCCCAGCCGAGGAATGAAATAGCGCAGCAGAAGGATGTAGCCGACCATCCAGACGCCGAGCGGTGCGGCCAGCCGCCAGTCGGCCGAGCCGACGATGAGCAGCATGCCGAGGAAATAGACGATGACGTAGTTCAGGACGTCGATCACCTTGATCACGCATTCGCGCACGGCGAGTGCCGTCTGCATCAGCTTGGTGGCGATGCGGCCTGCGAATTCGTCCTGGTAGAAGCTCATCGACTGCTTGAGCAGATAGCGATGCACCTGCCAGCGGATACGCATGGGATAGTTGCCCATCAGCGTCTGCTGGTTGAGCAGCGAATGCAGCCATACCGTGCCAGGCAGCGCGAACAGCACGATAAAGGCCATGCTGGCGAGCTTCCAGCCCTCCGTCTGCAGGAAGGTTTCGCGGTTCTGCGCCGAAAGCCAGTCGACGATGCGGCCGAGGAAGCCGAACATCCACACTTCCGCGATGGCGATTGCCGCCACCAGCACCGCATCGACCAGGATATAGGGCCATGCGCCGCGCGTGTAATGCAGGCAGAAGGCAACCAGCGTCTTGGGCGGCTCGACCGGCTCCGCGCCCGGGAACGGATCGAGCCTTTTTTCAAACCAGCTAAACAACAACATAGGTCATGCTCATGAAATCTGTTTCCGCTCACGCGGCGCGTGAACGTACGAAGTCCTCGGACCGCATGGCGCCGAGGGCCGACGGTCCGGAATCATCCGGACCGTCGGCCCTGCTTCGCGCTATATAGGGGTTCGCGGGCTTTTCGCCGACAGGCTCTTTTGTTGATCCTGACGGTGCGGTGTCGACAAGGCGAATCTTCGCGCCCGGCCGGATCGCCCGGATGATACGGCGCACCAACGAGGGCCGGCTCGGGTCGGGAACCGCGCGCGAGAAATCGACATCGGGCAGCATGCCGCGATGCGGACGCCGGCGAACCTCGGCGTGGACCGCCGACGAATAGGTTTCGCCGATCAGCAGCGCCCAGGTCGGCAGCCGGTGGATATGCAGGCTCCTCGAGCCCGGTATTCTGTAGGGATCGAACATCGGTCCGTCCTCCGTGTGAAAATAGAGATAAAAAGGGTGCTCGACGTCCTGCCGCGGGATCGGCGGCTGATCAGTCGAGACGCGTTGGGGCGGGGCCATCGGCCCCTTCGGCAGCTTGAAAAACATCGCAGGATTCCTTCGAAGACCAGGGAATGGTTTCGGCGGAAATCGGTGCGGAAGCGTCTAAGAGATCAGGAGAACCGTCGTACCGAAACCGCCACCGGGCATGTAAGCCCACGGAGAGGGTGCTGGATGTGCATGGTCATCATGAATTACCCCTCCTTCGGTTCGGGTTGACAATGTACGCTGTATACCCGACTTCGCAGAAAATGGCCACCCGCAGGTCCAGCAATTTCCAAAACCGCGAAGCCGCTGTGGCCGATTTGCCACTTAATAGAAGGATGCGGAAATGAACGACCGTCTCCGCATCGCCCTCTACCAGCCTGACATCGCCGGCAACACCGGCACAATCCTGCGCTTCGCCGCCTGCCTCGGGATCGGCGTCGACATCATCGAACCGGCCGGCTTTCCGCTCTCCGATAAAGCGCTCAGGCGCGCCGGCATGGATTACCTCGAAATGGCTGCCCTGACCCGGCATGTCGACTGGCACGCCTTCGAGGAGTGGCGCAAGGCCCGCGCGCGCCGGCTGGTGCTGCTGTCGACCAAGGCTGCGACCCCATACACCAGCTTCAACTTCGCCACTGGCGATATCCTTTTGTTCGGCCGTGAATCCGCAGGCGTGCCGGATCCGGTCCATCAGGCGGCGGACGCGCGGCTGACGATCCCGATGCAGGCCGGCGCGCGCAGCATCAATGTGGCCCTCTCCACCGCCATGGTGGCCGGCGAAGCCACGCGACAACTGGGCCAGAATGCCATCCGCTGAAGCGGCGGCCACGGTCCCGCCGGCGCCCGCGACACGGCCCTCGCCCGTCATCCTCACCCAGGCGCACATCGCCATCTCCTGTCGTTTGCATGTCGATGGCTTCTTCGCTACAAGCTCAACTTAACTTGAGGTCAAGCGGAAAAGTGCGAGATGGCGCCAGCAGCGGAATTGACGGTTGGCCAAGTGGCCGCGCGCAGCGGTGTCGCGGTGTCGGCGCTGCATTTCTACGAAGCTCGCGGCCTGATCCGCAGCCACCGCACGTCAGGCAACCAGCGCCGCTACGGCCGCGACGTGCTGAGGCGCGTTGCCATCATCAAGATCGCGCAGGAGGTCGGCATTTCGCTGGCCGAGATAGCGACGGCGCTTCAATCCCTGCCCGAGGGCCGCACCCCGACGCGCGACGACTGGAGCCTGCTGTCGACCGCCTGGCGCGACGGGCTCGACCGCAAGATCGGTCAATTGAAGAAATTGCGCGACGGGCTGACCGACTGCATCGGCTGCGGCTGCATGTCGATCGACAAATGTCCGCTCCGCAACAAGGATGACCGGCTGGCCAGGGAAGGAACAGGGGCGAGAAGGCTGGTTCTTCCTTCTCTCGGTTCACGGAGAGAAGGTGCCTGAGCGTAGTGAAGGCGGATACAAGGGGCGACGCCTGTATTGGGTTGTCCCCGTAAACAGGGCGAGGAATTCTAATCCGCCGCCGGCAGGCGCCTTATGGTGAATTCGATCAAATCGCCCGGCCGTTCGAACCAGCTTTCGATCTCGGTCCAGTAAGCCTGCTTGGGGAAGCGCTCGAACCATTCCTTTGCCTTGAGGCGAGCGTCCGAACGCGGCAGGACGAAGGTTTCGCGCAAAAATCCGTCGCGCGGCATGCGCGCGCGTTCGGCCCGGCTTTGATCGAGCCTTTTCTTCAGGCCATCCAACGGCGGTCTTGCCGGGGTGCGCACGAAGGTCTCCTTGCTCCGATCAGATCAGACTTGACCCTTTCCCCTAAGAGATTAGGGATCGCGCCGGCAAAAGACGAGTCATTTGTAGGGGCCGGCCGCCCCGAAACCGGAGACAGCACTTGGAACGACCTGAAATACCGGTTGGCCTGCCCGCCGACATCGAAGAAAAGAAGATGAAGGCACGGCTGTGGTTCGAGGCGCTGCGAGAACGCATCTGCGGCGCCTTCGAGCAGATCGAGCAGGATCTCCAGGGCCCGCTCGCTTCATGGTCGCCGGGCCGGTTCGAAAGGACGCCGTGGGAGCGTGACTCCGGCAAGGGCGGTGGCGGAACCATGTCGATGATGCACGGCCGAGTCTTCGAGAAGGTTGGCGTCCACACCTCGACGGTTTACGGCGAGTTCTCGCCCGAATTCAGGAAGCAGATGCCCGGCGCCGAGGAGGACCCGCGCTTCTGGGCATCCGGCATTTCGCTGATCGCGCACCCTTGGAACCCCAACGTTCCGGCCGTGCACATGAATACGCGCATGGTCGTCACCTCGCGCCATTGGTTCGGCGGCGGCGCCGACCTCACCCCGGTGCTCGACCGGCGCCGCACACAGGACGACCCCGACACGACAGCCTTCCACCGCGCCATGCAGTTCGCCTGCGAGAAGAATGCCGGCGTCGCCGACCATGCGAAATTCAAGGCCTGGTGCGACGAGTATTTCTTCCTTCCGCATCGCAACGAGCCGCGCGGCACCGGCGGCATCTTTTTCGACTGGCTGCATTCGGGCGAGGACAAAGGCGGCTGGAATGCCGACTTCAACTTCGTCCAGGATGTCGGGCGCGCTTTTCTCGTCGTCTATGGCCATCTCGTGCGAGGCAATTTCAACGAGAACTGGACTGATGGCGACCGCGACGAACAGCTCATCCGCCGCGGCCGTTATGTCGAGTTCAACCTGCTTCATGATCGCGGCACCATTTTCGGCCTGAAAACCGGCGGCAATGTCGCCTCGATTCTCTCCAGCCTGCCGCCGGAGGCCCGCTGGCCGTAAAAAGATGGTGAGCGCGCCGTGAGCCGCATTGATGTCCCATTCGCTTCGAAATGGGCATCGAATGTGGCGCGGGAGCCGTCGCAAAGTTTCTTTTTCGTCTAATAGGCTTCGGAAAAGACTGGGCTATTTGTCGGGACGGGTCGGGAAGCGCCGGCGGTTCGCCTGCGCAATTCCAGGAGTGCAGAGCGGTGCTCCGTCGGAATTGCGTCAGAACGAAGCGGATCGCGACTCGACGCAACCGGACGGCCCAGGACGATGCGGGACACCTCTGCCAAAAGGGTGCCCGCGCTTTCCAGGAGTACTTCGCAATGCGCAAGATCATTGTTTCGGCCGCAGCGGCTGCCCTTCTTGCTTCCGGTTCGGTGGCATTCGCCGCCGTCAAGCACACCACCGGCACGATCAAGACCTTTGATACGGCGGCCAAAAGCCTGGTTCTCGACAATGGATCGTCTTTTACGCTTCCCCGGACCTTCAAGGATCCTGGCCTGAAGGTCGGCGAGAAGGTCAGAGTTTCATGGGACATGAGCGGCAAGGATAAGGTTGCCGAGGCAGTCAAGATCATGAAGTGATGACCTGCCCATAGGGGTGGCGTAAGAGGGCGGAGCAGCGCTGCTCCGCCTTTTTGTCGTTGACGGCAATCAATGCCACCCCATCTGTGTTATGGTTTCACCCGCTCGTGGTCCAACCAGTCTCAAGGTCGGACAACGGGCCAAGAAGATGCGGAGTCCCTGCCGCCTTTTGCAGGACGGTCGACCGGACTCCATGGAGGAAAAGGAGAAATCCCATGAAGGAATTCCACTGCGGCTCGCTCGTTCCAGGTTGTGAATGGCACACGCGCGCCGAGGAGGAAGCCGAGGTCATGCGCCGTGCCGTCGAACATATGCGCGAGACGCATGGCGAGACGATCATCCGCGAAACGATGATCGAAGCGATCCGCTCGCGCATCGAGAAGGTCCGCGACGCCGCCTGATTTGGAGCAAGTACCGGAAATCGTGGCGATTTCCGCCCGGATTGCGTTGACGAATGCTTTATCCGGCCTTCAGGGCCTGCGCGGCGCGCTTGAGCAGCGCGTCGCGATCGGGCCCAAACCCGGCATCGACCCATTCCACTTCGAGATTCCTGAGGATCGCGCCGAGTTTTGGCCCGGGCATCCCCCCAATCGCCGTCAGATCGGCGCCCTTGAGCGGAAACACGGGCCTTTCCCATCTCAATGCGAAGGCGAGAAGTCGGGAAAAGCCGCCTGCCTCGATGAGCGCATTGGTCTGGTCCACCGCGCGCACCCGTGCCGCTGCGAGTGACAGGCGAAGCCGGTCGACGACCCCCTGCCGGTCGCCCCGGTAGAGCGTCTTGGCCAGTTCGCCTTCGGTCGTTTTCGGCTCGATTCCCGGCGTAAGCGCCCAGTCGCGCAAACGGTTTGCTTCCGCCGTCGACAGTCTCAGCCGCTCGGCCAGCGTCTTCATGCGCGCCGCATCCGGCGGCACGATCGCCTCCAGCCTGAGCAGCGGGTCCGCAGTCCAGCCCAGATCCTTCTCGGCTCTGGCCAGGCCGTGGATCGCGTCGATGCCCCATTTCTCGCTTTCCGGCAGCACGCTGGTCAAAACGCTTGCCTGCCGCATCCACAACAGCGCGCGGGACGGATCGGCCGCCGACAACAGCTTCTTGAGTTCGGACCAGACGCGCTCGGCCGAGAGCTGCACGAGCCCTCCCTTCAGCCGGGCGCAAGCCTTCAGCCCCTCAGCGTCCGGCCGGCCTTCGCCATACCAGGCGAAGAAGCGGAAAAAGCGCAGGATACGCAGATAGTCCTCGCGGATACGCGCTTCCGGATCGCCGATGAAGCGCAGCCGGCGCCCCTCTATGTCGGCGACGCCGCCGACCAGATCAACGACCGTACCGTCGGCTTCCGCGTAGAGCGCGTTGATGGTGAAGTCGCGCCGCTCGGCGTCAAGCTTCCAGTCTCGCCCGAACGACACCTTGGCGCGGCGGCCGTCGGTCTCGATATCCGCGCGCAGCGTGGTGATTTCATAAGGCTTGCCGCCGGCAATCACGGTGATCGTGCCGTGCTCGATGCCGGTCGGAACCGTCTTGAACCTCGCCGCCTCGGCGCGGCGGATCGTCTCCTGCGGCAGGCAGGTGGTGGCGATGTCGATGTCGGCGACGGGCTGGCCGATCAGCGTGTTGCGCACCGCGCCGCCGGCGACCCGCGCTGCCTCGCCGCCACTCGCCAGAATGGCAAGCAGGCGCTGCAGATGCTTGTCGCCGAGCCAGTCGGCCCTGTCAGCGATCGAGACCTTCACCCATAGAGCCTTTCATAGAGCGTGCGGATGATGCCGGCGGTGACGCCCCAGATGCGCCGGTCGCCATAGGGCATGTCATAGAAGAACCATTCGAGATCGTTCCAAATGCGGCTGTCCCTGATGTGGTTGGCCGGATCCATGAGGAAGCGCAGCGGCACTTCGAAGGCCAAGTCGACCTCCTCGGCATTGAGCGTCAGCTGGAAAGGCGGCCGCACGATGCCCAGCACCGGCGCGATCCTGTAACCACTGCCCGCGACATAATCGGGCATACGGCCGATGACCTCGATATGGTCCCGGCCAAGGCCGATCTCCTCGAAAGCCTCGCGCAGCGCCGCCGCTTCCGGACTGGCGTCGGTCGGATCGATCGTCCCGCCGGGAAAGGCCACCTGCCCGGAATGGTTGCGCAGCGTCTCGGCCCGCTTGGTCAAAAGAACCGTGGCATCGTCCTGGTGATCGACGATCGGGATCAGCACCGCCGCTTCGCGCAGCGGTTTCGCCCGGTGGAGGCGCGGATGGCCTGGATTGAAGCGATGATCGCCATAGTCGTCGCCGGCATGCGCCTGCGGCTGCGCGGCAAAGCGCGCGCGCAGATCGGCAATGGAAAAGGGCGTCGGCGTCACCTGGTCCATCATGAACTGTCCGTCACGCGCTCAGCTGCCTCAGCCTGTCGGCCGGCATGATCGGATAGGCCTGGCCTTTCGAACGAACGGCAAACATCAACCTGCCGCCGATCTCGATCTCCTCGCCATGCTCGACCAGTTCGTACATCACCGGCCGCGCCACCAGCGCCTCCAGCCGCCCGCGCACCAGCACATAAGGCTTCAGCCCGCCGGTCTCGTGCTCGTCGACGAAGCGCAGCGGCCGCTCCGGTCCGGCCTCGACGACGTCGCCGACATTGGTGCGGAACGTGATGATCTGGCCCTCGCCGCTGCCCGAGACATCCATCTCGACGGCGATGAAGGGTGCGTCGGCGACGCGGATGCCGACCTTTTCCACCGGCGTCACCAGATAGGTCCTGCCGTCCGCGTCCTTGCGCAGCACCGAGGAAAAAAGCTGTACCAGCGGCATGCGGCCGATCGGCGTGCCGAGATAGAACCAGGTGCCGTCAGCCTTGATTTCCATATCCAAATCGCCGCAGAAGTCAGGATTCCAGCGCTCCACCGGGGCCGGCCCCTTGCCGGCGCGGGCCGCACGCGAGATCAGCGCCTCGAGGCCGCGCGCCTCGGTCGCGGCCGCCAGGCTTTGCTGTCTTTGTTCGGAGCCCTCTGCCATCGTCACGAAATAGTCACTGTTGTTGCGCTTGTCAGCCTAACTCTGTGATTTAAATTTGAAGGCAGGCGCCAGACGGAGCCGAATCGCGGCATTCTGCGTCAAGCTGGTATTTCCAACCACAAGGATCGATGCTGCATGAGCGTGATGGTCAAGGAAAGCCCGATCAGCGAAAAAGACATGATCGCCGAGGCCGAGAAGGCGCTGGCCGACATTTCCAGGGTCCGCGACGGGGTCGGTCGCATCATCTTCGGCCAGGAAAGTGTCGTCGAACGCGCTCTGGTGGCGCTTCTGGCCGGCGGCCACGCGCTGCTGGTCGGCGTGCCGGGCCTCGCCAAGACCAAGCTGGTCGAGACGCTGGGCATCGTGCTCGGCCTCGATTCGCGCCGCATCCAATTCACCCCCGACCTGATGCCCTCGGACATTCTCGGCTCCGAGGTGATGGAGCAGGACGAATTCGGCAAGCGCTCCTTCCGCTTCATTTCCGGGCCGATCTTCGCGCAGTTGCTGATGGCCGACGAGATCAACCGCGCCTCGCCGCGCACCCAGTCGGCGCTGCTGCAGGCCATGCAGGAGTATCACGTCACCATTGCCGGTGCCCGCCACGACCTGCCCTCGCCTTTCCATGTGCTCGCGACGCAAAACCCGCTGGAACAGGAAGGCACCTATCCGCTGCCCGAGGCACAGCTCGACCGTTTTTTGATGCAGGTCGACATCCTCTATCCCGAACTCGAGGCCGAGCGCCGCATCCTTTTGGAAACCACTGGGGTCGAGGACGCGAAGGCACAGAATGTGCTGCAGCCGGCGCGGCTGAGGGATATCCAGACGCTGATCCGCCGCATGCCGGTGCCTGAAAGCGTGGTCGAGGCAATCCTGGCCCTGGTGCGCTCGGCGCGCCCCGGCCAGGGCAACGCCGAAACCGACAGGCATGTCGCCTGGGGCCCGGGTCCCCGCGCCAGCCAGGCACTGATGCTGTGCACGAGGGCGCGCGCGCTCTATGATGGGCGGCTGGCGCCGTCGGTCGACGATGTGCGGGCTCTGGCCGAGCCGGTGCTCCAGCACCGCATGGCGCTGACCTTCGCCGCCCGCGCCGAAGGCACCAGCGTGCGCGATGTGGTGGCCAAGCTCGTGAAAGGGATTTGATGGCGCGCATCGGCGAGCTCCAGGCTCCGGCAGCGACGCGCGACGCGCTCGCCCGCGGCCGGTTGCGGGCTTCGCTCGTGCCCGACTTGCTGGTCGAGGCGCGCCGCATCGTCAACACCGTGATCGCCGGCTGGCATGGCCGCCGCAAGCGCGGCATCGGCGAGAATTTCTGGCAGTTCCGGCCCTATGTCGAAGGCGATTCCTCGCGCATCGACTGGCGCCGCTCGGCTCGCGACGACCACACCTATGTGCGCGACCGCGAATGGGAAGCTGCCCATACGGTGTGGCTGTGGGCCGACCCCTCACCGTCCATGCTCTACAAATCGACCGGTGCCGCCGTTTCCAAGCAATCGCGCGGCCTGGTGCTGGCGCTGGCCATGGCCGAGCTGCTGTCGCGCAGCGGTGAGCGCATCGCCTGGCCCGGCCTTACCGATCCGTTCACCGCCCGCAACGGCGCCGAGCGCATCGCCGCCCAGCTCATGCATGCCGGCGACTTGCCGGCCAAACCCGATCTCTCCGGCATCCGCCGCTTCTGCGACATCGTCATCGCCAGTGATTTCCTCGACCCGGTCGAGGAAACGATGGCCTGGCTCGACGTGCTCGCCCGCCATGGCGTGCGCGCGCATCTGATCGAGGTCGCCGACCCGGCCGAGGAGACATTCCCCTATGCCGGCCGCACCGAATTCACCGACCCGGAGAGCGGCGAGAAGCTGACCGCCGGCCGCGCCGAGATGCTGGCCGATGAGTATCGCCTGCTCTATGGCGCCCGACGCCAGGAACTGGCCAGCTGGTGCAAACGGCTCGGCTGGAGCTTCACCGTCAACCACACCGATCGGCTGGCTTCCGACGCCCTGGTACGCCTGCACATGGCGATGACGGATGGCGGTCAGCCCGGGCTGACCGCTATTGGCCACGTCGGCATGATCGCCGGTGGCGATCAGCCCGGGCCGACCGCTGGCGGTCGTGGCGGCATGATCGCTGGTGGCGATCAGCCAGGAAAGGCCGTCGCATGAGCTGGCTGCCGCTTTCCTTTGGCGCGCCCATGCTGCTGTGGGGTCTTTTGGCGCTGCCGGTGATCTGGTGGCTGCTCAGGCTGACCCCGCCCAGGCCGCAGACCGAGGTGTTTCCGCCGCTGAAGATCCTGGCGCGCGTGCTGAAGCGCGAGGAAACCCCGCAGCAGAGCCCCTGGTGGCTGACGCTGCTCAGGCTGCTGATGGCGGCGCTCATCGTCGCCGCCCTTGCCGAACCGGTCTTCAATCCGCGCGAGAAACTGCCGGCCGAGGGCGCGGCCCTGGCGCTGGTCGTCGACAATGGCTGGGCAAGCGCCGCCGACTGGAACAAGCGCATCGCAACCGCCGAGCGGCTGATCGCCGACGCCGGTTCGAACGGCGTGCCGGTCATCATCGCCTTCACCGCCGAAAAACCCAATGCCGAGATCGGCCCCTTCGATGCGGCCGCGGCGCTCGACCGCCTGCGCGCGGCAAAGCCGCGGCCGATCCCGACCGACCGGCCGGCGGTCTACGCCCGCGTCGCCGCCGCCCTGGAGCGCCTGCCGGGCGCCAGCGTCGCCGTGCTGGCCGACGGACTGGCGGCGAAGGGCGACGAGGCCGCCTTCAACACGCTCCTGTCCAAAAACGCCGCCCGCGTCGTGTGGGCCGTTGCCGACCGGATGTCGCTGACCGGCCTGACGGGCGCCGAGAACGAGGTCGACGGTTTTGCCCTCACCGCCATCCGGGCGCCCGGCGATGCGGCACCGGCGCAAGTCACCGCTGGCGCCTTCGACGACAAGGGCCGCCGCATCGCCGATGCGACGCTGACTTTCGCACCCGGCCAATCCACCGCCACCGGCACCATGGCGGTGCCGTTCGAGCTGCGCAACGATTTCGCCTCGATCGCGCTCGATGGCGAGCGTCAGGCGGGCGCGGTGCGCGTGCTGGACGAAAGCTCCAAGCGCCGCCGCGTCGGACTCCTGTCGCAGGCCGAGGCCGACCAGGCGCAGCCGCTGCTGTCGCCGCTCTACTATATCAGGCGCGCGCTGCAGCCCTTCGCCGACCTGGTCGAACCTTCCAGCGCCGACCTGGCCGACGCCATTCCGCAGATCCTCGACCAGAAGCCGGCGATGATCGTCATGGCCGATATCGGCACCATTCCCGCACAGATCAGGCCAAGGCTCGTCGACTGGGTTGAAAAGGGCGGCACCCTGGTGCGTTTCGCCGGGTCGCGGCTGGCCGCCGCCGGCAATGACGACGACCTTCTGCCGGTGCGTCTGCGCACCGGCGAACGCTCGCTCGGCGGCGCATTGTCATGGACCACGCCGCAGCCGGTCACCGAATTCCCCAAGGCTGGCCCCTTCGCCGACCTGGCGCCGCCGACCGAGGTGACCGTTTCCAGGCAAGTGCTGGCCGAACCGACGCCCGATATCGTCGAGCGCACCTGGGCAGCGCTTGCCGACGGCACGCCTCTGGTCACCGGCCTGAAGAAGGGCAAGGGCACGCTCGTGCTGTTCCACGTCACGCCCGAAGCGACCTGGTCGAACCTGCCGATCTCCGGCAGCTTCGTCGAGATGCTGCGCCGCATCGTGCAGTTGTCGCGCAACCAGGGCGCCGCCATCGCCAATGCGGAAGCCGCCGCCACCTCGCTGGCGCCCTACCGCATGATAGCGGCCGACGGAATGCTGGTGCCGCCGACGCCGGATGCGCGCCCGCTGGTGCCGGGCGCCGGTACACTGCCGGTGACCTTCGAAAACCCGCCCGGCCTCTATGGCTCTGAGGCCGGCGTTTTCGCCCACAATCTGCTCGATGCGACAAGCACACTTGCGCCGCTGGCGCGCCCGCAAATCACTGTCCCGGTCACCACAATTCAGTATGCCTTTGACGAATCGCGCAATTTGAAGGGCGCGCTGGTGGCCGCCGCGCTGGCGCTGATGGTGCTCGATACGCTGGCGGTGTTCTGGATGGGCGGCCTGTTGACGCGCAGGCCGCGCCGCGCTGCGGCCGTAACCACCATGGCGGCCATTCTGATCGGGCTCGGCGCGCTGTTCGGCCATGTCGGCCCCGCGCGCGCCGACGATGCCAAGCCTGGCGACACCGCCGCGATAGAGGACATCTCCAAGACCCGGATCGCCTATGTGCTGACCGGCGTGCCCGGCGACGATTCGATCAGTCGCGCCGGGCTCGAGGGCCTGACCCGCTTCCTCATCGAGAAGACCGCGCTCGAGCCGGGCGCGCCGGCCGGCGTCGACATCTCCAAGGACGAGCTTTCGTTCTTTCCCCTCATCTATTGGCCGATCGATCCGGCCGCAGCCATGCCCAGCCAGGCCGCGATTGCCCGTATCGATGCCTATATGCAGCAGGGCGGCACCGTGCTGTTCGACACGCGCGACCAGTTCGCCAACGGCATCGGCGCCGACTCGACCAGCCCCGCCACCGAGCGGCTGCGCGACATCCTCGGCAACCTCAACGTGCCGCCGCTGGAGCCGGTGCCGTCGGATCATGTGCTGACCAAATCCTTCTTTATCCTGCCCGAATTCCCCGGCCGCTTCGCCGGCAGCCCGCTCTGGGTCGAGGCATCGCTCGACGCCAGCAATGCCGAAAACCGGCCGGTGCGTACCGGTGACGGCGTCTCGCCGATCATGATCACCGCTAATGATTTCGCCGGCGCCTGGGCCGTCGACGAGAATGGCGACCCGCTGCTGCCGACCGTGCCCAACGACCCGATGCAGCGCATCTATGCGTTGCGCGCCGGGGTCAACATCATGATGTACATGCTGACCGGCAACTACAAATCCGACCAGGTGCACGTGCCCATATTGCTTGAACGGTTGGGCCAGTAAGATGACGCTCCTTCTTGCGCTCGCTCCCCGGATCGGCCCTCCCTGCAAGGGGGAGGGTAAGGCATGAACTGGTCGATCTCCTTCGAACCGCTGATCTCCTGGCCGCTGCTGGCCCTTGTGCTGGTGCCGCTGGCCCTGCTCGCGGCCGTCGGCCTGTGGTTTCGCCAGCGCGGCGCGGTCCTGCGCCTCGTCGCATTGCTGGCGCTCGCCGCCGCTCTCTTCAATCCGGTGTTCCTCAACGAGGAGCGCGAGCCGCAGCAAAGCGTGGTTGCCCTGATCGTCGACCGGAGCCAGAGCCAGGACATCGGTGAACGGACCAAACAGACCGACGAGGCGCTGGCCGGGCTTGAGCAGCGCCTCGGCCGCTTCAAGCAGTTCGACGTCCGCGTCGTCGAGGCCGGCAAGTCGGAAGCCGCCGAGGAACGCACGGAAACGCGGCTGTTCGGCGCGCTCGAAAACGCCTTCCGCGACGTGCCGCCCTCGCGCATCGGCGGCGCCGTCATGATAACCGATGGCGAAGTGCATGACGCACCCGCCGGCGCGCCTGATTTCAATGCCCCGCTGCACGCCTTGATCACCGGCAACGACCACGAGAAGGATCGCCGCATACGTTTCGAGAACGCGCCCCGCTTCGCCCTCGTCGGCAAGCCGCTCGATATGACCTATCGCGTCATTTCAACCAGCAACGAAACCGGGCCGGTCGATGTGCGCGTTTCGGTCAATGGCGAGCAGGTCGCTGTCGAGCATGCCACCGTCGGCCAGGCCATGCCGCTGCACGTGACCATTCCCGGCGCTGGGCGCAACATCATCGAACTCGCCATCGATCGCGAGCCGGGCGAGCTCACCGACACCAACAACCGCGCCATCGCGCTGGTCGACGGCATTCGCGAGAACCTGCGCGTGCTGCTCGTCTCTGGCGAGCCGCATGCGGGCGAGCGCACCTGGCGCAATCTGTTGAAATCCGACGCCTCGGTCGATCTCGTCCATTTCACCATCCTGCGGCCACCGGAGAAGCAGGACGGCACGCCGATCAACGAATTGTCGCTGATCGCCTTCCCGACGCGGGAACTGTTCGTCGAGAAGATCAAGGATTTCGACCTGATCATCTTCGACCGCTACCAGCACCGCGACGTGCTGCCGATCCTCTATTACGACTACATCTCCGAATATGTCGAAAAAGGCGGCGCGCTGCTGATTGCGGCCGGACCCGAATATGCCGGTGAAAGCTCGATCGCGCGCACGCCGCTGATGTCGGCGCTGCCGGCGATGCCGACCGGCGAGGTCGTCGACAAGGCGTTCTACCCACGCCTCACCGACATCGGCCAGCGCCATCCGGTGACGCGCGGTCTCGACGGTTCTGCCAGCGAGCCGCCGCACTGGAGCCGCTGGTTCCGCACCATAGGCGTGCAGAATCCCGAAGGCGAGGTGGTGATGAAGGGGGCCGACAACCGGCCGCTGCTCCTGCTCGACCGCAAGGGAGAAGGCCGCGTCGGCATGCTTCTGTCCGACCAGGGCTGGCTGTGGGCGCGCGGCTTCGAAGGCGGCGGCCCGCATGTCCAGCTCTACCGCCGCATCGCCCACTGGCTGATGAAGGAGCCAGAGCTCGAGGAGGAACGGCTGACCGCCGACGGGCGCGGCATGGTGCTGGAAATCCGCCGCCAGACCATGGCCGACGACCCCGGCCCGGCCCAGATCATTACGCCCTCCGGCAAGACCATTACCGTCAAGCTCGAGAAATCCGAACCCGGTGTCTTCCTGGGCAGCGCCCAGACCTCCGAGATCGGCCTTTACCAGGTCGGCAATGGCGACCTTACCGCGCTCGCCCATGTCGGGCCGGTCAACGCACCCGAATTCGCCGACGTCGTTTCCACGCAGGACCGGCTGAAGGCTCCCGCCGAAGCCACCGGCGGCAGCGTTCGCAGGCTTGCGGGATCGACCCTTGGAGGCGGCGACGTGACCTTGCCCTCGATCGTCCCCGTACGGTCCTCGGGCGAAGCGTCCGGCGCCGACTGGATCGGCCTGCGCACCACCGACGACAGCGTACTCAAGGCGGTCTCGCGCGTGCCGCTGTTCGGCGGCTTCCTCGGTCTCGGCCTGCTGCTGCTGGCGATGGGTTCGATGTGGTACCGCGAAGGGCGGTAGCTTCCTTCTCCCCGTCACTATACGGGGAGAAAGACGCTGTCGCGGATGGTTTCGCCAATTATCGGCGTTGCGAAGGGAGCCAAGGCTATGAAGGAGCCCTGCTCTACTCCTCCGGCTCCGTCGTGAACATCAGCGGATAGCCCTTGGCCTTGCCGGCGTCGGTGGCCCGTGTCGCCTTTGTCTCGGCGACGTCCTTGGTGAAGACGGCGACGACGCAGACGCCGCGCCGATGCGCCGTGATCATCACCCGATGCGCCTGGTCTTCGCTGAGCTTGAACTCGCCCTTCAGCACCGTCACCACGAATTCACGCGGCGTGAAATCGTCATTGAGCAGGATGACCTTGTAGAGCTTCGGCCGCTCGGTCTTGGGTAGGGTCTGCGTACGGGGTTTTGTCGTGATTTCAGGCATGGGAACCGGCAATTGCGCGAGCCTCGGCTACGCCCCTATTTTCGCACGGGCGAAAGCGAGCGTCCAATCACAGAGCTATGTGGGAAGTGCGGCCCGCGGTTCAACGGCCCTGGCGGCCGAAGCCGCTCCGGGAGGGCAAGTTTCCGGCAGCATCCGACCGGCGTTCCATCCAGGATGCGACCGGCCAGGCGACGACGCAGATCAGCGTCACGCTGGCAAGTGCGATGAGCAGCCAGGTCTGCGCGGGCGTGATGTAATCCCAGTCGGTGGAAATCACAGGCGCGAACAGTGACGGCTCGGTGCGGCCGCTGGCCGGATCCGGCACGGGACTGGCGGTGAACAGGATCATAAGCCGGGCGGCGCCGGTGGCGACCAGGCTGCCGAACACGATCGAGCGCAGAATGGACGAAAGCCGCCTCTTCATGCGGATTGTCCTACGGCGCCGGCCTTGCAATCGGGTTAAGGCCGATCGAGACAAAGCCGCCGGCGCCGGCTTCGGCCACATCGTTCGGACCTGTCCGTTCGCTTCACTGCCGATACACGGCCTTCGGCTTTTTCGGACAGGAAGAAGGCCGCTCCAGCAAAACGCGACTGGAGCGGCCTTGTCATAAGGCAGGCAGTGTGCCCGACCTGGATTAAGCCTTCGGAGCGACCTTCTTGTCGGTCTTCTTGACAGTCTTCTTCGCCTTCTTGTGCTTCTTGGCAACGACCTTCTTCACCGGAGGCTTGGCGGTCGTGGTCGCCGGAGCGGTGGTCGTCGAGGAAGCAGCCGGAGCGGCGGTCGTGGTGGCAGCGGCGTTGCCGAGAGCCGGCATGGCGAAGGCGAGAGCAACGGCGAGACCGGTGGCGGAGAGGATGGACTTTTTCATGGCTTCATTTCCTTTTCATGCGGGTCGGGTTTCGAGTGTCACTGAACCGGGTCGTTCGGTGTCACCCCCAGCAACTTCAAAGCGTTGGCGAGCATCCGGATACCCTGTGCCTGTTTCTTGGCGGCGCAGTACCGGTTGCCCTTTCTCTGAAGTGCCTTTGCCGCGGTGACCTGCGTTGCCGTGGCATGGGTTTCGAGGGCTTCATCGAATTGGTGGCTGAGATTGGCACACCGCTCGGTCCGGGTGGTGGGCGTCACTTTTGCATCCGATTGTCCAGCAGCGGCTGTGACGAGCGAAATGCCCATCAACGCACCCAACAAACTGATCGACAACCTTGGCATCGGTTAATCCGTGAACCCGGAGACTTGCGTCGCGGCCAAATGACCTGACCGCCACGGCACCGTTATGCCGGCCTAGTTTTTCAGGAGTTTTTCCCGATTATAGAATTTTGTTTCTGGATTGTGTCTGTGCGCCCCGGCGGGAGGCCTCCAGCGCATTCGGTGTGGAGATTGCCAGATTTACCTTGCCTTGAAATCCAAGGCACTGGCCAACATATGGCCCGAATTCTATCGTGTGGGTGGCCGCCTGCCGGCTTGGCAGGTCAACGAAGACAGGATCCCCGTGAAATCCGACGCACACATACTGATCGTCGACGACGACAAGGGCATTCGCGACCTGCTGCAGGAGTTCTTCCAGAAGCGCGGCCTGCACACATCGGTTGCCGCCGACGGCACCGAGATGGAAACGATCCTGCGCCGTGCACAGGTCGATCTCATCGTGCTCGACGTCATGCTGCCCGGCAGGAGCGGGCTGGAACTGTGCCGTGACATCCGGGCCCAGTATTCGACGCCGATCATCATGTTGACCGCCGTCACCGAGACGACAGACCGCGTGGTTGGCCTCGAGATGGGCGCCGACGACTATGTGCCCAAACCTTTCGACCCCCGCGAATTGCTGGCCCGCATACGCGCCGTGCTGCGGCGCAACGGTGCCCCCGAGCCCAAACGCGTCACATCGAAGCAGATCTACCGCTTCGCCGGCTGGACGATGGATTGTTCGCGGCGCCGGCTGACCGCGCCCGACGATGTCAGGGTCGAACTGACCATGGCGGAGTTCAATCTGTTGCAGACCTTCGTCAAGAGCGCACAGCGCGTGCTGACCCGCGACCAGCTCATCGAACTCTCCGGCGGCGATAGCGATTATTCCTTCGACCGCAGCATCGACATCCTGGTCAGCCGGCTGCGGCGCAAGATGGAAGATGACCCCAAGACGCCCAAGCTGATCCTGACGGTGCGCAGCGGCGGCTATCAGTTCCTCCCCGAAACGACTTCCGAATGAGACGTTTCCTGCCGCAGACCCTGCCTGTGTGGGTGCTGCTGATCGTCATTGCCGGCCTGTTGATCAGTCAGGTCGCGACGCTCTACATCGTGTCGCGCGACCGCGCAGCCGCCAATGACGTGGTCGATCTCTACCGCCTCAACGACCGCGCCTATTCGCTGGTGCAGCTGATGCATGCCGCCACGCCCGAGGAGCGCAAGGCGACCGCATCCGGCCTGTTCAACGCCACCTACGCTCTCACGGTTTCAGACACCCCCGCGGTCACCTCGTCGATCGCCGGCGACGATGAACTCGCCGAGCTGGAAGACATTCTCGTTGGACGGCTGTCGAAGTTCGGCGTCACCGACGCGCGCGTCCGGCGCGATCCGGCGACGCAGGAATCCGACAGCCCCGGTGGCGAGGTCATGAACAGGGACGTCGGCCAGGTGGAACGCGATCTCCTGGTGCTGGCGGCGAATTTCGCCCAGAGTGACAAGCTGACCGCCTCGCTGCGCTTCGCCGACGGCCAATGGCTGAACTTCACCGAGCCGATCACGCCGGTCGGCCCGATCCTGAGCTTCGACAGCCTGCCGCTCTATTCGCTGATAGCGGGGCTGGTGGTGATCATGTCGATCTGGTCGCTGCGCCGGCTGACCGCGCCCTACCGGATGATGGAAACCGCCGTGAACCGGATCGGCAATGACCTCAAGAGCCCGCCGATCGCCGAAAGCGGCAGCCGCGAGGTGCGCGCCGCCGCCAAGGCGATCAACGCCATGCAGGCGAGATTGCGTGAATATGTCGAGGACCGTGAGCACCTGGCCGCCGCGCTGGCGCACGACCTGCGCACGCCGATGACCAGGATGCGGCTGCGCCTGGAACTGTTGCGCAAGTCGGCGGTTCGCGAGGCGCTGGCGCACGATCTCGCCGATGTCGAGAGCATCGCCAGTTCGGTCATCGACTTCGCCACTTTCGAGGTGAACGAGGAAAAGAGCGAGCGCATTGACTTTTGGTCGCTGGTGGAATCGATCGCCGACGGCTACGCCGAGGTCTCCTTCGACAATGATGATACGCGCTCGCGCGGCCTGATCTGCATGGCGCGACCGGTCGCGCTCAAGCGCTGCGTCACCAATCTTGTGCAAAATGCAGTTACCTACGGCAAGAAGGCGCATCTCAGCCTGTACCGGTCGGGCGACATGATCACGCTGGCCATACGCGACGAGGGGCCGGGTATTCCGCAAGCCCAGATCGACGCCGTGTTCGGATCTTTCGTGCGCCTGGAACAGTCCCGCAACCGCCAGACCGGCGGCCTCGGCCTCGGCCTCACCATCGCCCGCAACATCGCGCGTGCCGCCGGCGGCGAGATCCGCCTGTCCAACCATCCGGACGGCGGCCTGCTGACGGAGCTGCGCCTGCCGCTGGCGACTTGAGACGCGACTGAGGGATTACCGCCGCAGCACCGCGCTCAGCACGTCCCTGATGCCGATCGCGCCGACGAAGCGCGACTGGTCATCGAACAGCGCCACGGGCGCAGTCTGCGACCGGTGCATGGCCAGCATCACGGTCTTCAGCGACGTTCCGGGATTGGCCCAGAACACCTGGGCCGCTTCCTCGGGCTGGCCTTCGACGTCGGCGCAGGACACCCATACCGCCGGCTTGCCGTCACGCTCAGCCGCCGCCACAAGGCCATGGTCGTCGATCTTGAAGCGCGTCGTCTTGCGCCGGTCGAGCCACACCCAGCCGTCCTTGCCCTGTTCGAGATCGCGGCGATCGCGCATCACGTTCCAGGCGGTCAGCACCGACAGCGGATTCACATTGGCGATGAAGTCGCGGACATAATCGTTGGCGGGCTTGAGCACGATGTCCTCCGCCGCGCCGGTCTGCACGATGCGTCCACCCTCCATGATTGTGATGTGGCTGCCGATCTTCAGCGCTTCCTCGAGGTCGTGGCTGACGAAGATGATGGTCTTCTTCAGTTCGGCTTGCAGCTGCAGCAACTCGTCTTGCAGCTTGGTGCGGATCAGCGGGTCGAGCGCCGAGAACGGCTCGTCCATCAGAAGGATCGGCGCCTCGGTGGCGAAGGCGCGCGCCAACCCGACGCGCTGCTGCATGCCACCCGAAAGCTCATGCGCGTATTTCTTCGACCACTGCTCGAGATTGACCAGCTTGAGCTGCCTGTGGACGCGCTCCTTGCGCTCGGCATCCGGCACGCCGGCAAGTTCGAGGCCAAGCCCGACATTCTCTTCCACCGTCCGCCACGGCAGCAGGCCGAACTGCTGGAACACCATCGCAACCTGCTTCTGCCGCAGGCGCCGCAAGGTAGCCTCGTCGCAGGTGACGACATCGACGGTGCGGTCGCCATCCTTGACCAGAACCTGGCCGCGCGAGACGACGTTCAGGCGATTGACCGCTCTCAGCAGTGTCGACTTGCCCGAGCCGGACAGACCCATGAGGACGGAAATCTCGCCCTCATGCACGGTAAGGCTGGCGCCGGCACAACCGAGCACATTGCCGGTCTGCTCGAGGATCTCGGCGCGCGTCGCGCCCTTGTCGATCAGCGCCAGCGAACCCGCCTGGTCGGCGCCGAAGACGATATCGACGTTCCTGAAATCGACGGCGACGGTCATTTCTTGCCTCCAACGCCAATGCGGGTCATGCGGTCGAGCACGATGGCGAGCACGACAATGGCGAGCCCGGCCTCGAGGCCGAGATCGATGCGGCGCGAACCGAGCGCGCGGTTGATCTCGGTGCCGAGCCCGCCGGCGCCGATCAGCGCTGCGAACACCACCATCGACAGCGACAGCATGATCGACTGGGTCAGGCCCGCCATGATGGTGGGCAGCGCCGAGGGCAGTTCGACCTTCCACAGCAGCTGGCTCCTGGTGGCGCCGAACGCCTCGCCGGCCTCGATGATCGATTTGGGCACGGAGACGACGCCGAGATGCGTGAGCCGGACCGCGGTCGGGATGACGAAGATGATGGTGACGATGAGGCCGGGCGCGTTGCCAAGGCCGAACAGGGTCAGCACCGGGATCAGGTAGACGAAGGTCGGCAGCGTCTGCATCAGGTCGAGCACCGGCAGCATGAAGCGGTAGACCTTCGGCTTGTGCGCCGCCCAGATGCCGAGCGGCACGCCGATGGCCATCGCCATGGCGGCGGCGGCCACGACCAGCACCAGCGTCTGCACCGTCTGCTTCCACAGGTTCTGGTTGATGATGAAGATCAGGCCGAGGAAGACGCCGATGGCGAGCGGGCGCGAACGCTGCAGCAACCAGGCGATGATGGCGATGATGAGCGCCAGCAGCACCGGCGGCACGACCAGCAGGAGGTCGACCAGGCTGTCGAGAATGAAGTTCAGGCCGTTGGAAAAGGCCCTGAAGACGGTGTCGAAATTGTCGGTGAGGAACCCGAAGAACGCCTTGCCCCATGGGCCGATGGGAATCTTGTAGCTGACCAGGAATTTGGAAATCGGATCCATCTTGCCCCCTCTCCTACCGGCATCGCTTTGCCGCGGTGTCCGCTGTCGTCACGTCATCTTCTCACAGCATATGAAAAAGGGCAGCCTTTTCCAGTGGCTGCCCTTTTGTTCTCACGCGTGCATGCCGAAGTCAGTCGGCTCAGCTCCCCAGTGCGGTCTTGATGGCCGCTGCCGCATCGCCGCCGTCGAAGGTGGTCACGCCGGCGATCCAGGGTGTCACGGCATCCGGATTTTTCTTCAGCCAGTCGGTGGCGACAGTCTGGGCGTCGCCGCCCTTGAGGATGGCGTCCATCAACTGGCCTTCCATGTCCAGGTTGAACTTGAGGTTGGCAATGAGCTTGCCGGCGTTCGGGCATTCGGTGGTGTAGCCCTTGCGCACATTGGTGTGGACGGTGGCGGCACCGAAGCCGCTGTCGCCCATGCCGTCGAGATAGGTGATCTTCATGGCGCCCATCACCGGGTGCGGCGTCCAGCCGAGGAAGGCGATCCACTCATTGTTCTTCATCGACTGCTCGGCCTGCGTCAGCATGCCGGCCTCCGAGGATTCGACCAGTTCGAAGCCTTCGAGATTGTCCTTCGGGTTCTTGATCATGTCGAGGATGATGCGGTTGCCGTCATTGCCGGCCTCGATGCCGTAGATCTTGCCGTCGAACTTGTCCTTGAACTTGCCGAGGTCGGTCAGTGTCTTGACGCCGGCATCCGCCACATAGGTCGGCACGACGATGCCGTAGCCGGCGCCGGTCAGGTTCGTGCTGATGGTCTCCACCGAACCGTCGGCCGTGTAGTCCTTGATGTCGTTGGTCATCGACGGCATCCAGTTGCCCAGGAAGACATCGAGGTCCTTGTTCTTCAGCGACGCCATCGTCACCGGCACCGACAGCTGGATTACCTGCGGCTCGTAGCCGAGCGCCGTGAGCAGCACCGAGGCGATGCCGGTCGTCGCCTGGATATCGGTCCATCCGACATCGGAAAGGCGTACCGCCTTGCAGCTAGCCGGATCCCCGGCGAAGGCAGCGCTCGTCGACAAGAAAGCCGCAAGGCCGAGGCCTGCGACGAAGGAATTCATACGCGACATGAACTTTCTCCCATTTCGATTCTTTGGCGAGGCGAAGTCACGGTTTTTGTGCCCGCCTTGTTTCGTCAGCCAAACACCATTCTCGTGCGGTTTCAAGCATTAAGGCAATCACGATCAACGGCGCTGGCTGGCCGATCAGCGACACGTCAGCCGCTTTTTCCATGCGAGCCGGCTTTTTTGGTGGAAGGCCTGCCAGGGGCCTTCCCCGGGCCCGGCCAAGTGGGCTTAAAAGGGCGCCATGGCCAAACTGTATTTCCACTACGCGACGATGAATGCGGGCAAGACGACGATGCTCCTGCAGGCGTCGTACAATTACCGCGAGCGCGGCATGACGACGATGCTGTTCGTCGCCGGCCACTACCGCAAGGGCGACACCGGCCTGATTTCGTCACGCATCGGACTGGAAACGGAAGCCGAGATGTTTCGTGACGGCGACGACCTGTTCGCCCGCGTCGCCGAACATCATCAGCACGGTGCCGTGCATTGCGTCTTCGTCGACGAGGCGCAGTTCCTCGAGGAGGAACAGGTCTGGCAGCTCGCCCGGATCGCCGACCGGCTCGACATCCCGGTCATGTGCTATGGCCTGCGCACGGACTTCCAGGGCAAGCTGTTTTCCGGCTCGCGCGCCTTGCTGGCCATAGCCGATGAGCTGCGCGAAGTGCGCACCATCTGCCGCTGCGGCCGCAAGGCGACGATGGTGGTGCGCCTCGGCCCCGACGGCAAGGTCGCTCGGCAGGGGGAGCAGGTGGCGATCGGCAAGGACGTCTATGTCTCGCTCTGCCGTCGCCATTGGGAAGAAGAAATGGGTCGCGCCGCCCCCGACGATTTCATCGGCTTTGTCGCGCCTTGACCGGGCTGTGGCATCACGGCCGCCACACTTGCCGCCATCGATCGGCTTTCGCGATCCCGCCACGATGCAGCGTTTGTTAAGGCCCCGGTCCTATTCTGCGTCCTCTCGTTCCAGCCAGAACTCGTCGGGGATAGCCATGTTTCGAGCCGCTTCGTCTGCCGCAGCCTTTCTGCTTGCCGGCGTCCTTGCCGCCCATGCCGGCGGCGATCCGGCACTGGGCAAGAGGGTCTTCAACCGATGCATGGCCTGCCATGAAGCAGCGAGCGACCGCGACAAGGTCGGCCCGCACCTGATGGGTGTCGTCGGCCGCGCCGCCGGCAGTGCCGAGAGCTTCCTCGGCCATTACTCCGAAGCGATGAAGAGTGCAGGCGCCGCCGGTCTCGTCTGGGACGAGGCCAACCTCGCCGGGTATCTGAAGGCGCCGCGGCAAAAAGTGCCCGGTAACAAGATGGCCTTTGCCGGCCTGAACAACGACGAGGACATCGCCAATGTCATCGCTTATCTGAAGGCCGATCCCAAGCCCTGAGCCAGGATTATTCCGTCCCCGCGATGGACGCCGAGCTGCCACCGTCCTCACCGCGCTCGATGCTCCGTCGGATTTCAGGCATTCGTGGCAGCGGGGGACTGAATGCCTGGCCGACATCCGCCGACGTTGAAGTTCAATGACAGTTGAACCACGCGTATTCCAAACGATCCTTTCGCCATGATCGCGGATCGATTGCGTTTCAAGGGCGTGGGCAAGGTTTTTGTTTTCGAAGCGCCCCTGTCTTCACGTCTTTCAATCCCCTGAAGCCCCACATATATTCGCCGCTGTTCGCAATCAGCGACCTGATGCCGGAGCGGGAGGCCCTTATGGCGACATTGCAGAATTTCGATGCCGAAATTGCCAGGACCAAGCAGGTCGTCCAGGACATGCGCACCAAGATAGACCAGTCCGGCGCCGTGCTCGACAAACTTGCCACCGCCGACAAGAAGATCGGCGACGCCAATTTCGATATCGAGAACGCCCGCATCGAAGACGTGCTGAAGCAGCAGAAGGTGATGGAAGGCAATATTGCCGACCTGATCATCGGGCTGGAGGACGCCACCAACGTTTTCGGCGCCGAGTTCGAGAGCATGAAGAACTACACCGGCTGGGAAAACTTCATCGGCATCTTCTCCAGCCAACGCAAGCAGCGTCTGCGCACCGACCGCGTCCGCAACATGTCACTGGCGGGCAACCTGCAGGAATTGCTGGCCAAGTCCGACACCATCGTCGGCATATTGAAGGCGCAGAAAGAAGTCCTCGACCAGCGCTACAAAACCTCCGAGACCAGCCTGTCGCAGGTTATCGAGCGCCGCAAGGCCACCATGTCCAACCTGGAAACCGTGCAGAAGCGCATCGAGGAGCTCAATCCGATGCTGCTCGACATCGAAAACAAGATCGCGGCCTCCACCAGCCAGAAGGAACGCACGCAACTTGAGGGCGAACGTTCCAAGCTCGCCACGGAATACAATGAGAAGCAGGCCAAGGAACAGGAGTTGCTGGCCGAGAGCCAGACGCTGGAGCGCTACACCTCGATGTTCCAGACCTTCGTCGATTCGCTCAACAACCAGATCGCAGCGCAGTCGACGCTGATCAACAAGCTGACCATCGACACCGAGCAGCGCATCGTCCTCTACAAGGCACTGGAGGATTCGCTGAAGACCGCCGCCCAGCAGGATGTGGCCCACAAGATCAACACGCTGGGCAGCCAGGTCGACAACACCGCCGAGGAGACCATGGCCGGCATCGGCGCCGCCTCGCAGAAGCACATTGGCGACCTGCTCGAGATGCACGAGAAGAACATGGTTGCCACCGCCGACATCCAGCGCCGCAAGAAACTGGCCGACGACGCCTTCGCCCGCCGTTTCGACGAGGTGCTGAAGAAGCACAATTCGGCCAATTACGTGCAGTCGTAATTGCCGCCCGCACCGGTGCGACAATGCCAAGGCCCAATAGCATGACCTCCGAAAACGACGCGGCGGCGCGGTATTTCTCGGCAATCACGGCAGCACTCGGCGGGCTGGAAGTGTTCATGCGCGACGATCGCTCGCCGCTCTACCGGCACGGCATCGTCGCCAAGATCGTGGCCGAATACATCGCCCGGCTCGACAAATCCTTCTCCTGCTGGCGCAACCGGCTGGGCTTCATGGACACGTTCCGCATTTCGCGCGCCGAAAGCGGATTCCCGGTGTTCCAGAACCTGCTTGAGCTCGAAAACGACCGCCGCCAGGCTGACACGCGGCTCGCCAACATCCCGCTGGCCGACGAATTGCGCGAGGAGATGGCCGACTTCATCCTGCGCCACAAGGAATTCCCCCAAGCGCTGCAGAAGTCGATGGCCGAGAGGCTTTATCTCGAGGACGTCAAGAGCGAGCAGACCTTCGGCCCCTTCACCCTGGCGCAGACGGCCAAGGTTTCCGTCAATCCGAAGACGGCGCGGCCCTACTACCTCGTCCATTGGGCGACCTTCGACGGCAGCGCCAACCTGCCGCTGGTCTACATGGTGACGGTGGAAGATTCCTCCGAAGACATGATCCGCCAGCTCGTCGACCGCAATGGCAAGCTCAACGACCAGATCGACATTCCATTGCCAGTCGATGGCCTGCTCAATCCCGAGCTTGCCCATCGCTTCGACGATTTCACCGAAAAGAACTCGGCCTACACACTGTCGCCGGCAACCATCGCCGTCAACCTCGACAAGGACTTCGAGCCGCTGCACCCCAAGCAGCTTCGGCGCGTCGTGCTCGGCCCCTTCTATTCGGCCGGGATCACCGACAACAATTCTACGGTGACCGAGGTTCTGGCCAAGGTGCGCAAGCCGGAGAACGCCTGGCTGCTGACCTGGACCATCCAGGAGGTCTATTCCAAGGGCGAGAAGCCCGGCCGCAAGGGGCTGTTTTCGAGCGAGAAGACGACGCAGGAGTTCTTCATCAACACCGACGACCTCGAGGCCGCGCGCCAGGGCGTGTCGAGCTACGAAAACCACGCATTGATCCCGCACGAGGCCTACCAGGCGCTCTATGCCGCCGGCGAGGCGCAGAAGATCTTTTCCGGCTACAAGGTCCATATCCTGTCCAACGGACAGGTCATCTCGGACGTCTGACCGTCACACCACGGAGCAACCTTCATGGATACCGGCCTGACCACCATCCCGGAAGCGGCGATCGAGAAGCACCGCGCCACCGCGCAAAGCTTCATCACCCGCATCGTCGTGCTGGAAGACCCGTCTAGCTCCTCCGGCTCCGCGCTTGCCGGCACCAATCGCCGCTTCGTCTCCACCGTCTCGGTCGGTTCGGTGCGCCGCACGCGCGAGGTCGAGCTGGCGAAGACCGTCGGCGCCGTTCACCCCGACGACCAGTTACTGACCATCCCGCAGCACACGCTTTTGTTTCGTGCCCGGCGCGGTACGGCGCTCGCGCTCGCCATATCGGATGTTTTCGCCGAAGGCTCGGATCTCGAAAGCCTGCAGGCCAGGAACACCCGCGCTCCCCTCGAAGGCGACGAGGCCGCCACGTTCAAGAAGCTTCTGTCGGCCTCGGCTTACATTGCCGCCTTCAGCCTGTCCTCCTATCTGTTCCAGCTCATCGACAGCGACGGCGAGGCGCCCAACGACATTCCCGAGCCGGATTTCCTCTTCGACACGCCGCAGGACGCGGTGAAGTCGATCCTGGCCGGCCTCGACAAGGCGATTTCGGGCGCATCCGACGATGCCGACCTGATGACCAGGGCGCGCGCCTTCGCCCGCGTCGCCATCGACGGCCTCCTGGCGCGAAAAGGCCGCTTCGACGGCATCGGCCCGTTCGAGAACGCGCATATCCGCATCGATGCCGACGATTTCACGCTCGACGGCTTCGACGTCGCGCCGGGCAAGCGTTCCAAGCCGCTGGTGATGACCTTCAAGAAGCCGGAAGAGGTCGTCGGCAACCACATCGCCAAATATCAGTCGGTCAAGCTCGCCAAGATGTTGATGGCCTATGATTTCGAGCGCGAGCTGAACCCGTTCGTCGAGCTCGGCGGCTTCCTGTTCACCTTCATCGGCGACGGCGCGCCGGGCACCGGCAAGACGACGCTGATCCAGATGATTGCCGGTCTCGTCAATGGTTACTGCCAGGTCGCCGGATATCCCTTCGCCTACGAGAACTTCGGCGTCGACCAGATCTCGTCCTATCAGGGCAAGTCCGGCCAGAACTGCCGCCAGTTCATCAACAATGTGTTGAACCCGCGCGTCATCGGCTTCGGCACCATCGACGACATCGACCAGGTGGCGGCGCGCCGTTCCGACGACCGCGCCTCGGCCGGCCAGCAGGAGATCACCGGCGTGCTGATGGACGCCTTCGCCGGTGCCGCCACAGTGGTGCGCGGCAACTGCTCGTTCGGCATGTTCTCCAACTATCCCGAAAATGTCGACGATGCGCTGCGCCAGCGCGCCGGCGCCCGCTGGCTGGTCGACGGGCCGCAGACCCGTGACGATTACATCGACATTTTCGTGCTGCTCGCCGGCAAGAACCACAAGATCCCGCTCGGCGACCACGAACTCTACGCCGCGCAGGAGATCCAGCGCGCCGTGGCCGAAGCCTATGAGGAGCACGAGAAGCCGCAGGAGGACGGGCTGATGCGGGTCCATGAGCGCTACATGAAGGAGAATGGCGCGCCCAAGACCATGGCCGACATCGGCACCTATCTGCACCTGATCAAGCAGGCCGAGCCGCGCTTCACCGGCCGCGCCATCAAGAACGTGACCGACGCCATCAAGATGCGCGCCATGGACATCGAGCTTCCCGACGACTGGTTCGAAAAACCAGAGGTTTTCATGCACAAGAGCTATGACGAGAAGAAAGTGATGATCGAGCAACTGCGCGGCCCGTTCTCGATGGACATGGTCATGCAGGAGATCAACCGCTACGCCGACAGCGAGTTCCGCTACTCCGACAAGTCCGACGACGCCGCAGTGGAAAAGCTATTACGCGACGCGCGGCTGCGCGAACGGGCAGCGCGTGAGATGGAGGAGATGAAGAAAAAGGGGCTGTGGAATGCGTGATGCGCTCCGGCCTTTCCTTCTCCCCTTGTGGGAGAAGGAATAATGGCCCGCAAACCCGATCTCCTGCGCGACAACGAGCTCATTTACGGCCGGCTGCTCGTCGTCGACGAGCCGCATCTCATCGAGCGCTACAACAAGGCGCTTGCCGCCTTTGGCCTCGAGCCCACCAAGCTGAAGAGCTTCCAGATCGACCGCACCGGTTTTTCGCCGGAAGTGGCGGAGGAATGCGGCGACTACGGCTACCTCGATCCCAATGAGGTCAACCGCCGCTTCATCATCCTGACGCCGTCGCAGATCGACCTGCCGGTGGTGCACACCGCCTTCTCCAACACCTCGCAGCTGATGTTCGAGTTCATGTCCAGGAATCAGCGCGCCATCGACGCGCTGACCATCAAGGATGTCATCTACGGCGAGATCGAGGATTCCATTCCCAAGGTCAACGATATCGAGGATCTGCTGTCGATCAACCAGGTCGAGTTCAAGGTGCTGTCGGCCGAAGATGTGCTGGGCAAGGCCGCGGAGCTCGGCAAGCTCGTCGACCGCCTGAAACAGGAGCCTGACGCCTGGCGCGACAACGCCATGCTCACCCGCATGGTGGAACTGGCCAAGATCTGCGGCGACATCCGCGAGAACGCGCTGGTGCCCGACCAGGTAATCTTCCGCCACAACGCCTACTGGACCAGCCATTTCGGCGGGCTCTACGTGTTCGTCGACCCCGACATGACGACCGTCATCAGCGATCCGGCGGCCCCCGGTTTCCGCCGCTCGCGGCCGTGGCAGGTAAGCTATCTCTCGATCAAGGACGCCGACAAGGTGTTCAAGTTCCTCGCTGCCACCGGCCGCATCGAACTGCCGCGCGCCTCCTGGATCGAAGCCTCGGGCTATCTCGAGCACCGCGCCGAGATGGTGGTGCGCGCGCTGATCCGCGACGCCGAGCCGGATCGCAATCTGACCGACGTCGACAAGGTCTGGCTGCAGACCTGGATCCAGGGCCATGCCGACCTGATCACCAGGGACGGCAATTTCCCCTTCCTCAACGCCGCCAAGCGCGAGATTGCCCAGCTCGGCCATCTCAAGATCGAGGATGTGTTCCCGCAGCAGCGCTTCCTGGTGGTCCGCGCCAAGCCCGACCATCCCGACGCCTGGCTGACCAACCGGCTGATCTCGGATTTCGTGCCGTCGGACTTCGTCTCGCGCTACGTCTTCAACAAGCAGGGCTTCTACAAGGACTATGAGGGCTTCAGCGACGCCTGGCGATCGCATGTTGTGGACGTTCTGAAAACCACATATCTGAAGGACAAGGTGGCGTTCCGCACGCGCCTCTACGGCCTGACTGACTAGAACGAAACCGGCCGTCATTTCGTTCTAACTTGTTGTTTTGGCGCATGATGTTATCCAAAAGTCCGCAACTTTTTGACATTATGCCTTGAGGGGTGACACAGCCATGCTCGATCCGATCGTGAACTTCTTCGTCAGGATTTTCCAATGGATCGGCCGCGGCATCGGCCTCCTGATCGGCGTCATCTTGTGGCCGTTCATGTGGGCCGGCCGCTGGTATGCGCAGCGCGGTTGGATCCTCAAGGCCGTGCTCGGCCTCGCCCTGTTGGTGCTGCTCGGCCTCTACGCCAATTTCTTCTACGCCACCCAGTGGTGGAATAATTTCAATCCGAGCTATCCCGACACCTACACGTTCGAGAAGCGCAACATCTCGGCGGGCGAACAGGTAGCAGCCAGTGCCGGTGCCGACACTGCCAGGACCTGTGGCAACTCCGGCATCGCCCAGATTGCCGCCGATTTGACCGACTTCAACGTTAACCAGAATGCCTGGATCTCGTCGATGATCCTCTACAAGCTCGGCCTGTTCGGCATCAGCTGGGACAACACGCCGTGGATGGACAACAAGGCCTCGTTCCAGCGCGGCATCAACCAGGCGGTGCGCCGCACCGCGACCGAGCTCGCCGACAATCTCGGCCGTGTGCGCACGACATCGCAGATCGACGCCGACCTGCAGGATGCGCGCGGCAATCTGCAGTTCGACGAGTACACCTGGTATTTCGGTGTAAGCCCGTTCGGCCCGAAGACGCCGACCCCGAGCTATTATCGCGACGCCGTGCGCAAGCTGCGCTCCTTCAACGCCCGCCTCGCCACCTGCCAGGCCACCTTCGATGCCCGCGCCGACAATCTGAAGCAATATATCGACCGTATCGCCAGCGATATCGGCTCGACCTCGGCCATCCTCAAGGAACGTGCCGAAAACCATAACAATGGCTGGTTCGATTTCCGCGCCGACGATCGCTACTGGTTCGCCTATGGCCAACTCTACGCCTATTATGGACTGATGAAGGGCGCGCAGGCCGACTTCGAGGACGTCATCAAGGAAAAACACCTGCAGAGCCTGTGGGATACGATGGACGCGCAGTTCGTCTCGGCGCTGCGCATCCAGCCCTTCATCATCGCCAATGGCCGCGAGGACGGCTGGCTCCTGCCCACGCATCTGACGACCATGGGTTTCTATGTGCTCAGGGTGCGTTCCAACATGGTCGAAATCAGCAACGTGCTGACGCAGTAGGGCTGGTCGGCCCAATGCATGTGGCCCAAAGTGGTTCCGGCCTTGGGAGAAGGCATGCGTGGAAACAAATGCCTGAAGCGCGATGCGCTTTAGGGCCGGCGATGGCGAATTTGCGCCGCCGTGTCTGTCGCATTCCGTGCATTGCGCGGCTGTTTTGAGACGGCGGACGCGTCCCTGCTCTGGCTTCTATACGGCGCGGCAAGCGGAGCCAGAAAGAACCGGAGGCAGGTCGGCCCGCCGCAGAGGAATTTTCTTCATAGGAAACATAGTTGCATGAAAGTTGACGCCACGGCAGCGAGAGGGCTAGAACATGCCCTTGCCCGCGCGGCGTATCGAACATGCACCAGTGATCAACCCGTCCCCTCCACCGTCCAATCCAGAGGAAAGCCGTCATGGCAGAAGTGAAGTCCGACATCGAGATCGCCCGCGGTGCGAAGAAAAAACAGATCCAGGAGATCGGCGCCAAGATCGGCATCCCGACCGAACACCTTTTGCCCTATGGCCATGACAAGGCGAAGGTCTCCGCCGAATTCATCAAATCGGTGAAGGGCAACAAGGACGGCAAGCTGATCCTGGTCACCGCCATCAACCCGACCCCGGCCGGCGAAGGCAAGACGACCACCACCGTCGGCCTCGGCGACGGCCTGAACCGCATCGGCAAGAAAGCGATCATCTGTATTCGCGAAGCCTCGCTCGGTCCGAATTTCGGCGTCAAGGGCGGTGCGGCCGGCGGCGGCTACGCGCAGGTCGTGCCGATGGAGGACATGAACCTCCATTTCACCGGCGACTTTCATGCCATCACCACGGCGCACAACCTTCTGTCGGCGTTGATCGACAACCACATCTACTGGGGCAATGAGCTCGGCATCGACACCCGCCGCGTCGCCTGGCGTCGCGTCATGGACATGAACGACCGGGCGCTGCGCGAGATCATCTGCTCGCTCGGCGGCGTCGCCAACGGCTATCCGCGCGAGGCCGGGTTCGACATCACCGTCGCCTCGGAGGTCATGGCCATCCTGTGCCTCGCCACCGACCTGAAGGACCTGGAGAAGCGCCTGGGCGACATCATCGTCGCCTATCGCCGCGACAAGTCGCCGGTCTATGCCCGCGACCTCAAGGCCGACGGCGCCATGGCCGTGCTGCTCAAGGACGCCATGCAGCCGAATCTGGTGCAGACGCTGGAGAACAATCCGGCCTTCGTGCATGGCGGCCCGTTCGCCAACATCGCGCATGGCTGCAACTCGGTGGTCGCCACCACGACGGCGCTCAAGCTTGCCGACTACGTCGTCACGGAAGCCGGCTTCGGCGCCGACCTCGGCGCGGAAAAATTCTTCGACATCAAGTGCCGCAAGGCCGGGCTGAAGCCGGCGGCGGCGGTCATCGTCGCCACCGTACGCGCCATGAAAATGAATGGCGGCGTCAAGAAGGAAGACCTCGGCAAGGAAAACATCGAGGCGGTGAAGAAGGGCTGCGCCAATCTCGGCCGCCACATCGAGAACATCAGGCAGTTCGGCGTGCCGGCGGTAGTCGCCATCAACCACTTCTACTCCGACACGGATGGCGAAATCCAGGCGATGAAGGATTATGTCGCCTCGATGGGCGAAGAGGCGATCCTGTGCAAGCACTGGGCCAACGGCTCGGCCGGCATTGAGGATCTCGCCAAGAAAGTGGTGGCGCTGGCCGAATCCGGTGCCTCGCAGTTCGCGCCGCTCTATCCCGACGCCATGCCGCTGTTCGAGAAGATCAACACCATTGTCCAGCGCATCTATCGCGGCTCGGAAGCGATCGCCGACAAGTCGGTGCGCGACCAGTTGCACGCCTGGGAGCAGGCCGGCTACGGCCACTTGCCGGTCTGCATGGCCAAGACGCAGTATTCCTTCTCGACCGACCCGAACCTGCGCGGCGCGCCGACCGGTCACACCGTACCGGTGCGCGAGGTCAGGCTTTCGGCGGGTGCCGGCTTCGTCGTCATCATCTGCGGCGAGGTCATGACCATGCCCGGCCTGCCCAGGGCGCCGTCGTCGGAAAAGATCTTCCTCAACGAAGCCGGCCAGATCGAAGGCCTGTTCTAGAAATCCTCAATTCCAAAAAGTGCAAAGGGCGCCGCAGCGATGCGACGCCCTTTGTATTTCCGCAGACGACTACGCAGCGTTGCGAGCCAGCGCCCGCTGGTTGGAGCCGAAGATCGTGTCGCGTTCCGGCAAGGTGCCGGTCTTCAGGCACTCGATCCATTCGGCGGTCTTGAGCACGGCGGCGAAGCGCGACTGCAGGATGATTGTCACCACGCGGTGGATCTCCTCGGCCGAGGCATAGCCGGCGCTGTTGGCGTAAGGCACCGAGCCGGTCGCGTCGGACAGGAACTCGACGGCAAAGCCCATATGCACGGCATGGATGATGGTCGACAGGTCGCAATTATGCGTCATGTAGCCGACCACCACGATCGTCTCGACAGCGTTGGCGCGCAGCCACTCTTCGAGATCGGTGCCGGTGAAGGCGGAAGGCAGCGTCTTCTCGACATAGTGGTCGCGTGGCCGCCTCGATATCTCGGGATGCAATTCCGCGCCATGGCTGCCCTTGGCGAAGATTGGTGACGTCTCCGGCGCCATCTGCTTGACGACCACCACCTTGATGCCGGCCGCGGCTGCCGCGTCCATGGCGCGCGCCACGTTGACGACGCTGTCGCGGAACGGCGGATGCTGGATGGCGAGATTGCCGCCGTCATAGTCATTCTGGACGTCCACGACGACGAGCGCGCGGCGCGGCGTCTTGCTGGCTGGTTCGGACATGATGCATTCCTTTCAGGCTTGATGTGATGCCCGAGCGTAGGTCCGCCACCATCGGACGAAAGTGGCCCGATTGACATCATTCGAAAGAATTGGGACAATCCGCATAACCCCGCGCAGAAATCCCCGGAAGACATGACCCACCAGATCGTCGCCGTCGTCGCCGTCCTCGCCTTCGACGGCATCAGCCCGTTCCATCTCTCCGTGCCTTGCCTGGTGTTCGGCGAAGATCGCACATCGTTCGGCCTGCCGCGCTTCGACTTCCGCATCTGCGCGATCGAGGCCGGTCCCGTCCACACCGAGGCCGGGCTGAGCGTCGCCGCGCCGCATGGGCTTGAGGGGCTCGACGGCGCCGACATCGTCATCGTGCCGAGTTGGCGGGATCTCGAAGACCCGCTGCCGGAACCGCTGACCCAGGCATTGCGGCGGGCCCACCGCAGTGGTGCCCTGATCGTCGGCCTTTGCCTGGGAACATTCGCAGTCGCTGCTGCCGGACTGCTTGGCGGTCGGCGTGCGGCCACGCATTGGGCCTATGCCGAGCGGCTTCAGAAGCTTCATCCCGACATCGCGGTGGACGCCGAGGTGCTCTATGTCGACAATGGCGACGTGGTGACGTCGGCCGGCGTCGCGGCCGGGCTCGACTGCTGCCTCCATATCGTTCGCGCCCGCTACGGCGCCGAGGCAGCACTGCGGCTCGCGCGGCAGATCGTGCTCTCCCCGCACCGGCAAGGCGGACAGGCGCAGTTCATCGAGCGTCCGCTGGCGAGGAGCGCCGATACCGACAGGTTCACACAAGCACTCGACGCGGTGCGTGCGACACTCAGCGAAGCGCACAGCCTGGACCGCGTCGCCGAAGCCGCCGGCCTGACCCGGCGCACCTTCACCCGCCGCTTCCAGAAATCGATCGGCACCAGTTTCGGCGATTGGCTGATCGAGCAACGGCTTGAACTGGCGCAGCGTCTGCTCGAGGCGACGGAAAAATCGATGGACGTCGTGGCCTTCGAGGCCGGCTTCGGCAGCGCCGCTTCGCTACGCCAGCATTTTTCGGCGCGTCTCAGGACCTCTCCGGCGCAATACCGGCGTGAATTTTCCAGGCGGGCCGACCAGGGCGACCGGTCGCCGCACGCGCTTTCGCACTGAGCGCCCGCCGGGCACTCAACCGCGTTTGACCGCCCGCGCCGGATTGCCGATCACCGTCATGTTCGCGGGCACGTCGCGCGTCACCACGGCGCCGGCGCCGACGATGGCGCCCTCGCCGATGCTGATCCCGCCGAGGATCACCGCGCTGCCGCCGATCCAGGCATTGGCGCCGATCTCGACAGGCCGCGCGACTTCGAGTCCGGCTTGCCGCCCGGCGACCTCCCTGTGATGCTCGGCGCAATAGATCTGCACATTGGGGCCGAGCAGCGTTCCCTTGCCGATGCGCACGCTTGCCGTGTCGAGAATGATGCAGCCGGCATTGAGAAAGACGCCGTCCCCGAGGAAGACGTTGAAGCCATAGGCACAGTGGAACGGCGCCTCGATGCGGGCGCCCTCGTCCGCGCCGCCGAGCAGATCCTGCAAGGCAGGCCCGATGTTGCCGCGCTGACGGGGCGCAAGCGAATTGTGCTCGAATACGGCGCCCGCAGCCACGCCGCGCAGCGCCTCCAGTTCGTCATCCATGCACGTATACCACTCGCCCGCCGCCATTTTTGCGCGTTCGCTCTCAGCCATGCGGTGCCTCCGTCATCATTGCCACGCACCGTTGCGGCGTAAGAGAGCGCCTATGCAAGTACTGGCCAAATACCGGACCTATGGTAGCCTGCCTTTTCAGGGCTGTCCCGGCCCGGGATCGAGGGGGATCAACATGCTTTACATTCTTGCACTTCTGATCGGGGTCATTGCCGGCCTGCGCGCCATGACCGCGCCGGCCGCCGTCGCCTGGGGCGCCTGGCTCGGCTGGCTGCCGGTTGCCGGCACCTGGGCAAGCTTCATGAGCCACTGGGCCGCTGTCGGCATTTTCACTATCCTGGCCATCGTCGAGCTGGTCACCGACCAGTTGCCGTCGACGCCGAGCCGCAAGGTGCCGCAGCAATTCGGCGCCCGTATCCTGCTCGGTGCCTTCAGCGGCGCCGTGATCGGCGCCACTGGCGGCGCCACCATCGTCTGCCTGATCGCCGGCGCCATAGGGGCCGTTATCGGCACGCTCGGCGGCGCGGAGGCGCGCGGCCGGCTGGCGGCCGCCTTCGGCAAGGACCAGCCCGCGGCCTTCATCGAGGACGCGGTCGCGATCGTTGGCGGCCTCTTGATCGTGGCGGCGGTGGCATGACGGCGAAAACCTTCGATGCCATCGTCATCGGTGCCGGCCAGGCCGGCCCTTCGCTGGCCGGCCGGCTGACCGCGGCCGGCATGAGCGTGGCGCTGATCGAGCGCAAGCTGGTCGGCGGCACCTGCGTCAACACCGGCTGCATGCCGACCAAGGCCATGGTCGCCAGCGCCTATGCCGCGCATCTGGCGCGGCGCGCCGCGGACTATGGCGTGACCCTCTCCGGCCCGGTCGGCGTCGACTATGCCAAGGTCAAGGCGCGCAAGGACAAGGTGTCGAACGACGCCCGCGGCAATCTGGAAACCTGGATCGCCGGCATGGATAAATGCACGCTCTATCGCGGCCATGCGCGTTTCGAATCCGCCAACACGGTGCGCGTCGGCGATGATCTCCTGACCGCCGGCAAGATCTTTCTCAACACCGGCGGCCGCGCATCGGTACCGGATCTGCCCGGCATTCACGACATCGACTTTCTCACCAACTCTTCGATGATGGACCTCGACGTGTTGCCGCGCCACCTCGTGGTGGTCGGCGGCAGCTACATCTCGCTCGAATTCGCGCAGATGTTCCGCCGCTTCGGCGCGGAGGTCACGATTGTCGAAAAGGGCTCGCGGCTGATCGGCCGCGAAGACGAGGATGTGTCCGACGCCATCCTGTCGATCCTCGAAAACGAAGGCATCGCGGTCCATCTCGGCGCCGACGCCATAAGCTTTGCCAGGCAGGGCGAGGATATTGCCGTTGCCTTCTCCGCCGGCAAGCCGCCGGCCGTCGGCTCGCATGTGCTCCTGGCTCTGGGGCGAACGCCCAATACCGACGATCTCGGCCTCGACAAGGCCGGCATCGAAGTCGACAAACGCGGCTTCATCACCGTCGACGACCAGTTGCGCACCAGCGTGCCCGGCATCTGGGCGATGGGCGACTGCAATGGCAAGGGCGCCTTCACCCACACGTCCTACAACGATTACGAGATCGTCGCGGCCAATTTGCTCGACAATGATCCGCGCAAGGTCAGCGACCGCATCGAGGCCTACGCTCTCTACATCGACCCGCCGCTCGGCCGCTGCGGCATGACCGAGGCGTCAGTGAAGAAGTCGGGACGCCGCGCGCTGGTCGGCCAGCGACCGATGACCCGCGTCGGCCGCGCCGTCGAGAAAGGCGAGACGCAAGGCTTCATGAAGATCCTCGTCGACGCCGACACAAGGGAAATCCTCGGCTGCTGCGTGCTTGGCCCCGGCGGCGATGAAGCCGTGCATTGCGTGCTTGACCTGATGTATGCCAAGGCGCCTGTGGACACGCTGGCGCGCGCCATGCACATCCACCCCAATGTCTCGGAACTGCTGCCAACCATCGCCCAGGAGTTGAAGCCGCTGGTCTGAACTCCGGCTTCAGCGGTCGGTTCGGCCGCTCGGCCGGGTTCGGTCAGGGTCGTTTAGGCAGCACGGCATAAGCACCGCTGCCAGTGCCTCTTTGCTCTCCGCTTTCTGCATTGCTGCATTGCGGCAATGGCGCTTGTGCGCCATGGGGCGCTCGCGCAGTTTCCATTTGAACCGATTCAGTCTGGACCTCCCATGCCTTTGCCGATCCTTGCGCTTGCCATTGCGTCCTTCTGCATCGGCACCACCGAATTCGTCATCATGGGTCTGCTGCCGGAGGTCGCCGCCGACCTTGGCGTGACCATTCCCGCGGCCGGGCTGCTGGTCACTGGCTATGCGCTGGGCGTGGTCTTCGGCGCGCCAATCGTGGCGATGGCCACCGCGCATCTGCCGCGCAAGCCGGTGCTGGTCGGACTGGCCGCACTGTTCGTTGTCGGCAACCTGCTCTGCGCCATCGCGCCCAATTACTGGATGCTGATGGGCGCGCGCGTCTTCACCGCCTTCGGCCACGGCGCCTTCTTCGGCATCGGTTCGGTCGTCGCCGCCAGCCTGGTGCCTCGCAACAAGCGTGCCAGCGCCATCGCGCTGATGTTCGCCGGCCTGACGCTGGCCAACATCCTCGGCGTTCCCGCCGGAACGGCGCTTGGCGAAGCCTTCGGCTGGCGCGCCACCTTCCTGGCGGTGGTCGGCATCGGGCTGATCTCGGTCGCGGCGATCGCTTGGCTAGTGCCGCCGGATGTCACTGAACCAAGCGGCGACGGCTTGAGCGGCGAATTGCGCGTGCTCGGCAAGCTGCAGGTGTGGCTGGCCATGCTGATCGCGGCGCTCGCCTCAGCCAGCCTGTTTGCCGTCTTCACCTACATCAAACCCTATCTCACCGACGTGTCCGGCCTCTCGACTTCAGCGGTCACCTGGGTGCTCTTGCTGTTCGGCGCCGGCATGACCATCGGCAACATCATCGGCGGCCGGCTGGCCGACTGGAAGCTGATGCCGACGGTCATCGGCACGCTGCTGCTGCTGGCGGTCCTGTTTGTCGGCTTCATGCAGTTCGGCGCTATCGCCAGTGTCGCCATAGGCATCGTCTTCTTGTGGGGCATGCTCGTCTTCGTCGTCGTGCCGCCGTTGCAGATCCGTGTCGTGGAAGCCGCTTCCGAGGGACCGAACCTTGCCGCCACGCTGAACCAGGGCGCCTTCAATGTCGGCAACGCCAGCGGCGCCTGGATCGGCGGCGTGGCGCTCTCCTGGGGCGTTTCCTATGCCAACCTGCCGCTGGTGGGCGCGGCACTCGCTCTGCTGGCGGTCGCCGTAGCCGTTGCCTCGCGGGCACTGGACCAGCGCGCTCCGGTCGTCACTCTTCAACCTGCCGCGCAGTAGCTGCTTGCGCCCATAGCGCGACAGCCTGGACCAATCGACAAGCGCACAGTCGAAGAGGAATGTCTTCTCGCCTCTCGACGGAGAAAGACCCCATGCAGAAATCGATCGAACGCATAGCCGGCGACAGCGAGGGCGTTTCCTATGAATTCCCGCTGTTTCGCTTCGCTGGAACCGACGAATCCGCGCCTTCGGCCTATCTGCAGGCAGCACTCCATGCCGGCGAACTGCCCGGAGTAGTCGCCATTGACGCGCTGATGCCGATGCTGGCCAGGGCCGAGGCGGAGGGGCGCATCAAGGGCGACATCACCATCGTGCCCTGGGCCAATCCGATCGGCCGCGCCCAGTATCATTTCGGCGAACATCAGGGCCGTTTTCATCTGGGCACGCGCACCAACTTCAACCGTGGTTTTCCGCTGCTCGCCGCACCCGACACGGCACTCCTGCCCGACACCGCGCATGGCACGCCCGACCAGCGGCTGAAGACGAGACTGGTGCAGCTTTCACTCGGCCACGACATCGTGCTCGACCTGCATTGCGACGACGAGGGTCTCTCCTACCTGTATGTCCACACCAGCCTGTGGCCGGCAATGGCCGACTGCGCCGCCGCCATGGGCGTCGAGGCGGTGGTGCTGTGGAGTGAAGACACGGACGGCACTTTCGAGGGCGCCTCAATCATGCCCTATCAGAACGTTCCCGCCGATGTGGCGAAGCTCGGCCGGCGCGTCGTCACGACGGTCGAATATCGCGGCATCCTCGATGTCGATGGCGCGTTCGCGGCGTCGGACGCCGCGGGGCTCTACCGGCTGCTGGTGGCGCGCGGCGTGGTCGCCGACCCGGCCCTGCCCTCACCCGGTGCCTTCACCGGGGTTGTCGCACCGCTCGAAAACATCGACATGATGCCGGCGCCCCGGGCAGGTGCCGTGCTTTACGACGTGGAGCCCGGCGACCGCGTGGCCAAGGATACGCGGCTTGCCGTCATCGTCCACGCACCGGGCGAAGCCGATGGCCGCACCGAGGTGTTCGCGCCGCAGGCCGGCATCGTCCTGACCCGGCGCTCGCGCCGTATCATCCGCGCCGGCGAGGATCTGTTGAAACTGGTGGGCGACAGGAAGAGCGCCGACGCAAGGTCCGGCACACTGGAAGATTGAGCCTCCATCGAATCCAGTTGCGCGGTCGCTCAATCGCCGCTATGGGAATCGCCATGAACATGCGTTCGATCAAGACCGTTTGGTGGTGGGCCTGCTGACAGCGGCCTGTTCGAACGCGTGCGCGTGAAAAGAGAGGGTGGCCGCAGCGGAATGTCCGGGCGGCCATTTGTTTTTTCCAAGCCATTCCCGGGTCCGTTGCCCAAGAAGCTGATGGAGACGGCAATGACGATGAAGGTTCTGGACAACGGCGCAGAGAGTTTTGTGACCGGGGGTGGCATCACCATCACCCGCGAGCGCCACGACCGGCCCTATGAAGGCGCCATCGACGCCTATGTTGACGGGCTGAATGCGCGCCGGGGCGCGGTGTTTTCTTCGAACTATGAATATCCCGGCCGCTATACGCGTTGGGACACCGCCATCATCGACCCGCCCCTGGTGATCTCGGCGCGTGGCCGGTCCATGCGCATCGAGGCGCTGAACCGCCGGGGCGAGGTGCTTCTGCCGGTCATCGTCAAGACGCTCGGCGATCTGCCCGAGATCACGATCGCCGAGGCGTCGAAAAAGTTGATCCGCCTCGACGTCGCCAAACCGGGCCGTGTCTTCACCGAAGAAGAGCGCAGCCGCGTTCCTTCCGTCTTCACGGTTCTGCGCGCCATTACCGCCTTGTTCAAGACCGCCGAAGACGCCAATCTCGGCCTTTACGGCGCCTTCGGCTACGACCTCGCCTTCCAGTTCGATCCGGTCGACTACAAGCTCGAACGCAAGCCAAGCCAGCGCGATCTCGTGCTGTTCCTGCCCGACGAGATCCTGGTCGTCGATCATTATTCGGCCAAGGCCTGGACCGATCGATATGACTACGCCGGCAAGGGTTTTTCGACCGAAGGCCTGCCGCGCGACGAGATCGCCGAGCCGTTCAAGACTGCCGACCGTATCCCGCCGCGCGGCGACCATGAACCCGGCGAATACGCCACTCTTGTGCGCCGCGCGATGGACAGCTTCAAGCGCGGTGACCTGTTCGAGGTCGTACCCGGGCAGATGTTCTACGAACGCTGCGAGACCCAACCCTCCGATATTTCGCGCAAGCTGAAGTCGATCAACCCCTCGCCCTATTCCTTCTTCATCAATCTGGGTGAAGGCGAATACCTGATCGGCGCTTCGCCCGAAATGTTCGTGCGCGTCAACGGCCGCCGTGTCGAGACCTGCCCGATCTCGGGCACGATCAAGCGTGGCGACGACGCCATTTCCGACTCAGAGCAGATCCTGAAGCTGCTCAATTCCAAGAAGGATGAATCCGAGCTCACAATGTGCTCGGATGTCGACCGCAACGACAAGTCGCGCGTCTGCGAGCCGGGTTCGGTGCGCGTCATCGGCCGCCGCCAGATCGAGATGTATTCGCGGCTTATCCATACGGTTGACCATATCGAGGGCAGGCTGCGCGAAGGCATGGACGCCTTCGACGCGTTTCTCTCGCACGCCTGGGCGGTGACCGTTACCGGCGCGCCGAAACTATGGGCCATGCGCTTCATCGAGCAGAACGAGAAGAGCCCGCGCGCCTGGTATGGCGGCGCCATCGGCATGGTCAATTTCAACGGCGACATGAACACCGGCCTGACACTGCGCACCATCCGCATCAAGGACGGCATTGCCGAGGTGCGTGCCGGCGCCACATTACTGTTCGACAGCATTCCCGAGGAAGAAGAAGCCGAAACCGAACTGAAGGCCTCCGCCATGCTCTCCGCCATCCGCGACGCCAAGACGGGCAATGCCGCCAGCACCGAGCGCACCACCGCGCGCGTCGGCGACGGCGTCAACATCCTGCTCGTCGACCATGAAGACAGCTTCGTCCACACGCTGGCCAATTACTTCCGTCAGACCGGCGCTAATGTCTCGACCGTGCGCACCCCCGTGCCGGAAGAAGTTTTCGACCGGCTGAAGCCGGATCTCGTCGTGCTGTCGCCTGGTCCCGGCACGCCCAAAGATTTCGACTGCGCCGCCACCATCGGACGAGCGCGCGCCCGCGAGCTGCCGATCTTCGGCGTCTGCCTCGGCCTGCAGGCGCTGGCCGAGGCCTATGGCGGCGAATTGCGGCAGCTGCATGTGCCGATGCACGGCAAGCCGTCGCGCATTCGCGTCTCCAAGCCCGGCATCATCTTCTCCGGCCTGCCCAAGGAAGTCACCGTCGGCCGTTACCATTCGATCTTCGCCGATCCGGTGCGGCTACCCGACGATTTCGTGGTCACCGCCGAGACCGAAGACGGCGTCATCATGGCCTTCGAGCACCGCAAGGAGCCAATCGCCGCCGTGCAATTTCATCCGGAATCGATCATGACGCTCGGCCACAATGCCGGCATGCGCATCATCGAGAACATCGTCGCCCACCTGCCGCGCAAGGCCAAGGACAAGGCCGCCTAGAGACGATGGTCGAAACGCGGGACACGACGGCGATCGCGGCGAAGGCCGCGACCAGGCGAAAGGTCGCAAGGCTTGCCTTCTGGTCGATCGTCGTCGCTTGCGTGGTGCTCGCACTCAAGCTTGCCGCCTGGTACATCACCGGTTCCGTCGCACTCTATTCGGACGCGCTGGAATCGATCGTCAACGTCATCGCCTCGGCCGCCGCTTTCTGGGCGATCCAGGTGAGCTACAAGCCAGCCGACCAGGACCATCCGTTCGGCCACCACAAGGCCGAGTATTTCTCGGCCGTCCTGGAAGGCGTGCTGATCGTGGTGGCGGCACTCCTGATCCTGAACGAGGTCTGGCAATCCTGGCTCAACCCCGTCCCGCTCCAGCAGCCATGGGAAGGCCTTGCCGTCAACGGTGTGGCGACGGTCATCAACGCTTTCTGGGCCTGGGCGCTGATCCGTACAGGGCGCAACGCAAGATCGCCGGCACTGGTCGCCGACGGCCAGCACATCATGACCGACGTCGTGACCTCGGTCGGCGTCTTCGCCGGCCTCGTCGGCGCGGTGCTGACCGGATGGCAGATCCTCGATCCGGCGCTGGCCGTGATCGTCGCGCTCAACATTCTTTGGCAGGGCTGGCATGTTATCGGCTCGTCGATGAACGGGCTGATGGACCGCGCCGTCGATACCCAGGAGCACATGCGCATCCGCGACATCATTTCGGCCAATTGCAAAGGCGCGCTCGAAGTGCACGACCTCAAGACACGCATCGCCGGCCGCGCCACCTTCATCGAATTCCATCTGGTCGTCGATGCCGACATGTCGGTTGGCGCCAGCCATGTCATCTGCGACCGCATCGAGGATTCGCTGCAGGCGGAAATCCCTTCCGTGCGCGTCACCATCCATGTCGAGCCCGATGATGAAGCCAAGCTGCCCAAGGGCACGACGGCGGTGCCGTTCGCGTGAGGCAGTTCACCACGTCTCGATTGACAGAGCTTTGATCCGCTCGAAGTCCCGGATATTGCGGGTCATCAGCGTAAGATTCCGCGAGCGCGCCTGCCCACCAGTCAACGCATCGTAGGGACCAATTGGAGTTCCCAATGTGGCAAGCGTTGCCCTCCGGAATGTCTCGCATCTTCCCGATCGAATTCGAGCACAGGAAACTGCAGAGCTTCGATACGCGCCAAATTTTCGACACAATAGGCGAGACGGCAAAGTCCTGCGGCCTATGCCGTTTCAGCAGGCAAGCAGACCCTCATCGCCCCTTCATGACCGCGATGACAGCATTGGTGTCGAGCAGGTAGATCACTTGAAGACGTCTTCCAAGGCAGGTCGATCCTGCCCGTCCTGACGTTCCAGTGCTGCCTGGGCGAAATCATCATCAAGCAGTCCAATCACTTGGTCGAGCCACGCCCAGTCCTGCGCAAGCGGTTCCAAGATGACGGTTTGCCCGTGACGGCGTATCGAGACCTCCTCTGTGTCGAAACGGAACTCCTTCGGCAGGCGCACGGCTTAGGACCTGCCTGACCAGAACACTTTCGCTTTGTTCATCGTGCTATCCTCAAATGAGATATAGCAAAGATATATCCCTTCGTGCTGACCTAACCAGGGCTCCGCTTAAGGCGCGCAAGCCGATTGCGGCATCGGTTCCAGCCGGTAGATCTTGTCGTCCGACTTCGTCTTGCCGTCGGCTGCCTGTGAACAGAAATCGACGATTGCCAGGCTGTTGTTGGGATTGGCCAGCATCATCATGCCGTTGGCGCCGCGCTTGAGGAAAATCTCCTTCTGCGTGATATCGCAGGAGAAATCGCTCATCTTCGAACTCGCCGCGCAGCGCCACTGGTCGGCCTCGCCCTGGCAGGAATACGCCTGCGTGACCTTGCCCGACTTTTGCCGCGTCGTGACCGAAACGGCGATGTCGGCGCCGTCAGGCCAATTGGCAAGGTCGCCGCCCGCCGCGAATGAAGCCAGTTCGACCGGCCCACGGAACACGCGGATCGACTGGGTCAGTTGGTCGGGATGCGAACCGAAATGCGCGGCATCGTAGTCGCGTCCGTAGCAGAAGGCCTGGTCGGGCTTCAGCCGGTCGCGCAGCGGCGGACCCATCGCTGGGTCGATCGGGTCGATGCGGGCGAACTCCGCCTTGCAGGTCGCTGCCGGCATCGGGTCGAGGCGGAAATTGTCGTCCCGCGACCCCAGCGCCTGCCTGTTGTATTCAGTCGTGCCGAGTTCCTCCTCGGAACCGGCATCGAGATAGATATCGGGCTGCAGGTCCGAAAGGATCAGCCGGCCCTTGTGGTCGACTTTCAGCGACGCCAGCGTGCGGTCGCATTCCATGCCGCAATGGATCGGGTTTGATGCGCCATCCTCGGATTGGTGACTACACCAGCCGCCGGCCCATTCCGGAGCCTTGGCGCCACGCACCGTGGTGGTGACGAAGCCATTGTAGGACGTGCCGGCATTCGCGGCCGGTTCCTCGTTCGGCCTGCTGACCGGATCATGGCCGTAGTAGAAGAAGATCCGGGCCACCTTCTGCTCCGGATGCGCCTTGAGGTGGTTGGCATCGTAGATGCGGCCGAAACAGGCGTCCTGACCGTTGGGACTGAGTTCGGTGAGCTTGGCCGCCTCGTCGGCGAAAGCCGTCGCGCCCAGCAGGCTCAACAAGGCCGCTCCGGACAGGACGCTTGCCAGTCTCTGTTCGAACGCCATGTGACCCCTCCGCATCGGCAGGACGCGACGCCGATTTATGCTACACTCGGCGTCGCGGCCACGCAATTCGCGGCCATCTGTCAACCCGGGGGGAACCATCGCCATGCGTCGACGCGACATGTTCCGCGCGATTCTCGTCGGAGCCGGCACGCTGATTGGACTGCGGGTGGCGCAAGCCGCGGCCACCGAGGCCACGAGATTGAAGGTCGCCTATCATCTCAGTGACCTCGACAAGGTCAATTTCGTGCTGGGCAACATCAAGAACCATTACGAAGGCACCGGCGGCAATGTCGATATCGCGCTGGTCGTCCATGGTCCGGCTCTTGCCGGTTTCAAGTCGAAGGGCATATCGGCGGCGATCTCCGGTCGTTTCACCGGTCTCGTCCAGCAAGGGCTCGATCCGCATGCCTGCGCCAACACCATGCACGGCATGGATATTTCGCTCGCCGACCTGCTCGACGGTTTTCATGCGGCCGACAGTGGCGGCGTCGTCAAGCTCGCCGAACTGCAAAGCCAGGGCTATGCCTATCTCAGGCCTTGAAGCTGCATGGACTGAATGCAAGGGTAGCAAGACCAGCTAAGAACCGCGAAATCCCGGAGAAACGACAGTGCCAGCGACAACCACTCCCCTCGGGCTTGTCATTCCCGATCTCGCCGGCAAGGCGGTGCTGGTCACCGGCGCCTCGACCGGCATCGGCGCGGCACTCGCGTTGGCTTATGCGACGCAGAAATGTCTGGTCGCACTGCACTACAATTCCAGCCGTGACGCCGCCGAGAAACTTGGCAAGGCCATTCGCGACAATGGCGGCGAGGTGCTTCTCGTCCAGGGCGATTTTTCCCTGGCCGCCGACGTCGAACGCGTCGTCGAGGACAGCGCGCAGCATTTCGGCCGCCTCGACGGGCTGGTCAACAATGCCGGCGGGATGCTCGGCCGCGTGCCCTACGCCGAGCAGACAGAGGCGCATTACGACGCGGTGATGGATCTCAACGCGCGTTCGGTGTTGGCCGCCTCGCGCAAGGCGATGCCGTGGTTGAAGAGACAAGGCGGCTTCATCGTCAACACCTCCTCGATCGCCGCCCGCAACGGCGCCGGCGGTGGCGCCGGGCTTTACGGCTCGGCCAAGGCTTTCGTCTCCAACGTCACGCGCGGCATGGCCAAGGAACTGATCGGCTTCGGCATTCGCGTCAACGCGGTGGCACCCGGCACCATTCTCACGCCGTTCCACGAACGCTACTCGACCGAAGAGCAGATCAGGGGCATGGTTGCCACCATTCCGCAGGGGCGCGCCGGCACGGCTGAAGATTGCGTCGGTGCTTATCTGTTCCTCTCCTCCGATCTGTTGAGCGGCTACATCACCGGCCAGGTGATCGAGGTGAATGGTGGCCAGTTGATGCCTTGAGCCGCGACCTGCATACTGACGAACGGTATACTCTTGTCGAAAACGCTGAAGGGAGACGAAGGGATGTACGGTCTGATCGGCAAGATGCGGGCGGCCCGCGGCCAGCGCGACGCTGTCATGGACGTCCTGCGCGCCAGCACCGGCGCCCTGCCCGGCTGCCTGAGCTATATCGTTGCCACCGACCCGGCCGATGCCGATGCCATCTGGGTCACAGAAGTGTGGACTGACCAGGCAAGCCACAAAGCCTCGCTGCAGCTTCCCGAAGTCCAGGCGGCCATCGCCAAGGCGAGGCCCTTCATCGCCGGCTTCGAGTTCCAGGTGGAAACCAACCCCGTCGGCGGCTTTGGATTGGCTGACGACAAGACGGGCTGATCCGGGTGGACGACTCGACGCAGATCGTAAACATTAGCGATGCGAAGGCCAATCTTTCACGTCTCGTTCAGCGAGCCGCCAACGGCGAACCTTTCATTATCGCCAAGGCTGGCAAGTCATTGGTCAAGGTCATTCCTATGGATCAATCGGTGCCGGTACAATCGCGACGGGTTGGCTTTATGGCTGGTCAGTTTTCGGTGTCCGACCGTTTCGATCGCATGAGCGGTGGAGAAATCGAGCAACTGTTCGGCACAGACATCTGAGGCGATCGCTTTTCGATGCAGCGGGGGTTCGCATCCCTTACCGCTCAGTCTAAGACCAGAACATGGATTCCTCGCCCAAGCAGCCGTCTCCTGGCCAGCCGGCCGTCGAGCGCATGGCGCGCATGCGCAAGCCTTGGCAATGGCTGGCCCTCCTCGTCATTTCCGTGCTGTTTGCCGGTGCGCTCGAACTGGCCGCGCTGCCGGCGGCGCTGCTCATCGGGCCGATGCTGGCGGCTATCGTCGCCGGCACCAACGGCGCTACCGTGCGCGTGCCGCGGCTTCTGTTCGGCTCCGCCCAGGCGATCGTCGGCTGCCTCATCGCCGCTTCGATCTCGGCCGACATTTTTCGCGTCTTCTATGCCGAATGGCCGCTGTTCCTCGGCGCAGTGACAGCCACCGTCACGGCGTCCAGCCTGCTCGGCTGGCTGATCAGCCGGTGGCGCATCCTGCCCGGCACGACCGCCGTCTGGGGATCCTCCCCAGGCGCCGCCACCGCAATGGTGCTGATGGCCGGCGCCTTCGGCGCCGACCAGCGCCTCGTCGCCTTCATGCAGTATCTGCGTGTCATCTTCGTCTCGATGACGGCGGCCATTGTCGCCAAGATGTGGGTCGACACGTCAGGCGTCGAAATCCCGCCGATTATCTGGTTTCCGCCGATCGATGCCCAAGCCTTAGCAGCAACCATTGGCATCGCGCTGGTCGGCGGGCTGGCGGGAAGGCTTTGCCGGTTGCCTTCGCCCTCCTTTCTGGGCACCTTCATCTTCGGCGCGGTGATCCACCTTGGCCTCGGCGTGCCGATGCAATTGCCGCCTTGGCTGCTGGCTGTCAGTTACGCCATGGTCGGATGGTCGATCGGGCTGAACTTCACAAGGCCGATCCTGCGCCATGCGACACGTGCCCTGCCGCAGATCGTCGCTTCGATCGTGGCTCTGATCGCTTTTTGCGGCGGCCTCGCCTTCATGATCAGCCATCTGCTCGGCATCGATCCGCTGACCGCCTATCTCGCGACCAGCCCCGGCGGCATGGACAGCGTCGCCATCATCGCCGCCGCCGCCCAGAACGTCGACATCTCCTTCATCATGGCGCTCCAGTCGGCGCGTTTCCTGATCGTGCTGCTTGTTGGCCCGAGCATCGCGCGGCTGGTAGCGCGCGCGGTGAAGGAATAGGCTGCTCCGCCCCGGCTGCCGGCATACTTATGGATCGATCCTAATCCTCGTCGTCGCCCTCGGCCTGCGCGTCGCGACGCCAATAGGCCGTTACCAGGTGCCGGTCGCGGCCCAGGCCCCACTCCTTGCGCACGATCTTGCGGATCTCGCGGAAGTCGGTGAACTCGCATCCGGCCCAGACGTAGAGGCCATCGGCAAGCGCCATGTGGCTGCGCTCGCGCAGGGCGGCCGCCAGCAGGCCGGCGGTGCCGGCCGCGCGGTCGTGCCGGTAAAGCCAAGTGATTTCGATGTTGTCGCCTTGCGCCAGCGCGATGCGGTCGTCCGGGCCATCGACCTCGATGAGCGCCTCGACGCGGGTTGACGGCCGCAGTTCCCCCAGAATCCGGCCAATTGCCGGCAGCGCTGTGTCGTCGCCGACCAGCAGCAGGGTCGGCGCCGTCGGCGTCTCGCCGCCGCTTGGCCCGATCATGCCGATGACGTCTCCCGCCACCGCGTTCTGCGCGAATGTGGCAGCGGGCGTGTCATGGTCGGGGTGCAGCACGAAATCGACATCGAGCCAACCGCTTGTCGGATCCACCGCCCGGATCGTGTAGATGCGCACGGTGAGCGCATCCTCACCGGCAGGCCACACAAGCAGGCCGTCGGCGCCCATCGAGGGCCAAACGGGCGGCCTGCCCCGCGGCGGCAGCAGCAGCCGGATGTGCAGGCCGCCATGAGTAAACCGGCCAAGATCATCGCCTGCAAAGCGCAGGCGCTGCATATGCGGAGAAATCCGCGTTGACGACACAACCGTGATTTCGCGGAAGAAGAGTGGGGTGCCGGTGTCGCTGCCGTCGCCTTGCCAGCGCAGTCCGCTCGTCGTTCCAAGGTGCTGCGCGACGTGGCCGGCGACCGTCATCTTCATGTAGGACAGGCAGGTTTCGTCTACGGCCGAGACGCGGATCAGCATGGAGTCGCCCTCGAGTGCCGCGCTCAGCGAACCGTAGTACAGGCGAAGTTCCCATCGATCGGCAACACCGGTCTCGACCTCGAATTCGCTGTGCTCGGTGCGCAGCCGGTCCATCACCGACCTGATCGCCGCATCGCTGATCCGGGTTTGCGCTCGCAGTTGGTCCATCGTTCGCGTCTTTCGAAACGGTTTGAAGCAATCGGCCGCAGGAGGGCCGCGCCGGCAGCGGCATGCCATAGACGTTCCGAAGTTTCGACAGAAACTTGAATACATAGGTCATCTTATATATTGAACCGCTACGTCCCGTTGGCGGCCAGGTCCGGCCTCGGCCTGTTGGAAGGGCACGCACGTCGGCGACGACGTCAGACGGAACGTGGCCCGGCACGCGCCCGACTGTCGGCATGGCTTTCGGTACGGCTTGCCTCCGGCTGGCCGCTCCTGTATGAAAACCGCCATGAACACGCGCGCCACCACCGCTTCCCGTCAGACCGGCTTTGCCGGCGAGACCGTGCGCGCGCTTGCCTCGACGCTGCTTCTTCTCGGCCTTATCGGCGATCGCCGGGTTCGCTGAAGGAGCGCCCGGCGGTCGAGCCGCCGCGCAAGCGCATGCTCCTTGGCAGTCACATCAAGCGAACGAAAAACTGGTAAAGGCGCCACTCGCCACCCATCCGCCTGAAGGCGGATTCGAGGGTCGCCGGGAGAAACGACGATGAACGCACGAGAAGAAATCCGCGTAAGCGAGGCCCCGGCGGGCCAGCAGAACGGCGGCATGCCGGACGCCGCCCGCAAGTACCAACCCTATCCAATCGTGGGCCTCACCGACCGGACCTGGCCCTCGAAAGTGATCGACAAGACGCCAATCTGGTGCTCGGTCGACCTGCGCGACGGCAACCAGGCGCTGATCGACCCGATGGGCCACGAACGCAAGGCGCGCATGTTCGCGCTGCTGCTCGACATGGGTTTCAAGGAGATCGAGATCGGTTTCCCTTCGGCCTCGCAGACCGATTTCGACTTCGCCCGCTGGTGCATCGAAGAGGGCAGCGTACCGGCCGACGTTTCGCTGCAGGTGCTGGTGCAGTGCCGGCCCGAACTGATCACCCGCACCTTCGAAGCGCTCAGAGGCGCCACCAACCCGATCGTGCATTTCTACAATTCGACCAGCGAGTTGCAGCGCCGCGTCGTCTTCGAGAAGGACGTTGCCGGCATCAAGCGCATCGCCACCGATGCCGCCAAGATGATCACCGACATGGCAGCGGGTGCCGGCGGCGGCTACCGTTTCGAATACTCGCCCGAAAGCTTCACCGGCACCGAACTCGAGGTGGCGCTGGAGATCTGCAACGCGGTCACCGAGATCGTGAAGCCGACGCCTGACAACAAACTCATCATCAACCTGCCGTCGACCGTCGAGATGTCGACGCCCAATATCTATGCCGACCGCATCGAGTGGATGTGCCGCAATCTCGACAGGCGCGAGAACCTGATCATTTCGCTGCACCCGCATAATGACCGTGGCACCGGCGTCGCCACCACCGAGCTCGGCCTGATGGCCGGCGCCGATCGCGTCGAAGGCACGCTGTTCGGCAATGGCGAGCGCACCGGCAATGTCGACATCGTCACGCTGGCGCTCAACATGTACACGCAAGGCGTCGATCCGAAGCTGGACTGCTCCGACATCAACCGGATGAAGGATGTCTACGAATATTCGAACCAGCTGAAGATTCCCGAGCGCCATCCCTATGTGGGCGAACTCGTCTACACCGCCTTTTCCGGCTCGCACCAGGATGCCATCAACAAGGGTATGAAGGCGCTGAAGAAGGCCAACACGCCAGTGTGGGAGGTTCCCTATCTGCCGATTGACCCGGCCGACGTCGGCCGCAGCTACGAAGCCATCATCCGCATCAACTCGCAGTCCGGCAAGGGCGGCATCGCCTATGTGCTGCAGGCGGATTACGGGCTCAACCTGCCGCGCAACCTGCAGATCGAGTTTAGCCAGGCAATCCAGGCGATCACCGATGCCGAAGGCAAGGAAGTGCCGGCCAGGCGCATCTATGAGCGCTTCCTCGATACCTATGTCGACCAGCCGGGCGCCAGGCTGAAATTCCTCGATCACCACACCTATCCGGACACCGAGGTAAAGGGCCGGCGCGTTGTCGAGGCGGTCATTATCGACGACGGCAAGGAGATGACGATATCAGGCACAGGCACAGGCCCGATCGACGGCTTCGTCGATGCGCTGTCGCGCCATGTCGGCGTCGATATGTCGGTGCTCGACTATTCCGAGCACTCGATGCAGCGCGGTTCGAACGCCTCGGCCATTTCCTATGTCGAGATGGAACATCCTGACGGCAAGCTGTTCGGCGCAGGCATCAACACCAACATCGTCGCTGCCTCGCTGGAGGCCGTGGTGTCCGCCGCCAACCGGATTATCGGCAAAAGAGCCGGTTGATACAGGCTTGGAACGAATTCGGGACCATCGTCGTTTAGCGATTGGTCCCGACTTTTGTGTCATTAACCACCGGGAAATTATCCGGTGTGGTACGCGATCGCATAATACGTGTATGCTTGTACGGTGGTGCGGCAACGATATGATCGCGCCTCAACCTGTGCCGACTTCGAGAGGATCGACACTTGCAGCATGCCACGCCTGCCGCCCCCGCAGTGCGCGAGACACTGGAGCGACTGCTTGCCAGCGAAACGTTCGGGAGATCCGAGCGCGCGCGCAAATTGCTTCGCTATCTCGTCGAGCGCGAGCAGGCCGGGGAAGCCGACAGGCTCAAGGGCTTTTCCATCGCTATGGATGTTTTCGGCAAGGACGGCGATTTCGATCCGTCCACCGATGCCGTCGTGCGGGTGCAGGCGGGCCGCCTGCGCGAACTGCTGCAACATTATTTCGCCAATGAAGGCATTGCCGAGCCGGTCCGCATAGCCATTCCGCGCGGCGGTTACGTCCCGGCCTACGAACTCAATGCCATCCGCCTGCCGCAAGCAGCGGAAGCCGCCAGTCACGCAGAGCCGACAGCCAGCCTGCCCGAACAGTCCGGTGCCGCCGATGATGCCGCACCCATGGCGGCCTTGCTCGGCCAGGTTCCTGCGGCGGGCCTCTCGGTGACGCGCCATCTCAGGTTCTTCTGGATCGCGATTGCCGTGGTTATCGCCATGTTGGGCCTTCTGATCCTGCGCCAGGGCGGCGGTGCCTTGCTGGCGGGAGGCGACATCCCGGCAACGTTCGAGACCGCCGGCGAAACCGGCAGCATCACGCCGTCGCCCATGGTCGAAGCGCTGCCGCTCGTCTACATCGCCCTCAGGGCCAACACTCCCAATGCCAGTCGCGTCGCCGCATCGCTGCGTGCCGGCCTGAGCGGCTTTGATACGATCGACTTCATCGGTCGCAACACCGTCAACAAGGCCGATCCGGTCGCCGATGCGACGAGTTTCATTTTCGATATCCTGCCTGGACCAGACGCGGGCGACGTTACCATCGAACTGCAAAGCTTGGCGTCCGGACGGGTGCTGTTGTCGCGCAACCTGACCGCCGCCGACAGCGCACCAACCGTAGTCGAGGATCGCATATCCGGCATTCTCAGTGCCGCACTTCCCGCTTCTGGCACCATCTACAATTACATCGAGCAGTCCGGCGCGGAGACCGGCCTGACGCAGTGCCTGCTGCTCAACGACAAATACTATCTCGACCAGAACGCCAGGACTCACGAGACCGCCTATCGTTGCCTCGAAGCCCTTGCCAACAGTGGCGCGAAATCGTCACTGGTTTATTCGGAACTCGCCTCATTGCATTTGGAGGCCGTGACCGACCACTACGCCTACCCGCCGGACGCAACGATCGAGAAGGCGATGACGTTTGCCCATCGCGCCGTGCAGATGGGGCCGACCAGCCCGTACGCACATCGCTCCTACGGCTACATCAATTCGCGCCTCGGCAATGCCGACGAGGCCCTGCGATGGATGCGGAAGGCCCATGATCTTAACCCCTACGATCTTGCCATGGCCGCCGCCTATGGCTACGGGCTGGTTTTCGCCGGCCGGTACGCCGAAGGAACACCTCTTCTGGCGCATGCCGTGGATGCCTCGAGCGGCCACCCGACCTGGTGGGACTTTGGGCTTTTCGCCGGAGAATTAATGCTGGGCGATACCAGCAAGGCAGCGATAGCCAGCAGCGCTCTGAGAACCACTGCGGCGAAATCGCACTATCTCGCCGCCCGTCTGATCGGCGCCAAGATCGCCGGTCGGGACAACCAGGCACGCAGGCTGCTTGATGAGCTGATAACCGAATTTCCGAAATTCGCCGCCAATCCGCGCGCAACCTTCATCGACAGAAAATATCCCGCCGATCTGACCGAGCGGCTGGTCGACGCCTTGCGTGCCGCCGGGCTCTTCAACGCGAGCTAGATGTGAGCCATTCCAGGGCAGCTAGTGCCGGGTTCCCTTCCGGAGTTGCGTGAAAATGAGGACTTAAAGCGGACAGCGAGTCCATCGAATAGTGAAAGGCCCAAAAGCGTTTCGCGTCGAAACGGATTCATGCGACACGCCTTAGGTCTTTTTGCTCGTGCGTGTCGTTCGCCCAAATCGAGGTCGCTTTTGGGAGCGGCATCCACCAGCAGCCGGCTCGCTGTTCGGCCAATCGCCTAATCGCGAAAATTTTACTGGCGAATGCTCTGGACTAGGAGCAATTCAGCCACATTTCCATCGCGCCTTCTCGAATAAAGCCTCAATCTTTCATGACTTCATCACTTTATGCCGACGAGCGGGGTGTGGGTTCGAAGACCATCGTCCTGCTGCATGGTTTTGGCGGCAGCCACGATGTCTGGCGCGAGGTGATCTCCTTGCTGCCGCCTTCCGTACGCACATTGGCCTATGATCTGCCGGGACACGGCCTGTCGCTCGACTTTCCGTCGGCCGGACCGGCCAAGGTCGCGGCAAACGCCATCCTTGCCGACCTCTCCGCACGCGCGATCAAGCGCGTCCACCTCGTCGGCCATTCGATGGGCGGCGCGGTTGCCGCGCTGATGGCGTTGGCGGAGCCGGCAAAAGTCGCCTCGCTGACGCTCCTGGCGCCGGGCGGTTTTGGCCCCGAAATCAATGGACCGTTGTTGCGCCGCTTTGCCCGCGCGCAGGACCTGGCCGAAGTCCAGGCCTGCCTCGCCGAAATGTCCGGCCCTCGAGCCGCGCCCTCGCGTCGCATGGCCGAATTGCTTTGCGAAATGCGCGGCCGCCCCGGACAAACCGAAAAGCTCGTCGAGATCGCGGCCGCCATGACCAGGAGCGATCGACAGGGCGTCATCCCGCGCGAGCGGCTCGATGCGCTGAACATGCCGGTGATGGTGGCGTGGGGATCGGATGACGCCGTTCTACCCTTTACCCAAGTGGATAACCCGCCGGAGCGCTTCCATGTGCACCATGTGCTGGAGGCCGGCCATATGCTGGCCGAGGAAGCGCCCGACCTGATCGCCGAGATCATTCGCCGCAACAGCAATCGCCGCGTCGGACCGCAACGGGTGAAACTGTCCGCCGCGGCCAGCTGACTTCTTCCGTCTGCGCCGCCAACGGCGACCCTTGATGCATTGATCTCGCCAGTGCATTTTGCCGGCGGCTGTGTTAACTCCATGTTAACCAAACCCGCGAGGCCACGCCCATGAAGGATGCAGGCGAAAAGATCATCGACCCGTCGAGAAAATTGTCCGATGCCATTCGCGATGTAAAGAATGCCTTTGCCGATCGCGACGACGTCGTCGTCGACATGCGCGAGGCGCATCGCATGCGGCTCGACCTTCTTGCCACCGAACTCGCGCCCGTTTTTGCCGACGTTCCCGCCGACATGGACAGTTTCGACTTCGTCGTCTCGTCCGGTCTGCAGCCGCGCCTGTGGATCGACGCCGTCAGCCATGTCGCCATGGGGCGCGATCGCCGCACCTACCGGTTCCTGAAGGACACCCGCATCGGCCGTGTGGTGCTGGCCGAATCGAGCGAGATGAAGCCGGTTGCCGATTCCGTGACGCGCTATGTCGCCGAGCGGATCGTCGAACGTCAGAGAATGATGGAGGGTGGCGTCGAGGCTGCCGTTCCCGGGATGAAGCGGCACGTGGTGCCGGAAGCCGAGCCGCCTTTGCGATCGCCGCCGCGCAGCAAGGGCTGGTCGGCCGTCCTGTCCGGCCTTGGCCTGATCGCCGCAGGCGCGCTGGTGGGACTGGCGGTTTCGATCGTGCTGTTCTGGGACCGTATCGTGGCGCTGGGGCTCAGCTTGCGGCCATAGCCGGTTGCGCCCCGAGCTCCAGCGTCTGCAGATCCGAAGGTGGTATCGCCGACCCCGTCAAGCCGCGCCGCGTCAGGCGGATGCGCCAATCGCCTTTTTCACCGTCTATGTCGAACAGATTGTACTGCGCCGCCGGAGGCTTGCCGCCGGGAGCCTGGCCGGCCGCGGCGACGCCAACCACCGGGACCTTGGCGTCGCGCGGGCCGATCTGAAACAGCGACGGCAGATGTGAATGGCCATGCAGGACGAGCTCGGCACCGTGCCGGCGAATGATTTTGTGGAAGCGGGCGATGCCGAACAGCCGCTTGTGCTGCGGGACGGCGCCCCGCACCGGCGGATGATGGATCATGATCGCACGGAACAACCCTTGCTTCGCCGTCGCATCGAGCATTTTGCGCAGCCGCTCGGCCTGGCCTTCCATGAAGAAGCCGTTGGCCATGAAGGGTGCCGTGGCACGCGCCGTGGTGATGCCGATCAACGCGACATTGCCGCGCACGCGCAGATAGGGAAACGAATTGCGATCGACCGGACTGTTGACGCCGTCGCCCGTCATCCATGCCGCCCAGGACCGGCACACCTTGTCGAAGGCGCCAGGCACATAGGCGTCATGATTTCCCGGCACCACCGACACGTCATGCGGCGAGCCGAGCGTCTCCAGCCAGTGCTTGGCCATCTCGATCTCGCCATCGAGCGCCAGGTTGACGAGATCCCCGGTAACCGCGAGGTGATCGGGCGCGCTGGCCTTGATATCGGCCACGATGGTGTCGATCACCGCATCGTGCATGTGCCGGCGGCGGTTGCGCTGCCAGTTGACGTAGCCCAGCACCCGCTTGGAGGCGAGATCGCGATAGGTTACTTCAGGGAGTGGCCCCAAATGGATATCGGAAATATGTGCGAGCCTGAACATTTCTCCTTCATAGGCGACGCGCACGCGGCTTTCCACCCACGGTTTCGCGACTGATGACGACCGATCCCGAGAGCACTTTGCGCCAGACCGGCTGGCCGGGGCTGCGAGCCAGGCTGTTCCATCTCTACTTCGTGCTGCGGCGGCCAATGACGCTTGGCGTGCGCGGGCTCATCCACGAAACGGCATCCAACTCCCTCTTCCTCATCCGCCACACCTATGTGCCGGGCTGGCAGCTTCCCGGTGGCGGGGTCGAGATCGGCGAGACGATGGCCGAAGCGCTGGCGCGCGAACTGGCGGAAGAGGGCAATATCACGCTGACCGCTCCGCCGGTGCTGCGCTCGATGCATTTCAACCGCCGCGCCAGCCGCCGCGACCATGTCGGCCTGTACCTGATCGAAAAATTCAGCCAGGCGGCCCCGAAACTGCCGGACCGCGAGATCGCCGAGGCCGGTTTCTTTCCGCTCGACCGTTTGCCCCAGGGTACGACCCCGGCAACGCTGCGGCGCATCGCCGAGGTTTTTGGCGGGAAGCCGCCGTCACCCTATTGGTAGTTCAGGCAGCCGCCTTGGCGAACCGTGCCCTGTCATGCCCCGCGCCGTAGTCAATTTCCGGCCCCACAGGCACTATACGCGTCGGGTTGATCGTTTCGTGGCTGCCGTAATAGTGCGACTTGATATGATTGAGGTTCACCGTGCCGGCTACGCCAGGCACCTGGTAAAGATCGCGCAGATAGTTCGACAGGTTGGGATAGTCGGCGATGCGGCGCCGATTGCATTTGAAATGGCCGACATAGACCGGGTCGAAGCGCACCAGCGTGGTGAACAGCCGCCAGTCGGCTTCGGTGATCCGCTCGCCGACGAGATAGCGCTGATTCGACAGCCGATGCTCCAGCGTGTCGAGCGCGGCGAACAACTCCCCGAACGCTTGCTCGTAGGCGGCCTGCGTGGTGGCGAAGCCAGCGCGATAGACGCCGTTGTTGATGGCGGGATAGACCAGTGCATTGACCGCGTCGATCTCGCCGCGTAGCGCCTGCGGATAGAAGTCGAGGTTGGCGTCACCCCAAGCGTCGAAAACTGAATTCAGCATCCGGATGATTTCGGAGGATTCGTTGGAGACGATGGTCTCATCCCTTTTATCCCACAGCACCGGCACCGTGACCCGGCCGGAATAGTTAGGGTCGGCCCTGGTGTAGATCTGGTGCAGGAAGTCCAGGCCATAGAGCGTGTCACCTGTGGCTCCGTCCTGCGCCAGGAACGTCCAGCCATCGGCGCCCATGAAATGATGGACGACCGACACGGAGATGATGCCTTCAAGCTTCTTCAGCGCCCGGAAGATCAGCGTTCGGTGCGCCCAGGGACAGGCAAGCGAGACATAGAGGTGATAGCGACCGGGCTCCGCCTTGAAGCCGCGGCCGCGGCCGCGGCCTTCGGCAGGCGCCCCGTCACGAGTGATCCAGTCGCGCCATTGCGACTGCGCCCGCACGAATTTGCCGCCGCTGCCTTTGGTGTCGTACCAGCGGTCCTGCCATTTGCCTTCGACCAGCAATCCCATCGCTTGTCCTTTCCTGTCTAGTACATCATGTAGGGCTCCAAGTCGTTGCATGGAATCGCCGGGCGCTGAACAGATCGTCAAGCACGTCGCGGCGCCCGTTGCTCTCTACCTGCAAAACCGCCGATTGCAGCGGCGGGAAATTGATGCTAGCGGACACTCCGCATGTTCGATTTTGCTTTGATCCGGTTCGACCGACGACGAAAGGGCGCCCACGCTTGATAAAGCGCTGATTGGCGAATGCTGCCGTTTGCAGCAAACCTTTCCTCCTGTACCGGAACGCAAAGACCATGAGCCTTGCCGACGTAGAATACCTGCCGGAAACTCCGGCGCACGACCCTCAGATCGAAGCCATCAATGACGAAGCCTTCGGGCCCGGCCGTTTTGTGCTGGCCGCCTACAAGATCCGCGAGGCCGGCGGGCATGAACGCGCGCTGTCCTTCGTCGCCATGGACGGCGATCTCGTGGTCGCATCAGTTCGCATGACCCGCATCGCCGCAGGCGCCGGACGCGCGCTGATGCTCGGGCCGCTCGCGGTGCGGCCGGCCTTCAAGAATCTCGGCATCGGCCGCCGGCTGGTGGCGATCGCGCTGGAAGCGGCCGCCAAGGCCCGAGCGCCCGCCGTCATGCTGGTCGGCGACGAGCCCTATTATGGACCGCTCGGCTTCAAGCGTATCCCGCGCGGCCAGATATCGATGCCACGCCCCGTCGATCTCGACAGGCTGCTGTCGCACGAGATCATGCCGGGCGCGGTTGCAAGGCTCACGGGCGAGGTCTGCCATGCCGACCAGGCCAGGGTCGCCGAGCACTTTGCCGCGATGGCTTGACCATTCGCGCCGATTGCGCGCCTGATCCACGCCTGACTCTCATGTGAAAGGATGACGCCATGAATCCAAACGGCGAGGTCGCGGTTGTTACCGGCGGCGGCTCCGGCCTTGGCGAGGCGACGGCGCGCGCGCTGGCCGCCAGGGGCGCCCGCGTCGCCATCTTGGATATCGGCGTCGATCGGGCGGCCAAGGTGGCGGCCGAGATCGGCGGCATCGCCGTCCAATGCGATGTCGGCAGCGCCGACAGCGGTGTTGCCGCGCTTGCCGAGGTCGCGGCCAAGCTGGGCGAACCGCGCATCCTGGTCAATTGCGCCGGCATTGCCATCGGCGTGAAGACGATCGGCAAGGATGGTCCCCATTCGCTCGATCAGTACCGCAAGGTGATCGAAGTCAATCTGATCGGCACTTTCAACATGATCCGCCTCGTCGCCGACCGCGCCGCAAAGCTCGACCCGCTGCAGGGCGGCGAGCGCGGCGTCGTCGTCAACACCGCATCCGTCGCCGCCTATGACGGCCAGATCGGCCAGGCCGCCTATTCGGCATCAAAGGGCGGGGTCGTCGGCATGACGCTGCCCGTGGCGCGCGATCTTGCCCGTTCCGGCATCCGGGTCTGCACCATCGCACCCGGCATATTCAGGACGCCGATGATGGCCGGCATGCCGCAGGAGGTGCAGGATTCGCTGGGCGCCGCGGTGCCCTTCCCCTCGCGCCTCGGCGAGCCGTCGGAATATGCGGCCCTTGCCTTGCACATCATCGAGAACCAGATGCTCAACGGCGAGACCATTCGTCTCGATGGCGCCATTCGCATGGCTCCGAAGTAGCACTTGCCAGCCTGGCGCCATCGTCTGATAAGTGGAATAGCCAAATCAACTTAGCAGGGCGAGCATTTGGCCGATCGAACGAAGGACGTGATCCGCGAGACCGACGCCGAGGCGATCCGGCAGGCCAAGACACTCATGCGCCGCGCCCGCTTCGGCGCCTTGGCGGTGTTGGAGCCGCAAACGGGTTCGCCGCTGGCGAGTCGGGTCGGCGTCGCCACCGACATCGACGGCACGCCGCTGATCCTGGTGTCGCAGCTTTCGGCCCATACGCCCGCCATACTTGCGGACCCGCGCTGTTCGCTACTGCTCGGCGAGCCGGGCAAGGGCGACCCGCTCGCGCATCCCCGGTTGACGCTGATTTGCCGGGCAGCGCGGATCGAGCGCGGATCGGACGCGCATGCACGCGCCGAACGCCGCTATCTCAACCACAATCCGAAGGCCAGCCTCTATGCCGGCCTCGGCGACTTTTCGATCTTTCGTCTCGAACCGCAGCGCGCCAGCCTGAACGGCGGCTTCGGCAAGGCCTACCTGCTTGACCGCACCGATCTCATCACCGACGGGCCGATCGTCGAGGAACTGGCAGCCAGCGAGCAATCCGCGATCGACCACATGAATGCGGACCATCTCGACGCCGTCGCCCTCTACGCGCATCATTTTGCCCGGGCATCCGGCGACGGCTGGGTCATCGCCGGATTCGATGCCGACGGCATGGATCTGGCCTCTGGCGACGATGCCGGCAGGGTCTTCTTTCCGCAGCCCTTGGTCACAGCGCATGAGTTGAGGCACGTCTTGGTCGACATGGCCAAGAGCGGCCGGGCGGCAACGTCGCCAAATAACCGCACTTAAATTACGTTTGATCAAAAGCAACGCTTGAGATTTGAATGAAATGTTCTACCCTTTGGCTGTGGCGCTGACTCGTTGGCGACCATTCACAACTGAGTTTATGGATTCAGGCACCATTGCCCCCATGGTGCCTCGATGAGCAAAGAGCATGGGGGATCGATGATCTCGACAAAGCTAATCGCCAACGCCGGATCGGCGGCCGAATTTCTGATGCTGATGGGCAATGAAAAACGGCTTTTGATCATGAGTTATCTGATCGACGGTGAAATGTCGGTCGGAGCCATCGCCGAGAAGGTGATGCTCAGCCAGTCCGCCCTGTCGCAGCATTTGGCAAAGTTGCGGGCGCTGGACCTTGTGGACACCCGCCGCGATCGCCAGATGATCTACTATTCCTGCAAATCCGACGCCGTGCGCGAACTGCTTGCCACGCTCGACGGCATTTTCGGCAGCGGCAAGGATGATCTGTCCCAGATGGCACAAAGGCTGCGCCGCGCCGGAACTTGAACGGCTGGTCGCGTAAACGTTTACGCCACCAGCGGCATTCGGCAATGTGCGTCCATCCTGGGCGCGCAAATACACTTTGACACTGCATCCGCGCATCATGTTCTTGGCAACCGATTCCGATTGTCAGCCGAGGCTCAGATGACCCTTGTCCACATCGACGATCCGCGGGATCCGCGCGTCGCCGCCTATCTCGACATCCGCGAGCGTGACCTCGCCGGTCGACAGGGCCGCTTCATTGCCGAGGGCAAGGTCGTGCTCGACATCCTACTGTCGGCCGCGCGCTTCCGCGCCGAATCGGTGCTGGTTCTGGAGAACCGCTTGGCCGGCCTCGAAGAAATCCTGCACAAGGCGTCTCCTGACCTGCCGGTCTATGTCGCCGCCGGAGCTGTGATGGATGCCATTGCCGGGTTTCACATGCATCGCGGCATCCTTGCCATCGGTCGCAAGGAGACGCCCCAGCTGGCCGAGGCCCTGCTGGACGGCTTGCCTGCCCGAGCATTGATCGTGGTGCTCGTCGGCATCGCCAACCATGACAACATGGGCTCGATTTTCCGCAACGCCGCCGCGTTCGGCGCCAACGCGATCCTTTTGGATGCGACCTGCTGCGATCCGCTCTATCGCAAGGCGATCCGCGTTTCGGTCGGCGCGGCCTTGAAGGTCCCGTTCGCCTCGTTCAGCGACACCGCGCGGTTCGCCGCGACGCTCGACCGGCGTGGCTTTACCCAATTTGCGCTGTCGCCGCGCGGGACATCAGACATACGCGATGCAAAACCGGCCGAACGCCTGGCACTCTACCTCGGGACTGAGGGCCAAGGCCTGCCCGAAAGCCTGCTCGCCCGTCTCAATACTGTTCGGATCAACATGTCGGAAGGCTTCGACAGCCTGAACGTCGCGGCCGCATCCGCCATCGCCCTGCATCATTTCTGCGCCGGCGGTGCCTGAATTCAATCTGCCGCAACCGCCTTCTGTAACGCCCGCACGCGGTCGGCAAGGCTGCGGCCGCCGCTGTTCGGACGCGCATCCTGCTGCGCCTCCAGCGCCTTGGCGATCGGCGACCCCGGCCCTTCGAGCTTGGCTGTCAAGTTGACGACTTCCGCCGCCAGGTCATTCATCTGTTCGCGCAACATGGAACTTGCGTGGCGTGTATCGCCCTGTGGGCCGGCGGCCTCGGCGGCGGACAGATCCGCCTTCAGCCGCTTGTTCTCGCGTACCAGTGCCGTCAGTCTGGCCTCCAGCCGCTCACGGTCGGCATCGAGCCTGGCGATCGCCTTTTCGACGTCGTCGCGCCTGTCCGCCTGTACCTGCCCGCTGATCAACCGCAAGGCCGACGCGCCGTCCTCGGCCTTCGCTTTTTCGCGCTGCCGCGCCAGATCTTTCTCGCGGCGTTCGAGCTTCTCCTCTCGGTCGGCAAGCGCGGCGAGCAACCGTTCGACTTTCTTGTCCAGTTCGGCGGTTTTTTTCCTCTCGGCCTTCAGCGCCTCACGCGCGGCCTTGCTTTCGGCCGCGATCTCCTGATTGCGCCTGTCCGCCTCCTTGCGCTGGCCGCGCAGCAGCGCGATATCGCTGGCGAGCTTCTGCAACTCGGATTCGCGCGCCACAAGTTCGATCTGGCGGCTGCTGGAGGAGAAGCTGGCGTCGTCATACATGCGTTCCAGCTTCTCAAGCTCAAGCGCGCGTTTCTCCAGTTTGCGTTCGGTCTCCTTGAGCCGCTCGGACAACCGGTGCAGTTCATCCTCGCGCTGGTGCAGCGCCGCGTTCTTGGCAGCCAGTTCATCGAGCACCTGGTTCTTGTCCATGCGCTCCATCGCCAGCCCCTTCAGGGCCTCGCGGCCGCGATTGATCTCGATGAGCTGCTCGGTCGACTTCTCGCGCAGCGCCTTGACGTTCATCTCGAGGCGGCGCGTCGCCATGGCGAACTCCGCCCGGATCCGGTCCTTGTCGGCCCCAATTTCGGCTTGCGTCAGCGGGATCGAGGCTTCGATGCGTTTGCGCGTCAGAGCGACCGCCCGCCGCCAGATGGCCGGAGCCACCATCAGCGCCAGAAAGCCGGCGCAGAGAAAGCCGAGAGCAAAGAACAGGACCGACTGAACCAAGTGACTATCCGTTATCGCGCGCCGACATGCAACAATACGAGGATCAAAAGCCGTCGCGACTTTTGACCGTTACTCTGTTGGCATGACGGAAATCAGGCGCTGCGGCAAGGGCTCGCCGCGGCGCATATGGGTCATCGGATCTGGATTCTTATCGAAGCGTATACACATTCCGGTCGTGACCTCGGGTCAGAACGGATTCCACGTCGCCCGTTCGGTAAGCTTCAGGTAGCCGAGATTGACGCCGAGCCGGGCGCCGACGCCGGTGCGGATCGGCACCAGCAGCACATTGTTGTTCTTCAGCACATTGAATCCGACGCCCGCCACCACATAGGCCGAGCCGGCGACGCCGCCATAACGGTTGTAGAGATTGCCGACGTCATCGAGATTATAGACGAGCATCATCACCCGCGATCCCTCGCCGCCGAAATCCCAGCCGAGCGACGGGCCTTGCCAGAACACTTTATGGTCGCCGGCATTCTTGGTGTAGAGCGTGCCTTCGCCATAGGTCAGGCCGCCGATCAGCGCGCCGGATCCCTCCTCGCCAAGCAGATAGCCATTGGGCAAGCCATAGGAAGCAAAAATCTTCTCCACGACTGTGGCAAGGCCGCCCGATGTCGCGCCGAAGAACTTGTGACCGGAATCGACAATCTCCTGAGCGGTGTACTCCTGGGCCCGCAGGGCCGATGTCGAGAAGACGAGAACGCCCATGAGCGTGATCGCCATTGAGAGGACACGGAGAAAACTCCGGCCGTAGAATCGGGAAAACATGCTTCCAATCTCCGTCAGGGAGCACTTTCGCCGACGCCTCGCACCCGTACGGCTCTTTAGGCGGCCGTTAAGGATGGCTGTTAGGGGCAAACTATGCCGTAATCCTTTTTCAACCATTAAACTCGCACATGAAGATGGCGGTTCGAAGGCTGTTGGGGTCGTTCATACAGGCAAGCAGCCTGCGTGAACGCGCCATAGGCCCCAACGGCGATTTTGGGTTTGTTGCTGCACGCACGGGCGCTGTGTATTCAGAAAGCTCGGGAAGAGAGCGTGATTCGCGTGGGCAGGCGTCGATCGATCGCGCGGCCATGATTTATGGGATTTTTGCAGGGATTTTCGCCGATGTCCGATCTTTTCACCCTTTCCGCACCCGATCTGGCGGCACTTTTGTGCAGCCGGGTCTGCCACGACATCATCTCGCCTGTTGGCGCGATCAACAACGGGCTTGAACTGCTCGATGAAGGCGGCGCCGACGAGGACGCCATGAAGCTGATCCGCCAGAGCGCCCGCAACGCCTCGGCGCGCCTGCAGTTCGCCCGCATTGCCTTCGGCGCGGCTGGTTCCGCCGGCATGCAGATCGACACCGGCGATGCCGAAGCCGTCGCTATCGCCTTCCTCAAGAACGAGAAGCCGGAACTCATCTGGAATGGAACCCGTGCACTGTTGCCCAAGAACAAGGTCAAGCTGCTGCTCAACCTGATCCTGGTCGCCAACGCCGCCATTCCACGCGGCGGCAAGCTTTCGGTGACGCTGGAGAATCTCGAGACCGAGCCTCGCTTCGCGCTTTCGGCGAGCGGCCCCATGTTGCGGGTGCCGCCGAAATTCCTCGAACTGCATTCCGGCCACAAGCCGGAAGAACCGATCGACGCGCATTCGGTGCAGCCTTACTATACGCTGCTTCTGGCGCGGGAGGCCAACATGACGATATCGATCCATGCGACCGCGGAAGAGATCGTGCTTTCGGCGGCCTGAGATCCGCACAAACTAGCAGCAAAGTATTTCAGTTCTGTAATATTGATTGAATGGACCTACCGGCGGAAGATCAACTTCGCCTGACAGCGCAGGCCAAAGCATCTGCAAAGAAAAGCTTGCCAACTGGCATATTTGCAAAAATTTTACCTAATGGCTTTTCGGCTTCTTTACCAGATCGGCCTATGCTGTGCCGCAGATACCCCGACGCGACCGGATTGCCACAAGGCAAAGAGGACCCGGAAATGAAACGCTGCATGTTCGTCGACGATTCTAGCGTCATCAGGAAAGTTGCGAAGCGCATCCTGGGCGGTTCCGACATGATGGTCATCGAAGCCGCCAGCGGGCTTGACGCGCTGGAGATGTGCGCCGCCGATATGCCTGATATCATCGTCGTCGACGGTGCACTGCCGGATGTACAGGCGGTCGACCTGATCCGGCGCGTGCGCGCCATGGAAAGCCCGACCAAGCCGCAGATCCTGATCTCGCTGGTCGAACTGGACATCGCCTCGATCATGCGAGCCAAACGCGCCGGCGCCCAAGGCTATCTGTTGAAGCCGTTCAACCGCCCGCAGCTACTCGAGCGCTTTCGCACCCTGAAGATCGCTGCCTGATCCGTCGGATCGCGGTTACCACCGGTCTATGACGCAAAAACCCGGCTGCCGCCGGGTTTTTGTCTGGAATTTCGATCGGCCGTCGCTCAGGCGCTGACGCGGATGTCTTCAGGTTCGCGCAGCACATAGCCGCGGCCCCAGACCGTCTCGATATAATTCTGGCCGCCGGACGCAGCATCGAGCTTCTTGCGCAGCTTGCAGATGAAGACGTCGATGATCTTCAGTTCCGGCTCGTCCATGCCGCCATAGAGGTGGTTGAGGAACATTTCCTTGGTGAGCGTGGTGCCCTTGCGCAGCGAGAGCAGCTCCAGCATCTGGTATTCCTTGCCGGTAAGGTGCACGCGCTGGCCGCCGACTTCGACGGTCTTGGCATCGAGATTGACCACCAGGTCGCCGGTGGTGATGACCGATTGGGCATGTCCCTTCGAACGGCGCACGATGGCGTGGATGCGCGCCACCAGCTCGTCCTTGTGGAACGGCTTGGTCATGTAATCGTCTGCGCCGAAGCCGAGGCCGCGCACCTTGTCCTCGATGCCGGCCATGCCGGAAAGGATGAGGATCGGCGTCTTCACCTTGGAAAGACGAAGCGTTCTCAAGACCTCATAGCCGGACATATCGGGCAGGTTGAGGTCGAGAAGGATGATGTCATAGTCGTAGAGCTTGCCCAGATCGACACCCTCTTCGCCGAGGTCGGTCGTATAGACATTAAAGCTTTCCGATTTCAGCATCAGCTCGATGCTTTGTGCGGTTGCACTGTCATCTTCTATCAGCAGAACACGCATTTCATTCCCCTTTTCTGCTGCCGGACCATCTTGCGACCCATCCGGGACCGGAGCAGTGATTGCCTGGTGCAGAGGCTGCCATGGAATGGTTAACAAAACCTAATTCCGCGTCGATGACGGTACCAGATTTTTTAACCACTTTCTACACCCTCTTGAATTTAATACCGAATCACAGGACCAAACCGCTAATGCAACACATTAAAAACCTGGACTAAGTGACTCCAGGGACTCATCGACATCGCTTCCATGTCGCCAGCCGGATTTTTACCCGGCCTTAAGTCCTGACCCGTATGATTAACAATGCCCGTAAACGAATGGTTACCGTCGGCAAAAAACTTTAGGGTTTTGTTTCCCATAGTGCGGGGAAAGCCGGTGGACACGGGCAGCGCTTGGGCCTTTCCAAGTGGTTTGGACGATATGTGCAGGTGTGCGTTTCCGGGAGTACCGAATCATGAAGTCACGTGAAAACCTCGTTCGGCTGAAACAGTTTCAGGTGAATGAGAAGCGGCGGCAGCTGCTGCAGCTCGACATGATGATCGCCGAATTCGAACGCATGGCCGCCGAGCTGGAGCTTCAGATCAGCGCCGAGGAAAAGAAGGCCGGTATCACCGACATCAATCATTTCGCCTATCCGACCTTCGCCAAGGCGGCCCGTTTGCGCCGCGACAACCTCAGAAATTCGCAAGGCGACCTCGCCCAGCAGCGAAGCGCCGCCGAATCATTACTCGGCGAAGCTGAAGCGGAGCTTTCCAAGGCGGAAATGCTCGAATCGCGCGACACCAAGATTCGCGAGGCCGAAACTGGCGGTCGTAGCGCGATGATCGGCTGAACCGCCCGATATCCGCGTCTTTGAGCACGTCCAAGCGGGCGCGCAACGCATTGGGCGAGCGCTAAACGGCCCACTCCCCTTCATTCACGGCCGCAGCCCGCGCCCGGGCCTCCTTGATGTCGGGAACGTGTTGTTCCGACCAGGATCTGATCTGGTTGAGCAATCCCGCCAGATTCTGGCCAAGTTCGGTCAATTCATATTCGACCCGAGGCGGGACGACCGCAAACACCTCGCGCCGCACCAGGCCGTCGCGCTCGAGCACGCGCAACGTCTGCGTCAGCATCTTCGGCGTGACGCCTTCGAGCTTGCGGGCAAGCTCGCCATTGCGCTGCCGGCCTTGGCGCAGCGCACAAACAACCAGGTAAACCCACTTGCTGGCCAGCGTCTCCAGCACCGTGTGTGAGGGACAGGTCCGCCGGAATGCATCATAGCCGAAGGGGGAGTCGAGATCACTATCCATACGGTGCCTATATATCAAAAAGGTACATACTAGACAAGAGACCATTACTCTCCAAATGATAGTGGGACCGGTCAATCAGGAGAAATCTTATGCGTGCCATTATCCAGAATTCCGTCGGCGGACCCGATGTCCTTGTCATCGCCGAGCGCCCGGCGCCCTCGCCCAACGCCGGCGAAGTGCTGGTCCGCATCAAGGCGGCCGGCATCAATCCGGTCGATGGCGCCGTGCGCGCCGGCTATTACCCGCTGCTCGGCGAACCACCCTTCATCCTCGGCTGGGACCTTTCGGGAACCGTCGAGGCGCTGGGGCCTGGTGTCAGCGGCCTGAAACCAGGTGACGCGGTGTTCGGCATGCCGCGCTTCCCAAAGCAGGCGGCAGCCTATGCCGAACTGGCCGCGGTGCCCGCCGATGAAATCGCGCGCAAGCCCGCGCACGCCGATTACGTCCAGGCAGGCGCATTGCCGCTGGCCGGCCTCACCGCCTGGCAAGGCCTCGTGCGTCATGGCGCGATGAAAGCCGGCCAGCGCGTGCTGGTCCACGCCGGGGCCGGCGGCGTCGGCCATCTGGCGGTGCAGGTCGCCAAGGCGGGCGGCGCCTGGGTTGCCGCCACCGTCAGCACGGAAAAATTGGATTTCGTCCACAAGCTCGGCGCCGACGAGGTCATCGACTACACCAAGGATGATTTTACCGACAAGGCGAAGGACATCGACCTGGTGCTCGAGACGGTGGGCGGCGAACACGCCCATCAATCGTTGAAGGTGCTCAGGGACGGCGGCGTGCTGGTGTCACTGCTCGACATCAGCGACAAGACCAGGGCGGATGCCAAGGCGCGAAGCATCCGCGTCGAACGCATGTCCGTTGTTCCCGACCGCGAAGGCCTGCTGGAACTTGGCAGGCTCGTCGATGCGGGAAAGCTTACCGTGCATGTGGCAAAGACCTTCTCGCTCGAACAGGCCGGCGCCGCGCACGCTTTCCTCGCCAGCAAGCCGGTCGGCAAGGTGGTGCTGACGGTCTGAAACGCGCAAATGCTGTCAAGAGACCAAAAGGGCGCGAACTTCGCGCCCTTTGCAGATTCTTGAGTGTCAGTGCCGGTATTGCTGGATGCGCGTCGTGCGCAGCCCGGCCAGGCCGTATTCGTCGATCGAGGCCTGCCAGGACAGGAACTCCTCGGTGGTCAGCTTGTAGCGCTGGCATGCCTCCTCGAGGCTCAAAAGCCCGCCGCGCACCGCTGCAACCACTTCTGCCTTGCGCCGGATAACCCAGCGACGTGTATTCGTCGGCGGCAGATCGGCAATTGTGAGAGGGCTGCCGTCAGGCCCGATAACATATTTGACTCGCGGTCTAACCAGATCGGTCATCGTACTCTCTACAAAAAACTCAAAGACCCAATCCCCACCACGTTACCGCCACAGCTTTAAAAATTGCCTAAGCAGACCCTAACAGCTAGGTAATGATCATGAACGCCGCGTTAGTCTTTTCGCAAACATTTGAAATATCTGCCGGGAAGTTCCGGATTCGCTCGAAAAATCTGCGCGGTCACCGGGCCGGCAGTTGCCCGCCGATCGGTCCCGCAAGCTGGCGCAGCCGCCAAGCTTGACCTATATTCGAGTCATTGGCATGCAAGCGCCGCGCAGAACGAAAGAACCATGAACAGCCTCGATCTCCCCGGACGTCCCGAAAACACCCGTATCGTCGTCGCCATGTCGGGCGGCGTTGATTCGTCCGTTGTCGCGGGTCTCTTGAAGCGCGAAGGCTATGATGTCGTCGGCGTCACCTTGCAGCTTTACGATCATGGCGCCGCGACGCACCGGGCCGGGTCCTGCTGTGCCGGGCAGGATATCGATGACGCCCGCCGCGTTTCCGAGACGCTCGGCATTCCGCATTATGTGCTCGACTACGAAGAGCGCTTCCGCAAGGCGGTCATCGATCCCTTCGCTGAGAGCTATGTCGCCGGCGAGACGCCGATCCCTTGCGTTTCCTGCAACCAGACGGTGAAGTTCGCTGATCTGCTGGCCACCGCCAAGGATCTCGGCGCCGACGCGCTGGCCACGGGCCACTACATTCGCTCCGGCGCCAATGGCGCCCATCGCGCGCTCTATAGGCCGGTCGACGCCGATCGCGACCAGAGCTATTTCCTCTTCGCCACCACGCAGGCGCAGATCGATTATCTGCGCTTTCCGCTCGGCGGCCTGCCGAAGCCGCAGGTTCGCGCCATTGCCGAGGAGATGGGCCTGACGGTAGCCGCCAAGCAGGACAGCCAGGACATCTGCTTCGTGCCCCAGGGCAAATATTCCGACATCATTGCCAAGCTGAAGCCGACGGCCGCCAATCCGGGTGACATCGTCCATATCGACGGCCGGGTGCTCGGCCGCCATGAAGGCATTCTGCGCTACACCATCGGCCAGCGCCGCGGCATCGGCGTGGCCTCCGGCGAGCCGCTCTATGTCGTCCATCTCGACGCCGAGCGCGCCCGTGTCGTGGTCGGGCCGCGCGAGGCGCTGGAGACGCACAAGATCTACCTGCGCAACATGAACTGGCTTGGTGACGGCGCGCTGGCCGACATGCCCGCGGGCGGGCTGGAACTGTTCGCCAAGGTTCGCTCGACCAGGCCGCCACGCCCGGCGATGCTGCGTCACGAGGCGGGCGTCACATCGGTCGAATTGGCCGATGGCGAGTCCGGTATCGCGCCTGGACAGGCTTGCGTGCTCTATTCCGACGACGGCAACGAGGCCCGCGTGTTCGGCGGCGGCTTCATCGAACGCTCCGAGCGCGGCGCCGAGGCCGAGGCGATGTTGAGCCGACTTGCCGCGTCACCGGCGCAGGTTCCCGCCGAGTAGGCAACGATCTCTCCGCCGCGACGCGGCCCGATCTTCTTCAGGGATTGGATTTGGTGTGCGTGACCGTACCTGCGGTCAGGATGCGCAGCACCCGGATTGCCTCCTCGCCGCTGGTGCGCGGTTCGGCCCGCGTTTCGATGCAATGGATGAAGTGCTCGAGTTCGCGCGTCAGCGGCATGCCTTGGCCAACCGCGACATAGGAGGGCTCATTGGTGGTGAACGCCCATTGGCCGCTGTCCTGCCAGACCGCGTGGCGATAGACGGCGAGCTTGCGCTCCCATGGTTCGACATCGTCGAAGACAGCCATCGCCTTGGTGCCGACCACGGTCAGCCGCCGTTCGCGGTAAGGGTTCAGCCGCGAGGCGAAGAGATGGCTGCGCAAACCGTTGGGAAAGCGCATGTGCAGATGCGCGAAGTCGCTGAGATTGTCGAGCAGCGCCGCCCCTTCGCCGCGCACCTCGATCGGTTCGGTGCCGGTGATGGCCAGGATCATCGACAGGTCATGCGGCGCCAGGTCCCATAGCGCATCGTTCTCGGTGTGGAATTTGCCGAGGCCGAGCCGGTGCGAATGGATGTAGCGGACCTCGCCGAGCTCGCCCTTGTCGATGAGCGCCTTCAGCGTCTCGAACGCGGGATGGAAGCGCAAGACGTGGCCGACCATGAAGACGCGGCCCTTGTCCTTCGCCGCCTGCACCGAGCGCTCGGCATCGGCAACCGTCAACGCGATCGGCTTCTCCACCAGCACGTCCTTGCCGCTTTCGGTGGCGCGCACCGCCATCTCGGCATGAAATTGCGGCGGCAGCGCCATGACGATGGCGTCGATGTCATTGCGGACGAACAACTGGTCCGGTTCGATCGCGAGGCAGTCCTGTTCGCTGGCAAAGCCTTCGGCGCGGGCACGGTTGGCGTCGGAGACCGCGTGCAGCGTGCCGAGCGCCTTGAGGGTGCGGATGTGGTTGGAGCCCCAGTATCCGCAACCGAGGACTGCAATGCGCGGCTTCATCTGTTCTCAAACTCTAAAAACTCGTGGCCGAGACATAGCGACGTGCCTCTTCGAACTCAACCCCGGCGGCTGCAACCAATTATCGGCGCGGCAAAGCTTTTCGGCAGCGAGAATAAGCGCCCCTGCCGAGCGGTTCGAAGCTTGACAGGCTCACCCTCCCAACCTTATATCCGCGCGACCTTGGCGAACGCCTCGAAATGCCTTGCGATTTAAGGCGGATTTCGGGCCTTTCGCCGCCCTGGCGGGGTAGCTCAGTTGGTTAGAGCACGGGAATCATAATCCTGGGGTCGGGGGTTCAAGTCCCTCTCCCGCTACCACCTCTCACCTGTACGGCCCGGAGACATAGGTAACAGACTGTACCTAAGACATGGGTGACAACCTCGCGCTGAACGGGTTGGACAGGCCCACGCTGATGCGGGTCGCGTGGGGAGGAACGTCTACACCTCTTCCGTCTCGAGCACGAATGTCCCAACGGGGATGCGGTTGGTGATCATGGCGCGGATGCCGGCATCGATGGCGGGGTCAGTTTCGTCGAATAGGCCGCAGGCCTGCAGCGCCTTGCGCTGGTCGACGGAGCGGCCGAGATATTCCAGAAGCACGACCGAGGCCGCTGGTCTCCGCCCTCGTAAAAGGGGCATGCCCGTCTGGATGCCGACCAGATAGGCGACGCTCGTCTGGTAGCTCGGATAGAGGATCACCTGGGTGATGCTGGTCTTGAGCAGGGTTTCGGATTCGAGCGCGAATATGCGATCGCCGAGCAGCAGCAGGGCGGCCGAATATTTCGAGGTCTTCACGCCATATTTGCCGAAATGGACGAGCCTTTCCATGCATTTCCAGAAATAGCGGCCTTCCTTTTCATAGATCACGACCAGGCATTTGATGATCTTGCCGGCATAGCCGAACGAGTAGAAATAGCGGAAATAGTAGCCGACATAGCGCCCGAGATCGCCGGAACGCTGATAGAGCTGCTCCATATGCACCAGCATGTCCGACGGCGCGTGGACGCCGAGCGGGCGGCGGCGCAGGCCGACGATCTCGGCAAAGCGCTGCTGGTCCATCAAAAGCTCGCCTTCGCTCACGCCGAAGAAATCGCAGATCTTGCGCATGTTGCGGCGGGACGGCCAGGTCTGGCCGCTCAGATATTTGTTGAACTGCTGGCGGTTGATCTGCAGGCGCCGGCACACGGCGGCGATAGACGGATAATAGCTGCACAGGAAGGCGAGGTTCTGGGGAAGCGGTTCGGTCTGCATGACCTAATGCATACTGACGCCAGAACAGTGTCAAGTCGCGAAGGGTCGCGAAATTGTGCGGCACCGCCGATTTGCCCAAAGTGGCGCTCTCCAACAGAGGCCTCGTCATGCGCACAGTGTCCAACTTCCCCCATCCGATCCGCTCGGTCGACCATTTCGAGATTCCGATGCCGGACGGTTGCCGGCTTGCGGCGCGCATGTGGCTCCCCGAGGGTGCCGAACAAAAGCCGGTGCCGGCTATCCTGGAATACATCCCCTATCGCAAGAACGATCTGACCGCCGCGCGTGATGTCGTCATGCACCCCTACGTGGCCGGCCACGGCTACGCAGTGGTGCGCGTCGACCTGCGCGGAACCGGCGATTCCGAAGGGCTGATGCTCGACGAGTACCTTCAGCAGGAGCTGGACGACGGCTGCTCGGTCATCGAATGGCTGGCCTCCCAGCCCTGGTGCGACGGCAACGTCGGCATGATCGGCATCTCCTGGGGCGGCTTCAACGGATTGCAGATCGCGGCCATGCGGCCGCCTGCGCTGAAGGCGGTGATCAGTTGCGCCTCGACCGACGACCGCTACGCCGACGATGTCCACCACATGGGTGGCACGCTGCTCATCGACAATCTCTCCTGGGCGGCGATCATGTTCGGGCGCAACACGCTGCCGCCCGACCCACGCAACAAGCCGCACAATTGGCGCGCTTTGTGGCACAGTCGATTGAAGGAAAGCGGGCTATGGCTGAAGAACTGGCTGGAGCACCAGCACCGCGACAAGTTCTGGAAACACGGTTCGGTCTGCGAGGATTTCGGCGCGATCACCTGCCCGGTCTACGCCGTCAGCGGCTGGGCCGATGGTTATTGCCGCTCGGTCTTCCGCCTGATGGAAAAGCTGCAGGGCCCGCGCAAGGGGCTGGTCGGGCCATGGGCGCACACTTATCCCCATATCGGCAAGCCTGGTCCTGCCATCGGCTTTCTGCAGGAATGCGTCCGCTGGTGGGATCAATGGCTGAAGGGCCGTGACACCGGCATCATGGACGAGCCGATGCTGCGCCTGTTCATGCAGGATAGCGCCCCGCCGCAAACTTCCTACGAGACGCGCGCCGGACGCTGGGTCACGGAGCCGGCATGGCCATCGCCGAATATCGAGCGGCAGTCCTTCTTCCTTTCCGGCAATGGGCGCCTGTCCCTACGCCGGGCAGACGATGCGGCCGGAACGCAGACGGTCCGCTCGCCCTTGTCGGTTGGCCTGCGCGGCGGCAAATGGTGCTCCTATGCCGTGCCCGGCGACCAGCCGGCTGACCAGCGCGGCGACGATGCCGGCAGTCTGGTCTATGAGACGCAAGAGCTGGCGCACGATGTTGAGATCGCCGGCGATGCAATGCTCGATCTTGTCTTCGAAAGCGACAGGCCCGTCGCCATGGTGGCCGTCCGTCTTTCGGATGTCGCCCCCGATGGCGCGACGACGCGCGTCAGCTACGGCCTTTTGAACCTGACGCATCGCGATAGCCATGAGAGGCCCGAACCGCTCGAACCGGCAAGGCGCTACCGCACCTCTGTCCCCTTCAAGCACGTAGCACAGCGCTTCAGCGCGGGGCATCGCATACGCCTTGCCATCTCGACAAATTACTTCCCGATCGCTTGGCCTTCGCCCGAGCCGGTCACGCTCACCGTCCATCCGGCGGATTGCCGCCTTGAACTTCCGGTCCGCGTCGGGGGCGCCGGAGATCCGGCACCGGCGCCTTTTGCCGAACCCGAAGGGGCGCCGCCCTTACGGGTGGAGACGATCTCAAAGCCGCAAAAGGATTGGACGATCACGGAGAATCTGGCAGTCGCTTCGACCGTCGTTGAGATCGGCGAAGGCGCCGGCACCTATCGCATCGTCGACAACGACCTAACCATTACCTCGCTCGGCCGCGAACGCTATTCCTTCCGCGGCGACGATTTCGGGTCGGCCAGGGCCGAGGCGAAATGGGAGTTCGAATTTTCGCGCGCTGATTGGCGCATGCGTTCTGTGACCGAAACGACCATGACCGCGACGCCATCGCACTTCCACGTCGAGGCGCATCTCGAGGCATGGGAAGGCGACGAGCTTGTCCACGAACAGAAATGGACCGAGGCGATAGAGCGTCGCCTGCTGTGACATTCGCGAACTGACGCTAATCTCGCTCACATCTGCGTCGGCAGCGAAATTGACCGGCTTGCCGGCTGAATTGAAGAATGCGCCGTCCGAACTCGCGGCCCCATCAGGCGGCGCGGTACCAAAAAGAGGGATCCCGGCAATCGCCGGGAAACCCGCTCAGTTGAAAGGGGAACGAAACCGTGAATGGAATGAAATTGAATCGCAGGCATTTCCTGCAGGCAGGCGCCGGCCTCGGCGCGGGGATCATCGCCTCCGGCCTGCCCTTGTCGCAGGCCGTATGGGCGGCCGAAGGCAAGGTACTCAAGGCCCGCGCCTATTCCGATATCGACAAGCTCGATCCTGGCTTCTACCAGAACGCGTACAATGTCGACGTCATGAACTGCATCTACACCAAGCTTACGCGCTATAAACCGGGTTCGGAGTGGGGCTGGGAACTCGAGGCCGCCGAATCCGTCGAGCAGATCGATCCGACGCACATCCGCTTCCGCCTGAAGAAGGGCATCAACTTCACTGGCGGATTTGGCGAAATGACCGCCGAGGACGTGAAGTTCTCGTTTGAGCGCGTCATCCAGCACAATTCTCCGGTCAAGGGCGACTGGGGTCCGCTTGACCGCATCGAGATCGAGGACGACCATACTGGCGTGATCGTGCTCAAGACGCCTTTCGTGCCGCTCTGGAACATCACTCTTCCCTATGGTTGCGGCCACATCGTCTCGAAAAAAGCGGTGACGAAGGCAGTTGCCGACGGCGGCGATTTCGGCATGAAGCCGCCCTGCTATTCAGGTCCCTACGTGTTGTCGGACTGGAAGCCGAACCAGCTCGTCCTGTTGACCCGAAATCCCGAATGGAAAGGCCCTAGGCCGGGCTTCGACGAAATTCATATCCTGCCCATGAGCGATATCAAGACCGCCGAGCGCGCCTATCAGGCAGGCGACATCGACTTCACCGATTTCAGCCTCGATTCGCTGGCCACGTTGAAGGACAGCCCGCCCGAAAACACCAAGATCGAAGAAAAGCCTTCGCTCTACTATGTCTATATCGGCATGAACTCGGACCATCCGAAGCTGAAGGACGTCAATGTCCGCAAGGCGATTCAATGGGCCATCAATGTGCCGCAGATCATGGACGCGGCCTATTCAGGCCAGGCCCAGGTCGCGACCGGCCTTATCGCTCCAGGCTTGGTGGGACACCGGGAAAAAGCGCTGATACCGCCGGAGGGCGATCTCGAAAAGGCGAAGCAGTATCTTGAGAAGGCCGGCATCACCGAACTCAGCCTCACCATCGACGCGCTCAACGTGACCACCTTCTCCACGATCGCGGAAATGGTCCAGGCGCAGCTGTCGCAGATCGGCATCACGGTCGAGGTCAATGTTCAGGATTCCGGTTCGTTCTGGACCATCGGCATGGAATCGGAAGGCGAACGTTGGAAGGACATGCAGCTGATCGTGCAGCGTTTCTCGATGGTGCCGGATCCCTATTACGCCACCACCTTTTTCGTGCGCGACCAGGTCGGTGTGTGGAACTGGGAGCGCTTCCGCAGCGAGCGCTTCGACGAGCTCAACGCCAAGGCGGTAACCGTCGAAGACCCGCAGGAACGGGCCAAGATGTATTATGAGATGCAGGACATCATGGAAGATTCCGGCTCCTACCGGTTCCTCACCCATGAAGGCTCGCCGATCATGTACCGAACGACGCAACTCGAGGCCGAGACGCGCCCAGACGGGCGGCCACTCTATCTCGGCTTTGAGCCGAAATCGGCCTAGGGCGTTCTAGGAAAAGTGCGTAGCGGTTTTCCGTCCGGAATTGCGAAAAAACAAAGGGTTAGAGCGGGTCGGCGATTCTATCAAACGCTGAACCGCTCTGACGCGGTCGCTGGGACAGGCTGAGTCAAAACATGTGGTTATATCTTGGCAAGCGTATCGTGCTGGCGGCGGCAATTGTCGTCGTTGCCGTCACGCTGCTGTTCCTGATGATCCAGGCCGTTCCCGGCGATCCCGCCGCGGTCCTGCTCGGACCGCGTGCGACGCCGGAACTGAAGGCGCAATTGCACGAGGAAATGGGCCTCGACAAGCCGCTGCCCGTGCAGATCGTCTCATTCTTCGGGGGGCTGCTGCACGGTAATCTCGGCACCGATGTCTTTACCCAGCGCCCTGTCGCGGCCATCGTTTTCGAGCAATTGCCTTACACGATCGAACTCATCCTGGTTTCGATCGCCTGGGCCGTTATCGTCGGCGTGCCGCTCGGCTGCTATTCGGCGCTGCGCCGCAACTCCGTGATCGACAAGGTCGTGGGTGTATTCGCGGTCGGAACCATCGCCATCCCGTCCTTCGTCATGGCGATCTATGCGCTGTTGATCTTCTCGGTCGGCCTGCGCTGGCTGCCGGCCATCGGCGCCGGCTCAGGCTTCCGCGACGGGTTCGTCCATCTCATCCTTCCAGCCTTCGTCGTCGGTATCGGCTGGGTGGGCTACATCTCGCGCATCGTGCGCGCCTCCATGCTGGAGATTCTTGGCGAGAACCACATTCGCATGGCGCGCTCCTTCGGCCTTTCAGAGCGGCGCATCGTGGCGCGCTACGCGCTGCCGCTCGCGATCGTGCCGACAGTGACGATCATCGGCGTCGGCATGGCGCACCTGCTCTCGGCGGCGGTTTTCGTCGAGGTGGTCTTCGCCCGGCCCGGCATCGGCGCGCTGATCGTCAAGGCGGTGGACTCGCGCAACTATCCGATCGTCATGGGCACGGTCCTCGTCACCACCGTTCTGTTCGTCATCTCCACGACGCTCGCCGACCTCGTCAACGCGGCGCTCGATCCAAGAATTCGCGAGAATTTGTAGCGTGTCCGAAGTTCAAATCATTCGCGAGGCGGTCGATGAACGCCGCGGGCCGGGCGCGGCCACCATGTTCCTGCGGCAATTGCGCAAGTCTCCGCTCGGCATGATGGGCGCCGTGCTGGTCGTGCTGATGGTGGCGACTGCGGTCTTCGCCACCTGGATCGTGCCTCACGATCCGATCAAGATCATGGTTGGGCCCCGGCTGGCGCCGCCCTCTTTGCATTTTCTTCTCGGCACCGATCAGTTGGGACGCGATGTCTTCTCGCGGGTCGTCATGGGCGGAAGGATCGCGCTGCTCGTCGCCTTCGTCTCGTTGGGCGCCTCGCTCAGCGCAGGGCTTGTGCTCGGCCTCATCGCCGCCTTCGGTCCGCGCTGGCTGGACAATCTGCTGCTGCTGGTCTTCGACACGATCCGCTCCTTTCCGGTTATCATCTTCGCCTTGGCAGTGGTGACGCTGCTCGGGCCGAGCCTTGCCAGCGTCATCTTCGTCGTCGCGATCACGTCCGTGCCGATCTATGCGCGCGTGGTGCGCACGCAGGCCCACGCACTGCGCGAGAGCGAGTTCATCACTGCGGAGCGCGCCATGGGCGCCGGCATCGTGCGAATCCTTGCCGTGCACGTGCTGCCCAATGTGATCGGGCCGCTGCTGATCCTGGTCAGCATGGATGTTCCGCTGGTCATCACGCTGGAGGCCGGCATGAGCTTCCTAGGCATGGGTGTCCGTCCGCCGACGCCGGACTGGGGAACCATCCTCAGTGACGGCTATGGCTATATCCACAAGACGGTGTGGCTGGTGATCGCCGGCGGCATCCCGATCGTCATAACCACGCTGGGCTTCACTTTCCTCGGCGAGGCGCTGCGCGACATTTTCGACCCCAAGCTTCGGAAAGACCTATGAATCCCGGCGCTCAGGCAGGACATTCTCCAAACCGCGACCCGCTTCTGGCGATCCGTGGTCTGTCTCTCGATTTCGGCACGCCGCGCGGTCGCGCCCATGCACTGCGCGATATCCATATCGACGTGCCGGCGGGCGAAGTGGTCGGCATCGTCGGCGAAAGCGGTTCGGGCAAATCGACGCTCGCCTATGCCGTGATGGGGCTGCTGGCGGAAAATGCCGAGATGGTGAACGGCGCCATCCTGTTCGAGGGGCGCGACCTGCTCGGCATGGCTCCGGCGGAGCGGCGCGGCTTACTCGGCAACCGCATGTCGATGATCTTCCAGGATCCGATGACGGCGTTGAACCCTGTGCGCAGCATCGAAAGCCAGATGATCGATATCCAGCATCACGAGGGCGGCTCGCACCGGGCCAAGCGCCAGCGCGCCCTGGATATGCTCCATCGGGTCGGCATTCCGGACCCGGAGAGCCGCATCGGCGGCTATCCGCACGAGTTTTCCGGTGGCATGCGCCAGCGTATCTGCATCGCCATGGCGCTGCTGGTGAAGCCGGCGCTGCTCATCGCGGACGAACCGACCACAGCGCTCGACGCGACGCTGGAGGTGCAGATCATCCATCTGTTGAAAGAGCTGCAAAAGGAGATCGGCTGCTCGATCCTGTTCGTCTCTCACCACCTCGGCGCTGTCGCCGAGCTCTGCGACCGGGTGGCGGTCATGTATGCGGGCGAGGTGGTCGAATACGGCACCGTGCGCGACATCTTCCGCCGACCGGGGCATCCCTATACGCGCGCGCTGCTCGAATGTGATCCCGGACGCATCAGGCAACGCACCCGCCAGTTGCCGACGATCCCAGGCGAGGTGCCGAGCCTCCTCGGTACCCAGGCGGGTTGCATCTTCCGTCGGCGCTGCCCGCAAGCCTTTACCCGGTGCGTGGATGACAGTCCTGTCCCGTGCGCTATCGGCGCAACGCACACCGCACGTTGCCATCGTCTCGACGACACGCTGGTGGCGCCGGTATGAGCCCCCTGCTTTCTGTCGAGGATCTTCGCGTACGCTTCCGCACCATGGGCGCGCTGAAGGCGCTCGCCAGCGGCGTTAAGAACCCGTTCGTGGACGCCGTCTGCGGCGTTTCCTTCGAGATCCGCAAGGGCGAAACGCTCGGCCTCGTCGGTGAAAGCGGTTCGGGAAAATCCACCATCGCCCGCGCCATCATGGGCCTGCGGCCGCCAACGGGCGGCACGATACGCTTCGATGGTCAGGTGCTGAACGGCCTCGCCCCGACGGAGCGCAAGCCGCATCTTCGGCGCATGGCGATGATGTTCCAGGATCCGGTCGGATCGCTGTCGCCGCGACTCACTGTACGCTCACTGCTGATGGAGCCTTTCCGCATTCACGGCGTTACCGGCCGCGACCCCGCCGCCGAAGCGGAACGCCTGCTCAACATGGTCGGCCTGCCCGCCGATTTCGGGCGGCGATATCCACACCAGCTTTCCGGAGGCCAAGCGCGCCGCGTCGGCGTGGCGCGGGCCCTTGCATTGCAACCCGATCTTATCATCGCCGACGAGCCGACCGCGGGACTGGACGTGTCCGTTCAGGGTGAAGTCCTCAATCTGCTTGGACGTTTGCAGGGCGAACTCGGCATCGCCATTCTCATCATCACGCATAATCTCAATGTCGTGCGCCACATGACCGATCGCATGGCGATCATGTATCTCGGCCGCTTCATCGAGGTCGGCTCGACCGAGCGGATATTCGCGCAGCCGCGCCACCCCTATACGGAGGCGCTGCTGTCGGCCAATCCGGAACCCGACCCGGACGCCGTGCTCGACAGGGTCGAGCTCAGCGGCGAGGTGCCGAGCCTGATGACGCGCCCAACGGGCTGCGAGTTTCACACCCGCTGCCGCTATGCGCAGGGCATCTGCAAAAGCGTCTTCCCGTCCCGGGCAGCCGACCGGGAAGATCCCCGCCATGTCTTCAATTGCCACTTCCCGCTATCGGAACGTGCGCTCGCCGGAGCCACCAATGTCTCGTGAAATCCTCGATGTTCCTCTTGCCAACGGCACGCCGGGCAGCCAACACAGCGTGCGCATCATCCGGTATGGTGCCGCCGACGCGCGCCCGAAAGCCTACATACATGCCGCGCTGCATGCCGACGAAGCGCCCGGCCTGCTGGTGTTACACCATCTGGTCGAGCAGCTTGACGCCGCCGACGCGCGCGGCGAAATCCGGGGCCAGATCGTCGTCGTTCCCTACGCCAACCCGCTCGGCCTGGCGCAGTTCGTCAATGGCGATCATCTGGGGCGTTACGATCTGGCCAGCGGCCGGAATTTCAACCGCAAATGGCCTGATGTCGCCGGCGAATTGACCATCCGACTTGCCGATCGGCTCGGAAGCAGCGCCGACGACAACACGGTGCTCATCCGCAGCACGATTCGCGAAATTCTCGACGAACGCGGCGCAGGGCAGCCTGTCGATTCCCTTTACACCGCCTTGGCACGCGAGGCTTTCGATTCCGATCTTGTGCTGGATCTGCACTGCGACGACGAAGGGCTGATGCATCTGTTCGTGCGGCCCGAGATCTCGGCCGAATTGTCCGACCTTGCGCGGGAACTCGGTTGCCGGGCGGTGTTCTCACAGGGTTCGTCGGGCGGCTCAACCTTCGCCGAAGCAAGCGTCGAGCCCTGGATCAGGCTTGCGGCTGCCCTTCCCGATAAGGTGATCCCGATCGGCTGCCTCGCCGCGACGGTGGAACTGCGCGGCTTCATCGACATCAGTGATGAGATGGCGTCGGCTGACGCTTCCGCCTTGCTCAACGTGCTTCGCCGCCGCGGCTACGTCGCGGGGCAAGCGGGCCTGCCGCCCGCCGCGCTTTGCGAGATCACCGGCTTCGATGCGTGCGATGTGGTTCGCACGCCCGCTTTCGGTGTCATCGTCTACCGCGCCGAACTGGGTGAACGCGTCACTTGTGGACAGCCGATCGCGGACATCATCGTGCCTTCTTCGCTGGGCCGCGAGGCGCGCGTGACGGTACGGGCGCGCACCGACGGGCTCGTGGTGACGCGAAGGCTGAAGAAACTTGTCGCCGCCAATCAGGTCATTGCCAAGGTGGTGGGCCAAAAGCCCCTCGCCCACCGGACAGGCTATCTGCTGGAGGATTAGATCGATCAGCGGGCGCGGGCACTTCTTGACCGCAGATCGATGATTGGCGGCCACGCGTAGAAACGAGGTCCGTTCGACCTGATCCTGTCCCGGGCTCTAGGCCAGGGGCCGACCGCCGTCGACCGGAATGATAACGCCGGTCACGAAACGGAGATGGGTCGCAGCCGCCAAAACCGCCTCGGCGACATCGTCGGGCGTGCCCAGCCGCCCCAGCGGCGTCCGGCTTGCCTGTTCGTCCCGCCAGGATTCGTCACGGCCCTTGATGAAGTCGGTGTCGACGACGCCGGGCGAGACCGACACGACCCTGATTCTCGGGGCCAGGGCACGCGCCAGCGACTTGGTCAGATTATCGACAGCGGCTTTCGACGCACAATAGGCGACGTTGCTTCCCATGGCGGTGACCCCTGCGATCGACGAGATGTTGACAACAACCCCGCTGCCGGTGCGGTCGAGCAGCGGCCGCATGGCCCGCGTCGCAGCAATCACACCGCGCACGTTGACGCTGAAGATGCGGTCGATCAATTCATCGTCCAGGCTGTCGAGGTCCGGATGTGGCACGAAGCGGGTTGTCCCGGCGCAATTGACCAGGACATCCAGCCGGCCAAAGCTTTTCTCGATCTGACCAGCGAGGCGCGCGAGGCAATCGCTGTCCGTCACGGTCGCCTCGGCGACGAAGTGATCGCCGTACGCCAATGACGAAACCAGATCGTCGGCCGTCTGCCGCGAACGGTTGTAGCCGATGACAACCGAAGCCCCTTCCGCAGCAAGCCTGGATACGATCCGCGCGCCGATGCCGCCGGTTGCTCCAGTGACCAGGGCAACCTTGCCTGTGAGTGTGGCTGTCATGGCCGTCTCCTGAGTGTCAAACCCCGGTGCTTCGCTTATGGGCGGCCAGCGCCATTAGATTGCGGTCGCGCCAGGCGCTGCGTTCGGCGAGTTGGGATGCTGACAACTTTTCGCGGCGCGCTTCCTCGGCCTTGGCAACCAGCCCTTCCGACCAGGGGGCCGGATCGCGCCTGGCGAGGGCGATCGAATGGTAGAGCGGTCCCAGACGTCTCGCGTAGTCCGCGATCCCGCCGGGCGCATTCAGATCGATCGTCTCGAAAGGCCCCATGAAGGACCACCGGTAGCCGAGCCCATGCGACACCGTAAGGTCGATATCGGCGGCACTTGCCACGCCCTCCTCGAGCAGGGCCCAGGCTTCGTTCAGCAATGCCCCCTGAAGCCGGTTGAGGACGAACCCTTCGACTTCCTTGCGCACGATCACGGCAGCCTGCCCTACGGCCTGCATCTGCACCCGCAGCCACGCAACGGCCTCCGCGTCGGTCCAGGGCGCCGGGACCAGTTCCACCAACGGGATCAAATGCGGTGGATTGACGGGATGAGCGACAAGAAAACGCCGGCGGTTGGCACAGGACCCGGTGAAGGCCGAGGCCGGAATGCCGGAGCTGGAGCTGCCTACGACCGCGTCGGGCCGCATCGCCCGGTCAATCTCCAGACAGACCGCCTCCTTGATGTCGCGCACTTCCAGCACCGACTCCTGGATGTAGTCGGCATCCGCTACCGCACCCTCCAGCGTATCGACAACGTTCAGCCGCCGCATGACTGCATCGACGGCATCTACCAGCCCGGCCTCTTGCATATCGGCAAGGCTGGCCCGGATCTTGTCGAGCACCGCGGCGCGGATGTCGGCGCTGCCGTCATAGATGGTCACATCATGGCCGGCCCGGGCGAAGACGATCGCCCAGCCACGGCCGACCAGTCCGGCACCGACAATGGCGACTTTGCGGATTGCATCCATCATTGCACCCGTGACGTCTCGCCGTCCGCGAGGCAAATTTCGGTGATCCGCAGGCCATCCTGAGTGATGCGGGATGGGAACCGGTCCTTCAACCGCTCTTCGTGGATGGGAATAACCCGCCGTGCCTCGTGGCCCACCTGCTTCATCATCTCCTCGGTAGCGAGAACGAGATTGGTCTGGCTGCCGACCGCAAGCCCCACCGGAACGTAGAGCGTCTCGATATCGACGGCAGCTCCCGAGCCCTCGATGTTGTCGAAGACGTAGACCAGATCGCCAGCCAGCACCCAGGTGTCGTCCTTGCCGTTGCGCACGGTGACCCACATCGACCCGTAGGTATGGCTGTCAAAAGCGGCATGGAGATCGATGTCGGGCAGGACGTCCTGTTTCGATCCGTCGATCGTTACCAACCGCTTCTGACGGGCCAGATCGACGCCGCGCACGATGTCGCCGGGGTCGACGGCTACGTTCATCCAGCGCATGCGGTCCGGCAGCGACATCGCCCAGACCCACTTCGCGATCTCCCTCTCCTGGATGTAGAAGGTCGCATTCGGGAAGTCCTCGACATTGCCGAAATGGTCGAAATGCGCGTGCGTGACGAAAACTGTGTCGACGTTCTTGGGCGAGAGGCCGATTTCGCCAAGAACGGCGTCGGGCGAGTGCCAGTTCTCGACGCCAAATTTGTCGGCGAGATGCTTGCCGTAGTCCTTGTTGTTGTAGCCGACATCGACCATGGCAACGCGACCGTTGCCCTTGATCAGCGCGTAGCAGTAGGGAAGTTTCACGTAGCCCTGGTTGTGGGCGCCGTAGAGCACCCCGCTCTTGTGGTAGTTGCTGACATAGCTGTACTCAAGCACCCAGATCGAATATTGGCCCATTGCTTCCTCCCTGTTGTCGCCAACGCTGCGCACAGCTGCAGCAGGCGTGATTGAAATCGACCGGCGTCATACCGGCCCGCGGTTCCGACGCCGCCTGCAGCCCGGCGTAGGCGCGTTTGATCCTCTCCCCGGCCCGGTCGAGCTCCTGCTGCCAGTCGCGCCGCAGTCGGGCCGAACCGAAATCGTCCAGGACCTCGCCCAGCGTTGCATGAGCGGCCCCCAGACGCGCGCAATGGCTTTCGAGCCCATGCGGCGCGTGCAAGGCGCCCAGCCGCTGCTCCACCTCCGTCCACCGTTCGCGGGCCACCGGAATGTCAGGCAGATCGAGCACGTCGCGGCGTCCGCCGGCCTGAGCCAGGACCAGCAGGCCAGCGAGTTGGCCGATCAGCCGGCGCAGGCCTTCGTAGACGGGGCGGGTTGCCACGACGTAGCGGACGATGGCTTCGTCGGCCAACGCGGCATCGTTCACGGTGGCGACGGGTTCCTCGCTTCCGGTGACGGAGACATGGGGCGCCGCGACGACCTCGCAGTCATAGCGGTGGACGCTTACCGCCCGCTCGAAGAAGCGCTTTCCCGGGATATCAGCCATGGTGCCTTTTTCGCGTCGTCGCGCGCTCGATCACCGCGCCGGGCGGGATTAGTTGAACGATCGGCTCCCGGCCGGAATTCGTGCTCAATTCCTTCGCCAGGCTGACCGTGGCCTCGAGCATCTGGTCAATGGGCTGCCGGACGGTCGTCAGCCCGTGCGAAGGCCAGTGGGCCATCTCGATATCGTCGAAGCCGACGATCGAAATGTCGTCCGGCACGCCGAGCGCCAGCTCTCGCCGCACGCCGTCGAGAAAGCCAATGGCGAGAATGTCGTTGGCGCAGAAGACACCGTCGGGAACCTCTTTCAGGTCACGCAGCTTGCGCGCCGCTTCGTAGCCGGCGTGATAGCTGAACTGGCCGGCCTCGATAACTATCGGCGCGGCGAGGCCACGCTCGACGGCGCGTTCGCTGAAGCCCCTGTGGCGTGCGACATTGGTGGAGGCATCGGGCAAGGCGGCGATGTAGGCCAGGCGCTGGTGGCCGGTATCGACGAGATAGTCGGCGATGCTGCGGCCGCCGAGTATATTGTCGCAGGAAATGCCGAACGCGTGGTCGTCGGCCGAGAGTCGGTTGAAAAAGATCACCGGAGTGCCGGCCCTACGGCATTCCTGCGCGGCCGCCGAAGACAGGGTGGCCGCCAGGATGATGGCAAGATCTGGCTGGTAGTTGAGCAGCAGGCGTAGCGCCTGGTCGACGTCTCCCGACTGGTCGGCGGCGACGAGCATCACGTTCATGTCGATGGCACGAAGGGCGGTGGTCAGCCGCGTCAGCACTTCCGGATAGAACGGGTTCTTGATGTCCGCGACGACGATACCCACGATACGCGTCTTCTTGGTGATGAGGCTGCGCGCGAAAGGGTTCGGCGAATAGCCGATCTCCCTCGCACGGTTCAGCACCAGGTCCCGCGTATTCTTGGCGATCACGGCATCGGCGTGAAAGGCCCTGGATACGGTCGAAACAGACATGCCGAGATCGCGCGCCAGATCCTTCACGGTCAGGCGGGGCTTGCTGTTCTTGTTGCGGGCGATGATCGACATGAAAACTCCGTTGGCGCGCTGGCTTAGGCCTGGTTGCGACCTCCATAGCGGCGGACCCGGATGTTCGCCTGCTCGGCATGCCCATAGAATCCCTCGAGGACACACAGGCGCGAACAGTACTCGCCTATCATGGCGCTCGCTTCGTCGGTCAGGACGCGCTGATAGGTGCAGGTCTTGATGAACTTGCCAACCCACAAACCGCCTGTGTAACGGGCCGCCTTCTTGGTCGGCAGCGTATGGTTGGTGCCGATGACCTTGTCGCCATAGGCAACATTCGTACGCGCTCCCAGAAACAGAGCGCCGTAATTGTGCATGTTGTCGAGGAAGTAGTCCGGATCGCGCGTCATGACCTGGACGTGCTCGGATGCGATCCGGTCGGCCTCGGCGACCATCTCCTCATAGGAAGCGCAGACGATCACTTCGCCATAGTCCGCCCATGCCTTGGCGGCGATCTCGGCGGTCGGCAGGACCTTCAGCTGCCGCTCGATCTCGGTGAGGGTGTCGCGCGCGAGCTTCTCCGAATTTGTCAGAAGCACGGCGGGACTGGTCGGACCATGCTCGGCCTGGCCGAGCAGATCGGTCGCGCAGATCTCGCCGTCGACACTGTCGTCGGCAATGACCAGCGTCTCGGTCGGGCCGGCGAACAGGTCGATGCCGATACGGCCGTACAATTGCCGCTTGGCTTCAGCGACGAAGGCATTGCCAGGACCGACGAGCATGTCGACGCGCCCGATGGTTTCGGTTCCGAGCGCCATGGCGCCGACGGCCTGCACACCGCCCAGAACGTAGATCTCGTCCGCGCCGGCCATGTGCATCGCGGCCACGATAGCCGGATGCGGACCGCCCTGGAACGGCGGCGCGCAGGCGATGATCTTCTTCACCCCGGCGACCTTGGCCGTCACCACGCTCATATGCGCGGAGGCGACCATCGGGTATTTCCCGCCCGGCACGTAGCAGCCGACTGTTTCCACGGGAATGTTCTTGTGGCCGAGGACAACGCCGGGAAGCGTTTCCACTTCGAGGTCCTGGAGGCAGGCGCGCTGCTTCTCGGCGAAATTGCGAACCTGGGCCTGGGCGAAGCGAATATCCTCGATGTCGCTTGCCGACACCTTGGACATCGCCTGCTCGATCTCGCTGTCGCTGAGCCGGAAGCTTGGCGGCGACCATTTGTCGAAACGCTCCGACAACTCCCGGACAGCGGTATCGCCTCGCTTTTCTATGTCGGCAAGGATCGTCTCGACGGTCGTCCGGACGGCCGCATCGCTCTGGGCGACAGCTTCGGGATCCCTGCCCCGTTTCAGAAAAGTCGGCATATTCTCATCCTTATGTTGAGTCAGGTGGGCGGCAGGATGCCGTCCACCTGTTGCATTGCTGATCGTCAGGGTTTTACCGTCGGCTCGATCTTGGTGAGCTTGTATTCGTCGGCCAGAGCCTTGCACGATGAGCAGTTGATGCCAGGGGCATCGGGCGCCTGCTTCACGTCCGCGGGCAATGCCTGAATGGTCGCTCCTGGTGTTGGCTTGCCCTCGAGCGCCGACTGCAGCGACAGTTCCGGCAGCAAATCGGGATTGAAGACCTCGGTGACGAAGGAACTCGGGACCTTGTCGGACGGGAAAACATTGCACCCGTCGGCGAAGGTATCGGCTTTGCAGGATTTGACTTGATCCGCTGGCACCCAAGGCAGCGGGTACTCGATGTTCATCGGCTTCAGGTCGCGCTTCTTGGTCAGGATCTCCATCATCAGCTTGAAGGCATAGCCTGACGTAGCGGGCGGCGAACCGGCGGATACACCCTTGAGACCCATGCCTTGCATCTTCGGGTCTGCCAGTCCGAGACGAAAACCGTCCGAGTTCTCGCCGGTCATCGGAACCAGTTTGTTGCCCTTGTCGAGTAGCGCTTGTACGGCGCCATATTCGCCTGCCTGAGCCCAGATGCCGTCGACGTCGGGATGCGCCGCGAGAGCCTTGGCTGTCTCCTGCTGCGTGGTGCGGTCATCCCAGTAGGAGTAGTATTCCGCGACGACCTTGATGCCGGGATACTGGTTGAAAATGTGCATCGCGCCGTCGGTGTGGCGCTTATCCACCGAGTTGCCCGGGACGCCACGGCTCAGGAAGATCTTGCCCTTGCCTCCCAGGATGTTGACCAAGGCCTGGGCGGTATTCTCGCCGAAGCCTGCGGTGATATAGCTGACATTGTAGGCGCAAGGCTCGGTCACCGTGGCGTCGTACATGAAGAAGAGCACGCCCTTCTGGCAGCCGCGATGGACCGTGCGGTTCAGCGCCGTCGACGAGATCGGGAAGCTGATGATGCCGTCGGCGCCAGCCTGTATCATGCTTTCATAGGCCGAGATCTGAGCCTGGGGGTCGGTTCCCGAGATGACTTCCTTCAGCTCCACCGTCTTGTCGTAGGGCGGCGTCTGCGCCAACGCCTTGACAATGTTCGCAGCCTCCGACTGCCACGAATTGCCGCTGTAGCTCAGCGACAGATATATCTTGAACTTCTTGTCCTGCGCTTGGGCATGGTCGACAACCATCCCAACGCCCATGGCGGTGGCAAGCGTCAGCGACGCGGCCAGTCCCAGTCTTTTTAACAGCCTCATTTCGATCAACCTCCCGTTGGAATTTGGCCCTTGCAGGTGCCGGACCAGAGCTTGTGAGAACGTTCTCACAATTGGACAAAACGCATTTCCACGCACAGGCATGGTCACTTCCTCCGCGTCAGCATTCGATTTCCGAGATCGGCCAGGAATTCACCGCGCAGCACCAGCAGGGCGGCGACAATGATTGCGCCCTCTATGACGGTGCGCCATCCTTCGTTGAGGCCGATAGCGGAGATAACGGTGCCAAGCGTCGTCAGAAGAATTGCGCCGCCGACCGTCCCGATGAAAGTTCCGCTGCCGCCGAGGATCGAGGAGCCGCCGACCACGACGGCAGCAATGGAAGGCAGCATGTAGCTGTCGCCCATCCTCAGCGTCGCCCCGTTCGAATAGCCCACCAGCATCATGCCGACGAAGCCTGCGCAAGCGGCACTGATCGCATAGGGGACGAGCTCGAGCCGATTGACAGCGACGCCGGCGATGAGAGCGGCGTTCCTGTTGGTGCCAAGGGCGTAGAGCCGGCGGCCGAGCGCAGTGAAATTCTGCAAGAACCAGCCGAACAGGATGAAAGCGACGGTGAAGTAGATGACCAGCGGCACGCCGAGGAACCATTCCTTCATCAGCCACAGCAAGGCGGACGGAGAACCGCCGCGCGGCGTCCCGCTGGTGTAGCCCAGCGCCACCGATGCCACGACGATCGAGGTCGCCATGGTCATGATGAAGGGAGGAACCTTCAGCCAGACAATTCCCAGTCCGCTGATCGTGCCGACCAGCGCGCAAATGACCAGAATGGCCGGCAGCATGTACCAGATGCCGGCATCGCCGCTACCAATCCACGTCGTCGTCAACACGCCGCCGAGCGTGATGAGGGCGGGGACCGATAGGTCGAGCCCACCGATCAGGATGACGAGCCCTTGCCCAAACGACAACACGATCAGGAAGGACGCGAGGATGAGAACCGTCAGCACCTGATCCCAGGAACCCAGCGCCGGACTGATGAAGCGCGAGCACACCACAAGCACGATACTCAGCCCAAATACGACAAGCGTATTGACCACCTCCCGGTCGAGCCTTTGCCTGCCGCGCCGGTCGGAGTTGGCCTCGAAACGCGTCGCAACGTCCTTATGCGCGTTCACCGGATCTCTTCCTTCTTGAGCAGGCGCGCCACGGCGCTGCCGAACACGATCGCAAGCACCAGCACGAAACCTTGGAATATGCCGGTGTAGAAGGACGAGACCCCACCCGAGAAAAGCACCTTCTGCAAAAGCATCAGCGTACCGGCGCCCAGGATCGAGCCAACGAGGCTGCCCCGGCCGCCGCTCAACGGCGTGCCGCCGAGCGCCACTGCGGCAAAGGTGAGCATCAGGAATGGCGTGCCGGCTGTCGGATTTCCTGTCGCCGTCTGGGCGCTCAGCATGAAGCCGGCGACGCCGTAAAGGATGCCGGCGCCGACAAAGGCCGTGATGCGTACCCCTGCCACGGGCACGCCGGAGAAGCGAGCCGACTGCTCGTCGGCGCCGATCGCATAGAGGCCGATCCCGGTATTGGTCCGCCGGAAGGCAAGCCAAAGCGCGATGGCGGCAACCAGAAACAGCCCGGCGATCGGGATGATACCGAACAGGGTGTCGGTCAGCGTGTAGGTGATGAAGTCGGCAACCATACCGCCAGGCGCGTCCAGGATAACCAGCGCAAGCCCTTGGCAGACGATCATCGTGCCGAGCGTCGCCGCGATGGTCTGCAGCCCAAGCCTGGCCACGAGAATGCCGTTGACTGCGCCGACGGCACCGCCGATCGCGCAGCACATCAGAAGGCTGGCCAGGGCACCGCCCGGACCATCGAACGGATAGACCGCCATCAGCACATTGGTCAGCGAGACGACGCCTGCGACGGACAAATCGAAGCCGCGGCTGATGACGACCAGCGTCTCGCCCGCTGCCGCGAGCGCCAATGGCGTCGAGTTGTTGACGAGGTCGGTGAAGGTGTAGACCGAAAGCGCATCCGGTTGCCAGAACGCGTAGAGCGCATAAAGCAGGACATAGATCATCGCCACGATGCCGGTGCCGCTGATGACAGCCCTCCATAACGCGGAGCGGCGGGGCGCGGGATTTGCCTGGACCGCGGTCATGCGGCCACTCCATTCACCGCGCCCGCAGCGTGGCCGATCAGCGCGCCGACGATAGTCGGCTCATCGATGGCATCGCCCTGATATTCGGCGAAGACGCGGCCGCCATAGAGCACCATGCAGCGATGCGCGAGATGGACGAGTTCCGGCAGTTCGGACGAGTAAAAGAGCACCGAGCCGCCATCGGCAGCGAACTTCCGGATCGCCTCGTAGATCGACTGCTTGGTTCCGACATCGACTCCACGCGTCGGATCGAAAAGCAGTAGAGTGCGCGCACCCGTCATCATGACGCGCGCCAGAAGCGCCTTCTGCTGGTTGCCACCGGAAAGCTCGTCGATCTTGAACTGCAGATAGCGCTCCTGCAGTTCGACCGCCTCAGCGGTTTTTTTCGCAATGCGACGCTCGCTGGCCGGCCAGACGACGCCACCCTGCGCGATACGCGAAATGATAGGCAACACCATGTTGCTGGCGGTGCTGAGGCCGGCGAAAATCCCTTCCGACTTGCGGTCCTCCGGCAGGTAGGCAAGGCCGTTGCCGAAATGGAGCGCGGCGCCCGGGCTGGCGATCTGGGCGGGCACGCCGTCGATCTCGATGCCGCCGCTTTTCGCCTTGGAGAGGCCGATCATCGTCCTGAACAGGTCGCGTTGGCCCTGCCCCTCGAGCGCGGCGATGCCGACGATCTCACCTCGCCTGACATCAAACGACACGTCGCGCAAAATGCCGCCGGAGAGGCCCCGAACGCTGAGCGCGACGGGCGCGGTGTCGGCGACCAAAGGCTGCGAGGCGGTCGTCTCACGCGCGCTTCGGCCGACCATCATCTCGAAAATGTTCTCGTCCGAAGCGCCGGACAACTCGACGGTGCCGATGCTGCGGCCATTGCGCAGGATGGTGGCGCGCGAACACAGGGTGCGCACCTCGCCGAGGCGGTGGGAAATGTAGAGGATGGCGGTCTGCAGGTTCTTCTGCCGGCGCACGAGCTCAAACAGCCATTCGACGTCCGCCAGCGCGGCCGTCGGCTCATCGAGGATCAAGAGCTTCGAGGCATGGGTGAAGGCGCGCACGATCTCAAGCCGCTGACGATCCGAAAGCGAAAGCACGCCGACGGGCGTGTCAGGATCAAAGTGGGAGAGAGCGTAGTCGTTAAGAACCTTGCCAGCTGATGCCGTGGCGGTGCGGCGCGAGACGAGACCTAGCTTGCCCTTCGGCATTTTCGGCAGCACGAGATTCTCGGCGATGCTGAGATTCGGCAGCAGGCTGAGTTCCTGAAAGGCCGTCGCCACGCCCTGCGCCCGCGCATCGATGATGCCATGCGGCGCATAAGGCTTGCCGAAGATCGACATGGATCCGCCGTCAGGCGTCACGACGCCGCTGAGGATTTTTACGAGCGTCGATTTGCCGGCGCCGTTCTCGCCCAACAGCGCATGGACTTCGCCTGGCCGCAGATCAATAGAGACGGAATCGAGTGCGACTGTCGGTCCGTAGGATTTTGCAATGTTCGCGATGCGAACAGCCAGCCGGATCTCGTCGGTACCCATACCTGCTCCCAAAAGGCAAGTCCGCCGCAGCGGTGAGAACGTTCTCTGAGAACGTTCTCACTAATCCACAAGCACCGCCGGCTTGTCAATTGTGAATCGTTCATTCCTTGTCGAACGCACCAGGCTCCCGGCCTCCGGGCGGCACTTGGCCGTCTTTTGAGTGCTCGGAAGTGGCTGAGCCGGCGCCTTTTCTGGACGGCTGGTCTGGGGTCGCCCGCCGGGATGGATTCTGCCCCTCGGACTGATGCGTTTTCTCATTCACCTCGCCTGAAGGGCGCGTCAGGCCTTGCCCGGACGCCGGCGGCTTGTTGCCTGCGGCGTCCTGGGAGAATGAATCGGCGGGATCGCCGTCGCTCCTGGCCGGATATTTGGTGGCACCAGTCTCGCGGCGATTTTCGCTTCCAGTCATGGCCGGTCCTCCTTTGGCACAGTCATAACCTGGTTTCGACCGGCAGGTTCCAGCGGCTAGGCCGGAAGCGCAGATTTGAATCCGCCGCCGCTCCTATGGCCGGAAACCAATTTGGCGGCGCTGCGTTGACCCCGCAGGATCAGATCCCCCAACAGCTTCGGAGAAAATTCATGCTCGACCGCAGCGGAAGCGCCGTCCTGACGACCGACAGTCTCTGACAACGGGCAGCAACATGGCTCGCATCGAGCGCGGACATTGTTTCTGCGGTGCCGTCACGGCGGTGATGGAAGGAGAGCCCTTCTGGATCTGCTTCGACCATGACGACGATTGCCGGCGGGCGATCGGCGGACCGATGACCATCTGGATCGGCTATCGTCCGCACCAGGTCAAGCTGACCGCCGGGAAGCCTAAGACCTTTTCGAAGACGAAGGGAGTCGTCCGCTCCTTCTGCGCCGATTGCGGTACCTCGATCTTCTATGCCGACGAAGGCCTGCGTGACGAACTCTATGTCTCGATCGGCTTCATGGACGCGCCGGAGCGGTTTCCGCCACAGGCACAGGCCTATTGGGATATGCGCCTGCCATTCATCGACATGGCCGACGGCTTGCCCCGCGTCGACGGCTACACGAGGCGCCGCGATCCAGCCTTGGGCAATCCGCGTGACCGTTGATGACGCGCGCCACACTAGGCCCCGCAGGCTATTGCCCGATCAGGGTCAGGCCAAAGAGAATGGCCAGCCACAGGCCCACCGCCGCGACCGCGAGCCTGGGGAGGATGCCCTCGCCCGCCAGATGCATGAACAGCAGCGCGATCACCACTGTCTTGGCAGCCGCCGCGGCAAGGTTGATCGCGGAATTGAACCCACCGAGGTCGACAAACGAAGAGCCGACGGTAAGCGCCAGCAAGGCGAGCAGCGCGAGATAGGCGAATGTGAGCTTGGCGAGGTCGCTCATCGTCATCAGGCCCGGTTGATCAGATAGAGGACCGGGAACAGGAACACCCAGACGATGTCGACGAAATGCCAGTAGAGTCCGATCGCCTGCACGCGGCGCGCCCGGCTCGCCTGCGCGGTCCTCGGCCAGAGCAACAGCATGCCGGCAATCACCGCGATGCCGCCTATCAGATGCAGCGCGTGCAGCGATGTCATGGCGAAATAGAGCGCGAAGAAGAATTCGGCATGGGCCGGATCTGGGCCTGCGAAGCGGAACGACGCGCCGAGCACCGGCGCCAGGCCCTCGCTGAATTCCTTGCTGTATTCGACGGCCTTGATCACCAGAAAGATGCAGCCAAGCAGGCTCGTGGACATCAAGGCCCAGAAGGCGGGCCGCCAACGCCGGGCAGCCGTGAACATATGGGCAAGCGCCATCGCGAAGCTGCTGGTGATCAGAACCGCCGTATTCAGCGTGCCGAGCGGCAATGACAGATGTTGCGACGCCGCGGCGAATGCCGCGCCATAGCTCAATCGGGCGTAGAGGAACACCAGCACGATCGCGCCGAACAGCATCGCCTCGGAGCCGATGAAAATCCACATGCCGAACGCATCGGCCGCCTTCTCGCGGGCCCGTGTATCGAAGGCAATGCTTTCGGTCGGCCCGCTCATGAGGCTTCGTCCCTGTGCGGGCTGAACGTCTCGTGCCTCAGGCCTTTCATGGCATAGTCATAGGCCGGCCGCCTGACCACGGGCATGGTGTCGAAATTATGCGGGGGCGGCGGCGAAGCCGTCTGCCATTCAAGGCCGGTCGCGCCCCACGGGTTGGCCGGCGCCCGCGTCCCGCGAAACAGCGACCAGCCGAGATAGAGCAGCGGCATAAGATAGCCGACGGCCAGAACGACCGCGCCGGCCGAGGACAATACGTGCCAGAACTGAAACTCCGGCGGATAGGTGTGATAGCGCCGCGGCATGCCGAGAAAACCGAGCACGAATTGCGGGAAGAAAGTCAGGTTGAAGCCGAGGAAGGTCACGGTCGCGGCGATACGGCCCCAGGTTTCGGAATAGACGCGGCCGGTGATCTTCGGCCACCAGAAATGCAACCCCGCCATGTAGGCCGTCACCATGCCGCCGACCATGATGTAATGGAAATGCGCCACGACGAAATAGGTGTCATGAACGTGGACGTCGACGGCGAGAGCGGCCAGGAACAGGCCGGCCAGCCCCCCGAAAGTGAACAGCGCCAGGAAAAACAGCGCATAAAGCATGGGCGTCTCGAAAGTGATTTCGCCCTTGCGCAGCGTCAGCGTCCAGTTGAACACCTTTATCGCCGAGGGGATCGCGACGCAGAACGACAGGAACGAGAACACGATGCCGGCATAGGCCGACTGGCCTGATACGAACATATGGTGACCCCAGACCAGGAAGCCGAACACGGCAATCGCCATCGAAGACATCGCCACCGCCTTGTAGCCGAACAGCGGGCGCTTGCTGAAGCAGGGCAGCACTTCGGAAACCACGCCCATGCCGGGCAGGATCATGATGTAGACCGCGGGATGTGAGTAGAACCAGAACAGATGCTGGAACAGCAGCGGGTCGCCGCCCAGAGCGGGATTGAAGATGCCGATACCGAAGGCACGCTCCAGCACGATCAGGATCAGCGAGGCGGCCAGCACCGGTGTCGCCAGCACCATGACCAGCGCGGTCGCATACATCGTCCAGACGAAGATCGGCAGTCTGAACCAGGTCAGCCCCGGCGCGCGTAACGTGTGGACGGTGACGATGAAGTTGATGCCGGTCATGATCGTCGAGAAGCCGACGATGAAGACACCCAGCGCGGCCATCGAAACGAAGCCGTTGGCATAGAGCGTCGAGAGCGGCGTGTAGAAGGTCCAACCCGTGTCGACACCGCCGGCGAGCACCGCGGCCAGGGCAAAGGCGCTGCCGAAGATGAACACGTACCAGCTGGCGAGATTGAGCCGCGGAAAAGCGAGATCGCGCGCGCCGATCATCAGCGGCAGCAGGAAATTGCCGAGCGTCGCGGGGATCGACGGCACCAGGAAGAACCACACCATGATGATGCCATGCAGGGAAAACAGCCTGTTATAGACATCGTCCGACACCAGATCGCCCGCAGGCGACGCGAGTTCGATCCGGATCATCACGGCAAAGGCACCGCCAAGAAAAAAGAACGCCGTCAGCGACATCAGGTAGAGCCAGGCGACGCGCTTGTGGTCGGTGGTCAAGAGCCAGGCGGCAGGTCCGGCCTCCCCATGCAGATAGCTCGAAGGCGCCAAGGCTTGCCTGCTCATTGGGTCGCCCCGCTTTCCCTGGTTGCTCGCGGCGACAGGGATTTGAGATATGCCAGCAGCATCTGTAGCTCCTGCTCGTCGACAAGGCCGTCAAAGCTCGGCATCACGGGTTCATACCCGGCGGCGATCTCCTTCTTCGGATTGAGGATGGAATCGCGCAAATAGCGGTCGTCGGCGATGACGGTCTGTTGATTGTCCAAGGCCACCGGCCGTCCGAAGACCCCAGCCAGATCCGGCGCCCTCACCTTGCTGGAATTGCCATGGCAGCCGGAGCAGCCGAGCGCGCGGAAGAGTTTTTCGCCGTCGGCCGCAAGCGTTTCACCCTGGCCCTGGTTGCCCAGCCACGCCGCATATTCTTGCGGCGGCATCACGGTCACCCAGCCGCCCATCTCCGAATGCTGGGTGCCGCAATATTGCGCGCAGAACAAATGATACCGCCCGGGCTCGCTGGCGATGAACCAGACATGCGTGGTGCGCCCCGGCACCGCGTCCTGCTTGACCCGGAAGGCAGGTACGAAGAATGAGTGGATCACGTCCTGCGATGCCAGCGACACGATCACCGCCTTGCCGACCGGCACATGCAGTTCGTTGATTTCACGCTGGCCGCCAGGATGACGGAACTCCCACATCCATTGCTTGCCAAGGCCGGCGATCTCGAGTGCGTCAAGGGGCGGGTGTTCGCGGCGCAGGAACAGCACGGCTCCCCATCCGAAGATGGTGAAAGCGATCAGCAGGCTGGCGACTGTCCAGGTCACCTCGAGCGGCGTGCTGCGCGCACGCTCCCCCGTTCGCTCCACCTTGGAGCCGGCGCGATATTTGATGGCGTAGAAAACGACCAGGCTGGTCAGGAAGACGCCCAGCGCGACGGTGAAGGCAAGCAGCACGTAGAACAGGGCGTCGACACTGCCGGCAATCGAGGAGGCCTGCGGCGGCGTAAAAGGGATGCCGAACGTCAAATCGGCCTCCTTCGCGACAGAACGAGGATGGTGGCGCCAAGGCCAAGCAGCGTCGCCATGCCAGTCACCTTCACGACTGCCCAGACCGCTGGCGTGTACTGGCCCTTTGATGCATCGAAGCCGGCACACAGCAGAAAGACGTGATCGGCGATGGAGCCAAGCCGCCCGGCCGACGCCTCGACCAGGGCAAGCCTGAGATCTCGCGGCTCGAAACTCAGCGCCGGAAGTACTTGCGCGATGCGGCCTTGCGGCGTCAGCGCGATGACCGCGATCGGGTGGACATATTGCGAGATCCGGTCGCGCCGGTCGAATGTGATGCCGGCCTCCACGGCAAGGGCGGCGCCAGCGCCATCCTCGCTGGTCAAGAAGCGCCACGCGGACAACCCTGCCTGACCGGCGGACCGCCCGACTTCGGCTTGGATGGACGCCGCATCCGCGACGGTCTCGGAAGCATCTATCGAGACGAAGAGAGCGTGGTAGGTCGCGGGATCGAGGCCGGTCTTGTTCAGATCCGAGGCAACCGCCTGCTGGGTCACGCCGCAGAGGTTGGGGCATTTGTCGTAACCGAAGATGAGCAGCGCCGGCCGCCCGCCGAGAATGCCGGAAAGCGTCTGCCGTCCGCCCGAAGCCTCGCGGAAGACTGTATCGAGGCTGAGCTGCGCGCCGATCTGCGGTTCGAAAACCGGCCGCGCGCGCACGCTGGCGGTCATTGCAGCCAGGAGCACGAGCGGCAGGACCAAACGCCTCATGGCCTCGCCCCCATGGCCGGTGCGGCCTGGCCCTGCTGCGGCGCCCTGGCGTTTGGCTGCGCCGCGTCCGCTCGGGCGCGGCAAATGCCGGCCTGCGGCGCGCGCGGAACCTGGCCTTCGAGCAAGGCGCAGTCCTCACCGGCCGCAGCGGGCGTTACCGCCTCCGGCAGTCCCTGCGCGGCGATCAGCTTCATGGCGTCGTCGATCGGAATGCGCGCGATGCCACCATTGCGGTCGACCCATGCAAGCATGCCGAGTTCACGATCTTCCTGCTGACGGAACGCGGCAAGATCGGCCCCGGGGAAATCCTGCAAGGCGGGACCTGCGGCGCTGCCGTTCATCTGCGTGCCCGCAAGTGGCCAGAACGGGGCCGTATCGAAAATCAGTCTCAGCCCAAGCGCGGCGAGCGCCAGGAAGACAAGCAGGCCGAGGCCAATGAGCACGAGCGCCCTCGGCCAGACATCGCGTGTTTCGGGATGACGCACGACCTTAGCCACGGGCCAGCCTCCCGCGCCAGACGACGATGCGATCAGGCCTGGTCCAGATATAGACGAAGCACCCGAACCAGATGCCGCCCGCGCCGACCATTGCCGCGAGGTCCGGCCACGACACTCCTGCACCGAGGGCGGACAAAGCCGGCCGGACGCGCCAGGCGACATCGGCGAAATGTCCGGCCAGCAGGAACGCGCCGAGCCCTATCAGGCCAACGCGGCTGCGCTTGACGGAGCGGTTCAGGAAACCGGCGAAGGGCAAGGCAAATTGCAGCGCGATCAGCAGCCAAAGCAGATACTGCCAGCCATTTCGACCACGGATGACATACCAATGGATTTCGTCGGGCAGGTCGCCGCCCCAGACGACCAGCCACTGCATGAATGCCAGATAGGCCCAGATGAGCATGAAGCCGAACATCATGTTGGCGAGGTCTTCGCCGAGCGCCACGTCCTCCTCGCCACCCGGCGCCGACTCGATCGCACGGCCGGCCGAGAGCACCGCCAGCGCCAGCCCGCACACGCCGACGACCTCGGCCGCCGCTTCGAGCATCGCATAGATGGTGGAGGAAAAATCCGGCTCTATCGACATCATCCAATCGATGGCAAACACCGTCACGGCAAAGCCGTGCGCGACGAGCCCGATGGCGTAGCCGCCGCCGGTCCTGCTTGAGGCCGAACCGGGCGCCGTCCAGCCAAGTACAAGCCAGGCCAGCGCCAGCCAGACGACAGCATAGACGATGAAACGAACGACGAAGAATGGCACGTTGAGATAGGTCATTTTCTGGCGCACCGCTTCCGTCAGCGCCGGGTCGGCTCCTGCCCAGGGAAAGACCAGATCGAGCCGCGCAAGCACCGGCAGCATCAACAGCAGCGCGACAGGCAAGGTCGCGACGGCGGCCCGCAGCGGCGGCCGCAACGCGTCGCCCCAGCGCCCCCCGGTCAGCCCGTGCACCATGAGCAGGGTCATTGCGCCAAGCGGCAATCCGAGCAGGAACACCGCCGTCATCAGCCAGCCGGCCAGTGTCGCGCGCGGGGCGACGAACAGCCCGGCCGCGCACAGAGAGAGCCCTGCGGCGGCGGCTGCGAGCAGCAGGACGAGGTGGTCGTCGGGCCGGGCGGCGCGCTTCATCGTGCCGCCTCGGCATCGAGTTTCGCGCGAACGGATTCGGGCAGCGTGCCGGCCGCAGCATGTCGCGAATATTGCAGCGCCCGGATATAGGCCACGATCGCCCAGCGGTCCCGCGGCTCGACACGCGCGGCATAGGGATACATCGCACCGTAACCGTCGGTGATGACGTCGTAGAAATGCCGGTCCGGCGCCTTGCGCAGCGCATCTTGATGGTAGGTCGGAGGCGGCGGGAAACCACGCCTGACCACCATCCCGTGCCCGTCGCCGGTGCGGCCATGGCAGGGAGAGCAGAATATATCGAAGCGTTGCTGCCCACGCTGAAGCAGCGCCATGGTGATCGGGTACGGGAATTTGTCCGGCGTCGCCGCCAGGTCGGCGTCGCGCGTCACCGTGCCTTCGACCGGTGTCCTTGCCGACATGCCGTCGGCGAACTCTCTGCTGGTTTCGAGCGGATCGTAGCGAGGCTGGTCGGCCATGTCCTGCTTGCAGGCGCCGAGGAGCAGGCAAACCGGCAAAAGCAGCCGCGGGTTCATATCGCCACCTCTTCGACCGTCTCGGCGCCAAGCCGTGTCAGCTGCCCCTTGGTGACGCCCTTGCGGTATTTCGGGTCGGTGGCCTCGATCAGCAGGTAGAACTTGCCGCCGCTCGCGTAGGTGAAGCTCTCGGCGTTGAAGACGGGGTGATAATATTGCGGCAGCCGGTTCTCGGCCAGCATGCCGAAGAAGCCGGCAAACACGCTGGCCAGGATCGCGGCTTCGAAGGCGATGACCGTGAACGGCGGCCAGGAATGCAGCGGCCGGCCGCCGACATTGACCGGATAGTCGATCTCGACGGAATAAAGGATCAATGCATACACCAGCACGCCGCCGGCGACGCCACCCGCCAGCATGACCCATGGCAGCCGTGTCTTTCGCATGCCCAATATGTCTGTCAGGCCGTGCACCTCGAACGGCGAGAACGCATCCATATGCCGGTACCCCTTGTCGCGCATCGCTTGCGCCGCCCTGGTCAGCGCATCCGGATCGGCGAAAGCCGCGATGACGCCATGGACGCTCATGCCGCGCCGCCTTTCTGCTCGGCCAGTTCCTCGACCTCGAAGATGGTTATCGCCGGCAGGATGCGGATAAACAGGAAGACCAGCGCGAAGAAGGTGCCGATCGATCCGAACAGGATGCCGAAATCGAGCCAGGTCAGCGACTGCTCGCCCCAGGACGACGGCAGGTAGTCGCGGCTCGGGCCGGTCACCACGATGATGTAGCGTTCGAGCCACATGCCGATGTTGATGACCAGAGCGATCGAAAACAGCAGCGGCATATTGGATCGCACACGGCGAAACCAAAGCAGTTGCAGCACCGCGCAATTGCAGAAGAGCATGGTCCAGAACAGCGGCGCATAAGGGCCGACGGCGCGCTGGACCATCATCGCGCGCTCGTAAGGCTCACCCGAATACCAGGAGAAGAACGCTTCCGATGCATAGCCGTAAATGACGACCATGCCGGCCGCGATCATCAGTTTGGCGGCGTTGTCCATGTGGCGCGGCGTGATCAGGTCTTCCACAGCGAATGCCCAGCGCAAGGGAATGGCTATGGTCAGCACCATGGCGAAGCCGGAGAGGAGCGCGCCGGCGACGAAATAGGGCGGAAAGATCGTCGAATGGAAGCCCGGCGTGATGGCGAAGGTGAAATCGAGAGCGACGATCGAATGAACCGAAACGACCAGCGGTGTTGCGAGTGCCGCCATCAGGAAATAGACCGTCCGATAGCGCGCCCAATGATAGGCCGAGCCGCGCCAGCCCAGCGCGAGGACGCCGTAGAAAAGTTGCCCGCCACGCGACTTCGCCCGGTCGCGCAGCACGCCGAGATCAGGCAGCAATCCCGTGTACCAGAACAGCAGCGAGACGGTGGCGTAGGTGGAAATCGCGGCGAAGTCCCAGACCAGCGGGCTGCGCCATTGTGGCCAATGCATGTGGGTGTTGGGCAGGGGCAGGAGCCAATAGAAGAACCACGGCCGGCCAAGATGCAGGATAGGGTAGAGGCCGGCCATCGCCACGGCAAACAGCGTCATCGCCTCGGCGAAGCGGTTGATCGAGGCGCGCCAGGGCTGGCGCAGCAGCAGCAGCACCGCTGAGATCAGCGTACCGGCATGGCCAATGCCGATCCACCACACGAAACTCGAGATCATCGTGCCCCAGACCACGGGAATGTTGACCCCATAGGCGCCAACGCCGACCGAGACCAGGTAGGTGATGGAATAGAGGAACAGCAATACGAATGCGAAGCAGACGAAGAACGCCGACCAGAAGAACCGCGGCAACTTCCCTTGCAGGACCACCGCGCTGATACGGCCGCTGATCTCTGGAAAATCGTGACGCCCGCGCAGCACAGGTGTCATGCCTTTGCTCGTCCTGCGGGCGGCCACGTCAGCCATCGCCGCCCTCCGAGCCGGATGTCGCGGCGAGCCTGTCGTTAGGGTTGCTGACCTTGCCCAGATAGGTGGTGCGCGGTCTTGTGTTCAGTTCTTCGAGCAGCGCGTAATTGTGTGGCGAGGCCTTTTCCTGGACGACCTGCGAATCCTTCCTGTTGAGATCGCCGAAGGTGATGGCTTTTGTCGGGCACGCCTGCTGGCAGGCGGTGACGATCTCACCGTCCTCGATCTCCCGGTTCTCGATCTGGGCGCGGATCCGTTTTTGCGAAATGCGCTGTACGCAGTAGCTGCATTTTTCCATGACGCCGCGCGAACGCACGGTGACATCGGGATTGTGGACGGCCTGCTCCGGTCCCGCGCTGTCATTGTCGAACTCCTGGTACTCCAGGAAATTGAACCGCCGCACCTTGTAGGGACAGTTCTGCGAACAGTAGCGCGTGCCGATGCAGCGGTTGTACACCTGCGCGTTCAGACCGTCATGCGTATGGATGGTCGCATTGACCGGACAGACGACCTCGCAGGGGGCCTTCTCGCAATGCATGCACGGCACTGGCTGGAAGAACATGTCCGGATCGTCGATCCCGCCCGCATAGTAGCGGTCGACGCGCAGCCAGTGCATTTCGTGTCCGAGTGCCGCCTCGTCCGGCCCCACCGTTGCGATGTTGTTCTCGGCCTGACAGGCCGACACGCAGGCCATGCAGCCGATGCAGGCCGACAGGTCTATCGACATGCCCCAGGCTTCCTGGTCGTAGCTCCAGTCGGGGTAGAGCGATTCCACGGGCGCTGGGGGCGCGTGGTCGCGCACGAAATGGGGATTTGCCCTGAACGCATCGAGCGAAGCATGGCGGATGATCGCCCTGCCCTCCATCGCTTGATGATGTTGGGTCGTGACTACACGCGCCGAACCGCCGCGCGGGCTCAGGACGACATCGTCGGCAAACCATGGCGCATCGCTGGTCCGGATCGCGAAGGCATCGTAGCCGCCCGCGAGTGCCGCCACCGAGCCGGCCTTGCGTCCAAAACCGAGCGACAGCGTCACTGTGTCGTCAGGCTGTCCCGGCGTGATCCAGACGGGTGCGTCCAGCGTCCTGCCGTCCCGCGCCAGGTTGACCACCTGCCCGTTTTCGAGCCTCAGGCGCTGCGCGGTGGCTGGCGAGACCAGCGCCGCATTGCCCCAGACGAGCTTGCTTAACGGCCGGGGCAATTCCTGAAGCCAGGATGAATTGGCGTGGCGGCCGTCGCGAAGCCAGGGATCGGCGACGAAGCGAACCTCCAACCCCTTGGTGGCGGCATTGGGTGCCGAGCCATCGCTATCCGGCGGTGCCGAAACGGCAGCGGGACCAGCAGCAGTGTTCGGCACGATGCCCTCGCGCAGCGCCTTGCGCCAGGCCACCTCGTCCATGGCGGCCCACGTCCGGCGCACCGGTGCCTGCGCATTGGGGCCGAATTCACCGCCCAGCGCGGCAAGCAACTGATGCAGGCTCTTGCCACCGAACAGAGGCTCTATGAGCGGCTGCACGATCGAGACCGTACCGTCATAGGCCCGGATATCGCTCCAGCTCTCCAACTCGTGCGCGGCTGGGATATGCCAGCGAGCCAGAAACGCCGTCTCATCGCGGTAGAGTCCCCAGTGGACAAGAAGCTTCAGGCTCGAAAGAGCCTTCCGCGCATCGATGTCCGATGGCGCCGTGTGCAAGGGATTGGCGCCGAGCACGACGGTCTTGTCGATCGAACCATCCGTGATGGCCCGGCAGAGCGTGGCAAGATCGCCATCCACCGGCATGGCATCAGGCGGCTCGATCAATTGCAGCGTGTTGCCAAGGGCACCAAGCCTGGCATTCATCGCTAGGGCCAAGGCATGCACGATCGGTGCCTGGTGCGCTCCGGCCACCACAAGCGCATTGCGGCCGGCACTGTGCAGATCATCGGCAAGCGCCTTTATCCACTCCGGATCGAGCGGCGACAAGCCGGCCGCGGCATTGTCGCCATCGAGGGCGGCCTTGATCGCCGCCGCAACGCTTGCGACGGCGCTTGACCTGATAGCTCGGCGATGGTCGGCGGCAGCACCCGTGATGGTGGGAGTCGTCTCGACGACATAGAGGCGACTCATCGTGTCCGTCGATTTGCGCACCCGCCGCCGCTGCGCGAAATCACGAGCATAGGCCAGGCGCCCCGGCCCATCGCCCAGGAAATCGGCATCCAGGCTGACGATCACATCGGCGCGGTCGAAACGGTAGATCGCCGTCAACGGCCTGCCGAACAATGTACCCGTTGCCTGTTCACCGGAATTGGCCGCAAGCGGATCGTGGCGGAAGACGCGAAGTCTGGGATAGCGCACCCTCAGCGCCGCGATCTGCGCCTTCGTCGTCGGCGATGTCGTCGCCTCGAGCAGCAATGCCAGCCCTTGCCCGCCTGAAGCGAGGAATCCACCAGCCAGTTCGGCGATATCTTTCAGGAACTCATCGTAACTTGCGGGCTCGCCCAGCTTGAGCGGCGTGCGAGATCGCTCGGGATCGAACAGCGACAACACCGCCGCCTGCATGACGGCATCGGTGGCGCCGCGCGATGCCGGATGATCCGGGTTACCCTCGACCTTTGTCGGCCGGCCCTCATGGCTCTCGATCACGGCTCCGATGCCGTAGCCGTCGCTGGAGAGGGCTGTCGCGTAGTAGAGCGGCCGGCCGGGAATGATGTTCTCCGGCTGGCGGACATAAGGCACGATGCTCTCGGCCTCGCTGCAGGCGGCCAGTCCGGCCAGCGACAGCGATGCACCCATCAGTTTCAGGACGGTGCGCCGGTCGAAGCCAGGCTGAAGGGGATCGGCCATCGCGGGGAATTCCGCCTCCACAAAGCGCTGGAACTCCGCCGTGTCAGCCAGTTCGTCCATGCTTCGCCATGGCTCGCGCCCCGCCGCGGCGACCCGCAATGCCGCAAGATCGAAAGCCGGATTTCGGTCAACGGTGGCAGACATAGCAATCCGTCATGGTCTCGGGATGAATGTCGAGCACGCTGATCAGGGAACGCCGGATCTGCTCGATGTCGTTAGGCGGCTTCCAGTGCATCAGGAAAACGGCTTGCGGCGGGCGAAGGTTGGGACCGGGGTCGCGGTGGCAGCCAAGGCACCATTCCATCGACAATGAATGCGCCCGTCGCGTCAGCGGCATCTCGTCGACCGCGCCATGGCAGGTCTCGCAGGCGATGCCCTTGGCGATATGGATGGAGTGGTTGAAGTAAACGAAATCCGGCACCGAATTGACCCGCTGCCATTGCAGCGGCTGTCCCGAGGCGAGACTTGCGCGCACCGGCGCCAACATCTCGGCATTGGTGAAGAGCTGCGAATGACAGGTCATGCACACTTCTGTCGCCGGCAGCCCCGCCGAGGCTGATGTCTCGACCCCGTTGTGGCAATAACGACAGTCCAGTCCGATATCGCCGACATGATGCTTGTGGCTGAACGGAACGGCCTGAGCCACCGGTTGCCCCACGCCGGTAACGAACCCTGAACGCAAAAACGCCGTGCCGCCGACGGCCGCCAGAAGCGCGAAACAGCAAACACCCCACAGAAAGAAGCGGGCAATCCCATTGGCGTTGCTGGAAAAGACCTGCGGCATCCTCGCCGATTTTTCGCTTGGAACAAGCTTTTGGATCGAGCGCCTAACGGCGGCAAAGCGACAAAGGTTCCGTCGGCGCGGAATGCTCACAAAATGGTGAGTTGGGAGCACCCTCGAAAACCGCGGCCGATCGCAACCATGCGGGACGGCCAGCGTTCGAAACAATCATGAGCCTGTCGTAATGGAAATGCTGTCATGACTTCTGCCAATCCGAATCTCGCGGACAGGCGTCGCTCCGGCGTCGCCTTCTGGTGGACTATGTTCGTGGGTGTGCTGCTGGCAATACTTGGTCTGCTGATCGGCGCAGGCGGCGCCTGGCTCGTCGCGCTGGGCGGCTCCTGGTACTATTTGCCCACCGGAGTGGCTCTCCTGGCGGCGGGTGTTTTGCTTTTGAGCGGCAATGCCGCCGGAGTCTGGCTCTACGTCCTGACCTGGATCGCGACGCTCGCCTGGGCTTATTGGGAAGTTGGCATGGACGGCTGGGGGTTGATGCCCCGGGTGCTCGCGCCGACGGTCACCCTGATCTTCGTTCTTTTGACCTTGCCTGCCTTTCGCGCCGGGCACGCGAAACGGGTTCGCGACCGCGGCTGCGCGACCGCATCCGCTGCCCTTTTCATTGTCGGCTGCGCGATCGGGCTTCAGCATTTCACGCCCTCGGCACAATCCCAGGAGGCATCCCCGGTTGCCCCGGTCACGCCACCCGCCGCAGGAAGCGCATCTGGTCAGTCTCCGGTCAGCCCTCAGCCCGATGTCGCGATACACCAGGCTGGACCGAATTGGCCCGTCTATGGCGGCTCGGAACTTGCCACCCGCTATTCGCCTCTCAAACAGATCACCGCCGACAACGTCGCGAAGCTGACCAAAGTTTGGGATTTCCACACGGGCGATATGCCAAGCAAGGCGGCGACCGACAAATACTCCCCGGAAAACACCCCCCTCGAAGTGGACGGGCACCTGTTTGCATGTTCGGCCAAGGGCATCGTCATCTCGGCCAACGCGGCAACCGGCAAGGAGGAGTGGCGCTATGATCCGAAGGTATCCGACGCCGCCATCCCATACGGCGCCAGTTGCCGGGGCGTCGCCTACTACGCCGTTCCAGGCGCAAGCGCCGATCGACCATGCGCAACACGCATCCTGTGGGGCACGCTCGATGCAAGGCTGATTGCCATCGACGCCAGGACCGGAAAGGCATGTGGCGATTTCGGCCAGCAGGGCGTCGTCGATCTCACCCAGGGGCTCGGCAAGACCGTGCCCGGCTGGTATTCGGTGACGGCGCCTCCGACCGTCGTGCGCGGCATTGCCGTGCTTGGCGCCCAGGTACTGGACGGCCAGGCCGAGGATGCGCCGTCAGGCGTCGTGCGCGGCTATGACGTGATGTCGGGGAGACTGGTCTGGGCTTGGGACATGGGCCATCCGGACCGCACGGGCGCACCGCCCCAGGGCGATACCTACACGCGCGGCACGCCGAACATGTGGACCGTAGCCGCCGCCGATCCGCAGCTCGGCTATGTCTTCCTGCCGCTCGGCAACGCCGCCGTCGACTATTATGGTGTCGATCGCAAGGACTTCGAAAACCAATACAATTCCTCAATCGTCGCCATCGATGTCACGACGGGCAAGCCGGTCTGGCATTTTCAGACCGTCCATCACGACCTTTGGGACTATGACCTCGGTTCGCAGCCGACGCTCGTCGATATTCCGTCTACCGACGGAAAGGTTCCCGCAATCATCGTGCCCAGCAAGCAGGGCCAGACCTATGTGCTCGATCGCAAGACCGGAAAATCGCTGTTCCCGGTCGAAGAACGGCCGGTGCCGTCGGGCGGCGTCGAACCAGAGAAATTGTCCAGGACGCAGCCTTATTCCGGCTATGCCCATCTCGACCAGCCTGTGCTGACCGAGAAGGATATGTGGGGCATGAGTCCGCTCGACCAGCTCTACTGCCGCATCCAGTTCCGGCAGGCTTCCTACCAGGGCGAATATACGCCCCCCACGGTGGACAAGCCTTTCATCGAATATCCCGGCTACAATGGCGGCTCCGACTGGGGAAGCGTTGCCGTCGACACCGACGCCGGCATCCTGGTCGCCAATTACAACGACATGCCCAACTATGATCAGTTGATACCGCGCCAAAAGGCGGACCAGATAGGCTTCAGGTCGATCGAACAGGGCGGCGCTTCGAAAAGGGCCAAGGACATGGGTGACCCGCAGATGGGTTCGCCCTACGCCATTGCCGTCAACGCGGGCTGGCGCCTCTCGACGGGGCTGCTTTGTTCCGAGCCGCCTTACGGCCATATCCGTGCCATCGAGCTGAAGACAGGCAAGACGCTCTGGGACAAGCCGCTCGGCGAGGCGGTCGAGAATGGCCCTTGGCGCATCCCGTCCATGCTGCCGCTGGATATCGGCACGCCAAACAATGGCGGGCCGCTCGTGACCGCCGGCGGCCTGATCTTCATCGCGGCGGCGACGGACGACAAGCTGCGCGCCATCGACATCAAGACCGGCAAGGTGGTCTGGCAGACGGATCTGCCCGCTGGCGGCCAGACCACCCCGATGACCTATGAGGTCGGCGGCCGGCAATATGTCGTCATCGCGCCCGGCGGTCATCATTTCATGGAGACGAAGGTCGGCGACGACGTGATCGCCTATGCGTTGCCGGCCGACTGATGGCGCTCCCGGCGTGGCCCGGACTGGCTTGCGCTTGTCGGCTGGCAAAGCGTGACCCCGGCCGTCAGCCCCCGTGATTTCTGGGGAACCTTGCCGGGATGAGCAGGTTTAGCTGCCTGAGACACTCCAAATTCGTCGGAAGGAGCAGCTCATGAGCAACGATCCCGACAAGGAGGGGCCTGTTTTTCCGCAGAGGATGCGCGGCAAGGCGAGATTATCCTGCGAACGCGAACGCGCCGTATCGTCTTCATTGCGGGACTTGTCGGCATCGTGCTGGTGATGATGCTGCTGCACTTCGCCTAGCGCGGCCGGCCACAAACGCTCAATCTGAAACAGGAACTTTTTCGGACGCGGGTCCGTTGATTTACGTCCTTCCAGCACGCGGCCTTTGCCGCACCAACCCTACCGCGGACCGCTAACGTGGACACGAACTCTCCAGACGTCGCACCGGTCGACGAAAGACCTCAAACAAAACGTCGCCCCGATGCACGACCGAAGCGCGCCTCGTCGCGCCCACAACCGAAACAGGACCTCGATGCTTCCGCCGGGAACAAAGAGGGCCTGTTCGGCTCGCTCAGGCGGCACCCCTACGTCACCGCCGCGGTCATCCTTGTTCTGCTGCTGGCATCGGCCGCAGCGATAATCTGGTGGCTCCAGGCGCGACAGTATGAATGGACCGACGATGCCTTCATCGACGCCCGTACCGTAACCATAGGTGCCGAAATCGCCGGCCGCATCACCGATGTGGCGGTGACCGACAATCAGAGCGTAAAGGCCGGCGACGTCCTGCTGCGCATCGACGACAGGGATTATCAGGCATCCCTCAAGCAGGTTCAGGCGCAGGTGGCGCAGGCCGACGCCGAAACCGCCGACATCGCAGCCCAGATCGAAGCGCAGCAGGCCAAGGTGGACCAAGCCCAGAAGCAGGTGTCGCAAGGCCGGGCAGCGCTTGATTTCGCGAAAGCCGAAAATCAGCGCAACAGCGAATTGCTTGCCAAGGGAACCGGAACGCTGCAGCAGGCGCAACAGGCTGCCTCGACGCTTCGCCAGGCCCAGGCGACGCTCGACAGCTCGCAGGCGAACGTCGTGGCGGCCCAGAGACAAGTCGCCGTCCTCGAGGCCCAGCGCAAAAGCGTGGCGGCAAAACTCGACCAGGCCCATGCCAGCGAAGAGCAGGCCCGCACCGCGCTTTCCCGCACCTCGATCACCGCTCCGGTGGCCGGACGGGCGACGAACATATCCGCCGCCGTGGGCGCATATGCCCAACCGGGGCAAGTGCTGATGATGTTCGTGCCCGAGGACGTGTGGGTGAAGGCCAACTTCAAGGAAACACAACTCGACCTTATGCGGCCTGGCCAGCCCGTCGAGATCGATATCGACGCCTACCCGGAGCAGACCTTCAGGGGCCACGTCGACAGCATCCAGGCCGGCAGCGGAACCGCTTTCAGCCTGCTGCCCGCAGAGAACGCGACCGGCAATTTCGTCAAGGTGGTGCAGCGCGTGCCCGTGAAGATCGTCTTCGACAAGAAGACCGGCCTGCTGCTCGGGCCCGGCATGTCCGTCGTGCCGACGGTCAAGGTGCGATGACCGGCCAGGCGACCGCGCAAGCCGGCGAAAGCCGGTCCGCCGCGGGCGGGCGCAATCCCTGGCTTATCGCCATCGTCGTCTCCATCGCCACCTTCATGCTGGTGCTCGATACGTCCATTGCCAATGTGGCGCTGCGCAACATAGCCGGCAGCCTCGCGGCCGGAATGGACGAAAGCACCTGGATCATCACCACCTATCTGGTCGCCAATTCCGTCATCATCCCGATCAGCGGCTGGCTCGCAGGCGTGATCGGCCGCAAACGCTACTACATGATCTGCGTCGCTACCTTCACGCTCGCGTCGCTGCTCTGCGGCCTCGCGCCGAACCTGGAAATGCTGATCCTGTTTCGCATCCTTCAGGGACTGGGCGGCGGTGGGATGGCACCCAGCGAGCAGTCGATCCTCGCCGATACTTTCCCGCCCGAAAAACGCTCGCAGGCCTTCGCGCTCTACGGCATCGCCGTCATCGTTGCACCGACGGTCGGGCCGACCATCGGCGGCTGGCTGACCGACCATTTCTCCTGGCACTGGATCTTCTTCATCAACGTGCCCTTCGGCATCATGTCGTTGGCCCTTGTGCAATGGCTGCTGGTCGAACCAGACGTGCTGGAGCGCGAGCGCCAAGAGAGGCTGAAGGATGGCCTCAAGATCGACTGGGTCGGCTTCATCTTCGTCGTGCTGGCGCTCGGATCCCTTGAGATCTTCCTTGACGAGGGCCAGCGCAACGACTGGTTTGCGTCGGGCTTCATCACGACGTTCGCCGTGATCTCGGCCGTCTCGTTCCTTTTCCTGATCCCCTGGGAGTTTCGCCATCGCGATCCGATCGTCGACATGCGGCTGGTTTTCACCCGCCAGTTCGGCACATCTTTCCTGGTGATGATGGCGGTCGGCGCGGTGCTGTTCAGCACCACGCAAATATTGCCGCAGCTCCAGCAGACCACCTTCGACTAC